>JBDZVD010000189.1:0-9313 GCA_040255525.1 Micromonosporaceae bacterium | reverse complement strand
GGGCCTCTTCCTGAGCCAGGACCACAACCCGCCGTGCTCGGTCGGTAAACCGCTCAAACATGATCAACCTCCGGGGGACCCCACGCGTACCGCCCATCGACGGCGCGAAACGCCGCAGGCGGAAGTGAAGCGCTGAGTCGATGCCTCTTGGCCTGTCAGTGGTCGGCGTGGGCGACGCACAAGGCTCGGGCAGGCGCACTGCCCGTTCCGATGCTACCCCGGCCCAGCACCGGCTTCCCCCTGCCAACGCGGGCCGCCCGCCGGGGGTCACTGTCCGGGGCGAGTCGCCACTCCGTCGACCTGCTCGGGCCGGCGGCCCGGGGCCCCACCGCCACCGCGACAGGAGACCTCCGTCACCGCGGACCGACCGTCCGGCGCGCCCGGCCCCGGCCACGCTCGTCACGCCGGCACGGCAGGCCGGCCGTGGCGGCTATCATCGCGGCAGGGCAGCGTACCTGCACCTTGACCGAACCTCCCACCAGCGGGCCCCGCGCCCGCGGAGGACGAAATGGTGGACAAACCTCGCCGCAAGCCGACTCCGGACCGGGCACGCAAACGTGCCATCCGGGCACAGGCCGCCCGGGCCGGCGTGTCCTACCTGGTCGCCGCGCGCCAATTGAGCACCGGGGCCGGCGACCGCCCGCCCGGTGACGACCTGGATGCCGGGATGCCGGCCAGCCGTGGCCGCACGGTGCACCCGGCCGGTAGCGACAGTCACCGTCGGTGGCTGGTCGAGTGCCGCAGGCAGCGCGATTTCGCTCAACGCGTACGGGACGCCCGGCTGGCCGCCGACCTGCCCGACGGCCGGGCCCGGCACCTGGCCGACCGGTTCCCGCCCACCCGCGGGGAGGAGGGCACCGGTGCCGGTTCGCTGTACCGCGGCGCCGGGCGCCGTAGCGCCCTCGCGTCGCTGTACGTGGTCGTCGCGCACGAGCGGCCCGACCTCGTACCGTCGGCCGGCGAACTGGCCTGGGCGGCCGAACTCGGCGAGGAGACCACCGTCGACACCGCCTGCGCCCGGCTGGACCGTGCCGCCCGGCGGCTGCTCGACAGCGGCCCGCACACCGCCGGCACCCCGGGCGACCTGCGCTCGCGCATCGAGGCGGCCTCCGGCGTGCTGCCCTCGACCCTGGTCGGCGGCGACGGCGCGATACAGGTGCCGGGACGGGACGCGTTCGCCGGCGCCCGGCAGATCCTGGACGCGGTGCTCGTGGACGCCGACGGCGGGCACGCCCCGGGTACCCGGATACGGATGGTGGGCGGCCGGCATGCGGGCGCGACCGGCACGATCGTCGGGGCGTTCTGGGAGCAGTCCGGGCCGCCCAGCAGGTACGAGATCCGGCCGGACGGCTGGCCGACCAGTGTCGTCATGGTGCCCGACGAGCTGTGGGTGCTGTCCCGCGACGAGGCGGTCCTGGAGCCGGCCGACACGCCGGTGCACTGAGCGAGCTCGGCATGGCCGGGCGCGACAACCGGTAACGTGAAATCGCCGGGTCGCCCACGGCCTGGGCCACTGACCAGTTCGAATAGTCTGGCTCGTCGCGTCTGACGCCGCGCGGCGACCCAGACCAGTCGTTTCCGCGCCGCTCCGGCCACGGGTACCCCCTCCCCGCCGGACGGGCGCCAGGTGCGTCACCGCGCCGTCAGGAATCAGGGGGATCCGTGCGACAGGACGAGACTTCGCCGCCCGAACCACCGCTGCCGGCGGCCTCGCTCGACCGTCGCGGCGCGCTCAAGGCGGCGGTACTCGCTCTGGCCACGGCGCCGGTCGCGGCGTGCGAGCCGCACGGGCACCACCGCCTCGCGGCCGTCGCCGGCACGGCCGCACACCGGCGGCAGGGCGCGGCCCCGGCGACGACCCGACCGGGTGCCACCCCCGAACCGGCGCCGGCGGCGAGTGGTCGGGAGGCCCTGCCGCCCGAGATCACCAATGGGCCGAGGGACCGGCCGGCCGTCGCGCTGACGTTCCACGGCCAGGGCGACCCGGCACAGGTACGGGCACTGCTCGACGAGCTGGAGCGGGGTGGCGCCCGGGTCACGGTGCTGGCCGTGGGCAGCTGGCTGGACGGCACGCCGGAGATCGCCAGGCGAATCCTCGACGGTGGCCATGAGCTGGGCAACCACACCCAGAACCACGGCGACCTGGCGAGCATGGACGCGGACGGCGCGTTCGCCGAGATCGCCGCGTGCGCGGCCGTGTTGAAGCGGCTGGTGGGGTCGATCGGGACCTGGTTCCGCCCGTCGATGACGCAGTACTCCACCGCGACCATCCGCGCCCAGGCGGCCCGGGCCGGGTACGCCACCTGCCTGTCGTACGACCTCGACTCGCTGGACAACACCGACCCCGGCGCGGAGGCGGTGACCCGTACCGTGTCGGCTTCGGTACGTGGCGGCTCGATCATCAGCATGCACTGCGGCCACGCCGGCACCGTGGCCGCGATTCCCGCGATCCTGGACCGGCTCCGGCAGCTGAAGCTGCGGCCGGTCACGATGACGGAACTGGTGGGCCTATGAACCGCACCTGTCGGTACCTGAAGCTCGGCACCGTCACGCTCGGCGCCACGCTGCTGGTCGCCGCCGCCTGTACCGACCGGAGCGGCGCTCCGCACGCGCAGCACCGGACACCCGACCTACCGCCGCGCTCGGCGCACCCGGTGCAGACGGCCAACGCCAACACCTCCGTCGGTGGACCGCTGCCCGGCATGCCCCCGGTGCTGGACCCGGACGACCTGTACGCGGCGGACCGGCCGGGCAACCTGTCCGACGCGGTCAAGGACGACCTGTTCCGGGTCTACGTACCCAACAACGGCAGCGACACCGTGTCGGTGATCGACCCGGAGACGTACAAGGTGATCGACACGGTCGATGTGCCACACAGCCCGGAGCACGTGGTGCCGTCCTGGGACCTGCGTACCCTGTGGGTCAACAGCGACCAGGGCAACGCCCTGACCCCCATCGACCCGGCCACCGGCAGGTTCGGCGCACCGGTGCCGGTCAACGACCCGTACAACCTCTACTTCACGCCGGACGGCAAGTACGCCGTGGTGATGGCCGAGGCGGCGCACCAGATCGTGTTCCGCGACCCGCACACCATGGCGCCGATCAAAACGATCGACGTGACCTGCGACGGGGTGAACCACGCGGACTTCTCGGCCGACGGCCGCTACATGATCGCGAGCTGCGAGTTCTCCGGCGAGCTGCTCAAGGTGGACGTCGCGAACCAGAAGATCATCGGTCAGCAGCGCCTGCCGGGCAACAACCCGATGCCGCAGGACGTGAAGGTGTCCCCGGACGGAAAGACCTGGTACGTCGCGGACATGCAGTCCAGCGGCGTGTGGGTACTGGACGGTGACACGTTCGGTCCCCCGACGTTCCTGCCCACCGGCCAGGGGGCGCACGGTCTGTACGTGAGCCGGGACTCCACGAAGATGTACATCACCAACCGGGGCGAGGGCTCGGTGTCGGTACTGGACTTCGCGACCGGCAAGCTCACCGCGAAGTGGCAGATCCCCGGCGGCGGGAGCCCGGACATGGGCGGGCTGTCCCCGGACGGCAAGGTGCTCTGGCTGTCCGGCCGGTACAACTCGGTGGTCTACGCGATAGACACCAGCGACGGCCATCTGATCGCGAAGATCCCGGTCGGCATCGAACCGCACGGACTGTGCGTCTGGCCGCAGCCGGGCCGGTATTCGCTGGGCCACACCGGAATCCTGCGCTGAGGCCGGGGCGGAGTGCGCCGGCGCGTTCCGTCCCGGCGCACCCTTTCCCGGTGTCAACCGCTGATCGCCGGCTGGCCGAACAGCACCGCGTACCCGGACGGAAGCTGGGTGAGTACGTCGTTGACCTCACCACCGCTGACCGCGTCCGCCACCGTGGACAGCACGGCGCTCGCGTCCCATTGCGCGGTTCGCTGGCTGGCCCCGGTCACTTCCGCGATCCGGCGCAGGAACTCGTGCACGTTGAATGTCTCCGGCTCGCCCGAGAAGCCGGTCAGGATGCCGGCCACCTCCTCGGGCAGCTGCGCCGCGAGGTCGTCGGCCTCCTGCGCGGTCAGCCGGCCGGCGAGGATTCGCAGCACCGCCAGCGTGGTGAACTCGGCCTCGTGCCGGTCGGCGTACTCGCCGCGGTCGCGAACCTGGGCGAGAAAGTCGTCGTATCGCATGTCTGCCTCTCAGGATCGCTGACTCAGGACGGCGGCCGCGGATCGTCACCCGGATCCGGATCGGGTGGAGTGCGGTCGGGCCGGCGATGGGCACTCGAACTCGACGCGTCGGGCCCGAACGCCTCGAGAATGTCTTCCCGGGTCATCGGGTCGGTGTCCTCCAGCGCTGCGGACGGCCGGTTACGACCGTGGGTACCGTTCTTGGCACGGCTGAGGTCCCTGCTCATCTCTCCCCCTCGCTGGACAGGCCGCTCGGGCGATGCCCGGATCGGGGCGTCATCGCACGCCCGGCTACCGCTTTCTGACCATGTTTCGGGACGGCGGGGTGATGCCTCATCGCCTGTGTGAGGTGAACCGGAAGGTGCCACCGGTTGGTGACCGGACCCGGAAACGAAGCGGTCCGACCGGAGGTCACCCGCCGGCCGGCCCGCCGACAGGTCCGGCTCGGCACGTCAGCGCCGCGACGCAGACCGGTCGGGAGAAGTGAGGGAGAGAGTCAGCGCTCGACCAGCAGTGCGGCGCCCTGGCCCACGCCCACGCACAGGGTCGCCAGGCCGCGCCGCGCGCCGTCCCGCTCCATCCGGCCCAGCAGGGTCACCGTCAGCCGGGCGCCGGAGCAGCCGAGCGGGTGCCCGAGCGCGATCGCGCCGCCATCGGTGTTGACCCGGTCCTCGTCCAGCTTCAGCCGCCGGATCACCGCCAGGCTCTGCGCGGCGAACGCCTCGTTCAACTCCACCGTGTCCAGGTCGCCCACCTGCCAGCCGGCGCGGGCGAGCGCCTTCTCGGTGGCGGGGATCGGGCCGAGGCCCATCAGGTTGGGTGCCACCCCGGCGCTCGCCGACGCGACCACCCTCGCCCGGGTGCGCAGGCCGTACCGCTGCACGGCGCGCTCGCTGGCCACCAGGATGGCCGCGGCGCCATCGGACAGCGGCGACGACGAGCCGGCGGTGACCACGCCCGACTTCCGGAAGACCGGGCGCAGCTTGCCCAGCTTCGAAAGCGACGTGTCGCGTCGCGGTCCCTCGTCGACCGTGACGGTCGTGTCTTTCACCGGTACCGGCACGATCTCGCCGGTGAACCGGCCGGCGTCTGTGGCCGCGACCGCGCGCTGGTGGCTGCGCAGGGCGAACGCGTCCGAGTCCGCCCGGGTGATGCCGTCGAGGGCGGCCACCTCTTCGGCGGTCTCCCCCATCGACAGCGTCATCTTCGTCGTCTCCGGACCCGCCCCGGCCGGCACCGCGGCGTCGGCCGCGGCGAAGCGCGGGTTGGTGAAACGCCAGCCGAGCGAGGTGTCGTGCACCTCGCCGGGCCGCGCCCACGGGGTACCCGGCTTGGCCATCACCCAGGGCGCCCGGGTCATCGACTCGACCCCGCCCGCGACCACCAGGTCGGCCTCGCCGGACCGGACCATCTGCGCGGCGGTGGCGACCGCGGTCAGCCCGCTGGCGCAGAGCCGGTTGACGGTGAAACCCGGCACGGTCTCCGGCAGCCCGGCCAGCAGCACGGCCATCCGCGCCACGTTCCGGTTGTCCTCACCGGCCTGATTGGCCGCGCCGAGGATCACCTCGTCGATCGCGTCGGCCGGTGCGCCGGCCCGGCGAACCACCTCGCCCACCACGAGAGCGGCGAGGTCATCCGGCCGCACCGTGGACAGCGCACCGCCGTATCGGCCCTGCGGAGTGCGGACACCGTCGACGAGGAATGCTTCGGACACGCCAGACTCCAGGGGGTGGGACAGCCGCCGGTGACCTGCCGGCCGGAAGTCCAGCGTACTGGCGGCGCGGCTGGAGTTTGAATGTGATAAGTGCGTCGTTGACCGGTCACCCCCGGGGTCGATAGTGTCGTTCGATATACGGATTCGTGTTCGCAGAGCGAACGTAAGCACGGCGACCCCGGAAACAGCGGCCCTGGGAAACGGCGGACCCGAAGACGGCGGACCGGAAACGACGGACCCGGAGAGCGGAGGCACAATGGCCCGAATCACCTCGCTCGCCCAGGCGGTGGCCGAGGTCGTTCACGACGGGGACACCGTCGCGTTCGAGGGCTTCACCCATCTGATCCCGTTCGCGGCCGGGCACGAGGTGATCCGCCAGCGCCGGCGCGGGCTGACCCTGGTGCGGATGACCCCGGACCTCATCTACGACCAGCTCATCGGGGCCGGCTGCGCCACCCGCCTGGTCTTCTCCTGGGGCGGCAATCCCGGAGTCGGTTCGCTGCACCGCTTCCGTGACGCGGTCTCCAACGACTGGCCGGTGCACCTCGAACTCGAGGAGCACAGCCATGCCGGCATGGCCAACCGGTACGTGGCCGGGGCGTCCGGGCTCCCGTTCGCGGTGATGCGCGGGTACGTCGGCACCGACCTGCCCGGCCAGACGCCGAACATCGCACCGATCACCTGCCCGTTCACCGGCGAGGTGCTGACCGCGGTACCGGCCCTGAAGCTGGACGCCGCGGTCATCCACGCGCAGCGGGCGGACCGGCGGGGCAACGTCCAGCTCTGGGGGATCACCGGGGTGCAGAAGGAAGCCGTGCTGTGCGCCACCCGGTCGCTGGTGACCGTGGAGGAGATCGTCGACGAACTGGACCCGCGCCCCGGGGCGATCGTGCTGCCGACCTGGGCGGTCGACTACGTCGCCGCCGCGCCCGGCGGCGCCCACCCGTCGTACGCGCAGGGCTATTCGGTACGGGACAACGAGTACTACCGGGAGTGGGACCGGATCAGCCGGGACCGCGACGAGTTCCATCGATGGCTGGCAAGCCACGTCTTCGACGCGACCGCGGACGAGGTGCGGGCGTGAACCCTCAGCAGCGACCGCCTGCCCGCGACGACTCGCCTGTCGGCGCCTCCCCCGACGCCTCGCGGGCCGGTGTGCCGGCCCCGGACAGCGGCCGGGGCTGGAGTTCCGACGAGATGATGACCGTCGCCGCCGCCCGCGCGCTGCACGACGGGAGCGTCTGCTTCGTCGGCATCGGGCTGCCCAGCACGGCCGCCAATCTGGCCCGGCGCACGCACGCGCCCGGGCTCGTGCTGGTGTACGAGTCCGGCACCCTGGGCGCCAAGCCGGACCGCCTGCCACTGTCCATCGGGGACGGTATTCTCGCCGACACCGCGGACGCGGTGATCAGCGTGCCGGAGGTGTTCAACTACTGGCTCCAGCCCGGTCGCATCGACATCGGGTTCCTCGGCGCCGCACAGATCGACAAGTACGCCAACGTGAACACCACCGTCATCGGTGACGACTACCGCCGGCCGAAGGTCCGGCTGCCCGGCGCGGGTGGGGCGCCGGAGATCGCGGCGAACTGCCGCGAGGTCATCGTCGTGGTCCGGCAGTCCACCCGCGCGTTCGTCGAGCGGGTCGACTTCGTGACCTCGGTCGGCTTCGGGCGCGGCAAGGGCGACCGGGAACGGCTAGGGCTGCGCGGCGCCGGCCCGCGGATGGTCATCACCGATCTCGGTGTGCTGCGACCGGACCCGGAAACCTGTGAACTGGTCGTCACCGCGCTACACCCCGGCGTCGGGGTCGACGAGGTACGCGCCCGCACCGGCTGGCCGGTACGGATCGCGCAGTCGCTGCGCGAGACCGATCCCCCCACCCCGTCGGAGCTGGCCGCCCTGCGCGGGCTCCGGCAGCAGACCGAACGGCAGGAGTAGACATGCCCGACGTGACCGACCTGCGGCTCCCGTTCTACCCACCCGACCACGGCTCCCACCCCGAACCGGGTTTCGCGGGCTACCGCTCGACCCGGCTGCGCACCCCGCACCGGCCGCTGCGCCCGCTGCCGCAGGGGCTCACCGAGATCACCGGTCCGGTGTTCGGTCACGACCGGGTCGGCGAACTGGACGCCGACCTGACCCGGCAGCACGCCGGCGAACCGCTGGGCGAACGGATCGTGCTGCACGGCCGGATCCTGGACGGCAACGGCCGTCCCGTGCCGGACACGCTCGTCGAGCTGTGGCAGGCCAACGCGGCCGGCCGGTACCGCCACGATGGCGACCAGCACGACGCGCCGCTGGACCCGAACTTCGACGGCGGCGGCCGGTGCGTCACCGACAGCGAGGGCAACTACCGGTTCATCACCATCAAGCCCGGCGCGTACCCGTGGCGCAACCACAGCAATGCCTGGCGCCCCGCGCACCTGCACTTCTCGCTGTTCGGTCGGGCGTTCACCCAGCGGCTGGTCACCCAGATGTACTTCCCGGGCGACCCGCTGTTCGGCCAGGACCCCATCTTCAACTCGGTTCGCGACGAGGCGGCCCGGCAGCGGATGATCTGCGGCTTCGACCTGGACAGCACGGTTCCCGAGTGGGCGCTGGGGTACCGGTTCGACATCGTGCTGCGGGGTCCGCGGGCCACCGTGTTCGAGAACGGAGGGCACTGATGGACGCCGCCCAACCGACCACGCCGTCGCAGACCGTCGGCCCGTTCTTCGCGCTGCCCGGCGCGCTGCCGTGGAGCGACGGCCCGCTGGTGGTACCCGAGGGCACGCCGGGCGCCATCCGGATCAGCGGGCGGGTGCTCGACGGCGAGGGCGCCGCGGTGCCGGACGCGCTCATCGAGACGTGGCAGGCCGACCCGGACGGCCGGTTCGCGCACCCGGACGATCCGCGCGGCCCCGGAATCCCCCGCCAGGCGGCCGCGGCCGACGACCACACGGCCGGCAGCGGCACCGGTTCCGCCGGTTCCGCGGCCGGCCGGAGCGCCGATCCGGCCTCTGGCGGTGCCGGTGCGGCCGGCTGGGCGCTCGGCCACGGTCCCGGCTTCCGTGGCCTCGGCCGCTGCCCCACCGACGCCGACGGGCGGTACTGGATCCTGACCCTCAAGCCCGGCCCGGTACCCGCACCGGGAGGCGGCCAGCAGGCGCCACACATCGACGTGTCCGTCCTCGCCCGGGGCATGCTCAACCGGCTGGTCACCCGGATCTACTTCCCCGACGAGGCGGCGGCCAACGCGGCGGACCCGGTACTGTCCACAATAGACGAGCCGGAGTCGCGCGCCACCCTGGTCGCGGTCGCCGAGGACGGCGGGCTGCGCTTCGACATCCACCTGCAGGGCGCCGATGAGACCGTCTTCTTCGATGTCTGATCCCGGCGCCGGCCAGCACGGCGGCGGCGGCAGCGGCGGCGGCAGCGGCGGCGGCAGCGGCGGCGGC
>JBDZVD010000188.1:0-9349 GCA_040255525.1 Micromonosporaceae bacterium | reverse complement strand
GACCGGCTCTGCGCACTCCACCGCTCCCGCTGCCGCCGCCGGCTCCAGCACGCCGCCAGCCGGCTCCACGGCGCGGTCCGCCGGCGACAGTTCCCCGCTGCCGGCGCCGTCCGCCAGCGACCGGGCCACGCCGCGCGGCAGTGCCCACCGCGCCGACCACGCGGAGAGCGCGGCGGCCAGCACGGTCACCGTGAGGAACGTCGGCGTCGGGCCGACCGCGGCCGAGGCGAACAGGCCGCCGATGCCGGCCCCGGCGAAGCCGCCGACGCTGTACACCGCGTGGCACGAGGAGATCATCGGCCGGTCCCGGATGCGCTGCACCTCGACCGCGTTGACGTTCATCGCGACGTTGAGCGTGCCGTGCACCGTGCCGAACGCGAGCAGGCAGACCGCCAGGACCGGCAGGTCGGGCGCGAGCGACGGGCCGACCAGCAGTACGCCGTCGGCGAGCACCGCCGGAATCATCACGTTCGTGCTGCCGTACCGGTCGACGAGCCGGCCGGACGCCTGCATGCCGACGATGGCACCGGCGGCGAACGCGAGCAGGGCGAGGCTGAGCTGACCGTCGGTCAACGCCAGCCGGTGCTTGACGGCAGGGATCCGTGCGGTCCAGGTGCCCAGGATGGTGCCGTACAGCAGGAACAGCAACGAGACCGCGACGCGAGCCCTTCGCACGCTCACCTGCGGCGCCATGCTCCGCCTCCCCGCCTCGCGTCAGGCCATCGTGTCACGCGCCGTTCCGGCGGGCAGCCCCGCCCCGCCCGAGGGACCGGGTGCGCGACCGGATCGCCACGCACGGTGCGGCGGGCCAGGCACGCGGAATTGGCCCTATGCCGCCGTTGCATGGCGCGACAGGCTGTCAGGCGTGGTAGCAGCCTCGTCGATTCTCGGTGTCTGCGCCGTCGCACTCGGCATGGTGCTGACGCCCGGCCCGAACATGATGTACCTGGTGTCGCGCAGCATCACCCAGGGACGCCGGGCCGGCGTCATGTCGCTTTCCGGTGTGGCGGTGGGCTTCCTGGCGTACCTGACCGCCACCAACCTCGGCCTGTCGGTGCTCTTCGTCGCCGTACCCGAGCTGTATGTCGCGGTCAAGCTCGCCGGCGCCGGGTACCTCGGCTGGTTGGCCTGGAAGGCGCTGCGCCCGGGCGGCGCCTCGGTGTTCGAACCCCGGCAGCTCGCGCCCGACTCACCGCGCCGGCTGTTCGTGATGGGGCTGATGACGAACCTGTTGAACCCCAAGGCCGCGGTGATGTACCTGTCGCTCATCCCGCAGTTCGAGCGCCCGGCGGCCGGGCACCTCGTGGTCCAGGGTTTCGTGCTGGGCGGTGCCCAGATCGCGGTGAGCCTCACGGTGAACCTGGCGATCGTGCTGGCCGCCGGTACGATCGCGGTGTTCCTGGCCAAGCGACCCGTCTGGCTGCGGGCTCAGCGGTACGTCATGGGCACCGTCCTCGGCGCGCTGGCGGTCAAGCTCGCGAGCGACCACGCGCGGCCGGTGCCGGCCTGACCGCGGCCGGAGGCGGCAGGGCGCCGCGTCAGCCGCCGGTCTGGAGCCCGCGGAGGTAACCGGCCTGACCGAGGTGCTGGAGGTCGTCGTTCGCGACGCTGACGAGCCGGACGCCGAGAGTCACCGGCGGCTGCCACGACTCGTCCACGATCCGGTCGAGGTCGGGCTCGGTGAGGCCGGTGAGCATCTCCCGCGTCCGGGCGGCGACCGCGTCGTAGTAGTCGATGAGCGCCCGCGCGCTCTCCGGCCGGACGCTGGCGACATCCTCGGCGGAGTGACCGTACCCGGTGTTGGACGGGTCGGCGGCGAGCCCGAAGCGGCCGGCCCAGTCGCCCGCGACCCACACCTGGTCCGTGCCGAGGATGTCGGCGATGTGGTCGTCCTGGATCCGGGTCAGGTGCCAGACGAGCCAGCCGATGGTGTTGGCCCCCGGAGCCGGTGCCCACACCAACTGCTCCGGAGTGAGCCCGTCCACCGCGGACCGGACGAGGTCGGGCAGGCGGTCGTACGTCTCGACCAGCAGATCACTCACGTTCACGGAACAGAAGCCTATACCGGTACGGGGGTGCGCTGATCGCAACCGCCGCGATCGGCCGGTATCAGCCGACCGGGATCAGCCGGAACACCATCAGTTCCCGGTCGCCGGCCCGCTGCCGGTACGTCTCGTAGGCCGGCCACATGGCCAGCAGGAGCGCCAGCAGCCGCTCGCGTTCCGCACCGGTCGCCAGGTGCGCCCGCACCGCCAGCCGCCGACCGCCGAGCGTGACAAGGGCCCGGGGATCCGCGACCAGGTTCAGCGCCCAGGCCGGCTGCCGCCGCTGGCCCCAGTTCGAGCCGATCACCACATACCCGTCGCCGTCCGGCGCGTACAGCAGCGGTTGGGTGCGCGGCTGCCCGGTCCTGCGACCGGTCGTGGTCAGCAGCAACGAGGGCAGCTCACGGAGGCCGAACGCGACGACCCGGCCCCCGGTCAACCGGCCGATCACCCGGTCGGCCGGGACCAGCGCGCGCCCGAGCCGGGCGAACCAGCGCCGGTGACCGAGGGCGCGCATCCAGCCGGCGGGACCTGACATCCGTCCAGTGTGCCGGATCCCGTCCGGTCGCGCGGGCCGGACGAAACGCCGGCCCGCGCGGACCCGGTGCGACACCTGCGCAACATCCGGGCGGGATGCCCGCAGCGCAGGCCCGGAGGCCACCCGCCCGATCGGCGACGCGCCCCGTCAGACCGCGCGCCGTTCGCTGGGCAACCGGGACCTGGTGAGCAGGCCAGCGCCGAGCATGGCCACCGCCGGCACGGCGATCAGCGACACGATGAAGTTGGTCCACGGCACGTGGATCGGGATCGGGTCGGGGGACGGCCAGACGCTCGCGTACTGCTGGTTGATCCCGGTGATGACGGCGACCGCCGCGCCGAAGCCGGCCACCGCGCCCAGTACCGAGCCGAGCCCGGCGATGATGCCGGACTGCGCGAGCGACAGCGACCGCCGTACCCGGGGCGCGGCGCCGACCGCCGCCAGGGTCGTGAGGTCGGTACGCGAGTCGGCCGCGGCCAGTCCGGTCGCGATGGCCGCCGCGCCAAGCGCCACGATGCCGGCGGCGATCGCCAGGATCAGCGGCACCGGTGACGGGTGGTGGACCGGCAGGTGCTCGATGTACGCGCCGTCCGTGACGCCGGTCAGCTCGGCCCGGAGGTGGTCCAGTTGCGCCTGGGTCGCGGGCGCCGCGGGCATCAGGATGACGTGCCCGACCCGGGTGGTCGGCTTCGCCGTTTCCAGAGCCTTCGCCCCGAGGAGCGCCGGGGACAGGATCGGCTGCTGCGCGCCCACCGGTACGGCGTAGCCCGGCACCCTGATGTCCAGTTCGTCCGGCGGCATACCCGGCGCCAGCCCGCTCACCTCCGGCGTGGTGCCATCCTCGGTCCACAGCAGCCCCCGCAACGACACCAGCGCCTGGCCGTCCTCGACGTCGGACGCGTCCGGTACGAGCGCACCGCCCGCGCGCAGCGTCGCCACCGCCGAGTCCAGTGCCGCGCCGCGCAGCCCGGTCATCGCGGACACCACCGCCGGATCGTCCGTCACCACCTCGCCGCCGGTGTCGTACGACCCGATGCCGCCGGCGGAGTAGTAGTCACACCGGGGATCGGCCTTCGCCCTGCGGATCGTCGCCTTGCTGAGGTTCGGTCCCGGGTAGTAGGGGCAGCGCTGGTCAAGCGGCGCGGCCGCCTGGGCACTGCATCCGAACGTGACGGACGGGCAGACGAGCGTCGTCACCGGTACCGGCGTGGCGCCGGGGAACACGTCCTCCAGCGCCGCGGTGATCTTCGGTACCGCGTCGTCGGCCGGTTTCTTTGACGTGTTCCAGCCGGTCGTGGTGACGACCACGGATCCCAGCGGCGCGGACGGGATGAACGTAACCTGTGACTGGTCGCTCACGCCCAGGTACACGGTCAGGGCGATGCTGCCGGCGACCGCGGCCATGACCGCCGAGATGGCCGGCGCCGACGCGGTACGGCGGCGGGCCACGTCGCGCAGCGCGATCCGCGGGCTCAGCGGCAGGTACCGGCTGAGCCGGGCGATCTGCCCGACGATCACCGGGGTGCACAGCACGAGGCCGAACTCCCCGACGCACAGCCCGGCGACGGTGACCGGCGACCTGTGCCCGTACGCGCCGGCCGCGGCCAGCAGCCCGCCGCCGGCGACCAGTCCGGCGCCCAGCAGCCACCAGCGCTGCCGCGACCGGTGCACGCCCCGCCGGCCGGCCAGCGCCGCCACGATGTCCTGCCGCGCCGCGCTGAACGCCGGCACGGCGGCGCCCAGCACTCCGATGACCACGGCGAGCGCGCCGATCCCGGCGACCCACCAGAGGTCGACGCGGTACCCGCCGAACCGCTGGTGGAAGACCAGCACCTCCAGCTGTCCACGTAACCCGAACGCGGCCGCGAGGCCGATGGCGGTGGCGGCCACCCCCGCCACGGCGCCGGACACGAGGCCGTCGGCGAGCACGATGCGCCGCAGTACGGCCGGCGTACCCCCGTTCGCGCCGACCAGCGCGAGCTGCCGCTGCCGGCGGCGGGCGCCCACGGCGAACGCCGGCCCGGCCAGCAGCACGACTTCGAGCAGGCCGAGGCCGGCAACGACGGTGCCCAGCCCGAACGGCGACAGCCCAGCGATCGTCTCCTGGCCGCCGGGCATCTTCGGCGGATCCAGCATCAGCTGCCGGGACTGCGCATCGAACCCGTGGCGGTTCAGGCTCTGGATCTCCGCCCAGGTCATCGGGCCCGGCTGCTTGACGAGCCAGTACCCGTTCGCGTCCGGGATCGGCGCCGACGGCAGGAACACCAGCGACTCTCTGATCGCGCCGGACACCTCGGTGACGCCGACGACGGTGAACCGCAGCCCCTTCGCGGTGGTGACCGTGTCGCCGAGCCGGGCACCGAGCCGGTCCAGCGCCATCGACGACGCGGTCACCTCGGTGTCGGTGCGCGGCATCCGGCCGCGGAACAGCCGGACCAGACCCTGCGTCGCGGGGCTGGTGGGGTCGATGCCGCGCGCCATGATCTTGCCCGTCCCGCCCGCCGTACGCATGTCCACGTCGGCCTCCCAGGTGGCGGTGGCGCTCGACCCGGCCGGCAGGTACGGCAGGAGAGCGGCGGGATCGTGCGGGCCGGCCTCCGACCCGAGGATGTACCCGGCCGACGCGTCGTACCGTGTCTCCGGTACGACACCGGCGCCCGCGCCGCTGTCCTTGGCCTTGATCCGCTGGCCGTAGTGGACGGCCCCGTCGGCCGAGCCGATGACCCGGGTCACCCGCTCCTGCGGCGTGAGGCGCTGCATGTCGAAGACGGCGGCCGCGAACACCAGCGCGAGTACCGGGAGCCCGATCATCACGACGACCAGTGCGGTGCGCCCGCGGGCCCGCCGCGCGTCACGCCGGGCGACGCGCAGCGCGACCCTCCACGACGCCATCAACCGGCACCCCCCGCGGCGAGCAGGTCCTCCGGCCGGGCAAGCGGTCCGGACGTGTCCACGACGGCGCCGTCCCGCAGGAACACCACCCGGTCCGCCCATCCCGCGTGGCGTGCCTCGTGCGTGACGAGCACCCCGGCCGCACCCGCGTCAACCCGGGCGCGCAGCAGGCGCAGCACGGCCTCGCCGGTCACCGAGTCGAGCGCGCCGGTGGGCTCGTCGGCCAGCACCAGCCGCCGGTCCCCGACGAGCGCCCGGGCGATGGCGACCCGCTGCTGCTGACCGCCGGACAGGTCGTCCGGGAACCGGTCGGTCAGGTCGCCGAGCCCGACCTCGTCGAGCGACCCCCGGGCGATCCGGTGCGCCCTGCGCGGCGAGAGGCCGTCGAGTTCCAGCGGCAGCGCGACGTTCTCCACCGCGGTCAGGCTGGGCAGCAGGTTCAGGTCCTGGAAGACGTAGCCGATGCTGCGCCGGCGCAGCGCGGCGAGCCGTTTGCGGGGCAGGTCGGCGAGCAGCCTGCCCTCGACGAACACCTCCCCGCCGGTCGGGCGGTCCAGGCCGCCGGCACAGTTGAGCAGCGTCGACTTCCCCGAGCCGGACGGACCCATCACCGCCACGAGTTCGCCCTCGCCGACGGTCAGGTCGATGCCGGACAGCGCGTGCACGGCGACGTCCCCGGTGCCGTGCGTGCGGTGGACGCCGCGAAGTTCCAGGACGTTCACCGGTGCCCCGCCTTCCGCGCGGTACGGTCCGGCGCGCTCCGCCCCGATCCGGCCGCCGGTGCATCCGCGGGCTCCGGCCGGTAGCGGGCCAGCGTGGTCTCGCAGTGATCCAGCCAGCGGATCTCGGCCTCCGCCTGGAACAGCGTCGCGTCGACGACCAGCCGCCAGGCGAGGTCGGAACGCTGGTCGGAAGCTGCCTTGAGCCGGGTGTACTCCTGCATCGTCCGGACCGTCGCGGTGCGCTGTCCCTGGAGCACCGCGCGGACGTCGACGCCGGGCGTCGCGACGGCCAGCGCGAGCTTGATGGTCAGCTCGTCGCGCGGCCGGTCGGCGCGGCTGACCGGGGTGGCGAACCAGAGCGCGAGTTCGGCGCGTCCCTGGTCGGTGATCTCGTATTCGCGCTGCCCGTCGTGCTCCGGCAGGGACTGGACGAGCCCGTCGCGTTCGAGCCTGCCGAGCGTCGTGTAGACCTGCCCGATGTTGAGCGGCCAGGTGCCGCCGGTCGACTCTTCGAAGGCGGATCTCAGCTGGTACCCGTGCATCGGGCCGCGCTCCAGCAAGGCGAGCAGACCGTGCCTGATTGACATGGATACTGAGTATGCATACTCGGTATGGCCGGCGCAAGAGGCCGCCGACGCCCCGCAGCAGCGGCGGCGCGGCGGGCAGGATCGAGGTGAGGACGCCCTGTCCGGGGTGCCTTCCAGTTCGGCGCGGCGGACCCCGACCGCGCGCAGCCGCTCCAGCTCCTCGCCGGTCACGTAGCGCTGGAGGTTGGTGCGGATCCCGCCGGGGGCAGCGCGTTTGCGACCCTGACCATCAGCCGTGCCACCCGGTGCCGGCCCAGGGCGTCACTGGCCGATCTTGACTCCCGGCTCTCCGGCCATGTACTGGATCGGTTCGCCGGGCGGCCGGCCGGGCCGGTTGGTGCCCCCGCCGACCCGGCCGACCGGAAGGATCACCCGCTTGAAACTCGCCTCGAACAGCAGCGCGGTCGCGGCGTACCAGCCGAGGATGGCCGACGCGATGAACAGGTAGCCACCCACGGTGCGCCACGCCGGGGAGCCGGCGATCATGCCGACCGCCTCGCAGGTCGCGCCGGCCGCCAGCGAGGCCAGCACCGAGGCAATGCTCAGATTCAGTGCCAGTGCGGCAATCGCTCCCGACCAGGTGACCGCGGCGAGCGCGGCGAACGTGAAACCCAGCGGCCGGAACGGAGTCGGCGGGGTGAGCACGCGCACCGCGACCAGAAGGTAGAGGATCCCGTACCCGAGCCAGAACGCGCCCCACATGCCGTGCATCGCGGTGGCGAGCGTGTCCCTCGCCCGGTACGCCCACATCCCCGCCAGGAACTGCGCGAGGCCGCCGAACATCGCGGCGAACGGGAACAGGAAAGTCGGCGAGGTACTGGTCGAACCCCACCATCCGGCCAGATTCGTCGCGACGATGAACGTGGCCGCCCCGAACCCGAACAGCCCCAGCACCGAGGGCGCGGCCACCGGCGACAGGGCGATCGTGGTGTGATCCCGCCAGAACGTGAACTCGGCGCCGTCCATGGACCGGCGCTCCGCCGATTGACTGCTGTACGACATCGTTCCCCCATGCTCAGTGGTTGCGCCGCATCCCGGCCGTACCCCTGGCAGAACCCGATAACCGCTTGTTCGCGACGGCGCGCGGCCCGGCCGCCGGGCGACGCGACCGCGCACGGCCCGGCCGCCGGGCGACACGGACGGAAACGGGCCGCGCGCCGGGTTCACCGCCGGCCATTCCGGCTGGGCCCTGTCGACCCCGGATGTCCCGGCACGGGTGCTTTCCGCCGGCGCGCGATGAGTGCCCACCCGCCGGAAGGGCCGGCGCCGCCGCCGGCTGGTCGTCGAGTGGCGCAGCGAGGCGTGGTCGACGGCGGGAAGTCCGATGTGGACGATGGGAGTGATTCGCCCGTACGCCGCCGGTCAGCGCACCGGCTCGTCGTGCCCGACCTCGCGGTGGCGGCGACCGTCGAAGTACTGCACCGCGTACCCCAACTCCGCGGCGAGCCGCCGGGCCAACTCCTCACCCTCGACGTAGAAGGCCCGTTCGGTCTCCCGGTCCGGAAAAGCCGACGCTGCCGGGTTGTCGCGGTCGAGCGTGCCGTCGTAGGTCCGCGCCCAGCGCAGCAGCTCCTCGGCCAGCTCCGCCGGGATCGGCAGCTGGCGAGGGTCGACGTTGGCGAACCCGCGCGGATCGCTGCGCCACACCGGGTATGCGTCGTAGTCGGCCATGACCTCGATGACCGGAGTGTCGCTGTTCAACGGATCCGCCCCAACCACCCGGTCAACCCCGCCACTCCCGGCGGTGCGCACGCGCACAGCCTGATCGAACGCTCACCATGACAATCCCATTCAGGGAAGCAAGATCTTAACGTACGTCAGGCCGCCGCCACCTTCACCGGCCACACCGACATCGTGGAGGGTCTGGCGTTCAGCCCGGACGGCCCGACGCTGGCGACCGCGAGAGCGGACGGCACGCTACGCTTCTGGACCGTCCCCAACGGCCGACAGCCGACCGTCAACCCGCGAACCTGCGTGACCGGGCACAGCGGTTGCGTACCGGAACCGGCTGTACCCGGCTCCGGTCGTTATCACGCAACGGTACGGGTGAGCGATGGTCTGCTACACGACAGCCAGTCGGGCTCGCGCCATCGACCATGACTTCATGACCGATGGATTGGAGGAGGCGCTATGAGGTGCCACCGGCCGTGCGACACATGCGAGAACGCCGATGAACCGACGCATCCGCTCGCCTTTTGTGTCGCCGAAGAAGGACATGCCGGTCCTCATGTCTGCGGAAACAACCCGCCGCACACCTGGGTCGACGCGGTCCTCCTGGACGACTGAGCAGTGACCCCGCCCGGTGGGAGGCCCTGGGGATCGTCGAGGTCCTCCCGCCCGGCGCTGGTATCCCGGCCGTTCTCGGACTGAGAACATCTCTGTCAATCGATCATCGACCGTCAACCGCTTGTCGGGACAAGATCACTATCCGATCTGGCACGCACCCGACAAACGAGGAACGCCCTGGCCATCCAGCCAGGGCGTTTCCGTTGCTACACAAGGGTGGAGCCGAGGGGACTCGAACCCCTGACCCCCACACTGCCAGTGTGGTGCGCTACCAGCTGC
>JBDZVD010000047.1:0-45218 GCA_040255525.1 Micromonosporaceae bacterium | reverse complement strand
AGCCGTACGGCCAGCCGGCCTACGGCCAGCCCGGCGGGTACCAGCCGGGGTACGCGGCTCCGGCCGGCTACCAACCCGCCGGCGCGCCGCACTCGTCCCCGCCGCTGGGCGCGCCGTACCCGTCGTACCCGACGCAGCAGCCGGCCGAGTCCGCGCAAAGCGCTGCCCCGCCCGCTGTCCAGCCGGGCACCCAGGGCTGGCCGGGAGCCGGCGAGACGCCGTCCGCCACGCCGGCCGGTTCCGACCAGGGGTACGACCGGACGCAGGTCATCCCGCCGATGAGCGGCAACCAGCCGGCGAGCGGGACCGGAAGCTCGGGTGAGGAGCCCACCCAGCGCTGGGGGTGATCCTCACCACGCGGCCGGGTCGCCCCGGTCGCGGGTGGCCGGTACGCCACCAGCGGCCCGGCGCCGGTGGTGGCGAAGCGGTCGGCGAGCAGAAATACCAGGTGGCGGCGGGGCGTACGGGCGACCGGCCAGCCGCGTGGGCGGGAGTTCACCCGGGTCCCCTCGCCGGGATCCGGGTGAACGGCTTGCCCGTCGTACCTGCGGCATAGGCTTCACACGTGTCTGACGAGCGCACGACAGCCGAGCCGACCCCGAGTCCGGCCGACCGCCTCCGTTCCGCAGCCGAACCCGCCGTGGGGAAAGGTGCCGATGAGCCGGGCGCCGCGGCCGGGAGTGCCGGCGCCGCAGGGGGCCCCAGTGCCGGGGGTTCGGCCGCCAGCGCCGGGGGTTTCGCCGCCGCGAGTGCCGGCGCCGGAGCGGCGAACGGCAGCGCCCGGATCGCCGCCGGCAGCGCGATGCGCCGCGCTCTGCGCCGGGCCGCCGACGGCCGTAGCCTCGACGTCGACGAGGCCGCCGTCCTGCTCAGCGCGCGTGGGGAGGCGCTGGATCGGCTGTTGGCCCAGGCCGGCGCGGTCCGCGACGCCGGACTCGTCGAGGCCGGTCGGCCCGGTGTCGTGACGTTCTCCAAGAAGGTCTTCATCCCGCTCACCCGGCTGTGCCGGGACCGGTGCCATTACTGCACGTTCGTGACGGTGCCGCACCGGCTGCCCGCGCCGTACCTGGAGCGCGACGAGGTGCTCGCCATCGCGGCCGAGGGCGCCGCGCAGGGGTGCAAGGAGGCGCTGTTCACGCTCGGCGACCGCCCCGAAGATCGGTGGTCGGTGGCGAAGGAGTGGCTGAGCGAGCGCGGCTACGAGTCCACTGTGGACTATTTGCGCGCCTGCGCGATCGCCGTGCTGGAGGAGACCGGCCTGCTGCCGCACCTCAACCCGGGCGTGCTGTCCTGGGCCGAACTGCAACGGCTCAAGCCGGTCGCGCCCAGCATGGGCATGATGCTGGAGACCACCGCGACCCGGCTGTGGTCCGAACCCGGTGGCCCGCACTTCGGCTCGCCCGACAAGGAGCCGGCGGTCCGGCTGCGCGTTTTGGAAGATGCCGGCCGGGTCGGCGTGCCGTTCACCACCGGTGTGCTGATCGGCATCGGGGAGACCCTGGTCGAGCGGGCCGAGTCGCTGTTCGCGATCCGCCGTGCCGCCCGCGGGTACGGGCACATCCAGGAAGTCATCGTCCAGAATTTCCGCGCCAAGCCGGACACCGCGATGCGCGGCATGCCCGACGCGGACCTGCACGACCTGGCCGCCACGGTCGCGGTCGCCCGGTTGGTACTCGGGCCGAAGGCGCGCATCCAGGCCCCACCGAACCTGATCGACGAGGAGTACGCACTGCTGTTGCGTGCCGGGATCGACGACTGGGGAGGCGTCTCCCCGGTCACTGCCGACCACGTGAACCCGGAGCGGCCCTGGCCGCAGATCGAGGAGCTGGCCCGGCGGTCGGCCGCAGCAGGGTTCGAGCTGCGCGAACGACTGACGGTCTACCCGGAGTACGTGCGCCGCGGCGAACCGTGGCTGGATCCCCGGCTGGCCGCTCATGTGGCTGCGCTGGCGGACCCGGTGTCGGGACTGGCCGTCGAGTCGGCCCGTCCGGTCGGCCTGCCGTGGCAGGAGCCGGACGAGGCGCCCGGCGGCCGGATCAACCTCCACGAGGAGGTCGACACGAGCGGGCGCACCGGCGACCGCCGCTCGGACTTCGACGTTGTCTACGGCGACTGGTCCGAGGTCGCCGCGCACGCCGCGCTGACCGGCGCCGCGCTTGCGGCACAGCCGGCGCCGGGACGCACCGGCGGCGGGCGGCAACGGACCGGTGAGCGGCCCGACTCCGCCGTGCTGGCCGGGCTCCGGCTCGCCGGGTCCGACCCGGCGGCGCTGCTGCTGCCCGAGCACGAGGCCGAGGCCCTCGCACTGCTGGACACTGACGGCGCCGCCCTCGACGAACTGGCCCGCGCCGCCGACGACCTGCGCCGCGACGCGGTGGGCGACGACGTGACCTACGTGGTCAACCGGAACATCAACTTCACCAACGTCTGCTACGTGGGCTGCCGCTTCTGCGCCTTCGCGCAGCGCGAGCGGGACGCCGACGCGTACCGGCTGTCGGTCGAGCAGGTCGCCGACCGCGCTGAGGAGGCCTGGCGGGACGGCGCCACCGAGGTGTGCATGCAGGGCGGCATCGATCCGAAGCTGCCCGCCACGGCGTACGCCGATCTGGTCCGCGCGGTGAAGGCCCGGGTCCCGCGGATGCATGTGCACGCGTTCTCCCCGATGGAGATCGTCACCGGTGCCGCGAAGGCCGGCGTGCCGGTGCGCGACTGGCTGACCCAGTTGCGTGAGGCCGGGCTGGACACGATCCCCGGCACCGCGGCCGAGATCCTCGACGACGACGTCCGCTGGGTGCTGACCAAGGGCAAGCTGCCGGCGTCCACCTGGATCGACGTGGTCAGCACCGCCCACGAGTTGGGCATCCGCTCATCCGCCACGATGATGTACGGCCACGTCGACCACCCCCGGCACTGGCTCGGTCACTTCCGGGTGCTCGCCGAGATCCAGGACCGCACCGGCGGCTTCACCGAGTTCGTGGCGCTGCCGTTCGTGCATACCAACGCGCCGATCTATCTGGCCGGCATTGCCCGGGCCGGTGCCACCTGGCGGGAAAGCCGAGCGGTGCACGCCATGGCCAGAGTCCTTCTGCACGGCCGCATCCCGAACGTGCAGTGCTCCTGGGTCAAGCTCGGCGACGAGGGCACGGTGGCGATGCTGCGCGGCGGCGCGAACGATCTCGGCGGCACGCTCATGGAGGAGACCATTTCCCGGATGGCCGGATCGGAGCACGGCTCCGCCCGGACTGTCGCGCAATTGACCGCGATCGCCGAGGCGGCCGGTCGTACCGCTCGCCAGCGCACCACCACCTACGTTCCGGCCTGATTTGCGAAGCCCCGTTCGGCGATTTGTTGCGACTCGCCGACCGAGCGTTACCTCGCGGTCCGCTGGATCGATAGGGAAGCGATAGTGGCAGGTTCGGTTGACCCCCGAACGGCCCCATCTATCAGGTTCCGCTTGACGGCGCACGTATTACACGCGTGTAATTTCAACGGGGTTGTTCAAGTGGGGCATGGCGATTCGCCAGAGATCGAGCTTTTGGAAGGATTGCCTTCCGCGTGTGGGGGGTTGCATCGGCGCCGCGGCCGGTGCGAAAGAAGGAGGCACGCTGATGGACGGCCGAGTCGAAGCGGTCGACCTCTTGGGTAACGCTCCGGAATGGCAGGAACGAGCGCTGTGCTCTCAGACCGATCCGGAGGCGTTCTTCCCGGAAAAGGGGGGCTCTACCCGGGAGGCCAAGCGGATCTGTTCCCGGTGCGAGGTCAAGGCCGAGTGCCTCGAGTACGCGCTCGGCCACGACGAGCGGTTCGGTATCTGGGGCGGACTGTCCGAGCGGGAGCGGCGCAAGTTGAAGCGCCGCGCGGCGTAGGTACGGGTGGCGTTCCGGGCGGAGGGAGGCCGTGGAGGTGGCGGCTCAGGTCAGGTCCTCGGGGTCGACGCCCAGGAGGTTGGCCACCTGTTCGATGATCACGTCGTGGACCAGGTCCGCGAGGTCCTCGTGATCGATCGCCCGGAATTCCAGGGGCCGGCGGTACAGCACGATCCGGGGCGGGACGTTCATCCGCCCCGGGCCGCCGGGTAGCAATCGGGCCAGCGGCACCTCGCCGTCTTCCAGCACGTCCGAGTCGTACACGTTCAGATCCGGAGGTACCTCTTCCACCGCGAATTCCACGCCGGCCAGTTCCTTCCCGAACTGCCGTTCCAGCGCCTCTACGGCGTCCAGGACCAGATCGTCGAACAGCTCGGCCTTGGTCCGGGACAGCGGGACGTTGGCCGGCACCAACCGGCCGCGCAGCCCGCGCCCGTGGCGGTCCCGCCGGGGCCGGCGGCCGGGGCCGCCGAAGCGGCTACCACGAGGTTCGGGACTGGTCACGCCGTCAGACTAGTCCTGCCCGGCGCGCCGGGCGGACGCCGGTGCACGGACGGTTCGGCGTGTCGCGCCGACAACGGTAGAGACGGACACGCCGGGGGAGATACCGTGCCGCAGTGAGGTCTCCACGGCGTTGTTCCCGAAACGGCTGCCCGAAGCCGGCCGTCGCGACGCTGACCTATGTGTACGCCGACTCCACCGCCGTCGTCGGGCCGCTGGCGGCCTTCGCCGAGCCGCACACGTACGACCTGTGTGAGCAGCACGCGCGCAGCCTGACCGCGCCGCGCGGCTGGGATCTCGTGCGTCACGACGGCGAGTTCGAGCCGCCGCCGCCCACCAGTGACGACCTGGTCGCCCTGGCCGAGGCGGTCCGCGAAGCGGGCCGGCCGTCGCGGCGCGACGAGGTGGCGCCGGTCACGGACACGCAGGTCGGCCGGCGCGGCCACCTCCGGGTGATCCCGCCGTCGCAGTGATTCGGGCGAACGATCCGGCGACCGGCGATCCGGACATCGAGCGTCTGAGGGACGCAACCGGGTCGGTGGGGCGAACGGTCGGCTGAAGCCGCTCGCGGCGCGCGTCGGCGTGCCGGTCCGCGCCTTTGCGGCGTCCGCCCCTGCCGTCAGCCGTGGCCCGCGTCGGCCGTGGCCTGCGTCAGTCGTAGCCCTCGTCAGCCGTAGCCCTCGTCAGCCGTAGCCCTCGTCAGTCGTAGCCCGAGGTTCGCGCCGGGAGCCGTCGCGGCGGGCCTGGCTCCCCGGAGCGGCCCTGGCTCCCGGCGCGGCCCTGGCTCCCGGGGCGGCGGGCCCGGCCCCGACGATCGCCACGTCCACCTCGGCGTCGCCGGCCGGCCCCGGCCGGGGTACCGGTCGGTCGTCCACTCTGGACACCCGGTACGACAGCCGCCGGTAGTCGGTCACCACCGGTCGTGCCGGACGTCGCCGACGATCGGCAGGTCGGTCAGCGCTGGAGGTGAGAGCGGAGCGCCGCCGGCCGGTTCGGTCGGGGACCTCCGCGTGACGTGCGGGATCAGGCGAACGCCGGGTACCCCTCGTCGACCCGCGCCCGAGCCTCGTCGACCAGCTGCCGCACAGCGGGGCACAGCTCCGGGTGCTCGGCCAGCAGGTCGGCGAGCCTGGCCCGCCACCGGCCGGCCTCGACGCTGACGGCGCTCTCCCGCAGCTGCCACATCAGCCGGGTGCGGGTATCCGACAGGGCCAGCTCGAATTCGGTGCCGAGCAGCTCACGCAGCCGGCCGCCGAGCCAGAAATACTCCTGGTCGGTGTCCGCCAGGGCCACGAACGCACGCGCGCCGTCCCAGGCCAGGCGCTGCGGGTGAATGATGCCGCGGGTCATCTCACCATAATCGATGCGGATCAGTGCCGCCGGCAAGGTGCTGCCAGCTGATCGATGGGAGGCCGGCGAGCGCGCGCGCGTCCCGGGTTCCGCGCGAACCGCCCGGCACCGCCCCGGCGCACTCTCCGGCCCGCTGCGCCGGTCCGGCGCTGGTTCGCGCGGCGCGGCCGGTAGGCTCGGCAGGCGACTGGTCTGGGTGGGTGCGTGCGCGGCGTCAGAACATGCGGCGGCCCGGACTGGTCGCCGCTTCGCACGTCAAGCCCTGAGGAGAACGACCAGGTGGCCGGTGAGCTGTCCCGCTTCGTGAAGGCGTACGACGTCAGGGGCACCGTGCCCGACCAGCTGGGTCCGGCGGTCGCTCGGGCATTCGGCACGGCCTTCGTCCGGGTACTCCGGCAGGAGGGGCCGGTACCGTCGATCGTCATCGGGCACGACATGCGCCCGTCCTCGCCGGAGCTTTCCGAGGCGTTCGCCGAGGGCGCGACCGCCGAGGGTGCCGATGTCGTGCTGGCCGGTCTCGGCTCGACCGACATGCTCTACTTCGCGGCCGGCCTGCTGGACGTTCCCGGCGCGATGTTCACCGCGAGCCACAACCCGGCGCAGTACAACGGGATCAAGCTGTGCCGGGCGGGCGCCCGGCCGATCGGCCTGGGCAGCGGGCTGGACGACATCCGCGACGAGGCGCAGGCCATCCTGGACGGCACCGGAGAGCCCGACCCGAGCAGCGGGGCGCCGGCGGCGAGCACCCCCCATGTGGCGGCGCCGGCCCGGTCGGGCCACGGTACGGTGCGCGAGCGTAACCTGCTCGCCGACTACGCGGCACACCTGCGCACGCTGGTCGACCTGTCCGGGATCCGGCCGCTGTCGGTCGTGGTGGACGCGGGCAACGGGATGGCCGGGTACACCGTGCCCGCGGTGCTCGGGCCGGCCGTCCTCGCCGCGCTGCCGCTGTCGATCACCCCGCTGTACTTCGAACTGGACGGCACCTTCCCCAATCACGAAGCCAACCCGCTGGAGCCCAAGAACCTGGTCGACCTCCAGATGGCGGTACGCGAGCACGGCGCCGACGTGGGGCTGGCGTTCGACGGTGACGCCGACCGCTGTTTCGTGGTGGACGAGCACGGTGAGCCGGTTTCGCCGAGCGCGATCACCGCGCTGGTGGCTACCCGGGAACTGGCCAAGCACCCGGGCGGCACGATCATCCACAACCTGATCACGTCCAGCGCGGTACCCGAGATCGTCACGGAGCACGGTGGGACGCCGCTGCGCAGCCGGGTCGGCCACTCCTTCATCAAGGCCGAGATGGCCCGCACCGGGGCAATCTTCGGCGGGGAGCACTCAGCGCACTACTACTTCAAGGACTTCTGGGGCGCCGACACCGGCATGCTCGCCGCGATGCACGTTCTCGCCGCGCTCGGCGAGCAGCAGTTGCCGCTGTCCGAGCTTGCCGGCGAGTACGAGCGGTACGTCGCCTCGGGAGAGATCAACTCCACCGTGCCGGATCAGCGGGCCCGCCTGGCCGAGGTGGAGGAGCGCTTCGGGTCTGGCGGAGAAGTCGACCATCTCGACGGTTTGACCGTACGCTTTGCCGACGGTGCGTGGATCAACCTGCGCCCGTCCAACACCGAACCGCTGCTGCGCCTCAACGTGGAGGCGCCGACCGCCGAGCGGATGGCGCAGCTGCGGGACGAGGTGCTGGCCGTCGTCAGAGCCTGACCGAGGAGTTCTCCATGGCACTAGATCCCCAACTGCTGGACATCCTGGCCTGCCCCGACACGCACCACGCACCGCTGCGGTACGACGAGGACGCGCAGACGCTGACCTGCACCGAGTGCGGACGGGTGTTCCCCGTCCGGGACGGCATCCCGGTCCTGCTGCTGGACGAGGCCACCGGCGGACCGGCCAGCGAGTCGGCGACGGCCGGAGACGACTGATGATCGACGGTACCGCCGGCGTGCGCGGGCACCGCCACGTCGACGAGGCGCTGCTCGACGATCCCGCCGCGCTCGCCGCCGCTGACCCCGGTGGCATGCTGCGCGCCACCGCGTCGGCGGGAGCGCAGGTGCGGGAGTCTGCCGCGCTGGCCGCCGAGGCCAACCTCACCAGCATCGCCGACGAGGGGCGTCCGCGTGCCGTGGTGGTGGCCGGCCAGGGCACCGCCGCGCTGAGCGGCGAGGTACTGGCGACCGTCGCCGGGCCCCGGTGCCCGGTACCGGTCCTGGTACACCGCAGCGCGGGGGTACCGGGCTGGGTCGGTGCGGCCGACGTGGTGATCGCCGTGTCCGGCTCCGGCCGCAGCCCCGAGGCGCTGGCAGCCGCCGACGCCGCGGCTCGCCGGGGTGCCCGGCTGGTCGCGATCGGCCCGCCGGACTCCGCGCTGCAACTCGTCGCCGAACGGGCCCGCGCGCCGTTCATCCCGATCCCGCGGCGGGCACCCGCCCGGGCCAGCATCTGGAGCCTCACGGTGCCGGTGATGCTGGCCGCCCGCACGCTGAAACTGGTCAAGCTCAACGAGGCGGACCTCGCCGAGACCGCGACCCGGCTGGACGCCGACGCGGAGCGGTGCCGGCCGACCGCCGAGTCGTTCGTGAACCCGGGCAAGTCGCTGGCGCTGGACCTGGCCGGCTCGGTACCGATCGTGTGGGGCTCCTCGCCGCTGGCCTCGGTCGCCGCCCGGCGCTTCGCCGACACGTTGTCCTCCAACGCGCGGTACCCCGTGGTGGCCGGTGCGCTGGGCGAGGCCGGCCGGGGCAGCGTCGGCCTGCTGGACGGCGTGTACGGCGGGCTCGCCGAGGCGGCCCGGGACATCTTCGCCGACCCGGAGGAGCTGGAGGAGGACGCGGCCACCCGGCTGCGCGTGGTGGTGCTGCGCGACGGCGGCCTGACCGAGGACGACGGCAGCGAGCCGGAGCCGATGGAGGTCGAGGAGCGGCGGGCCGAGGCGTTGCAGGAGATCGCGGAGCGGCGCGGGGTGCGGGTCTCCGTGCTCACCGCCGAGGGCGGCTCCTCGCTGGAGCGGCTGGCATCGCTGATCGCCGTACCGGACTTCGCCTCGATCTACCTGGCGATGGCGCACGGCCTGGACCCGATGGCGGTACCGGCGGTATCCGAGATGAAGGACTTCCTGACCCCGTGAGTGTGACCCCGTGAGCGCCGGCGAGGGTGGAGCCAAGGCGATCGTCGCCGCGCTCGGCGCCAATCTCGGCATCGCGCTGACCAAGTTCCTGGCGTTCGCGTTGAGCGGATCGTCGTCCATGCTCGCCGAGGCGATCCACTCGGTCGCCGACTCGGGCAACCAACTGCTGCTGCTGATCGGCGGCCAGCGCTCGCGGCGCGAGGCGACCCGCCGGCACCCGTTCGGGTACGGGCGGGAGCGGTACGTCTACGCGTTCATCGTGTCGGTGGTGCTGTTCTCGGTCGGTGGGCTGTTCGCCATCTACGAAGGCGTGCACAAGCTGCAGCATCCGGAGCCGATCCACGACTGGCAGTGGCTGCCGATCGCGGTGCTGCTGGTCGCGACCGGGCTGGAGGGCTTCTCGTTCCGGACCGCTGTCCGGGAGACCAACCACATCCGCGGCACGGCGTCCTGGGCGCAGTTCATCCGGCACGCGCGCGCTCCGGAGCTCCCGATCGTGCTGCTGGAGGACTCCGCCGCCCTGGTCGGTCTGGTACTGGCGCTGCTCGGCGTGGCCCTGACGCTGGCCACCGGCAGCGGGGTGTGGGACGCGTTGGGCACGCTCGGCATCGGGGCCCTGCTGGTCGTCGTCGCGGCCGTCCTGGCCGTCGAGACCAAGAGCCTGCTGATCGGCGAGTCGGCCACCCCCGAGCAGGAGGACGCGATCGAGTCCGCCCTGGTCGGTGTGCCGGAGGTCGACCGGGTGATCCACATGCGCACGCTGCACCTGGGTCCGGAGGAGTTGCTGGTCGCGGTGAAGATCGGGGTGGCGAAGGAGGCCACCGCCGGGGTCGTGGCGGCCGCCATCGACGCGGCCGAGGCGAACATCCGGGCGGCGGTCCCCATCGCCCGGGTCATCTACCTGGAGCCGGACATCTACCGGGAGGCATGACGTGCAGCGGTTGACCGGCCGGATCAGGCCGTACGCCTGGGGTTCGCGCACCGCGCTGGCGAGCCTGACCGGGCGGCCGTTGCCCAGCGAGGGACCCGAGGCGGAGTTGTGGCTCGGGGCGCATCCGGACGACCCGTCGTCGCTGCCGGGCGGATCGCTGCTCGACGCCCTGACCGGGGACCCCACGGGGCTGCTCGGCTCGGCAACCGTCGAGGAGTTCGGGCTCCGGCTGCCGTACCTGCTCAAGGCGCTGGCCGCCGAGGCGCCGCTGTCGCTTCAGGCGCACCCGGACTCCGAGCAGGCCCGCGAGGCGTTCGAGTCCGGGCGGACCGGCTACACCGACCCGTACCACAAGCCCGAGCTGCTGGTGGCGCTCGACGAGGGGTTCGAGGCGCTGTGCGGGTTCCGTGCCCCGGAGTCCTCGGCGGAGGCGCTGGAGTCGCTGGAGGTCGGCGCGCTGCGCCCGGTGATCGGTGCGCTGCGCGCGGGCGGCGACCCGGCGTCGGCGCTGCGCGACGCGGTGCGGACGCTGATGGCCTGGCCGGTCGACCAGCGGTCCGACCTGGTGGATGCGGTCGCCGCGGCGAAGCACCCGCTCGCCGCCGACCTGGGCGCGCGCTACCCGGGCGACGTCGGTGTGGTGGTGGCGCTGCTGCTCAACCAGGTGCGGCTGGAACCCGACGAGGCGGTCTGGATGCCGGCCGGCAACCTGCACTGCTATCTGCGCGGGTTCGGCGTGGAGATCATGGCGGCCAGCGACAACGTGCTGCGCGGCGGACTGACTCCGAAGCGGGTCGACGTGCCGGAGCTGATGCGGGTACTGCGTTTCGACGTGCTGGCGCAGCCGGTGGTGCGGCCGGTACCGGTACGGGCCGGGGTGTGGACCTGGCGGGTACCGGTGCGGGACTTCGCGCTGTACAAGGCGAGCGTGCGCGACGAGGAGACGGGCTTTCCCGGGTCGGGGCCCCGGATCGTGCTGTGCGTACGGGGATCGGTCGAGCTCCGCACCGGTACCTGCCGGCTGCCGCTGTCCGCGGGCGAGGCCGCGTTCGTCGGGGCGGGGGAGCCGGCGATCGACGTCGCCGGCAGCGGGGACGCCTTCCAGGCCGGCCTCGCCGACTGATCCGTTTTAACCGGACTTAACTGCTAATTCCACCGTTTAGCTTGACGTGTGCGACTGCTCTACGTAATGCTTTGAGTACGCAGCGCTATCGCGACGAAGGTCCGAGTCACGCGCGGGGGAACCAAACCGGGGGGAAGCGCGGGGCGGTGGAACGTTGGGCGGCCAGACCGTCCACGGCCACCGCCCTGCGCGCTTGGTCGTCGCCACGCCCACCCGTGCCCGGAACTCATCCCTCCAGAACGCTACAGTCGACAGGTCTGAGCCTTTTCACATCGCCTCGACGACAGGGGTTGTTCATGACCAGTACGCTTCCCACGCCCGCCGACAACGCGGCGGCGTTTCGTCCGCGCTCGGTGGCGGATGGCGACTACAAGGTCGCCGACCTGTCACTCGCGGCGTTCGGGCGCAAGGAGATCCAGCTCGCCGAGCACGAGATGCCCGGCCTGATGGCGATGCGCGAGGAGTACGGCACGGCACAGCCGTTGCGCGGTGCGCGGATCACCGGCTCGCTGCACATGACCATTCAGACCGCGGTGCTGATCGAGACGCTCGTGGCGCTCGGCGCGCAGGTGCGCTGGGCGAGCTGCAACATCTTCTCCACCCAGGACCACGCGGCCGCGGCCATCGTCGTCGGCCCGAACGGCACCCCGGAGGCACCGGCCGGCGTGCCGGTGTACGCGTGGAAGGGCGAGAGCCTTCCGGAGTACTGGTGGTGCACCGAGCAGGTGCTGCTGTGGCCGGACGGCGAGGGCCCCAACATGATCCTCGACGACGGCGGCGACGCCACGCTGCTGGTGCACAAGGGCGCGCAGTTCGAGCAGGCCGGCGCGGTACCGGCGACCGCCCCGACCGACAGCGAGGAGTACGGCGTCATCCTGGACCTGCTGCGCCGCTCGCTGGCCGAGGACGGCAAGCGCTGGACCCGGGTGGCGGCCGGCATCAAGGGCGTCACCGAGGAGACCACGACCGGAGTCCACCGGCTCTACGAGATGCGTGAGGACGGCTCGCTGCTGTTCCCGGCGATCAACGTCAACGACTCGGTGACGAAGTCGAAGTTCGACAACAAGTACGGCTGCCGCCACTCGCTGGTGGACGGCATCAACCGGGCCACCGACGTGCTCATCGGCGGCAAGGTCGCGGTGGTCTGCGGGTACGGCGACGTGGGCAAGGGCTGCGCCGAGTCGTTGCGCGGCCAGGGCGCCCGGGTGATCGTGACCGAGGTCGACCCGATCTGCGCGCTGCAAGCGGCGATGGACGGGTACCAGGTCTCCACAGTGGAGGACGTGGTCGGCACGGCCGACATCTTCGTCACCGCGACCGGGTGCCGTGACGTGCTCACCGCCGAGCACATGTCGAAGATGAAGCACCAGGCCATCGTGGGCAACATCGGGCACTTCGACAACGAGATCGACATGGCCGGCCTGGCGAAGATCCCCGGTGTGACCCGGGTGAACATCAAGCCGCAGGTCGACGAGTGGCGGTTCGCCGACGGCCACGCCATCATCGTGCTGTCCGAGGGGCGGCTGCTGAACCTGGGCAACGCGACCGGGCACCCGTCGTTCGTCATGTCGAACTCGTTCACCAACCAGGTGCTGGCGCAGATCGAGCTGTTCACCAAGCCGGGCGAGTACCCGGTGGGCGTGTACGTGCTGCCGAAGCACCTGGACGAGAAGGTGGCGCGGCTGCACCTGGACGCCCTGGGCGTCAAGCTCACCGAGCTGACCAAGGAGCAGGCCTCGTACCTCGGCGTACCGGTCGAGGGTCCGTACAAGGCCGACCACTACCGGTACTGAGTCGCCGCTCCGGCGTCGTCACGGCCCGCCTCCGATCCGGAGGCGGGCCGTCACTCTCTGTATTTAGTAAGGTCTGCCTTGCCTAATGATTTCGACTTAGGTTAGCCTCATCTGAGGACGGACCGCGCGCCAGATGAGCGGCCGGAAGGGAGTGCGCTGCGATGATCCCCACCCTGGTGATCGGCCTGAGAGAGGGCGTCGAGGCGTCACTCATCGTCGGCATCATCGCCGCGTTCCTCAACCGTAACGGCCGCCGCGACGCGCTGCGCCAGATGTGGATCGGAGTCTCGGCCGCGGTCGCGCTCTGCCTCGTCATCGGGATCGGGCTGGTCGCGCTGTCCCAGGAGCTGCCGCAGCGGGCGCAGGAAGGCATGGAGACGGTCATCGGCGCGTTCGCGGTCGTGATGGTCACCTTCATGATCCTGTGGATGAGCAAGCACGCCCGCGGCATGAAGAAGGAGTTGGAGGGGGCGGCGCAGCACGCGCTGAACACCGGCTCCGCCCGGGCGCTCGTGGTGATGGCGTTCCTCGCGGTACTGCGGGAGGGTTTCGAGACCGCGGTGTTCCTCATCTCGGTGATCCAGAACAGCGCCAGCATCGGGACCGGGACCGTGGGTGCCGTGATCGGCATCGTGGTCGCGGTCATCATCGGGTACGGCATCTACCGCGGCGGCGTGCGCCTCAATCTCGGCCGGTTCTTCAAGGTCACCGGTCTGGTCCTGGTCTTGGTCGCGGCCGGGCTGGCGATGACCGTGCTGCACACCGCGCACGAGGCCGGCTGGATCAACGTCGGCCAGTCCCAGGCGCTCGACCTGACCTGGCTGGTGCGGCCCGGCACGGTGCTCCAGTCCCTGCTGACTGGCGTGCTCGGGTTGCGGCCCACGCCGACCGTCACCGAAACGGTGGTCTGGTTGGTGTACGCGATCCCGATGCTGGCCTACGTCGCCTGGCCGCGCGGCTTCCGCCCGGCGAAGAAGCCGGCCGACGTGCCGACCGCCGAACCGGCCGCGGCCGGCACGTCGCCCCGCGCCTGATCGTCACGGGTACCGCAAACACCTCACCGACACCCCGCCCCCAGACCGAGGAGCGCTTCACCATGTCCAGATCCGTTCCCGTCCGCGCGCTGCGCGCGGCCGCACTGCTCGCCGTGGCCGGGTTGGTGGTCACCGGATGTAGCAAGAGCAAGGACGGCAACGCCGCCGCGAGCGGGGCGACGAAGGTGAAGATCGAGATCACGGACGACGGCTGCACGACGACACCGGCCTCGATCCCAGCCGGGCCGGCCACCTTCGAGGTGACCAACACCAACGCCAGCAAGGTGACCGAGGCGGAGCTGCTGGGCAAGAGCGGCGGCATCGTCGGTGAGAAGGAGAACCTCACGCCGGGGTTGTCCGGCACCTTCTCGCTGCGGCTCGACGCCGGGAGCTACACGGTCTACTGCCCGAATGCCAAGACCGAGAAGTCGGCGTTCACGGTGACCGGCAAGGCAGGACAGCCGTCGCAGGACCCGGCCGTGCAGGCCGCGCTCGACCAGGCGGTGGCCGGGTACAAGCAGTACATTATCGCCGAGGTGGACAAGCTGGTACCGGCGACGAAGAAGTTCACCGACGCGGTCCGGGCTGGTGACATCCCGGGCGCCGAGGCGGCGTACGCCCCGGCCCGGTACTACTACGAAGAGGTCGAGCCGGTCGCGGAGAGCTTCGGCGACCTCGACCCGGAGATCGACGCCCGCATCGACGATGTCGAGGATCCCAGCCAGTGGACCGGGTTCCACCGCTTGGAGAAGGCGCTCTGGGCGGACAAGTCGCTGGCCGGCATGGCGCCGGTCGCGGACAAGCTGGACTCCGACGTGGCGAAGCTGAAGAGCCGGGTAGCCACAGCCGACTACCAGCCCGCGCAGTTGGCCAACGGCGCGACAGAGCTGCTCAACGAGGTCGCGTCCAGCAAGATCACGGGCGAGGAGGACCGGTACAGCCACACCGACCTGTCCGACTTCGAGGCCAACGTGACCGGTGGCCAGAAGGCGTTCCAACTGCTGGTACCGGCGCTACAGAAGATCGATCCGCAATTGGCCAGTACGGTCACCCAGAAGTTCACCGAGGTCCTCGACGCCCTCCAGCCGTACCAGCACTCGGCCGGCGTGTTCGTCGACTACACCACGGTCCCGGATGACCAGCGGCGGGTGCTGACCCAGAAGGTGGACGCCCTTGCCGAGCCGCTGTCCCAGGTAGCCGCTAAGGTGACTGGCTGATGCCTGAACTGCGTGCGTCCCGCCGGGGCCTCTTGGCCCTCGGCGGTGCCGCGGTGGCCGGCGCGGCCGCCTCCGGTGCCCTGGCCGGCTGCGACGGTGACCACCCGAAGGCGGCGACCTCGGTCGCCGCGAAGGTGCCGTTCTACGGCACCCACCAGGCGGGGATCGCCACCCCGACGCCTGCCCGGCTGGCGTTTGCCACCTATGACGTGACGGTCAGCGGCAGTCCGGAGGAGAACCGGGCGGCGCTGCGGGAACTGCTGCAGACCTGGACCGCCGCGGCCGCGGCGATGGCCGACGGGAAGCAGGTGCCGGGCGACAGCACGTCGCTGGTGGCGCCCCCGGCGGACACCGGCGAGGCGTATGGCGCCTCCCCGGCGAACCTCACGATCACGTTCGGCGTCGGCCCGTCGCTGTTCGACGGCCGGTTCGGGTTGTCCTCCAGGCGCCCGGCCGCGCTGGCCGACCTGCCGAAACTTCCCCCGGAGAACCTGGACCCCTCGCGCAGCGGGGGCGACCTGGCCATCCAGGCGTGCTCGGACGACCCCGTCGTGGCGTTCCACGCCATCCGCAACCTGGCCCGGTTGGGCCGCGGCACCGTCGTCATGCGCTGGTCCCAGCTCGGGTTCGGGAACGCCACGTCCAACGGGGCGGCCCAGGAGACCCCGCGCAACCTGATGGGCTTCAAGGACGGTACCCGCAACATCGACGGCAGCGACGCGCAGCGGATGGACCAGTACGTCTGGGTCGGCAAAGAGACCGACCAGGACTGGATGCGGGGCGGGACCTACCTGGTCGCCCGGCGCATCGCGATGCGCATCGAGGCGTGGGACCGCGACTTCCTGGCCGACCAGCAGCACGTTTTCGGCCGGTACAAGTACTCTGGCGCCCCGTTGAGCGGTTCCAAGGAGTTCGACACCCCGGACTTCGGGGCCAAGGACGGCAGCGGGCAGCCGGTCATTCCGGTCAACGCCCACATCCGGCTGGCCGCACACGAGAACAACGGCGGTATCCGGATCCTGCGGCGTGGTTATTCGTATACGGACGGCATCGTGTCAGCGAGTGGTGAGCTGGATGCGGGGCTGTTCTTTATCGCGTTTCAGAAGGACCCGCGTAAACAGTTTGTTCCACTGCAGCGTTCGCTCGGTGCGCACGACGCCTTGAACGAGTACATCCAGCACGTCGGCTCGGGCCTGTTCGCGTGCCCACCGGCCGCCTCGGGAGCCGATCGGTACTGGGCGCAGGGCCTCGTCGACTGATCCGATAAGCTGCGATTTTTCGCCGGGTGACCGCCGGAAATAGGTCCCCGTCGACGGATAGCGAACGCTGGTCCTTTTGTGCGACCCTGTGCCGCGGTGACCGCCGTTGTGCACTAGTGGCGGTCCTGTCTGTATACCCGACATTACGGGCATCCGCCTGGGCTGTTCTGGCGAGCCGGCATCGCCCTGGCGGTCAGCGAAAATTGGCCGATCGGACTACCTACGTGACTCCAACCACGCGCTCGGATAACGGGAGAGTCACGAATTCTCGCCGACCCTTTGCATGCGGGCCCTGGCGTCGTTTCCTTTAGGCACTACAACGCAGCCCCAGTTGTCGCCGTCCAGGGCTCTGGACGCTCGGTCCATCGTGGGCTGCGGTAGCCGACTGGAGGGGACATGCGCACTACGAAGGGGCTCTTCGGCCTCGTCGCGGTTGGCGTAGGTTCGCTGCTCGTGGTATCTGCCTGTGGCGGGGGATCTGGATCCTCCACCGGCGGGTCGAATACATCCACGAGCTTCGCGGACTGCGCCACCAAGCCGCTCACCTGCAATAGTGGAACGACGAAGCAGGGCGGCACCGTAACGTACACGATTGAAAAGACCATCACTGGTTGGAACCTGGTCAGCGCCGAGTCGAACACGTTCGACTTCCAGGAGGTGCTCGACGGCGTTCTGCCGCAGGGGCCGTTCATCAACACCCCGGACCTGAAGCCCACGCTGAACCAGGACCTGATGGTGTCGGCGGAGCAGACCAACACCAGCCCGCAGACGATCGTCTACAAGATCAACCCGGATGCCGTCTGGAACGACGGCACCCCGATCAACGCCGACGACTTCACCTACGCCTGGAAGACCCAGAACGGCGTCGACTGCAAGACCTGCGACGCGGCGTCGACCGCTGGGTACGACCAGATCCAGTCGGTGACCGGCTCGGACAACGGCAAGACCGTGACCGTGGTCTTCAAGACGCCGTACACGGACTGGCAGGGGCTGTTCGGCCCGCTGTACCCGGCGCACATCGCGAACCAGCACGGTGACCTGGGTGCGTCCTGGAAGTGGCTGAACGACACCCAGCCGACCTACTCGGGTGGCCCGTACGTGATCTCCGCGTACGACAAGGACGCCTCGGTCACCGAGACGCCGAACCCGAAGTGGTACGGCAAGACCAAGCCGTCGCTGGACAAGCTGGTCTTCCGGATCATCACGGACCAGACCCAGGAGGTCCCGGCCCTCCAGAACAACGAGGTCCAGGTGATCTACCCGCAGGCCAACGCGGACATCATCAACCAGGTCAAGCAGATCAGCGGCGTGCAGTACATGCTCGGCAAGGGTCTGCAGTGGGAGCACCTCGACCTGAACCTGAAGAACCCGCTGCTCGCCGACACCAAGCTCCGTCAGGCGATCTTCACCGCGATCGACCGCAAGCAGGTCATCGCGAAGACCGTCGGTCAGTTCGACCCGAGCATCGTGCCGCTGAACAACCACAACTTCATGCCGAGCATGGACGGGTACAAGGACGTCATCTCGTCCACCGGCCAGGGTAACGGCGATGTCGCCAAGGCCAAGGACCTGCTGACCAGCGCCGGTTACACCGGCGTCGGCACCGCGCTGAAGAGCCCGTCGGGCGCTCCGGTGCAGCTCCGCTGCTCGTTCACCCAGGGCAACGTGCTGCGCCAGCAGTCCTGCGAGCTGTTCCAGAACGAGCTGCAGGGGTTGGGCATCAAGGTCACGCCGACCCCGATCACCTCGCTCGGCGACACGCTGACCAGCGGTGACTTCGACATGATCATCTTCGCCTGGGTTCAGACGCCGTTCCTCTTCTCCGGCGCCTACCAGACGTGGCTGAGCACCAGCAGCAGCAACTACGGCCACTGGACCAACACCCAGAGCGACGCCCTGCTGAAGGACGCCGCGCAGAACACGGACCACACCAAGGCGGTCCAGGACCTGAACGACGCCGACCAGATCATGGCGAACGACGCGTACGTGCTGCCGTTGTTCCAGAAGCCGACCTTCCTGGCGGCGTACTCGAACATCGCGAACATCCGCGACGACGCGACCAGCACTGGCCCGCCGTACAACGTTCAGGAGTGGGGTATGCGCGCGTCCTGACGACCGTCAGGTAACGCACAGCAGCTCTACCGCCAGTCAGCCAAATGGACCCCGGACGCCCCGGCGTCCGGGGTCCGTTACTGGACGGCCCCCACAGTTGGAGGTAACACATGCTCGCGTACACGATCCGGCGCGTGCTGATCTCGATCCCGGTCCTCATCGGATCGACGATCCTGGTCTTCATCATGGTCAAGCTCTCGGGCGATCCCCTGGAGTCCATCAAGCTGCGCAACCCTCCGCCGCCGCCCCAGACGATCCGGCTGGAGGAGCACCGGCTTGGTCTGGACCAGTCCTGGCCGGTGCAGTACTGGGACTGGCTCAAGGGCCTCGTGCTGCACGGCGACTTCGGCGCGGCTGTGGCGCCCAGCGACAACATCGGCGCTGAGATCGGCAGCCACCTGTGGGTAACCATGCGCCTGGTGTTCTTCTCGGTGCTGATCGCGCTGATCCTGGCGATCATCACCGGCGTGCTGAGCGCGGTCAAGCAGTACAGCGTGCTGGACTACACCACCACGTTCTTCGGCTTCCTGTTCCTGTCCATGCCGGTGTTCTGGTTCGCGGTGCTGCTCAAGTCGTGGGGCATCTGGTACAACCAGAACGTTCACGCCGACACGTTCTACACCATCGGCGATAAGTCCGTCGTCTTGGCGAACGACACGACCTGGGGACATATCAGCGATGTCGCCGGTCACATGATCTTGCCGACCATCGTGCTCGGCCTCGCCGGCTACGCCGGTTGGACCCGGTTCACCCGGGCGTCCATGCTTGAGGTGCTGAACAGCGACCACGTGCGGCTGGCCCGTGCCAAGGGCCTGCGCTCGCGCAAGGTGCTCGTCCGGCACGCGCTGCGCAACGCGCTGATCCCGCTGACCACGGTCACCGCCCTGGACATCGCCGCGCTGCTCGGCGGCGCGATCCTCACCGAGACGGTGTTCCAGTGGCAGGGCATGGGGTCGCTGTTCATCAAGTCCCTGCAGGCCAAGGATGCGCACCTGATGATGGGCTGGCTGCTCGTGTCGGCCACCATCGTGATCGTGTTCAATCTCATCGCCGACCTGCTGTACGGGATCCTGGACCCGAGGATCCGCCATGCGTGACCAGCAGCCGGTCGGTACGACCGCTCCACGCCAGAAGGTCCGCCGGAACGAGGTGGCGTCATGACCGAGCCGACCACGAAGGCCGCCCCCTCCGCGGGCACGCCCCTCGCCACCGATCCGGCCACCGGCCGGGTCGAGCGGGAATTCACCGTCAAGGACCGCAGCCAGTTCCAGCAGACGATGCGGCGGTTCCTCCGGCACAAGCTGGCCGTCGGCAGCCTGATCGTGTTCGTGCTGCTGGTTCTGTTCGCGTTCGTCGGGCCACACCTGTGGAAGTACCAGTACACGACGATCACACCGGACAACAGCGTCGCGCCGTCGTTGAAGCACCCGTTCGGGACGGACAACCTCGGCCATGACATGTTCGCCCAGGTGCTGCGCGGGCTCCAGCAATCGATCAAGGTGGCGCTGAGCATCGCCCTGATCGCGACCGTCGGTGGCACGCTGTGGGGCACGATCTCCGGGTACTACCGGGGATTCGTCGACAACGCGCTGATGCGCTTCGCCGATCTGGTCCTGACGATCCCGAGCCTGGCGCTGGCCGCCGCGCTGGCGAACAACTTCGGCGGCACCTGGTGGATCATCGCGGTCATCCTCGGTGGGCTCTCCGCGCCGTACGTCGGCCGGGTCGTGCGCGGCATGGTGCTGTCGATCCGGGAACGGGAGTACGTCGAGGCGGCTCGCGCGCTCGGCGCGTCGGACATCCGGATCATGCTGCGCCACCTGGTGCCCAACGCGTTCGCGGTGGTTGTGGTCAACGCCACGCTGCTGGTCGCGAGCGGCATCCTGGCAGAGACTTCGCTCTCTTTCCTGGGCTTCGGCGTCCGGCCACCGGACACTTCCCTCGGTGTGCTGATTACGCTGGGTCAGGGTGCCGTGAACACCCGGCCGTGGCTGTTCTACTTCCCGGGTCTGTTCATCATCCTGGTCGCGCTCACCGTCAACTTCCTCGGTGACGGCCTGCGCGACGCGCTCGACCCCCAACAGACAAGGCAGCGACGGTGACCGTGAACACAAATATCCAGCTCGGCCGGGCGGACGCCGACCCGAACGTGCTGCTTGAGGTCGAAAACCTCACTGTGTCGTTCCCTACGGACGACGGCGTCGTCAACGCCGTACGTGGCGTCAGCTACCAGTTGCGCCGTGGCGAGGCCATGGGGATCGTGGGCGAGTCCGGCTCCGGCAAGTCGGTCAGCTCCCTCGCGGTGATGGGCTTGCTGCCCAGGTCCGCGCGGGTCAGCGGGGCGATCCGGTTCCAGGGTGAGAGCCTGCTCGGCAGGTCCGAGAACCAGTACGCGGAGATCCGTGGCAACAAGATCTCGATGATCTTCCAGGACCCGCTGACCTCGTTGAACCCGGTGTACACCATCGGGTACCAGCTCTCCGAGGCGGTGCTGGCGCACAACGACGTGTCGAAGCAGGCGGCCCTCGACCGGGCGGTCGAGCTGCTGCGCGTGGTCGGCATCCCGTTCCCGGAGCAGCGGGTGAACAACTACCCGCACGAGATGTCCGGCGGTATGCGGCAGCGTGTCGTGATCGCGATCGCGATGGCCAACAACCCGGACGTGATCATCGCGGACGAGCCGACGACGGCGCTGGACGTGACGGTACAGGCGCAGGTGCTCGAGGCGCTGGAAGCGGCCCGGGCGGAGACCGGGGCGGCTCTCGTAATGATCACTCACGACCTGGGCGTCATCGCCGGGCACGCCGAGCGGATCTGCGTCATGTACGCCGGCAAGCTGGTCGAGGTCGGGTCGATCGACGACATCTTCTACCGGCCCCGGATGCCGTACGCGCTGGGCCTGCTGGGCAGCCTGCCCCGGCTGGACGCGTCCAGCAAGCAGCGGCTCACCCCGATCACCGGTGCCCCGCCGTCCCTGGTGAACCTGCCGCCCGGCTGCCCGTTCACGCCGCGCTGCCCGCTCGCCCAGGACGTGTGCGAGGAGAACGAGCCGGCCCTGGTCGCCACGGACAGCCCGGCGCACCTCGCGGCGTGCCACTTCCACGAGAAGCTGGTCGGTGTGAGCGCGCGGCAGCTGTTCAGTACGACATCCGCCGATCCGGACCTGATCGATTCGGTGGATCAGGAGGTAGCACAGTGACCACCGTGGACATTCCCGCCCAGTCGAGCGGGCCGGAGACCGCGAGCTCCGTCCAGCCGGTGCTGTCGGTACGCAACCTGGTCAAGCATTTCCCGGTGCGGTCCAAGGGCGTCGTCCGGCGCCGGGTCGGCGACGTCCACGCGGTCTGCGACGTGTCGTTTGACCTGATGCCGCGCGAGACGCTGGGCCTGGTCGGCGAGTCGGGTTGCGGCAAGACGACCACCGGTCGCCTGGTGCTCAACCTGGTGGGCGCGACCTCGGGCGAGGTCCGGTACGGCGGCAAGGACCTCACCAAGCTGTCCACCGGGGCGATGCGCCCGTTGCGGCGGGACCTGCAGATCGTGTTCCAGGACCCGTTCGCGTCGCTGGACCCGAGGATGACGGTCAACGAGATCGTGGCGGAGCCGCTGCGCATCCACGGTCTGTACGGCAGCGGTTCCGAGGGCCAGAAGAAGGTGCGCGAGCTGCTGCGCCAGGTCGGGCTCAACCCCGAGCACGGCAACCGGTACGCACACGAGTTCTCCGGCGGCCAGCGCCAGCGCGTCGGCATCGCCCGTGCCCTGGCGCTGCGGCCCAAGGTGCTCGTGCTCGACGAGCCGGTTTCGGCGCTGGACGTGTCGATCCAGGCGGGTGTGATCAACCTGCTTGAGGACCTGCAGAGCGAGCTGGGCCTGTCGTTCCTGTTCATCTCGCACGACCTGTCAGTCATCCGGCACATCGCGCACCGGGTCGCGGTCATGTACCTCGGCCGGATCGTGGAGACCGCGCCGGTCGAGGAGCTGTTCACCAAGGCGGCCCACCCGTACACGCAGGCGCTGATCTCGGCGATCCCGCTGCCCGACCCGCAGAAGGAGCGGACGCGCCAGCGGGTACTGCTGTCCGGTGAGGTACCCAGCCCGGTGAACCCGCCGTCCGGGTGCCGGTTCCGTACCCGGTGCCCGAAGTTCGCCAACCAGCTCTCGGAGAACGAGAAGCAGAAGTGCGTGAACGAGATCCCGGCGCTCGTCGACCGGGGTCAGGGGCACCAGACCGCGTGCCACTACGCGGAGGCCCTCAAGCTCGTCTGACCAGAGCGTTCCGGCCCCGTAGCACCCGACATCGGGTGGTACGGGGCTGGTGCCGTACCGGCGCCCGGCCGCCCCGGCGCGTTCGCGGCTCAGGCCGGTGGCGCGGGCGTGCGGACCGTTGGGGGCGGCGACCCCGGGCCGGGCGGGATGGGGGTTCCGCTCCAGACCGGGATTCCGGGCGGCGATGCCGGTGGTGCCGGCGGCCCGGACCGGACGGGGGTTCCACCCCGGGCCGGGATTCCGGGCGGGGACGGCAACGGCACAGGCCAGACCGCCTGGGCCTGGGCCACCCGTACCGCGCGGCTCAGCTCGGGCCAGATCCGGTCGGTCACCTGCCGCGTGCGGATCAGGCGCTGCGCCGACCGCCGGTTGCGCTCGGCGAGCACCGCCGCCAGGTAGGCCCAGCCCGGGGTGCCCGGCGGCGCCTGCGGCGTGGTGCATTCGGCGACCTCGCTGGCCAGGGCGTACCCGAGGCGGGACCGGGCCGGCTCGCGGAGTTCCCGGTTGCGGGCGAGGTAGTGCCGGACCGCCAGCGCCAGATCGTCGTCGATGCCGGTGAGATCGAGTGTCGCCGCCCAGGCCGCCAGCTGCGGCGGCATGGCCGGAACCCAGCCCCAGGTCGCCGGGGTGCGGTCGTGAATGACGATCGTACCGGCGGCCAGGTCGCCCACCCGCTTGCCGAGCGGGTTGACCAGCATCGTCCAGATGCTGATCAGCCAGCCGACCGGGAGGGCCACCCCGGTGCCGAGCGCGGGGAACTCCACCGCGACGCCGACGAGTGCCCGGGTCAGCGCGTGCCGGAAGCGGACCGGCCCGCCGTCGTCCCGGAGCACCCGCAGCCCCATCACGAGCTTGCCGAGCGTACGGCCGGAGGTCCGCGACTCCAGCAGCGTCGGGTAGCCGATCAGCACGACCACGAGGGTCACGATCCAGCCCGCCTGGATGATCGCGTCGTCGGGCAGGGACTCCACGTTGATGATGATGACCGACAGCAGCCCTGCGACCAGGACCGTCAGCACGGCCTGAGCCACCAGGTCGATGAGCCGGGCCAGGGCGCGGGAGCCGAGTCGGGCGATGCGGATGTCGAGTTCGACGGCGTCGCCGCTGAACAGCCGCAAGCCGTCGGTCCCAGGCGCGTTGAGGCTCACTCGTACAGTCAACACGACCGCTAAGCTCTGCGGGATCCCGCCCGAGCGCCGCGAGTATGGACAGGGGTGCGCCGTGGATCTCGACGCGTACGTGGCCGAGCACGCCGGCGAATGGCGCCGGCTGGAGCAGCTGGCCGGCCGCCGCCGGCTGCGGGCCGCCGAGGTCGACGAGTTGGTCGCGCTGTACCAGCGGGCCGGGACGCACCTGTCCGCGATCCGCAGCCGCGCCGCCGATCCGGCCCTGGTCGCGCGGCTGTCCCGGATCGTGCTGACGGCGCGCGGCGCGATCACCGGGGGCGGTGCGTTCTCCTGGAGCCAGGTGGGCCGCTTCTTCACCGCCACGTTCCCGCTGGCCGTATTGCAGGCCTGGCGGTGGTGGTGCGCGGTGGCGACGAGTTTCACCCTGCTGTCCCTCGGACTGATGTGGTACGTCGAGTCGCACCCCGACTTCCAGCACGCGTTCCTGTCCGACGACCAGATCCAGCAACTGGTCAACACCGACTTCGTGAGCTACTACTCCGAGCACGCGGCGCAGAACTTCGCGCTACAGGTGTGGACGAACAACGCGCTGATCTCGGCCCTGTGCCTGGCTTCCGGTGTCCTGGTGATCCCGGTGTTCCTGGCTCTGGCGTACAACCTCCTCAACGTCGGCCTGGACGGCGGCTTGATGATCGCGGCCGGCCGCACCGACGTGTTCTTCGGGCTGATCCTGCCGCACGGCCTGCTGGAGTTGACCGCGGTGTTCGTGGCGGCCGGCGTGGGCCTGCGCATCGGCTGGGCCTGGATCGCGCCCGGGCCGCTGCGTAGCCGTGGGCAGGCGCTGGGGGCGGCCGCCCGCTCGGCGATGCTGGTGGCGCTGGGGCTCGTCGGGGTACTCGCGGTGAGCGGGCTGATCGAGGCGTTCGTGACGCCGTCCGGCCTGCCCACTCCGGTGCGCATCGGCATCGGCGTACTCGCCTGGGTCGGGTTCCTGAGCTACGTCGTGGTGTTCGGCAACCGGGCCCGGGCACAGCGGTACGGCACGGACCTCGGGGAGGAGTTCACCGAGGCGTCGGTACCAACCGTCTAGGCGGTCGGAGCGCTTCGGCCGCTCCGGTCGCGGGGCTGTTGGGCGCCGTCGGATCGGGCCTTCTCGGCGATGGCCTGGAGGGCGCAGATGTGTCCGGCCAGGTTGTCGCGGCCGGTGTCGGTGAGGTTGAGCCAGGTGCGCGGCCGCTTGCCGACGTAGCCCTTGCGGACTTCGACATAGTCGTTCTTCGACAGTGTCGTGACCTGTTTGGACAGTGCGGAGTCAGAGAGCTTCACCGAGTCCCGGACGAACCCGAACTCGGCCCATTCCGCCGCGGCGAGCAGCGAGACGATGGCTAGTCTCGTCGGGTCCAGCAGGAGTTGGTCAAGCTCGGCCACTACTTCAGTCCCTGTCCTGCCGGCGCAGTAGCCACAGTTGGAACCTGGGGCCAAGGAAGATGATATAGAGCCCGGCCAGCGCGCCGTAATAGATGGCGCCGTGCGGCAGGTGCAGCAGCGGGACGATCAGTGCGGCGGCGATCCCGAGACCGAGCACCGGCGCGATGCGCAGCAGGCGCCATTTGAAGGAGAGGGGGAGACTGCGGCGCGACACGATGACCGGCCGGCCGAGCACGGTGCTGCCGACTCGGGTGCGCAGGCCGACGACCCCCAGGAGTACGAAGGCGAGCACGGGCCAGATCAGCCAGGGGCTTGCCGAGGGGAACAGATCGATGGCCGCGCAGTAGAGGAACACGACCAGGCCGTTGACGATCCATATCCACCGGGACCCTATGGAGGAATTGATCACCTGCTCCCGGCCCGCGTGGATCGCGCGGAGGGCTGCCGCCGCTTCTTCTGGCGTTGGCTGGTTCATCGTCGCCGCTCCTTCGCCTGTTCCGCGCACTTGTTCACGGTACGCAGGATCAGCCACTGATCGAACCACGCGCCCGTCGTGGTCAGCACCAGCAGCGCCAAAGCCATGACCAGGTGCGCGTAGGTGTGCAGCGGTGCCGCGCTGTCCGTCACCCGGCTCAGCACCAGTTGGAGGACCAGGCGCACGCTGAACAGCAGCACGACCAGCATCCGGGCCTGCGGCGAGCGCCATACCGATCGGATGTACTGGCGGCGGCGGGAAAGCAGCGCGAACCAGAGCGTGATGTGCACCGCGATGAGCACCAGGGGCAGCACGGCGACCAGGGGGTGGTTCGCGCGGAACTGCTGGCTGATGTCGAAGCTGGCCACGAGGACGCCGGCCAGGACGAAGTACCACCATGGCAGGCCCCTGACCTGCCGATGGACCGGATTCTGCGCGGGCCCTGGGTCCGTGGTGACCTTCATCCGACCCCCTAGGAAAATACTTGCCTAAAGAGAAAGGTAGCTGACCCTTTCCGATCGGGCAAGTACTTGCCTGTGGGTGTGCGGAGGTGCTGGGGCGGAGCACGGGAAGCCGTTGTCGACGCGCAGGGCGAGGGGCGTCGGGTAGAGCGAGTGACAGCCGACCTGGGGTGTGGCGGAGTTACGGCGTTTGCCACACCACAGCGTCACCGATCGAAACGGGCAACGGTCATCGGGCATGGCGCTAGAGGCGCCCGGCGGCCTTCATCGTCAGGTACGCGTCCGCCACCCTGGAGGCGAACAGGTGCACCGGCGCGTCCACCACCTCGACCTGGTTACGGGCGAGCGCGGTGACGATCCGGTCGCGTTCGGCCAGGGTACGGTGGGCCGCCGCGGCCGCGTACACCCCGGCGGCATCGCCGCGCCGCGTCGTCAGGGCGGTGACGGCCGGGTCGTGTACGGCGGCCACCAGCACCTTGTGCCGCGAGGTCAGCTGCGGCAGTACCGGCAGCAGCCCCTCGCCGAGCGCTCCGGGCTCCAGCGCGGTGAACAGCACGACCAGGGCCCGCTTGCGCTCCCGCCGGAGGATCTCGGCGACGACCAGTCCGAAGTCGGTCTCCACCAGGGCGGGCTGGAGTGTGGCCAGGGCGCGGGCCAGCCGGTGCGGCAGCGTGTGGACGGCCCCGCCGTCGACGGCCGCCCGTACGGCGGTGTCGATGGCCAGCAGGTCGACCCGGTCGCCGGCCCGGCTGGCGAGCGTGGCCAGCAGGAGGGCGGCGTCGATCGCGGCGTCCAGCCGGGGCTCGTTCAGCCCGGTGCCGGCGAGCGGCTCGGCCGCGGCGGGCCGGGCGCCGGAAGCGCCGGCTCCGGCGGGGTCGGCGCCGCCGCGCGGGCCGGCGGCTTCGTCCGTCGTTCCGCCCCGCGGGCCGGCCGGAGCCGGACCGGCCCCGGAGAACCCGCCCTCCGCCGCCGGGCTGCCGACCCGGACCGCCGACGTGCGGCCGGTGTCGATGACGCACAGCACCCGCCGGTCGCGCTCCGGTCGCCAGGTGCGCACCACGACGTCGGACCGGCGGGCGCTGGCCCGCCAGTCGACCGAGCGCACGTCGTCGCCCAGCACGTACTCGCGCAGCGTGTCGAACTCGGTACCCTGGCCCCGCCCCCGGGTCACCACGATCCCGTCGATCATGCGCAGCCGGGCCATCTTCTCCGGCAGGAACCGGCGCGAGGTGAACGGCGGCAGCACCCGTACCGTCCATTTTGGAGTGGCAGCGTCCGCGCGGCGCACCGAGTGCTGCCGGTACCCGAGACCGAGCGGCCCGAACGAGCGGACCGAGACGCGCACCGCCGGCCGGTCGCCGCGGCGGGTCGGGCGCAGCTGGGTGGCGATCCGCGCCGACTCGCCCGGTGCCAGGACGATCCGGTGCGCGTACGGCCCGGCCGGCCCGGCCGAGGGCACCCAGGCGTCGCGCACCTCGGCCCGCAGTCGCCGCTGCCCCTCGTTCGTCACGATCAGCGCGACCGAGGCGGGCTCGCCCAGTCGCACCTGCCGGTCGCCCTCGCGCCGCAGGCGCACATCGACCAGGGCGGCGGCCGCCAGGATGTCCGCAATGGACGCGATGGCGACCGCGACGATGAACGACAACGCGGCGAGCCGGACGGCGGGCAGCAACGGCACCAGGACAGCGCCCGCGGCCAGCAGCGCGGCCGGTCGCCAGGTGATCATCGGGGGGTCGGCACGGTGGCCAGGACGGAGTCCAGCACCGCGTCGGCGGTGACGTCCTCGAGCTGGGCCTCCGGCCGCAGCCGTACCCGGTGCCGCAGGGTCGGCCGGGCCAGCGCCTTGACGTCGTCCGGTGTGACATAGTCGCGGCCGAGCAGCCAGGCCCACGCCTTCGCGGCGCCGAGCAGCGCGGTGGCGCCCCGGGGCGAGGCGCCGAGTTCCAGTGACGGCGACACCCGGGTGGCGCGGCACAGGTCGACGATGTACGCGAGCACGCCGTCGGCCACCCCGACGCGCTGCACGGCGGCCCGGCCGGCGGCGAGGTCGGCCGCGCCGGCCACGGCGTGCACACCAGCGGCGGCGAGGTTGCGGGGATCGAACCCCGCGTGGTGCGCCCGCAGCACGCCGAGCTCCTCCTCCCGGCTCGGCAACGGTACGGACAGCTTCAGCAGGAACCGGTCGAGCTGTGCCTCGGGCAGCGGGTACGTGCCCTCGTACTCGATCGGGTTCTGGGTGGCCGCCACGATGAACGGCTCGGGCAGCGGGCGCGCGGCGCCCTCCACCGACACCTGCCGCTCCTCCATGACCTCCAGCAACGCGGCCTGCGTCTTCGGTGGAGTCCGGTTGATCTCGTCGGCGAGCAGCAGGTTGGTGAACACCGGCCCCTCGCGGAACTGGAAGACGGCCGTGCGCGCGTCGAAGACCAGCGACCCGGTGACATCGCCGGGCATCAGGTCGGGAGTGAACTGCAGCCGCTTCGAGGACAGGTTGAGAGCGGCGCCGAGCGCACGGATCATCAGCGTCTTGGCCACGCCGGGCACGCCTTCGAGCAGCACGTGCCCGCGGCAGAGCAGCGCGATGACCAGCCCGGTGACGACGGCGTCCTGGCCGACGACCACCTTGGCGACCTCGGTGCGCAGCCGGACCAGCGCCTCCCGCGCGCGCGTTTCGTCATCGGCGACGGCCGGCGGGGTGGCGATGGCTTCGGTCATCCGGATTCTCCTCTCGCGATGTCGGGAAGCGCCTGGTGCATGAGGGCATCCAGTTCGTTGGCCGCGCCGAGCAGTTCGGCGTCGGTGCGCGGCTCGGCGCCGTACAGGATCGCGTCGATCTGTCCGGCGGGCCGGCCGGTGCGGCGCGCGACCGCGCCGACCACGGCGGCCGGCGCCGGATCCGGGCCGAGTTCGAGGGCCGCCCCGAGGCGGCGTATCGCGGCCGTACGCAGGACGTGCAGCGCCCAGCTTCGAGCTTTCGCCCGCTGGTACAGGCGTCCCCTGCCGGCGACGGTCTCCAACCCGCGTACGGTCACCGGCAACGGCTCGGTGACGGGTGGGCCGAGCCGGCGGGCCTTGGCCAGGGCGATCGCCAGCATGGCGGCCACCAGCAGGGCCAGTACCGCCCAGAACTGGGCCGGGATCGGCAGCGGTGGCGAGTCGCCGCTCGACGACCGGTGGCCCGAGCCGCCTCCTCCTCCGCCGTCCCGGTGAGTTCCCGCGCCGTGACCGCCGGCCGACCCGGAACCGCCGGATCCACCGAACGCGCCGGTACCGCCGCCCGAGGGCGCCGGCTCGTTGCCGTGCAGGTCGAGCCAGATCACCCGCGGGTACCGGGAGAGCAGGCCGGTGGCCAGGGCGGCGTTGCCGTACTCGCCGATCCGGTCGTTACGGAACGGGTCGCTGGCCCCGACGATCACCAGCTCCGCCCGGTTGAGCCGCAGGCGCAGCAGCGCGTCCTGGTAGCAGCGCAGGGACGTCAGGTCGGGGGAGGGCCGGTAGTGGACGTGGTAGACGGCCGCCCTCCCGGCGCCGCGCGCCTCGGGCATGGCACAACCGGGCTCGACCGCTCCGGTCGCCCACCGGGTGCCCGCGCGGCTCACCGGGATGCGGCCGCTGGCCAGCGTGTACCCGCCGGGGGCCAGCAGGACGATCCGGGTGCTCGCCGGCAGCAGCCCGAATACCCTCAGGTACACCGGGTTCATCAGGGCGGGCGCGGGGACGAACAGCGTCGCGTCGCCACGGAAAGCGGAGGCCAGAGCGTCCTGGCTGCGGTGTACCGTCTCGATGCCGATGCCCTTGCCGGCCAGCAGCCCTGCCAGCCGGGAGCCGCCGTCCGGGCCGGTGTCGACGGGGGTCAGCGCGGCTGGGTCGGGCTGCTGGAGGGCGTGCGTGACGACGGTGACGACCAGTAGCAGCAGGGCCACGGCGAACGGTACGGCGACTCGTGGCCAGCGCCGTCGTGGCCGGCCGGACGGTGCCGCGGCCACCGCGGGACTCGGCCCGGTCTGGGTGGGGATGGCCGGCCCGGGTGCGGTCGCCTGCCCGGTCGTACTCACCGGTGCACCCCCGCGATCGTCGAGGCGAGCGCCGCGCGCACCTGGTCCGCGTACCCGCGCATCTGCCCGTCGTGCTCGGCGGTCGCCGGACGCTGTCCGTACCAGATGTCGGAGAACGTCCGGCAGGCCGTCGCGAGCGGCGCCCCGACCGGCGGCCACGCGGCACCCGCCGCCGCGGCCAGCTCGGTCACCGTCCACCCCGGGCGGTTCTCCACCACGTGGTGGTCGACGAGTTCCCGGACGATGCCGCGCAGCCGTTCCCGGACCGCCTCGGCGAACCGGCCCTGGGCGGCCAGCCGGTCGGCCAGCGAGATGAACGCCTCGGTCGGCAGGTCGGGCAGTTCGTCGCCGTCCACGGTCGCCGGCTCGTCCGCCGGTTCCTCACGGGGCCGGCGCCGGCGCCAGGGCCAGCGCAGCCGCAACCGGCGCCAGGGCCAGCGCAGCCGGGGCCACCGCAGGCGAATACCGGGTCGCCGCCGGCCGGGCAGCCGGCGGGGCCACCAGCGCCAGGGTAGCCAGGACGGCCACCAGTACAGCGCGGCCGCGCAGGCACCGGCGACGACGAACAGCAGCAGGGCGGCCAGGCTGAGCGGCAGGTGGTCGCCGAGTGCGGCGACCCGCTCGGTCCACCACCGGCTCACCGGGGCACCGCCAGGGCCGGTTCGGCCGGCCGGTCGCGGCGCAGCGCACGGGACAGGGCGAGGTCCAGCCCCTCCACCCGCATCCGGTTCTCCAGGTGGACGACCGCGTCGAGGCAGGCCAGGGCAGGGTAGGCGATCGCGTTGACGGTGCTCCAGGCCAGCGTCGCGGCCAGCCACAGCCAGGGACTGTCCCGATCGACGACGATCTGCAGCAGCGCGATGCTGCCCGCGCCGAGTCCCAGCCGGATGACCCACCAGGCCAGGTAGCCGAGCAGCCGGATGCCCGCCGGGCGCCAGCCGCCACGGGTGACCAGGGCCATCGACCGGCCGATCGCGGGCAGTGGGCCGATCGCCAGGAAGGGCCCGGCCGGCCAGGGCGCTTCGAGCTGCCGCGCGGGCTGTGTCCCGGCCGGTACGGGCCGGCGCGGTGGCCGCCGGTCGACGATGAGCACCGGAGCGGCCAGGCCGGCGAGCAGGTACCAGAAGACGCCCGGTACCAGCCCGGCGGCCGAGCCGACCGCGGCACCGGCGCCGAGTACCAGCGCGAGGACGGCCAGCGCGCCGGGGCGGGTGCCCCGCCCGAGCAGGCCCCTGGGGGCGGGCGCCCCGGTCAGGTCGGCGACCGACGCCCGGGCGGCCAGCCCGCTGAGCAGCACGATGATCATGGTTTCGGTGCCGAACCCGGTCGCGAGCAGCGTCCAGTACTGCGTCACCCGGTCCAAGGGCTCCGGGAGGTACCAGGGCGGTGCGACGGCGGCGGCCCGGCGCAGCGGATAGAGCGCGGCCTGCTCGGCCAGCGCGAGCACGAGACCCGCGCCGATCAGTGGCAGGGCGTAGCGACGCAGCAGGTTCGTCGCCGCGTCGAGCAGTTCGCCGAGGGTCTGTGGGCGCAGCGGCAGGCGTTCGGCGCTGGCCCCACCCATGCCGCTGTCCTCCCTGAAGCTCGCCGGCTCGCGCCGTCCCCGTCGCCAGCGGTCTCATCCTGGCACGTCCGGGCCTGCCGTGCTGTCCGCCGCGCAGTCGGATCCGGCCGGACCGGCGGGTACCGCGGCCACCGGCAGGCCGCGCCCGGACGCCGGCTCGCGGCCCGCTTGGCGAGGGGGGCCGACCGGGCGGGGCACCCCGCCCGGGCGCCGGATGCTGATCGCCGCGTCGGCGAGGCATGATGGAAGCCCCGCCAACCCCGGGGACCTGCGACGGGAGTGTGTGTTCTGGGACGCGCCATCCTACGTGAGGTTTTAGTCCGAATTTATCCGGTTCCGATCAGTCGGGTTCCCGGATTCGGTCACGAAGATGGAATATTGGGCGCATGAGAGCTCGGGTCCTGGTGGTCGATGATGACCCCGCCCTCGCCGAGATGCTCGGCATCGTGCTACGCAGTGAGGGATTTCTGCCGTCGTTCGTCGCGGACGGCGAGCGCGCGCTGGGCGCGTTCCGGGAGGCGCGGCCGGATATCGTGCTGCTCGATCTCATGCTGCCCGGCATGAGCGGGATCGATGTCTGCCGGGCCATCCGCTCCGAGTCCGGCATCCCGATCGTGATGCTGACCGCCAAGAGCGACACCGTCGACGTGGTGCTCGGGCTGGAGTCGGGCGCCGACGACTACGTGGTCAAGCCGTTCAAGCCGAAGGAGCTGGTCGCCCGGATGCGGGCCAGGCTGCGCCGCGGCGAGGACGTGACCCCGGAGCTGCTGACCATCGGCCCGAACGGGAACCAGATCACCATCGACGTCCCGGCCCACACCGTGAGCCGGGACGGCGAAGAGGTCAAGCTGACTCCGCTGGAGTTCGACCTGCTCGTCGCGCTGGCCCGCAAGCCGCGCCAGGTGTTCACCCGGGAGGTGCTGCTGGAACAGGTCTGGGGGTACCGGCACGCCGCGGACACCCGCCTGGTGAACGTGCACGTCCAGCGACTGCGCGCCAAGATCGAGCCGGACCCGGAGCGCCCCGAGATCATCCTGACCGTCCGTGGCGTCGGGTACAAGGCCGGCACCGGGTAGGCCATGAGCGAGCGTCAGCGAGCGATCCGGAGCGGTACGGCACCGGTGCGTCATCCCGGATCTCCGCGGAGCGGGGGTCCGGCATGAGTACCTGGCTCCGCGCTCAGTACCGGTACCTGCGCCAGCGCCCCCTGGTGCGGGCCCTGCGGCGTACCGTCGGCGAGCGCGTGGTCCTCGCCTGGGTGACCGGCCGGCGTGCCTGGCGGCGGTCGCTCCAGCTGCGCATGGTCGTGATCACCCTGCTGGTCTCCGGCGTGCTGGTCGGCGCGTTCGGCGTGGTGGTCGCCTCCATGATCACCGAGGGTCTGGTCAACGCCAAGGTGACCAGCGCGCGTGAGCAGGTGAGCCAGGGCGCCAAGACGATGGGGCAGCAGCTGGACGCGATCAAGGACCCGCTGGACGTGCGGACCTCCATCCCCGGCGTGCTGGCCCGGCTGTCGGCGAACACCGAGGGCGCCAGCGTGGCGATCATCTCCGATGACGAGGACACGTCCACCCCGTCGCCCCCGCAGGCCTCGGTGAACAATGCCCAGACCGTCGACGCGATCCCGCACTCGCTGCGGGGGTACGTCAGCGGTGCGCGCACCGGCGGCACCGGCGTGGTGGCACACCAGTTCATCACCGCCGACCTGGGCGACGGCGATGAGCCGTATCTGGTGTACGGCAGCCCGGTCACCGTGTCCAACGACCAATTCGAGCTCTACTACTTCTTCCCGCTCAACACCGAGCAGCAGGCCGCCGATCTGGTGCGCACCACCGTCGTCGCGACCGGCGTCGCGCTCGTGGTGCTGCTGGCCGCGCTCGCCGCGCTGACCACCCGGTTGGTTGTCCAGCCGGTGCGCACCGCGGCCCGTACCGCGCAGCGGCTGTCCGCGGGCCTGCTCGACCAGCGGATGGAGGTGCGGGGCGAGGACGACCTGGCGCTGCTCGCCGCGTCGTTCAACCAGATGGCGGAGAACCTGCAACGGCAGATCATCCGGCTGGAGGAGATGTCCCGGCTCCAGCGCCGGTTCACCTCGGACGTGTCGCACGAGCTGCGCACGCCGCTGACCACGGTACGGATGGCGGCCGACCTGATCTACGCGGAGCGCGACGAGTTCGACCCGGCGATGGCCCGCAGTGCCGAGCTGCTGCACGCCGAGCTGGACCGGTTCGAGGAGCTGCTCACGGACCTGCTGGAGATCAGCCGGTTTGACGCCGGCTTCGCGGTGCTCGACGCCGAGCCGACCGACGTGGGGCCGATCGTCGAGTCGGTCACCGAGCGGCTGAGCCCGCTGGCGCAGCGCTGCGGGGTACGCATCGACCTGAACGTGCCGGCCGCGCCGGTGATCGCCGAGGTCGACCCGCGCCGGGTCGAGCGGGTCCTGCGCAACCTGGTCGGCAACGCGGTCGAGCACGCCGAGGCGCGCCCGATCGTGGTGACCCTGCACGCCGACGAGGTCGCGGTCGCGATCACCGTGCGGGACCACGGCATCGGCCTGAACACCGGCGAGGAGAAGCTGGTCTTCAACCGGTTCTGGCGGGCGGACCCGTCCCGGGCGCGGCAGACCGGTGGCACCGGGCTCGGGCTGTCTATCGCGCTCGAGGACGCCCGGCTGCACGGCGGCTGGCTGGAGGCGTGGGGCGCGCCCGGCCGGGGGGCGCAGTTCCGGTTGACCTTGCCGCTGCGGGCCGGTGACCGGCTGACGTCCTCGCCGCTCCGGCTGATACCGCCGGACGCGGACTCGGTCCGGGCCCGGCTCGCGTTGACCGCCGGCCCGGCGGCCGGCGATCCGTCACCCACGGTCGTACCGAGCGTCGCCCTGCCCCCGTCCGCCGACTACCTGCCGACCGACTTCGCCATCGACTACGTGGCGGGCGGCTACCTCGTGGTCGACCCGGCGGTGGGCGACCAGAAGCCGGCCGGCCCGTCGCCGCGCGACGGTGCGGTCGGCCCGCTGGCCGACAGCGCGCCGGGCCAGCGCCATCCGGGTGACCGCGCCGGCCTCGCCCGGGGAAGTCACCATGCCTGACCGCCGCCAGGTGCTGCGGGCGATCGTGCTGGGCGGCGCGGCGCTCGCGGTGCCGGCGGCGTGCGGACTGCCCGCGGGCAGCCGCCCGATCGTCGACGGCCCGGCGCCGCCGGCGGGTCCGGGCACCACCGGCAACGACGTCCAGGCGCCGGTGCCGGGGGACGCCACCGACCCGGGTGGCCTGGTGAAGAACTTTCTCGGCGCGGTCGCCGGGAAGCTCGACGTGGACACCGACTTCGGCAAGGCGAACGAGCGTGCGAAGGCGTTCCTGACCGCCAAGGCGCAGCGGACCTGGCCGTCGGGCAACCAGGTCACCGTGGTCCGGCTGGTCTCCGGCCCGACGTCCAGCGCGGGCGAAGCCGGTGAGACCTTCGTCGACGTGGAACTCCAGCCGGTCGGCACGCTGCGCAACGGCATGGTGACGCCGGTCTCGAACGGTGCGCCGGCCCCGCCGGCGAAGGTGCGGTTCACCGTGGTGCTCAACGACCAGCAGCCCGGCTCGTACCTGATCAACGAGATCTTGGCGCAGGCACCCAACGGGGGTACGCCGCCCAGCGGGATGCTGCTGAACAGCGACGGCCTCAACAACGAGTGGTACACGCCTCAGCTGATCTACTTCTGGTCGGCCGACAGCGGCCGCAAGGGCCTGGTACCCGATCTGCGTTACGTCCCCCGGGTCGGGCTCAGCCAGGAGAGCCAGCGCACCGAGATCGTCAACTGGGTGCTCGGCGGACCGTCGGACCTGCTGGAAAACGCCGTCGCCAACACGCTCTACGCCGGGATCACCCTGGTCGGGCCGAGCCTGGTGCCGCCGGACTCGAACGGGCTGCTGATCAACCTGTCCGCCGCGCCGCAGGGACTCGAGCCGCGGCAGGTGATGGACCAGCTGCGCTGGTCGCTGCGGCCGTTCTACGAGGGCCCCGTCCGGTTGCAGGAGAACTCGCAGAACGTGAAGGTCGACGGGGCGAGCAGCCTGTACCTCAAATCGAACCTGGCCGACGAGCCGTACCACCGGGGCGACGACACCGCGTACTGCGTGGTGGGTGGGGTGGTCCGTGAGGTCACCGACCCGGGCAAGCTCCCGCAGGCGCTGACCAACACCAACCGCGACAACCGGAACGTGCGGTACGCCGCGCTGAGCGGCACCCAGCCGTACGCCGCCCTGGTCAAGACCGACAACTGGCTGTACGTCGGCGGCGTGTACCGCGACAACACCCCGCCGGTCTTCATCAGGTCCGACCTGAGCGGCACCGCCTGGACCCGGCCGGTCTTCCTGGCCGCCGACGACCCGGTGGTCATGGTCGCCGTGGACGGCCGGCTGTACTGGGTGAATCTCCAGGGCAACCGGAGTGAGGTGCCCATCGCCGACCACCCGGTGACCTCCTTCGCGGTCGCGCCGGACGGCCACCGGATGGCGATGATCGCGGGCCGCTCGGCCTGGGTCTGTTCCCTGCGGATCGACGAGCAGGGCATCTCGACCGGGCCGCCGCGCTGCATCGTGACCGGGCTGACCGGGCTGACCGGGATCGCGTGGTCCCAGTTGGACCGGGTGCTGATCGCCGGTCGGGGCTCGGCCAACTACCAGCTGGCCGAGGCGACGGTCGACGGCGCGGTCGCGGAGACGTGGTCGGTCGCCTTCTCGTACAAGATCACCCAGGTGGTGGCGCTGCCCCGGCTGCCGTCGGCGGCTCCCGGAGTCGCCCGGGCCATGGTGCAGACCGACCACAACATCGCATACTCCGTCTCGCCCAGCCACTTCGAGCCGCTCAAGCTGAGCAACCCGGGCGGCTCCCCGTCACCGACCGCGTCCTCCGGCCACGCGTCCTCCGGCGAGCCGGTGCCGACCAACCCGTTCTATCTGGACTAGGGGCCGCCGGTGACCTGGCTGGGGCAGACGTGGACCGGGCTGGCGGATCTGGTGCTCCCGGGCGTCTGCGCCGGCTGCGGGATCGGCGGGCCGGGCGCGCTGTGCGCCAACTGCACCCGGTTGCTGCGGGCCCTGCGGCCCCACCCGGCGCGGCCCACGCCGGCCCCACCCGGACTGCCGGGGTGCGTGGCGATGGGCGGATACGAGGGCGTGCTGCGCGAGGTGCTGCTGGCGTACAAGGAGCGGGGCCGGCACACGCTGGCGCGGACGCTGGGCGACCTGCTCGCGTCCGCGGTCGTCGCCGGGGTACGGTTCGCCGGCCACCCCGCCGGTACGCCGCTGCTGCTGGTACCGGTGCCGGACACCGCGGCCGCCGCCCGGGACCGGTACGGCGACCACATGCTGCGGCTCGCCCGCCGGGTGGCGGTACGGCTCAACGCGACCGGCTGGCCGGCCGGCCTGGCCACCCCGCTGTCCGCCCGGCCGCGCACCGACTCGGCGCACCTGGACCGGGCCGGCCGCGCGGGCGCCGCGGCCGAGGCGTTCGCACCCCGCTCGCGTGAGCTGGTCCGGATGGCCGAGGTGGCGGCGCGGGGCGCCGTGGTCGTGGCGCTCGACGACATCCTCACCACCGGCGCCACCCTGTCCGCGGTCGCCGGCCGGTTGCGTACCGCGGGCGTTCCGGTACCGCTCGCGGCGGTGCTGGCGGCGACCCGGCGACGGACCGGTTCGCGTACTCCGTCCGAGTGATTTCCCGGGCGTCCCTCCTGCCCGATCTACGGGCGAAATACTCCAAACCGATGTGGAAAACAAGGGGTGACGTCCCGGCGAACAAGGGTTAGCGTCGGACCTCATCGGGGAACTGGCAGCGACCAAGGAGGAACCAGCCGTCCGGTCCGCCACTGGGCCGAGCCACACCAAGTCGCCACCAGCCAGGGGGCAGCGGTGGCGTCCAGGACAAGGACCTTGGGGGAGGTCACACCTGTGGACATCGTCGTCAAGGGCCGCAACGTGGAAGTGCCGGAACACTACCGGCAGCACGTCGCGGACAAGCTGCACAAGGTCGAGCGGTACGACCAGAAGATCATTCGGGTAGAGGTCGAACTCTCCCACGAACGCAACCCTCGCCAGTCCGACCACTGCCAGCGGGTGGAAGTCACGTGTGTTTCCCGAGGCCCGGTGGTGCGGGCGGAGGCGTGCGCCGCGGATTTCTACTCCGCGCTGGACCATTCCACCGCGAAGCTCGAGGCTAGGCTGCGCCGCGCCGCCGACCGGCGCCGGGTGCATCGCGGTCGTCATGCGCCCGTCTCGGTCGCTGCCGCGACGTCCGGCCTGCCGTTGCCCGAACTGTCCACCGAACCGATCGCGGCGCAGACCGCCACGGCCGTCCTCGACCCTGTCGAGTTCGACGAGGACAAGCCGTGGCACATCGCGCGGGAGAAGGAGCACCGGGCGATCCCGATGACGGTCGACGACGCCCTGTTCCAGATGGAACTGGTCGGGCACGACTTCTTCCTCTACCTCGACAAGGAGTCCGGCCGCCCGTGCGTGGTGTACCGGCGGCGGGCCTACGACTACGGAGTGATCTCGCTGGCCGCCTGACCGGCGGCGGTGAGGTCCGCGCCGGACCGGAGACGGGGTGGTACCCGTCTCCGGGAGGCGCGGGCTGCGCGACGGCGGGGCCGCGTGCCACGCGTCGAGCGCGCACTGCGTGGAGCCGCGCTTCCCGGTTCGGCTTCGCGGTTCGGCTTCCGTCCTCGGCTCCGGGCGCTGCTTCCGGCTCTGTTCGCCGGCTCGGCTTCCCGGCACCGTTTGCTCCGCTCTGCGATGATCTCTGAGTGTCCGACGCGCACACCGACGCTTCAGGTACGGATCACCGTCCAGCGAATGGAAGGACGCTGATCCGCTCGGATGTGGTGATCCTCATCGGAGCCGCGGCCGGGATCGTGGCGGCCGGTGTCACCCGGTACGCGCACGCCAACCAGGTGCTCGCGTTCGGCTGCTCCGGTATCGCGGTCGCGCTGCTGGCGGCGCTCGTCGCCCGGAGCGTCGAACAGTTGGGGGACCGGTTCGGGCCGGGCGCCACCGGTGTCCTGCAGGGCGCCCTCGGTAACCTGCCCGAGCTGTTCATCTCGTTCTTCGCGCTGCGGGCCGGCCTCCGGCTGGTCGTGCAGTCGGCGATCATCGGCTCGATGCTCGCCAACCTGCTGCTGGTGCTCGGCGCGGCGTTCGTCGTCGGGGGGCTGAAGAACGGGCCGCAGAAGTTCGAACGCGCCCGGGCCAGGGAAACCTCGGTACTGCTGGTCCTGGCCACCGCCGCGCTGGTGCTGCCCAGCATGGCGCAGCTGACCCACAGCCCGGCGGCTCCGCACGTGCGGGCGCTGTCCGATACGGTGGCGGTGGTCCTGCTGGTCGTGTTCGTGCTGTCGCTGCCGGCCTCGCTGGCACGCCGGGACGGGGGCTCCGGGTCCGGCAAGACCGCCGCGCCCGCGGCGGTGCACGGCTCCGGGGTCGCCGCGAACTCCGCTGAACCCCCACGGTGGCCGATCTGGCTCGCGGTGGGCATGCTCGGCGCAGCCGCAGTGGCGTCCGCGCTGGTCTCCGACTGGTTCGTCTACGCGCTCCAGCCGGCGATCACCACGCTGCACCTGTCCCAGGCGTTTGCCGGTCTCGTGGTAGTGGCGATCGCGGGCAATGCGATCGAGAACGTGGTCGGCATCCAGTTGGCCTTCCGCAACCAGACCGACTACGCACTGTCCGTCATCGTGAACAGTCCGCTCCAGGTCGCCCTGCTGCTCGCGCCCGCGCTGGTGCTGCTGAGCCTGACCACCGCCACCACGCTGACCCTGGTATTCGCGCCGATGCTGGTCGCCGCGGTGGTGGTCACCGTCGTGCTGGTCACCCTGATCGTCTTTGACGGCGAGTCGAACTGGCTGGAGGGCGCGATCCTGATGGGCCTCTACGTGATCATCGCGGCGGTATTCTGGTGGGGCTAGAGCATGCCCGCGGACTCTCAGGCCCCGTCCTCCGGCAGGAGCGCGTACAGGACGTTGTCGATCCGGGTACCGGCCGGGCCGGGTAGCCGGGAGCGCTCGTACCCCTCGCGGCGGAACCCGGCCCGTTGCAGTACCCGCTGAGAACGGTCGTTGCCCGGCGCCGTGCCGGCGATCAGCCGGGTGACGCCCACCGCCTCGAACGCCCACGCGGCCAGCAGCCGGCACGCCCGGGACGCGTAACCGCGGCCACGCCACGGCGGCAGCAGGCTGTAGCCGATCATGGCCTGGCCGGTCACCGGTTCGATCTGGCGCAGCGCGATCTCACCGGCGAACGCGCCGCTGGCCGCGTCCCGGATGGTGAGGTCGGCAGCGGTGCCGGCCAGCCACTCGGCGGGCGCCTCGGCGCAGCGGCGCTCGATCTGTTCCAGCTTCGGCGACTGTGCCGGGACCGTGGTCGCCACCACGTCGGGCAGGCTGCGCAGGGCGAACACGCTGGGCGCATCCTCGATCCACAGTGGACGGAGCGAGACGACGCCGTCGGCCAGCTCGCCGGCCGGCAGGTCGGGCAGGGTCCGCAGGCCCGGTCCCTGGGGGTCGGTGCCAAGCCGGGCCCACACGATCAGGTCGTACCGGCTGCCGTCCCGGTTGATGCCGCCACCCCGGCGCAGGCCCTCGCGGCGGTATCCGGCGTTGATCGCCACCCGTTGGCTCGGCCAGTTCTCCGGGTGGGTGAGCAGTTCCATCCGGCTCAGGCCCCGCGCCGTCCCCCACCTCGTCAGCGCGATCGCGGTGGCCGTCGCGACGCCCCGCGCCCGGGCCCACGGAGCCACCCAGTACCCGATCTCGCCGGTACCCTCCTCCCATCGCAGGTGGTGCAGGCCGGCGGCGCCGAGCACCTCGTCGGTACGGGGATCGGCGATCACGTAATCGACCCGGTCCGGCGAACTGACCCGTACCCGGTCGATCCAGCGCTGGATGTCCCGGGGCGTGCACGGATCGGGTACCGCCGGGACGAACCGGGTGACCAGCGGATCCACGCCGGCGTGCAGGCCGTCCCGGTCCGACGGGCGAGGTGCGCGCAGGACGACCCCGCCGTCTTCCCCGATCGGTTGTCCCATGCCCCGCTCCTCCCCGCCTCCGTGCACCGTGCCCGCCTGCCGGCCGCGCAGGCCGCCGCCGGAACCGCGGTGCCGGCACCCCTGGCCCCGGGCGGAATCCGCGGGCACACCGCTGTGTGATCGTACGGGTACTCCTCGGTTGTACCCGAGCGGTCAGCCCCAGCGTCGATCCGCCCGGCCGCGATCGGGTCCGATCGGTGACGCGGCCGAGCGCCTCGGCGGCGGTTTCCGCGTGCCCGTCAGGCCGGATCGGTCGACAGCAGCGCGCCGACCCAGGCGTCTCGGCGTTCGCCGCGCTGCGCGCAGCCCGCCCGCTGCACGCCCTCCAGGGCGAAGCCCGCCTTCTCCGCGACCCGCCGCGACGCCTCGTTGCCCACGTGCGCGCGCCAGACGATCCGGGTCAGGCCGAGGGCCGTGAAGCCCCAGGCGCACAGCGACCTCAGCGCCCGGGTGGCGTGGCCGCGCCCCCTGGCCCACGGCGCGACCAGGAACCCGACCTCGCCGGTGGCCTCGTCGCCGGCGGCCAGCCGCAGGTCGACAGTGCCGACGTACTCGTCCCGGGCGTCCACGATCTCGTACACCGCCCCCTCGCCGGCCGCCCAGGTCAGCGGCGCGTGCCGGAGGGCGTAGAACTCCGCGTCCGCGCGGGTGTACGGCACCGGGACGGTCGTCCACCGGGCGGACTCCGGGTCCCGGCACGCTGTCGTGATCAAGTCGATGTCCGCCGCCCTCACCGGCGAGAGGCCCGGCAGGCGGGGCTGGGGACGGGAGAACACGGCGGCCCGCAGCGCGGCCAGGGATCCCGGCGCGTAGGCCGGCGGTGCCTGGGTGGTGACCTCGCCGGGCAGCAGGGTGCCCCACCAGCCGTCCGTCCACCCCGGCCCCGTCACGATCCGGGTACGGCCGTGCACCCGTACCCCGGCGCGCAGCGCGACCAGCCGGGACGTGTGGTTGCCGACCAGCGCGTGCCAGCCGATCCGCCGCACACCGAGCCGTTCGAACGCGAAGGTGGCCACAGCCCGGAGCGCGGTCACGGCCACCCCCCGGCCGCGGGCCCACGGCGCCGTCCAGTACCCGATCTCGCCGGTACCGGCCTGGATCTCGGTGAGGCCGCAAGATCCGAGCAGTTCACCGGTCTCCGCGTCGAAAACGCCCAGCGGGGCGCCGGTACCCTCGGCCCACGCCTTCGGTGACAATTCGGTAACGAACCCGGTCGCGTGCCGGCGCTGGTACGGGGTCGGTACGCGAGTCCATCGTTGGATGTCGGGATCTTGGCAGGCGCGGTACACCGACTCGGCGTCGGCCGGCTGCCAGGGGCGGATCAGCACATTCCCGGCGAGGATCTCGATCAGCGGGGTCGGCACGATCATGAGGTTACGGACAGAAGGCGGAGTGTGCCACGGGGCAAATTTCATGATCAACACAAAATCGAGAGTCCGTTTAGTCACGATCACGGCTCCGGGTCCCCGCGCGGCTGACCGTTCGGCCCTCTGTCCGCCTACGATGGTTCGGCAGACTGTCTAGGGAGCGGAATCCGTGGCGTTCTTCGAGAAGATCCTCCGTGCCGGCGAGGGGCGAATGGTGCGCCGCCTGGCGGCCATCGCCAACGCCGTGAACTCGATCGAGGACAACTACGTCGATCTCACCGACGAGGAGTTGCGTGAGCTGACGGAGCAGTACAAGCAGCGGTACAAGGATGGCGAGTCCCTGGACGACCTGCTGCCCGAGGCGTTCGCGACGGCCCGGGAGGCGGCCAGCCGGGTGCTCGGCCAGCGGGCGTACGACGTCCAGATCATGGGCGCCGCCGCGCTGCACTTCGGCAACATCGCCGAGATGAAGACCGGTGAGGGCAAGACCCTGACCTCGGTCTTCCCGGTCTACCTCAACGCCCTGTCCGGCGACGGCGTGCACGTGGTCACCACCAACGACTACCTCGCCCAGCGCGACGCCGAGTGGATGGGCCAGGTGCACCGGTTCCTCGGACTGACCGTGGGCGTGATCCTGCCGAACCAGTCCAGCGCCGAACACAAGGCGGCCTACGCGCGGGACATCACGTACGGCACGAACAACGAGTTCGGCTTCGACTACCTGCGCGACAACATGAGCCTGTCCGCCGAGGACCTGGTACAGCGCGGCCACAACTTCGCGATGGTGGACGAGGTCGACTCGATCCTCATCGACGAGGCCAGGACCCCGTTGATCATTTCCGGCCCGGCCGAGCAGTCGGCCCGGTGGTACCAGGAGTTCGCCCAGGTGGTCGCCCGGATGAACCGCGGCACCGACGGCGAGGGCGACTACGAGGTCGACGAGTCCAAGCGCACCATCGCGGTCACCGAGGCCGGTGTGGCGAAGGTCGAGGACCGGCTGGGCATCGACAACCTGTACGAGTCGGTGAACACGCCGCTGGTCGGCTTCCTGAACAACGCCATCAAGGCCAAGGAACTGTACAAGCGCGACAAGGACTACATCGTCAGCGACGAGGGCGAAGTGCTGATCGTCGATGAGTTCACCGGTCGGATCCTGCACGGCCGCCGGTACAACGAGGGCATGCACCAGGCCATCGAGGCCAAGGAACGCGTGGAGATCAAGCAGGAGAACCAGACCCTCGCGACGATCACCCTGCAGAACTACTTCCGGCTGTACAAGAAGCTGGCCGGCATGACCGGTACCGCCCAGACCGAGGCGGCCGAGTTCAACAAGGTCTACGACGTCGGCGTGGTGCCGATCCCGACGCACCGGCCGATGATTCGCGCCGACCGCCCGGACGTGATCTACAAGACCGAGAAGGCGAAGTTCGGCGCGGTCGTCGAGGACATCGCCGAGCGGCACGCGCAGGGCCAGCCGGTGCTGGTCGGCACGGTGTCCGTGGAAAACTCCGAGGTGCTCTCCCAGATGCTGCGCCGGCGCGGCATCCCGCACAACGTGCTGAACGCGAAGTTCCACGCCAAGGAGGCGGAGATCGTCGCTCAGGCCGGCCGGAAGGGCGCGGTCACCGTGTCCACGAACATGGCCGGTCGAGGCACCGACATCCTGCTCGGCGGTAACCCGGAGTTCCTGGCCGCGGCCGAGCTGCGCCAGCGGGGCCTGGACCAGGAGGAGAACCCGGAGGAGTACGCGGCCGCCTGGACCGACGCGCTGGCCAAGTGGGAGAAGCTGTGCAGCGAGGAGGCCGAGGAGGTCGTCGATGCCGGCGGGCTCTACGTGCTGGGCACCGAGCGGCACGAGTCCCGGCGCATCGACAACCAGCTGCGTGGCCGCTCCGGCCGGCAGGGTGACCCGGGTGAGTCGCGGTTCTACCTGTCCCTCCAGGACGACCTGATGCGCCGGTTCCGCTCCGGGGCGGTCGAGGCGGTCATGGAGCGCTTCAACATCCCCGAGGACGTGCCGATCGAGTCGAAGATGGTCTCGAAGCAGATCAAGAGCGCGCAGACCCAGATCGAGGCGCAGAACGCGGAGATCCGCAAGAACGTCCTGAAGTACGACGAGGTACTCAACCGGCAGCGCACGGTGATCTACACCGAGCGCAAGCGGGTACTCGACGGTGAAGACCTCCACGACCAGGTCACCCACATGATCGATGACGTGGTGCGGGCGTACGTGGCCGGTGCCACCAGCGAGGGGTACGCCGAGGACTGGGACCTCGACCAGCTGTGGTCCAGCCTCAAGCAGCTCTACCCGGTCGGCGTGACTATCGAGGACATCGAAGAGGAGACCAACGCCGAACGCGACCAGCTCGACTCCGAGTTCCTCCAGGCCCGGATGGTCGAGGACGCCCAGGAGGCGTACGTCCGCCGGGAGGAGGAGCTGAGCTCCGAGGCGATGCGGGAGCTGGAGCGGCAGGTCCTGCTCGCGGTCATCGATCGCAAGTGGCGCGAACACCTCTACGAGATGGACTACCTCCAGGAGGGCGTCGGCCTGCGCGCCTACGCGCAGCGGGACCCGCTGGTCGAGTACCAGCGTGAGGGCTTCGACATGTTCAACCAGATGCTCGACGGCATCAAGGAGGAGGCGGTCGGCTTCCTGTTCAACCTGGAGGTCCAGGTCGAGCAGCAGCAGGCCCCGACACCGGTCGAGGACCTGGCCGACGGACAGCCGGGGCCGGCCGTTCCGCTGCCCGGTACCGAGGGGCAGGTCGGGATCCGGGCCAAGGGGTTGGGCGGCCAGCGCAACACTCCGCGGGCGCTCCAGTATTCCGCGCCCGCGGTCGACGGCGAGGCCGGCCGGGGCACCACGGTCTTCCAGGAGGCACCCGCGCTCGGCATCGGCGAGGGCGACGGCCAGCGTCCCGCACGCCGGCCCGGTCCATCCTCGACCACCGCGACAGGTGGGCGTCAGGCGTCCGCCGGGCAGGCGGTCGGAAGCAGCCCGTCGCGCAACGCGCCCTGCCCCTGCGGGTCGGGGAAGAAGTACAAGCGCTGCCACGGCGCCCCTGCCGTCTGGCGGGAACGACC
>JBDZVD010000187.1:0-9439 GCA_040255525.1 Micromonosporaceae bacterium | reverse complement strand
CGGACGGGGTCCGCCGGCACGGCGGCGCGCCCGGCGGCCCGGGAGTGTGCCGCGGCCCTCGCGTGCGCCTGGCGGGCGGCGGTCGGCGCGGGTACGGCCGGCATCGGCCGTGCGGGGGCGGGGGCGGACGGTCCGGCGGTCCGGCGCGGCCGGGTGAGCCGGCGCCCGAGATCGATCATGGGCCGCTCCACCCAGCGGTGCAGGACGTCCGCGAAGATCAGGCTGACCAGTGCGGTCAGGGCCACCTGGGCGGCGCCCGGACGGGTGTTCAGCGTCCCGATCACCACCAGCCCGCCCAGTCCCTGGACGAGGTACACGGCGTACGAGCGCTCGCCAAAGATAATCATCGGCCGGCGGGACAGCACCCAGGTCAGCGGGCCGACGTGGAGCAGGGACGGCAGCAGCAGCGCGACCAGCACCGAGTACCCGGCGATGACGATGGGCTCGCCACCGAACCAGCTGACCGCGGGCTGGATGGACAGCTGAGCCACGACGAACCCGGCCGCGACCACCACACCGGCGACCGGGTGGGTCAGCGGGCGCACCCAGCGGAAGGTCCGCCGGTCGTGCATGAGCAGGGCGAGCAGGCAGCCGATCAGGATGGTCGCGTAGTGCACCGCGGCGCCCTGGTCGAGCGAGGCCATGATCGCGAGCGACGCCGCGAGCAGGACGACGGTGAGCGCGACACGCCGGGCCAGCGGGATCGCTCCGGCGGCGAACGCGACCAGCGGCCACAGCAGGTAGAACTTCTGCTCGATGCCGATGGTCCAGGACTGGATGAAGCCACCGGGCGGGGCGAAGTCGGTGAGCACCGTGGACGCGTAGTACGGCAGCGCCGCCAGCGTTCCGCTGCTGCGCAACTGGTCGCGGGTGTGGTAGACGCCGACGAGTACGGCGAGCACGATCAGGTACACCGGCAGGATCCGGAACACCCGCCGCAGGTAGAAGGCCCGGAGCGAGATGCGCCCGGCCCGGTCCTCCTCCCGCAGCGCGAGCGTGGTGATCAGGAAGCCGGAGAGGACGAAGAAGACCTGCACGCCGCTCCACCCCGACATCCGGGCCCAGTGCGCTCCGCCGAAGTGGAAGAACACCACCATCAGCGCCGCGACGGCCCGCAGGCCGTCGAGCGCCGGGAACCGGCGCGCCGCCCGATAGTCGTTGTAGTTGAGCATGCGCATCCGCTGTTCTCCTGGCGCGGTACGGGAGACTGCAGTTCAATTCGCCCGTGGAATGACGTAGTGACTATAGTCGCGAAAGATCGGGAATCAGGGCCCTTACCGGAAAAACGCCTCACTGGCCCGAGTGGATGCGAGACCGCGCGGCAAAGGATGAAACGGCTGGCCGGGCGGCCGGCCAAGCCGACCACCATCGCTTAGGGTCGGGGCATGGCGGCACAGGCCGAGGAGATCGAGGTCGCCGGGCGCAGCGTCCGGTTGACCAGCCGGGACAAGATCTACTTTCCGCAGCGCGGCTTCACCAAGGGCGACGTCTTCGAGTACTACCTCGCCGTCGGTGAGGGCATCCTGCGGGCGTTGCACGGGCGCCCGACCACGTTGCAGCGCTTTCCGGAGGGCATCGACGGAGAGATGTTCTTCCAGAAGAGGGTGCCGACCCGGGGCGTGCCGCCGTGGGTGGAGACCGCGACGATCGCGTTTCCCAGCGGGCGCAAGGCCGAGGAGCTGTGCCCCGCCGACGTGGCCCACGTGGCGTGGGCCGCCCAGCTCGGGACCGTGGTATTCCACCCGTGGCCGGTGCGGTCGTGCGATGTGGACAGCCCGGATGAGTTGCGCATCGACCTGGATCCCCAGCCCGGCACCGACTTCGCCGACGCGGTCACGGTCGCGGGCGAGGTGCGCGCGTTGCTGGACGAGCTGGGCTGGGTGGGGTATCCGAAGACCTCGGGCGGACGGGGGGTCCACGTGTACGTGCGCATCCGTCCACAGTGGAGTTTCGTGCAGGTGCGCCGGGCCGCGATCGCGTTGGCCCGCCGCGTCGAGCGGCGGCGGCCGGACCTCGTCACCACCAACTGGTGGAAGGAGGAGCGCGGCAGCCGGGTGTTCGTCGACTTCAACCAGATGGCCCGGGACCGCACGATCGCCTGTGCGTACTCGTTGCGGGCCAACCAGCGTGCCACCGTGTCCACCCCGGTGACCTGGGACGAGCTCGCCGAGGTCGAGCCGAACGACTTCGACCTGCGCACGGTGCCGCAACGGCTGGCGGCTGGCGGCGACTCGCACGCGACGATCGACGACGTCGCACACGACCTGACGCCGCTGCTGGAGTGGGCGGCCAGCGACGAGCGCGACGGCCTCGCGGACATGCCCTACCCCCCGGACTATCCGAAGATGCCGGGCGAGCCGCTGCGGGTGCAGCCGAGCCGCAAAGCCAAGCCTCCCCGGTAGGGCCGACCGCCCCCGTGCCGGCGGCCCTACCGGGGCCTGTTCAGGTACACGACCAGAGACACCACACCGGCGATCACGGCCGTCACGAACAGGCAGCACAAACTGGGCACGGCGAAGTGCCACGGACGGAGAGCATCCATGAGCGCAGGGTAGGTAGACCGTGCAACCACGGCCCCGCCCCGGCCGGCACTGCCCGCTCAGCCAGCGCTATGACTTGATCAGGTGCGCGCCCGCGCCGACGGCGTAGGCTTCCCTGATCCACCCGGCGACCTCGTCGTCGATCTGGTCCAGCGATGAGAGCCGGATCTGATGGACGAACAACCGCTTGGTGTACGGCGACCAGCTGATGATCCGCGGATCCTCCACGACGCGCTGTAGGTCCATGTAGGCCGCGAGCCCTCGCATGGTGGGCTTGGCGCCCGCGAAGCCGCGTCTGGTGCCCTTGAACGTGATCGACGTCTTGGACACCGCGTAGGTGAACGGCCCGCAGGCCGCGACGAGTTGCGCGAACCGCAGGTAGAGTGCCACCGCGACGGGCGGCTTGCCGCGCAGATGGTCTTCGACGGTCCAGTCGACGGCATGAGCGTCCAGTGAATCGAGGGGGGTCCTACTCGGTTGCATGCCGGCCAGGCTACCGGCGGGGTACGACATATCGGTGCTTGTCGATCACTGTGTCGGGCAGGTCAGCCCGCTGGCCGGTACGGTCAGATTGATCAGGTACCCGTCGACCGCCTGGCGGATGCACTCGGTCTGGGGATAGGCGGTGTGCCCCTCACCCTGCCAGGTGAGCACCCGACCGACACCGAGCATGGCCGCCAGCTTGCCGGTCTGCTCGTACGGGGTGGCCGGATCGTTGGTGGTGCCGATCACCACGATCGGCGGGGCGCCGACGGCCTTCCCGGTCGGGTACGGGTCCCGCTTGGCGGGCCAGACGGCGCACGAGATCAGGCCGAGGGCCATCTGGGTACCGAAGATCGGGTACTTCGTCCGCCACTGGCCCTGCAGCGCCCGGGCCTGTGCGATGGTCTCACCGCTGCGGTCGTCGTCGCATTCGACGGTGTTGAAGATGTCGAACATGTTCGTGTAGTGGCCGGCCGGGTCGCGTTCGGCGTACGCGTCGGCGAGCTGGAAGATCTTCGTCGGGTTGCCCTCGGCGAGTTCGCCCAGTGCCTGCCCGAGCAGCGGCCACTCCTCCTGCGAGTACAGCGACTCGGCCACCCCGGTCAGGATCCAGCCGCCGGTCGCCTTGCGCCCGTCGCTGGCCGGCACCGGGTCGGTCTTGGCGGCGGCCAGCAGGCCGGTCAGCGTGGCGCGGGAATCCGCCCCGGCCGCGCAGGAGTGCGCCTTGCACCAGGCCGCGAACTCGTCGTACGCGTGCTCGAAGCCCTGCGCCTGGCTCTGGACGCTGGCGACCGTGTCGGCCGTCGGGTCGATCGCGCCGTCCAGCACCATCGCCCGGATGTTCTTCGGGAACAACTGCGCGTACGTGGCGCCGAGCAGGGTGCCGTACGAGTAGCCGAGGTAGGTGATCTTCGGGTCTCCGACCGCCCGGCGTACCGCGTCCATGTCCCGGGCCGCCTGCTCGGTGGAGAACAGCCGCAGGGCGTCGCCGTACTTCGCCTGGCAACCCTGCACCATCTTCCGGTTCAGCGCCACCTCGGCGTCGAAATCGGCCTGGCTGACCGGATCCGGGTCGGCGCCGAACGTCGCGTCCTCGTCGGCGTCGGTGAAGCACTTGACCGGGTTTGACCTGCCCACGCCCCGTGGATCGAACCCGACGATGTCGAAGTGCTGGAGGATGTCGTCGGGGAGTTCGGTCGACAGGTAGACGGCGAGGTCGACGCCGGAGGCGCCGGGGCCGCCCGGGTTGACGACCAGCGAACCGATCCGGTTGGTCTGCGCGCCGCTGCGCACCCGGGTCAGGGCCAGGTCGAACGTGTGACCGTCGCCCGGGTTGGCCCAGTCCTGCGGTACCTGGATGGTGGCGCACTCGTACGACATGTCGGTCGGGACCTTCGGCAGCAGCGCGCCGGCCTCCTTCTGGCACGGCGTCCAACCGACCGCCGACCCCGGCGGGTTGACCGCGGGCCTGCCCGCGGCCGGCGGGGACATCCAGTGCAGGCTCGGCGTGCAGCCGGCCACGGCGACCGCGAGCAGCGCGGCGATCAGGGCGGCGGCGCGGCGGCGCATCGGGCGCCGGCTTCCGCCGTGACGGCGTGCCTCCTGGCGGATGAGCCCGCGAGTCGGTGGCCTGTCCGGACGGTGTCGCTGGTTCTGTGCCGCGTGTTGAAGGCGGTCACGCTCCATCGCGTCGTACCCCACATCGGTCGGCGGTTCCCAGGACGGGCACGGGATGGTCATGCTCAGTCTGGCCGGGCGCGACTGGCGCCGCGCCACGACCCAGACCAGTCGCCGCCACCCGGGATTCGGTCGCTGAGGCCATCCTCGCAGATCAGGGGATGCGTCTGTGTGACGTTCTCACGTTCGGCACCTCCCTTCCCGGAGGCCGCGCACGCAGCCCGGGAAGCGACGCGGTCGCCGGGGCGGCCGAGGCGCGCTCCGGTTCGTCGGGAAGCCGTCGAGACCGGCCGGCGCGACCCGCGGCAGGGGAGCCCGAGTCCGTCGATCGCGCCGTGCGCCGTGAATGGTACGGTCCAGGGCGCGCCGGTGCGGGCGATGACCGGTACGGGTCTGGTCGCCATCACCCCGGAGGACATGAAGGACCCGAAGGTGGCGAAGTACTTCTACAAGGGTTCCTGTTTATTGACGGCGGATTGAGGCGGGGTGGGGCGCTTGCCCCACCCCGCCTCAACGGGATGGGCAGCTGTCCCACCCGCCGGGGTGTCTCCGCCGCCGTCCGGCCGCCGGGCCGGGCAGCCGGACGGCGGCGCCCGGTAAGAAGGGACACAACATGAGCCAGGCGGTACCCGACGCGGCCGGTCCGGTCGCCATCGCGGTCGATGTGGGCGGGACGAAGTTGGCGGCGGCCCTGGTCGACGCGGCCGGCGGGGTCTTCAGTCACGAGATGATCCCGACTCCGGGCGGGGACCTGATCGACCGGCTGCGCCTGCTGGTCGCCCGGGTCGCCGAACCCGTCGGGCTGGACCGGGTGGTCGGGGTCGGCATCTGCAGCGCCGGCCCGGTGGACCTGACCGCCGGTACCGTGGCCCCGGTCAACATCCCGGAACTGCACGGGGCGCCGATCCTGGCTCGCCTGGCCGAACTGGTACCGGGACGCCCGGCCCGGCTGGTCGGAGACGGCCCCGCCACCGCGGCCGGTGAACACTGGCTCGGCGCCGGGCGCGGCTGCGACGACCTGCTCGCGATCGTGGTGTCCACCGGGATCGGCGGAGGGCTGATGCTCGGCGGGCGGTTGCACGGCGGAGCCTCCGGCAACGCGGGGCATGTCGGGCACGCGCCCGTCGTGGTGGACGGCGAACGGTGCGAGTGCGGCGGGCGGGGCTGCCCCGAGGCGTACGCCAGCGGACCCTCGATGGTGCGCTGGGCGCTGGCCAACGGGTGGCGGCCCCGGGGCGACGCGGACGGCGTGGCGCTGGCCGCCTCGGCGCGCGCCGGGGACGCGACGGCCCTGGCCGCGTTCGAGCGGTCCGGCCGGGTACTCGGTGCGATGATCGCGGCCACGGCGGCGACCTGCGACCTGCGCCGCGCCATCGTCGGCGGCGGCGTTGCGCAGGCCGGCGAGCTGCTGATGGCGCCGCTGCGCCGGTCGCTGGCCGACCACGCGGCGCTGCGATTCATCCGGCGCATCGAGGTGGTCGGCGCGCGGCTGGGCCCGCGGGCGAGCCTGATGGGCGCGGCGGCGCTCATCCACGACGCGGAGGCGTACGCGGCCGACGGCCGGGTCACCGCGACGCTGGTGGCCGCCTGAACGGGTGACGCGGTCCGGTCGTTCACCGGCGGCGGCCGACGTTCGATCCGCGAGGACGGGCCTTGTGGAGCACCCGCGGGAAAGTGGTCGCTGTCTATGCTCGCGGCATGGACGTCTCGGGCTCCATCACCCTGGCGCTGTCCATCGTCGCGCTCGTCGTGTCGGCGCTTCTCGCCGTCCGGCAGAACAGCCTCCAGCGGGTGACGAACAACGCGCCCGCGCTCGCGGACCTGTTGAGCCAGTTCCGGTCGAGCGGCATCCACGAGGGTTTCGACTTCGTGTGCACCGAACTCGGTTCGTACCACCCGGAGCAGGGCCTGACCGGCCTGCCGCCGGCGGTCCGGTACAAGGTCTACGACGTCTGCTACTTCCTGCAACAGTTCGCCTGCATGATGATTTTCGGGCTGATCGCGGAGCGGGAATTCACCGCCCTGCTGCGCGCGCGAACCGTCGCGGTGTGGGCCGCGGTCGGGCCGTTCATCGAGGCCGAACGGAAGATCAACCCCTCGACCGGGCCGGAGTTCATGGCCGCGCTGGAAGCGTTCGCGGTCAAGGCCAGGTCGCTGCCGCCGAGCACCGGGCGGAAGATCCTGAACGACTGGATAGCCCGGGGCATCCCGCCGGTACAGCGGTTGCCGATCAGAATCGGGCGAAGGAGCGGATGGGCATCCGTGGGCCGAAGCGGGGCGGAGCCGGACGCGTTGCCGTCAGCAACTGAACCACCCGCGCCCGCTGGCCGCTGAACGGTTCCAGCAGCTCCAGCATCCGCGCGTCGGCCTCGCTGTACCGGCCGGGTGCCGACTCCCGGGAGCCGGCCCGCTCCGCGCCGGTCAGCGCGTACACGACGTGGTGCGGGATGTGGTAGTCGCCGACCGTCACCGCGTCCGGGTCGCCGTACCCGAGCCGGACCACCTCGGCGGCGGTCCACTCACCGATGCCGGGCAGGGACACCAGCCGTGCGGTGGCGGTCGCCGCATCCGGGGCCGCCTCCAGCCGGTCCGCCACGGCGGCCGCCCGGCGCAGCGCGTCGGCGCGTTTCTGCTCCACCCCGAACGGGTGGAACACCCAGTACGGCGACCCCGCGATCCGGGCCGGATCGGGCGGCAGGAGCAGATCGGGCAGTGGCCCGGGTGCCGGTTCGCCGAAGCGGCGCACGATCCTCGCGTACCCGCGGAACGCCTCCTTGCCGGTCACCTTCTGCGCCAGGATCGCCGGCAGCAGGTGGACGAACAGCCGCCCGGTACGGGTCAGCCGCAACCCGGGCCGGTCGTGCCAGGCCCGGCGGACCACCGGGTCCAGGCCGGCGAGCCTGTCGAACGCGCTCACGTCGTCGTGCAGCCCCGCGATGCCAGCCGCGTGGTCGACCACCCAGCCGGCGCCGGCGCCGTACCCGGTCGCCTCCGCCCGGTCGCCGTACCGGCGCAGGTGCAGGGTCGCCGGCCCGTCCGGGGTGCGCACCGCCCACCACAGCTGGGTGGCGGTCAGCCGGGCGGACGGGTCGCCCGGGAACACCCGCAGCGGACCGAGCGTACCGGCGAAGTCGTAGTGCGCCGGCAGGTCCAGTACGGCTTTCATCGGGCCGCCGTCCGCAGCGACCTCTGCAGCAGCCGGGAGTCACCGAGCAGGCCGCGCAGCCGGCGTTCCAGGCCGGCGATCGGGATCAGGTTCTGCGGGGCGCGCGGGTCCTTGTAGGCCCGCGAGGCGTAGCCGGGCAGTGTCACGGCCGACAGGTCGGCCAGCCGGATCGCGTCGGCCGCCTCGATCCGGTCGCTGCACTCGATCCGGACGATCCCGCTCCACGGTGAGGCGGTCGGGCCGGGCAGCCGCAGGTACCAGGAGTACAGGCCGGCGAACGCGAACACCGGGGTGCGGTGGCCGACCGGCAGTCCGGTGACGACCCGGACCTGCGCCGGTTGCAGGTAGTTGCTGTGCTGTGTCTTGATGTACCCGACGGTGTTGCGCAGGTCGCGGCGGTCCCGCAGCCGCCCGTCCACCACCAGCAGTTCGTCGTCCGAGGCGCCCGCGCCCGCCTCCCGGGATGCCTTCAACTCCAGCGCCACCAGCAGCTTGCTCAGGTCGCGGTCGAGGTGCTCGGCGGCGTCCCGGCTCGCCTGGTGCGCCACGTAACGGGCCGGCCCGGTGCCGAGCGACGCCGCGCCGGGCAGCGAACAGAGCAGTGCCCGCTCGACCAGCGCCGAGGTCACCTCGGCCAGCCCCCGCCGCCGGTCACACCGCACCACGCCGGCCGCGTACGAGGCGGCCAGCACCGGATGCGCGTCGCCGGCCTCGTCGGTCAGCCAGCCCCGGGCGTCGTTGTGCATCACTCCGTCCACAAAGGACACCACGTCCGGCGGGGCGACGGCGGCCGGCGGCGCGATCGGCGCCCAGTCGCCCAGCTTCCGCTCGACCTGCCCGTCGACGTCGCCGCTGCGGTCGCTCGACGGCCCGTCCTCGATGTCGACGCTGGCGCCGTACCCGTCGCCCCACGAGTCCCAGGAGAGGTTCACCCGCGTACCCGTTCCACCCGGGCGGTACGGGCGTCCTTGCGTACCTCGAACCGGACCGGTACCCGTTCGGCCAGCGCGCCGACGTGGGTGACCACGCCGACCATGCGCTCGCCGCGGGCGGCCAGATTCTCCAGGGTGGCCGCCACAGTGTCCAAAGTGGATCCATCCAGCGTGCCGAAGCCCTCGTCGAGAAGGATCGACTCGAGGCTGGCTGCTCCGGTGGACATCCCGGTCAGCTGCTCGGACAGGGCCAGCGCGAGCGCCAGCGACGCCTGGAACGTCTCGCCCCCGGACAGCGTGCGCACCCCCCGGCGCAGGGCCGCGTCGTGCTGGTCGATGACGAAGAACTCGCCCTTGTCGTGGACCAGCTCGTACTGGCCGCCGGACAGCTCGCGCAGGATCCGCGAGGCGCCCTCGACCAGCCGGTCGAGCGCCTCCGCCAGCAACCAGCGCTCGAAGTTGTTGGCCCGCAGATGACCCGCTAACGCGCGGGCGAGCTGGCTGTCCCGTTCGTGCTCGGCGCGCTGCTGGGTCAGCCGGTCGGCCTGCTGGCGGCGCTCGATGAGCCGGGCGTGCGCGGCCTCGGCGCGCTCGACGGCGATCGCCGCCGCCTCGGCCGGCCCGGCGCGGTCCGCGCGGGC
>JBDZVD010000186.1:0-9455 GCA_040255525.1 Micromonosporaceae bacterium | reverse complement strand
TACGGACACGGCTCAGCGAGGACGAACTGGTCCATCTGCTGACCTGCGACGACCCGAACGACCCGGCACGGTTGGCCTTCCACATCCAACTGACGCGGTGGGACACCGCCGTAAAGGAAGAGGACTGGGCGACCGGTCCCGACGGCCCACCGACGCTGCCCGGTACGCCGCAGCGGCGCCTGCTCGTTCTCCAACTTCTGGGACTCGGCGCCGATTCCGTCAAACGGATCGACGAATGCTACCCGCTGCTGCTGACCGGAGCGGTGGTCATCTCCGACGCCCCGTCGGACTGGGACCCCTGGTACACCGATGAACGGGCGGCCGAGCGGTCCTTCTACTGGGACGCCTACCGGGGCGTGTTGGAACGCAAGATGGACCCGACTGCCGTGCGCGACGTCGACCGCACCGCCCGGGAGATCGTGCGACGGCTGGCCGATCCGACCTCCTCGGGTCCGTACCAGTCGAAAGGGCTCGTCGTCGGCCACGTGCAGAGCGGCAAGACCGCCAACTTCACGGGCGTGATCGCCAAGGCGATCGATGCGGGATACCGGCTGGTGATCGTGCTGACCGGCACGGTCGAGATCCTGCGCAGCCAAACCCAGCGCCGCATCGACATGGAACTGGTCGGGGAGGAGAACATCCTCGGCGGTATCGACCGGGACGCCACAGACCTGCTCGCCGACGTCGACTACGCAGGCCACGGTGACCGCGACTGGGTCCAGGGTCGCTTCATCCGCCACGGGGTGCGCCCCCGCGACGTCGGCGTGCCGGAGATCCGCCGCCTCACCTCGTCCCGCTGGGATTACAAGAAACTGCTCGCGGGTCTGTCGGCACTGGACTTCCGCAGCGGCAACGAACTGGCCGACGACCGTAGGCCGTTGTACGACCCGGTCAACCTGTACCGCTCCGACGTGCGCGTCGCCGTGGTGAAGAAGAACAAGACGGTGCTGCAGCGCCTCGTCGCGGACCTGCGCAGCATTCACACCCGCCTCGGCGAGATCCCAACACTGATCATCGACGACGAGGCCGACCAGGCCTCGGTCAACACGGTCAACCCCAAGAAGTCCGCCCGCGAACTCCGGGACCGCAGCGCGATCAACAAGTTGATCGCCGAACTGCTGGGGCTGCTCGACCGTGCGCAGTACGTCGGCTATACAGCGACGCCGTTCGCCAACGTGTTCGTCGACCCGGACGACTCCGAGGACATCTTCCCGAAGGACTTCATCGTCAGCCTCGAACCGCCCGATGCGTACATGGGTGGCAAGGATTTCCACGATCTGAACCTCGCCGAGGACAGCGCGCGCACCGTGGCCAACTCTAACGAGCTGGCGTTCGTACGTGACCTCTGCGCCGCCCCGGACGACGAGGCCGCCCGGGACGCGGACATCCAGCGCGCACTCGACGCCTACCTCCTCGCGGGCGCGGTGAAGCTCTACCGCGAGCAGGCGCTGTCGACGCCTGGTGCCTTCCGGCACCACACCATGCTTGTCCACGAGTCCGTCCGCATGGCCGAGCACAAGGAACTGGCGCGTCGCCTGCTCGACGTCTGGCGGCGTGCCGGCTACAGCACCCCACGCGGCATGCGCCGCCTGCACGACCTGTGGCGCGACGACTTCCTGCCGGTGTGCCAGGCCCGCGCGGCAGGCGAGCCCGTCCCGGCGAGCTTCCACGACCTGCGCGAGCACATCGGCACCGCGGTCGACCGGATCTCGCACGGACGGTCACCCGTAGTCATCGTCAACGGCGACAAGGACTCCGACTACGAGCAGGACGACCTGGACTTTCAGCGGGGCGACGTGTGGAAGATCCTCGTCGGCGGCGCCAAGCTCAGCCGCGGGTTCACCGTCGAGGGCCTGACCGTCTCCTACTACACACGTCGCACCACCACCGCCGACACTCTGATGCAGATGGGCCGCTGGTTCGGATACCGGACCGGCTACAAGGACCTCGTCCGGCTGTACATCGGACGCAACGTGCCCGGCCCCCGCAACACATACGTCGACCTGTACCGCGCGTTCGAGGCCATCGTCCGAGACGAAGAGGACTTCCGTGGGGAACTGCGCGCGTTCCAGGGAACCGACGACGAAGGCCGGCCGAAGGTACGGCCGATCGACGTGCCGCCCATGGTCTTCCAAAGCCTGCCGTGGCTCAAGCCCACCCAGACCAACAAGATGTACAACGCCGAACTGACCGTCAGCGGCGAAGGCGGTAAGGTCAAGGACTTCTTCCAGCAGCCCCCGCGGTCGGCGCAGGTCAATTGCACCCATTTCGCCGCGGTCACTCCGCTTCTCGACGCCGTCGGAGAAGCCGACCAGTTCTTCGACGAACAGGGCAGCCCCTACCCAGCCCGGTACGGCATCGTCCCAGCCGACGAGGTACGGCAAATCTTGCGCCAGTTCCGCTGGACCGCCAACTATTCGTTCGCCCCCACGGTGGCGTTCATGGACGACATCATCGAGCGGGGTCTGCTCACCGAGTGGGTGGTGCTCGTGCCTGAACTGACCAAGGGCGCCGTGGCGCGCCGGGTCATCGACGGACGGCCGGAACAGCTCACCGTGCTCAAACGGACCCGCCGCGACGACCGGGGAGGCGTCTTCTCCGGCAGTTCCCCACGGCAGCGTCTCGCCATGGAAATCATCTCCGGCGGGGTCGTCGTCTCCTCGCTGTCCGGGTCGCCCGTAGCCGGAGCCGCCGCCAGCTACCCGGCCGCTACGGATCTGCACAGACCCACCCGCGGAGCGTTCCTGCTGACCTTCGCCGCCGACACGGGCAACGGCACCGAACCGTCGCAACTGCCTCCGCGGGTCGACCCCGCCGATGTCGCGACGTTGTTCTCCCTGTCCTTCCCGAAGGCAGCCGCACCGGTCGGGCGCATTGGCTTCAAGGTCAAGGTGCCGGGGGCCGGGGCGATCGTGGCTCGGGATTGAACCGGACGGAGCGCTGGCGGTTGGCGGGCCGCGCGGTGCCCCCGCGCCCGATACGCGATCGCACGGTGCTCCGATGGTGCCGCTTCTCCCGTTCGGAGATCTCGTCTCTGCGTACGTGGGACTGGCCAGGATATAGGCGCAGCTACATGGACCGCACCCTGAGGTTCCCCCGAACAGTGGACAGGTCTTCAAGCAGCTTTCGCTGCACCTGTCAGGGACTGCTCATAGCGCACAGGGCTGAGCATCCCAATCGCGGAGTGACGCCGTTGATCGTTGTACCAACCGATCCAATTGTCAACCGCAGCAACGAGTTCTGCCTTGGTAGCGAAGGTATGGCGGTAGTAGTACTCGTGCTTGAACGTCGACCAGAACGATTCCGCAGGACTGTTGTCCCAGCAAATCCCGGTATCACCCATCGATCGTCTCAGCTCATGTCCGGCGCACGCTGCGGCGGTCAACGTCGCGGTGAACTCCCCGCCACGATCCGAATGCAACACGGTGCCTGCCACCTCGCCGCCACGGCAGGCCACCGCCGCGTCGATGGCCTGGCAGACCACGTCAGCACCGATATGGTCGGCGATCACGTGCCCGAGCACCCGGCGGGAATGCCCATCCCGGACCGCGCACAAGTACATGTCCCCCTCACCGCAGCTGAGGTAGGTGATGTCGGTCAACCAGACCGCATCCAACCGGCCCTGGTCGAAACACCGCCGCACCAGATCCGGTGGAAACGATGCCGCCGGATCAGCCACCGTGGTGCGGACCTTGAACGTGCGCGGGCTGATGCCCTCGATCCCGATCTCGGACATGATCGCCGCGACGGTCTTCTCGTTCACCGTCTCGCCCCGGTCCCGCAGCTCGGTGGTGATCCGCGGCGACCCGTACGTGCCGTCGGAGTCAGCGTGCACGTCCAGGATCTTCACCGTCAGATCAGCACGCCGCTGCTGCCGCGGCGTCAACACCGTTGCCGCGGCCCGTTTCACGTACCCGTAATAGCCGGATGTCGAGACTCCCAACAGCCGCGCCATGCGCAGGACGGAAAACCGCGTGCCCTGCAGTGAAGTGGTACCGGCGGTCGGGACGGGCTCGGGGCCGGCGTACTCCACCATCACAGCGAACCGCGCGGATTCTTCTGCATCGCGGCAAAGTACGCCGAGGCTTTTACCAGGAAGGCATTGTCCTTCTCCAGCTCGGCAACCTGCCTGCGCAATCGTAGGAGCTCGGCCCGCTCGGCCGACTCCAGGGGCTCGTCCCCGTGGAGCTCGGCGGCGGCGACCCTTCGCCGCTCGTCCTTGACCCAGACACTCAACATGCCCGCGTCGATTCCCAGCTCACGGGCAACCTCAGCGATCGTACGATCGGAATCGATCACACGATGCGCAGCCTCGACCTTGTACTCAGCCGTATACGACCGGCGCTTACGATCAGGCACGATGGACATCCTTCCAGCAGGACCCTGATCCTGCTAACTCGGTGTCCACTCCCCGGGGGGAACCTCACCCGACAAGGTCCGTGTACAACGAATGAGCGACCTAGACTAGGTAGCTGACACGCCAGTGCTGGCGTTACCGCCGTTGGAGGCGCGAGCATGGCCTGTGCCGTCCACGGTCACGTCGCCCGAGATGCCACCGCTGATTCCGGAATTGGCCCTGCTACCTGCGCCCTTGGCAGTCGCCGGACCCGTCCGGCTTACTCGGACCGCGACGTTTTGCCGTTGACTCGAGGCTCGCCTAACCTCCCAGCCCGCCGCAGCGAGCGCGGCGACACCTAGGCCCAGGCCGAGCGGCCAGCGCCAACCGTCGGTGAATGCGTTGCTAAGCACTCCGACAACCACGCCTAGGACAACGGACACACCAGCCCGAAGACGATGTCGAGCCACTCCTATCCCACCTCCGCTTCTCCCACCAGCGACCGCGAGCCCACGCTATCGCAGTCTTACGAGATGAGAGAGGATCTATGCGTGAGCCCCGACAGCTCTAGCAATGCGCGCGCCCGTAACACCGGCGCGGCCATCGCAAGAGACCACAGCGTCGCCAACACAGGCGTTGTCATCGGCGACATCCACATCGGCGATCGGCCCAACGCCCATTCGGCGTACCACCAGCGAATCCGGCAATTCGTGCCGCCGGAGCTGCTAGGCCGCTCGGCGGAACTAGCCACGCTCGCCGACTTCTGTACCAAGCCGCAGGCCGCAGCGTACCTCTGGTGGCAAGCTCCGGCGTGGAGTGGCAAATCCGCCCTCCTCTCATGGTTCGTCTTTCATCCGCCACGCGGGACCCGCGTGGTGTCGTTTTTCATCACGGCTCGGTGGTTCGGTCAGAGTGATCGCCGTGCATTCACCGACGTGGTGATCGAACAACTCGCCGAGATCCTCAGCGAGCCCGAGCCCGACCAGTTGACCGATGCAACTCGCGACCATGCCTTCCTTGAACTGCTTACCCGCGCCGCTGAGACGTGTGCCGCCCGCGGCGAACGGTTGATCCTGGTCGTCGACGGTCTCGACGAGGACCGTGGGGTGACCGTCACCGCCGATTCCTACAGCATCGCAGCGCTGCTGCCCGTCGAACCGCCAGCGGGGATGCGGATAGTTGTGTCCGGACGACCAAGCCCGCCGCTGCCGTTCGACGTCCCGTCGGAGCACCCGCTGCAAGATCGAACGAACATTCGCACGCTCGTGACGTCACCACACGCAATGGTTCTGAAGGACGCGTCAAGCCGAGAGCTCAAGCACATCCTGCAAGGGAACCGGCTTGAGCGAGATGTTCTGGGTCTCCTGGTGGCGGCTGGAGGTGGGCTGTCTGCAGATGATCTAGCGGAATTGGTCCGGTGCTCGAAATGGGAGCTGAACGAGCATCTGAAAGCCGTAGCGGGCCGCACGTTCATTGCTGGGCCTGGGCAATGGCGCTCAGGTGTCCGGGTGTACGCGCTCGGACATGACGAGCTGCAGCGTGAGGCCGTCGAGGCTTTTGGCTCATCGCAGCTGTGTGGATACCGGCAGCGGCTTCACGCCTGGGCCGACGAGTACCGGGAGCGCTCCTGGCCTGACGAAACACCGGAGTACTTACTGCTCGGCTACTTCCAGCTCCTGCAAAATACCGCTGATCTTCAGGGCATGGTCACCTGCGGTACCGACCGGGTACGTCACGACCGGATGTTGGTGCTAAGTGGCGCTGACAGTGCCGCAATGGCCGAGATCACCAGCGCCCAAGATGTCCTTCTCGCACAGGACACGCCCGATCTGACGGCAATGAGTCGGCTCGCCGTTCGTCGCGATGCTCTGGCTCAGCGCAGCCGCTATATCCCTGTCAAGCTTCCCGCGCTCTGGGCGGCCTTAGGCGATATCACTAAGGCCGAGGCCCTAGCGTTGTCGATTGCCGATCCGCTACATCAAGTCGAGGCGCTCTCTAAAGTGCTCCCAGCCGCAGCCGCCACCGGCAACACCGAGCGACTATCCGCGCTAATCGAAACCGCCGAATCCAAGGCTCGTCAAACGAGCAACGAGTCCATGCAGTCTCAGGCGCTACTTGTACTCGCCGAAGCAGTCGCCGCCGTCGGGGATCCTCAACGCGCCGGCACGATGGCCCAAGTCATCACCCCCGTCACATGCCAAGTTCAGGCACTCGTTGCCGCTCTGCTGTCGGCGATTGCGGCCGAGGATGCCGCGATGACGCAGACATTGACGCAGCAGATTGAAGAGGTTGTCTCGGCAGCCGATCCGCAGACAAGGGCGTACCTATTAACCGATCTGGTTACGCGTGCCAGGGGCGCGGCCCCGAGCAAGGCTCGTGGATGGGCGGAACAGGCCGCGACAGCAGCACGCACGATCGATGAGCCGAGCACCCGGGCTCTATCCCTGGCAAACCTGGCGGTGGCAGCGGCGGACCTCGAGCTCGACGATCAGATACCAGTCTGGGTGGGCTCGGCTGAGGCGACGAGTCATAGGGTCGACAATCCGGACGTCCGCGTTTCAGTCCATGTCGCCGTGGCCACGGCAGCCGCCCACATCGGCCTCGCCAGTGAGGCAGGTTCCAGCTTCGACTCGGCCGAAACTGTCGCGTACACGTTCACCGATCCGCATCAACAGGCCCTCGGCCTGATCATTATTGCAGATGGAGCGGTCAAGGCCGGCGACATCGATCGTGGCCGCCGCGTCATCGGCAAGGCCGTCCTCACCGCACAAGCCATCGAGGACTCGCGTTGGAAATCCATGGTACTTCGAAGCGTGGCGAGCGTTATCGCCTCAGCGTATCCCGACGACATACACCGCCTCGAGCAGCTCGCCATCACAATCCCCGACCCTGCTTACCAGGCACAGGCGTGGACGACCGCTGCGATGGCTGCGGTCACCGCTGGCGAAATCGATCGCGCGGAAGAGATCGCACGACGGATCCCCGGTTCGCATGAGCTGAGGTGGTCGCTGGCCGAACTCGCGTCACGAGTCGCGGAGGCCGGCTACCTAGAGCGAGCTGCAGTGTTGGTCGATGCGATTGACGACATCCCCGCCCGCTCGGTCGCACTGAGCGACCTTGCTTGGATGGCGCACGAGAATGGGGACGACGAGCGAGCACGAGGCTTAGCAGAGCAAGCTGAGACAGCCGCCCGTGCCTCGATCAATCCGTACCACCAGGGCCGGCCGCTTGTTCAACTCGCCACCAACCTCGCCCGAATCGGTGACATACAGCGGGCTTGCGACGTCGCGCGTCTTATCACTGTCCCCGCGTTGTACTTTGAAGCGCTTACCAGCACGGTGACACAGGCGTCCTACACTGCGATCGACGCTGCGGAGGCCCTTGCTATCGGCCTTCCGGGCCTCTACCGCGTACGTGCCCTGGCTGACGTCATCGCGGCGGCCCTGAATGCCGGTAACCTAGGTCGAGCACATCGGCTCATCGAACACGCCCGCGCGACCGTGAGTATGCTGACGCCAGCTGAGCAGGCGTCGGCCTTCGTGACAATGACACCATTGGTTGCCCGCGTCGGCGACCTTGACCTCGCCCGCCTCCTGGCCAATCAGGCCCACGCGACCATCAAGACCCTACCGCGGGGACGAGAGCAGGCAACAGCCTTGATTGACTTGGCTCTCGGCGTCGCTAGCATCGGGGACCCTCAGCTTGTTTGCAGGCTAGCCGAGGAGGCCGAGCAGGCCGGGCAGGCCATCATCGACGTACTCGACCGTGCATCACTGCCGGCCGATCTGGCCACGAGAGTCAGCCTGTCCGTCGTGAATTCACCAGAACTGACCCAATGGGCGAGTGACCAAGCCGCCGCTGCAGCCGCTGACCCGACATATCGGGACGGGGCACTGTCCGCCGTAGTGTCCGTGGCTGCGAGCAGCGGCGATCTTGACCGCGCCGAAGCCGCCGCCAACGCCATCACCAGTCCAAGTGTCCAAGCCACAGCACTCGGTGCCACCGCGACCGCAGCGGCGAGAGCGCGAGACTTTGGCCGTGCTGACTCAATCGCTCGACGAATTACCGACTCCAGCTGGCAGGGTCGAATGATCGCGGATGTGGTTCGGGCAATGGCAGAAGCAGGCGATCTTGCAGCGGCCGAAGAACTCGCTCGGGTCGTCAGCGACCCATACGAGCAATCGCGCACATCATCGCAGCTCGCCTCAGCGGTCGAACCGAGACGCGCCGGCCGCCTCATTGCCTTTGCACTTCGGAACGGCCACTGGACCATGCCACTGCTTGTACTCAGCAAACTTCAGCCAACGGCCCTGCAAGCACTGGCCGACGAGGTAATACGTCCATAAACGCGTTTCGCCTGGGCGGCCGCCGGACGATTTGCCGACCCGAGTCGGGCCGGTGTCCGAGTTCGTGTCAGCGGTGGTCGTCGGTCACTACGCGTTTCACAGAGTACCCCCGCGTCCGTCTGGCCTCCTTCGACACGTCTTGATCGACCATGGCCGGTGGAGACTCAATCGGGCCAAGACAGATGAGCCGCCTAGGAGCGAAGCGTCTCCACTGTGGACGATTTGCCGCGGCGTACGCGCTGCTCCCGGCGCTGGTACACCGGGGGACCGGGCGGATCCAGACGCTTAAAAGTCTGCGGTTCTACTCAAGCACGTCATAGCACATCGCATCACCGTCTCCCAGACCACTCGCGGCCGGCACCCCACATCGGGTGCCGGCCGCGACTGTTTCCCCCGATCCAGCAACCAGCGATACGACCAGGAGAACGACATGCCAGCGCCACGCAATCCACGCCGCCCTAATCGAGCCAACTATCAGCAGTACAAGCCCGCATTGTCCACAGAGGACGCTACGGCAGCAGACACCCCAAAGCTCTACACACCCGAGGAAGCCGCGGCACTGCTGCGGGTACGCGCTTCGTGGCTGCGGAAGAAGGCCGCCGCCCGCCAGGTGCCATGCACCTTCCTCGGCAAGCACCTGCGGTTCTCCCCCGCCGACCTCGCCACGATCGTGGCCAACTGCGCCCGCGCCCCCGTCGGGCGCCGACCGCGACGTCGGGCCGCTCCCACCGTCCGGGACCGCGACTTGTCACCCGGGCCGGATCGAAGCGTCC
>JBDZVD010000046.1:0-45307 GCA_040255525.1 Micromonosporaceae bacterium | reverse complement strand
AGGAGGTCCTGTACTTCAAGGACTTCAACTCCGGCGCCATGATCCAGAACATCGTCGACCGGGCGAAGAAGATGGCGATCAAGGAGTACCTGTCCTCCGCCCGCAAGGGGCTGCGCCTGCAGCACCTCCTGGACGCGTGCGTCGACGAGTTCCGGGAGAACGAAGACCTCCCGAACACGACAAACCCGGACGACTGGGCGCGCATCTCCGGTAAGAAGGGCGAGCGGATCGTGTACATCCGCACGCTCGTCTCCGGCGGCAAGGGCACCGAGTCCGGGCGTTCGATCGACACGGTCAGCAACACCGGTCAGTACCTCTAGCCCCCACCGGGGACTGGACGCGGCAGGACGCGGTACGGCAGGGCCACCTTTCGGGGAGCCCTGCCGTACCGCGTCCTGCGACCGGGTCCGGCGCCTCGGGTTGTGCGAAGGGCCGTAATATGCCCGTCGGGCAGCGTCAGGTGATCGTGGCAGAGCCTGGCAGCTCGCGACGGCAGGGGGCCTTGGACAGTGATCACCCGTAGCGTTTCCGTTGAGCGCCGGGCCGTCACTGCGCCGGGTACCGGGGGGTCGGTGCCGGTTCGTCAGCGCCTCGTGCCGCTGCTGGTCGCGCTGGTGGCTTCCTGGGTCATGCCGCGGCTGGTGGATCTGGTTGGCGTGACTGGTTGCCGCTGCTGCTGGTGGCGACTGTGTCGGTGTTGCCTGCCGGGCGTACGGTGCTCGATCGGCTGGTCTGCGCGATGGCGCTGATGTTTGCCGCGACCCTGGCCGCCGGCCTGCTGCTGTCGGTGTGGCCGTGGCATCTGGCCCCGATGGGGGTGGCTGGCCTGGGCGGTACGGTGTTGACGCTGGTGGCGGGGGTGACCGGGCGCGTTCCGCGGTTGCCGCGGTTGTTCCGGTGGTCGGGGAGCAGATCTTCATGGTCGGGGCGCTGCTGGCGGCGATCTCGTTCACGTACCACCTGTTCCTGCCGGTGGCCGGGGTGATGGCCGTCGGGTGGCTGGTCGCGTATTACCTCGGCCTACCTCGGCGTCCTGCACGAGAATTACGGCACGGCAGAGGAGTTCGCGCAGCACATCCGCCCGTGGAACGGCAAGCACTACCTGCCGCAGATCGAGCCCTACATCGCGAGCCGCGCGGTGCCGGTGCGGGTGATCGCCGAGGACCCGCGGGACCTGGCCGACCTGCGCGCATTCGCCCGTACGTTGCCGTCCGGAAAGCTGGAGGTCGTGGACTTCACCGGGGGTGGGTGAGCGTCCGGCGGCGGTCGCCGTGCCGCCGATGATACGTTACCGCGGCGATACCACCCGGGGTCGACGCAGGCGGCCGCGGGGGGCTGGGGTTACCTGAGGACAGGAGTCTTGATGGCGTCACTGAGGGCACGCCTGGCCGCCGCTGTACCGGCCCGGGGTTGGCTTCTGCTCGCCGGCTGTTACGCCGCCGTGTGCTGGGCCAACGTCGTCACCCGCACCCAGTGGCTCTCCGATTCCCGGCTCTATCTGGCCTGGACGTACCGGTATCTGGGCTACTCCGAACTGGACGCGGCCCACCGTACCCACGATTTCCTGGTCAACATGGACGGCGTCACGCCGTGCGGATTCTGCTGGGGGCCTGGATACGAGCACGGCTTCTTCTCCGGCGCCAACGGCGCCGTGGCCGGCGCGCGCCCGCTGTACCCGCTGCTGTCCGCGCCGTTCGTGGCACTGTTCGGACCCAACGGCATGCTCGTCGTGCCAGTGGTCAGCTTCGCCGTGTCGATCGCGCTGGTGGCGCTGCTGGCCCACCGGCTGTGGGGCCGGCACTGGGGCCTGCTGGCCGGCCTGCTGCTGCTGATCCCGGTGACCGTCTCCCGCTACGGCATGTACGTGATGACCGAATCGCTGGCCGTCGCGCTGACCCTGGTCTGCGTGACGTTCCTTCCGCTGGCCCGCACGCCGAGGCGTCGCGACCTGCTGTGGTTCACGGTCGCGCTGGTGGCGGGGCTGTGCGTGCGGCAGTTCGCGATCGCGCTGACCGCAGGTGTGGCGCTGGCCTGGTTCGTGGTCTGGGTGCGTGACCGGCGCCTGCGCAACGTGTGGTGGCGCTACGCCGCCGCGGCGGTCGGTGCCACGCTGCTGACCCTGGTCGGCCAGTCGGTGATCACCAACATCTGGCTCGCCGGGGGAGCGCTCGACCTGTCCGCCCGGTACCAGCAGCTGACCTGCCAGGCGTTGCACCACTGCGGGGTGCGCAGCGCCCCGTGGGGGGTGCACTACATCGCCAAGGCCGACTACCACTACATCCGCACCGACCTGGAACTGGTCGCGACCGTCGTGCTGGTCGTCGTGGCGGTGCTGTGGCGGTACCGCAGCGAACTCGCCGCCCTGACCGCCGGTGCGGCGATCGCGACCGGGGTGCTGAACCTGGTGGTCGTATGGCCCTCGTACTACCGCTACTTCGTGCCGATCCAGCCGCTGATCGTGCTCGCCGGGCTGGCACTGGTCGCGGACCTCGCGGCCCGGCCGCGCCGGGCGCCGTCGCGCAGCATCGACGTTCCGGCGCAGGTGGACACCGCCCGGCCGGGCCCGGGTGCGTTCCTGTCCGGCTGGGTGCTGGCCGGCGTGACCTTCCTCGGCGCGGTGGTCGTGGTCTGGCGGCGCGTCCGGCCCCCCAACCATGTCCTGGTGGGACTGTCATTCCTCCTGCTGGCGGCGGCCTGCGTGCTGGTCGTGCTGGTGGTGACCGATCGGTTCGGGGCCACCGCCGGACTCCTGGCCGGGATCGCGCTGTCCCTGTCCAGCCTACTGCTCTGGTACGTGCTGGTCTCGTGGCGGGACGCGGTCCTGCTGGCGGCCGGGGCCGGCGCCCTCGTGCTGCTGCCGACCGACGATCTGACCGGTGCCGTACCTCGAACAGGCCGTGCGGGCGCTGTCCTGCGGCCACGCGTCCGGCTGCTGGTGATTGCCGGGCTCGCGGCGCTCGCCACCGCGGCGGCGCCGGTGGGTGCCGCGATCGCCGGCGGTGCGGTGGTGGGCTGGGCCGCGGCGAGCGTGCGCGGGCGGCGGGTGGGCAACTCGTGGGCTCCGACGGCCGCCGCGGCGGTCCTGGCCACCCTGGTGGCCGGCGGGGTGCGGGTGGCGGTGGCCGGCCTGTCCTGGCACCCGCACCCGCTGGTGCACTTGATCGCCGCGGACTTCCGGACCCTCGCCCCTGACCGGGTGCTCTACCTGACCTGCCTGATCGCCGGGGTCGCGGTGGTCGCCGCCTGGCGCCGGCCGATCAGCTGGTACGCGGCCGGTGCGGTGGCCGTCGCGGCCCTGCTGCACCTCGGGGCCCCGCCGCCCCGGCAGGTGGGCGACTTCTTCGCCGCGTACCCGGCCCTGCTGCTGGCGGCGGCCGGCCTGCTGGCGCCGTTGCGGCGTCCGGCTCCGGCACCGGAGCCCACCCGCGAGGCCGTACAGTCCGGGGCTGGCTACTGACCGGCCCGGCCCGGCGGCCCGGGATACCGTCGTGGTGTTCGGTCGCGGACGTCACCGCCGGCCGCTGACCCCGGCCCCGGGCCGGGGGTCAGCGGATCACCCACAGCCGGAACGCCACGTAGTTGATGGCCGCCACCACGCCGGAGGTGACCACCTTCGACCCGAGGTACGGTAGCCCCAGCCAGGTGAGGCGCTGCACTCCGATCACGGTGAGGGCCAAGTTCGCCGTGGACCAGGTAGAGGTAGCGGTGCAGTTGCCGGCCGACATGCCCGTCGGAGGCGAAGGCCCATTTCCGGTTGAGGCCGAGATTCGCGACGAATGCCACCGCATAGGCCAACGTCGTTGCCAACGGTAACCACAGCTTCAGTACACCGCGCAACAGGAAGATCGAGGACACCGACTACACGCTTGAGGCGATGCGCGAGCGTGCCGGCTATCGTTCCGCCGGGTAATGCATTCGATCGCGGGGTTGGATGGATTGCTCGAAAGGGTCGGATCGTGTCGCAGTTTTTTTCTCCCCGAGCCACCGGCCTTCAGCCATCCGACCGCCGAAGTCGAGAACGGTACCGCGGTGGCGGCAGCCACGAAGATCCGGCACGTGGACGCTGACGTGACCATCGGTAACCACATGTACGGCCGCCTTCTCTTCGGCGCCGATGACCACGGAGGTGATGGAAATCGACTGCGGGGAATTCATGAGGGGTGTGCCTCGCTAACTGTCGGGGTACAGGGGGCGGGCGTGGATGACGGCCCGCGATTTGCGGTCAGCAACGGAACGGTTGCTCTGATGGCCGCCCTCGAAGCGCTGGGTCTGGGCCAGGACGACGAGTGATCACCACTCCGTTCAGTGGTCCGTTGATGACCGGGATCCACATGTTGATCTCGGCGTGGACCCTTGACATCCAGGCGACGCCCGACTGAGCCGGAGCCGGAACTCCGGGTGGCGCCTCATGATCGCTGCCCGGTCGTCCGCTGCGCGCCCCGGGCTTCCCGAACGGTTTGGAAGGAACTGGCCCGGACGGTTCGCTGGACCTTCATCCCGACCGGCTCGGCGGCCTGCGCAACGCGATGGTCCGGCCCGATGCTCCCGCCGTGGCGCCCCGATGGTCGAGGCTCTCCGTCATGGGCAAATCGCGGTCCGACGTGGCTGATAGCCAATCGGAGACCCTCGACTAGGCTCAGGGCATGGGTGTACACCGGGTGATGGGTACCGAGATCGAGTACGGCATCTCCGTGCCGGGCCAGCCGGGCGCCAACCCGATGGTGACCTCGTCTCAGATCGTGAACGCCTACGGTGCGCGGCCGGAGCTGTCGCGCAACGGGCGTGCCCGGTGGGACTACGAGGAGGAGTCGCCGTTGCGGGACGCGCGCGGCTTCACCTACTCCGGTGCGCTCTACGACCCGTCCGAGGCGCTGGCCGACGAGGATCTGGGGCTGGCCAACGTCATCCTGACCAACGGCGCCCGCCTCTACGTCGACCACGCCCACCCGGAGTATTCGACGCCCGAGGTGACCAACCCGCGTGACGCCGTGCTCTGGGACAAGGCGGGCGAGCGGGTGATGGCGGAGGCCGCGCGCCGGGCCGGGACGATTCCGGGCAGCGCGCCGATCCACCTGTACAAGAACAACACCGACAACAAGGGCGCCAGCTACGGCGCCCACGAGAACTACCTGATGCGCCGGCAGACCCCGTTCGCCGACATCGTGCAGTTCCTGACCCCGTTCTTCGTCACCCGCCAGGTCGTCTGCGGCGCGGGCCGGGTCGGGATCGGGCAGGACGGCTCGACGCCCGGCTTCCAGATCTCCCAGCGGGCCGACTTCTTCGAGGTCGAGGTCGGCCTGGAGACCACCCTCAAGCGGCCGATCATCAACACGCGGGACGAACCGCACGCGGACGCCGACAAGTACCGGCGGCTACACGTGATCATCGGGGACGCCAACCTCTCCGAGACGTCCACGTATCTCAAGGTGGGCACGACCGCCCTGATCCTGGAGATGATCGAGGAGAAGGCGCTCACCGCCGACCTCGGCATCACCGACCCGGTCGGCGAACTCAAGCAGGTCAGCCACGATCCGACGCTCACCTACCGGATCAGGATGCGGGACGGCCGCCGGCTCACCGCGCTCGACCTGCAGTGGGCGTTCCTGGAGCGGGCCACCGCGTTCGTCGAGAACCGGGGCGGCGACGAGCAGACCGACGACGTGCTGCGCCGCTGGGAGTCCGTCCTGGACCGGCTCGGCAAGGACCCGATGTCCTGCGCCGACGAGCTGGACTGGGTGGCCAAGCTCCGGCTGCTCGAGGGGTACCGGGACCGGGAGAGCCTGGGCTGGGGCTCGCCGAAACTCCAGCTGGTCGACCTGCAGTACGCCGACGTCCGCCCGGAGAAGGGCCTGTACCACCGGCTGGTGGCCCGGGGGGCGATGAAGACGCTGTTCACCCCGGAGCAGGTCCGCGAGGCGATGACCGAGCCCCCGGAGGACACCCGGGCGTACTTCCGCGGGCGGTGCCTGGCTCAGTACGCCTCCGAGGTGGTCGCGGCGAGCTGGGACTCGGTGATCTTCGACGTCGGGCGCGAGTCTCTCGTCCGGGTACCGATGATGGAGCCTCTGCGCGGGACGAAGGCGCACGTCGGAGCCCTGTTCGACCGGTGCTCGAGCGCCAAGGACCTGCTGGAGGCGCTGACCGCCTGACCGCCGGTCGCGCCCCCCGCCGGTCGCCGGCCACTCGCGGGCGCACCGCGATCGTTACGCCATGGGCGAAACCGCCGGACCAGCCGGGCTGCTCCGGGGCCCGGCGTGGTGCCCGGCCGGCCGCCGCGTCGGTGGGACCGGGGTCGACGGCCGGGGTAAGTTGGTCGCACAGGGCACGCACGCGGGGCCGCGCAGCTAGCAGGAGGCAACGATGGCAACCCGGGACACGGGCGGACAGTCGCAGTCGGGTCGCAGCCGGCGCGACGAGGAGATCGACGACGCCGGTGCGCCGGCGGTCGACCCGGAGCTGGCCGAGAGGCAGGAAAAGCTGACCGAGGACGTCGACGACCTGCTCGACGAGATCGACTCGGTACTGGAGGAGAACGCCGAGGAGTTCGTGCGCGGGTACGTCCAGAAGGGCGGCCAGTAAAACCGATCATCGGGACGGTAGTCTCAACGGGTCCCATCTCGGCATGCGCCAGCGGCGGCACCGGTGCAGCCCGCCGCCGCGGGCGTGGGTGAGCGCAGCGGCAACCTGATCGCGTACCTGAAGGGAACACACGTGGCAGCGGGTCTTGATCCATCCTGGCGGCTACCGGTGGCGTTCACCGCGCCTGGCCTGTCGTCGTTCAGCGAGTTTCTGGGTGCCGCCGCGCCGGAGCTGCTGCCCGGCCGCCGGCCGCTGCCGCCAGGGATCAGTGCCGACGTGGCGCCGCACGCGACCACGATCATCGCGCTCAGCTGTGCCGACGGCGTCGTGATGGCCGGCGACCGGCGCGCCACGATGGGCAACCTGATCGCCAACCGGGACATCGAGAAGGTCCACGCCGCCGACGAGTACTCGCTGGTCGGCATCGCCGGCACGGCCGGCGTCGGGATCGAGTTGATGCGCCTGTTCCAGGTTGAGCTGGAGCACTACGAGAAGATCGAGGGCGCGATGCTCTCGCTCGACGGCAAGGCCAACCGCCTGGCCACCATGATCCGCAACAACCTCGGCGCCGCGCTGCAGGGGCTCGCGGTGATCCCGCTGTTCGCCGGGTACGACCTGGACTGCCCCGAGCCCGGCCGGGCCGGGCGCATCTTCAGCTTCGACGTGGCCGGCGGGGTCTACGAGGAGCGTGGCTTCGACGGGATTGGCTCCGGCTCGCTGTTCGCCAAGGCCGCGTTGAAGAAGCGGTACCGCCCCGGCCTGTCTGTCGAGGAGGCGATCACCCTCGCGGTCGAGGCGCTGTACGACGCGGCCGACGACGACACCGCGACCGGCGGCCCCGACCTGACCCGCCGCATCTTCCCGGTCGTCATGACGGCCGGCGCCGACGGCACCCGGCGCGTCTCCGACGAGCAGGCCGCGGAGGTCTCGGAGGCCGTGGTGGCCCGTCGTATGGAAAACCCCGGCGGCTGAGCGCCGCGCTGACAACCTGGGCGGCGAAGCGCCGCGCAGCCCGCACCGCCCCGTCCCCACCGATCGTCGAGACCGAGGAGACCGCCCGCCGTGGCCATGCAGTTCTACGCCTCGCCTGAGCAGATCATGCGAGACCGCTCGGAGTACGCGCGCAAGGGCATCGCGCGTGGCCGCAGCGTCGTCGTGTTGACGTACTCCGGCGGCGTGCTGTTCGTGGCGGAGAATCCGTCGACCGCGCTGCACAAGGTCAGCGAGATCTACGACCGGATCGGCTTCGCCGCCGTCGGCCGGTACCCCGAGTTCGAGAACCTGCGCGCCGCCGGGGTACGCCTGGCGGACCTGCGCGGCTACTCCTACGACCGGCGGGACGTCAACGGTCGCGCCCTGGCGAACTTCTACGCCCAGATGCTGGGTGCGATCTTCACCGAGCAGTCCAAGCCGTTCGAGGTCGAGCTGTGCGTCGCCCAGGTCGGCGCGACCCCGGAGCAGGACGAGCTGTACCGGCTCACCTACGACGGCTCGGTACAGGACGAGCCTGGCGTGGTGGCCATGGGCGGCCAGGCCGAGTCCATCTCCGGCGGGCTGCGCCAGCGGCACAGCGCGGACATGTCGCTCGACGTCGCGCTGCGGCTGGCCGTCGAGGCGCTGGGCAGCGTGGGCGGCGAGGGCAACGCCCCGCGCACGCTGGCCGCCACCCAGTTGGAGGTCGCGATCCTCGACCGTCACCGGCGCGGGCGTGCGTTCCGCCGGCTCACCGACCAGGCGTTGACCGCCCTCCTGGCCACACCCGAACAGCCGGCGGCCGAGGGCTCGGGCGACGCGGGCAGCGGCGAGGCGGGCGGGGACGAGTCGGGCGGGGACGCGACCGCGACGGACGCCGGGACCGCCGCGCCGCAGGCCAACGGTGCCGGAGCCGCCGAGCCGGGCACGGCGGGCGAGCAGGACACCGGACCCGACTCGGCGCAGGCCACCGAGACCGACTGATACCGCGCGAGGGACCCCCGGTCGCGTCACGACGCGCCGGGCAGGCGGTTTTCCGGACGGCGCGTGCGGGCGCCGGCACCCGGCCGGCATCGACCGGTCTCGCGCCGGCATCGACCGGTCTCGCGCCGGTCTCGCGCCTGCACCGGTTGGTTCTGCATCGTCGCCGGTCGCTTTCGCGCCGTCTCGGCCGGGATTCACTGCCTCGCCCGGACCGGGTGAGGCGACCGGTCACGTGAGCTTCGCATCGTCTCGTACGGCCCGCACCGCACGCCCGCGATGCGCCCCGGGCCGGCACACGCGATTCCCGTTCGCGTTGCTGGGTAAGACCCGATCGCCGCAACGACGATTCAGGGTCTTTCAGCAATGGTTGATGAATCTGCGACCGCCGATCGGATGGACGATCCCGCTCGAGTGGGCGGGTTTTCGCGCCTGCGATCGGTCGCCGCCCGGATACGGGCACCGTGGAGGGCGATCCCGGCCGCCGGCTGGGCGCTGCTCGCCGGTGCGTTTCTCGCGTCGCAGGTGAGCACGTACCTGAACCGGACACTGTGGATCAGCGACTCCCGGCTGTACCTCGCCTGGGCGTACCGGTACCTCGGGTACTCCGAGACCGAGGCGGCGCACCGCACCGCCGCCCACCTGCGCGGCCGGTCCGGACTGGTCAACTGTGACTTCTGCTGGCCGGCCGGGTACGAACACTCGTTCTTCCACGGCGACAACGGTGCGGTCGTCGGCCCGCGGGTGCTGTATCCACTGCTGTCCGCCCCCTTCGTCTGGCTGTTCGGACCCGACGGCATGCTGGTCGTGCCGGTGCTGTCCTACGCGGCGGGTACCGTGCTGCTGGCCCTGCTCGCCGCGCGGCTCTGGGGCCGGTGGTGGGGCGTCGCCGCCGGTGCTCTGGTCCTGCTGTCGCCGCTGCCGTCCGGTTTCGGCCTGTACGCGCTGACCGACGCCACCGCGCTGACGTTCACCGTGGCCGGCCTGATGTGCCTTCCGCTGGCCCGGCGTGCCCGCCGGCGCGACCTGGTCTGGTTCGCGGTCCTGCTGGAACTCGGGCTGTTCACCCGGCAGTTCGCGGTGACCATCACGGCCGGCATCCTGCTCACCTGGGTGCTGGTGGCGATCCGGGACCGGCGGGTGCGCAACCCGTGGCTGTCCTTCGGCGTGTTGTCCACCGTGTTGACCGTGGGCACCCTGGTCGGGCAGAACGTCGTGGCGTCCCACCTGTACAGCGGCGACTCGCTCAGCCTCACCCAGCGGTACCAGCGGGTGACCGAGCGGACGTTCCACACCGACGGGTTGGCCGCGGTACCCCGGGTGCTGCGCAACATGGTCCACGTCGACTACCGGTACGTGCGCGCGTTCGACCTGCTGCTGATCGTCATCGTGGTGTTCGCCGTGGTGTCCGCGTTCTGGCGGTTCCGCAGCGAGTTGAGCAGCATGATGATCGGGATGTCGGCGTCGACGCTCGCCCTGGCGGTGCTCATCGTCGACCCGACCTACTTCCGGTATTTCGTCCCGGTTGTCCCGCTGCTGGTGCTGTGCGCGCTCGCGCTGATCGCCGACCTGACATCGGTGCCACACAGGCGGCCCCACCGGTCGAGCGAGGCGGTGCCGGACGGTCCGGCCCTGCCGCGGACCGACCCGGCGCCCGACGGCACCGCGAACCCCACCGCGAATCCCGGCGGCGCCGCCGCGGTCCGTGAGGCCCGGCGCGAGGCGCAGCGGGACACGCTGCGGGAGGCCTGGCGCGAGGCGGCGGCACGGGAGGCGGATGGCGGCAAGGCGGCTGGAGGCAAGGCGGCTGGAGGTAAGGCGCCGTGGGAGCCGGGCCACGAGACGGTGCCCGAGCCGCAGCGACCGGCGGGCCGGTACCGGGAACGCTGGCGCCAGCGGATCACCTGCTCACCCTGGCGTCAGCGGATCGCGCGCTCCCGCTGGCGCGCGTGGCTGGCCCGGATACCCGGGTTGCCGGTGGCCGGCTGGGCCCTGCTGGCCGCCATGTACCTGCTCGTCGTGTACGTGATGATCGCGCGCTCGCCACACCAGCACGGGTACAAGATTCCCGCGTTGGCCGGGTTCACCGTCGCGGTACCGGCCATCGTGGTGCTCGCCGCTCGGCGGTCCGGAAGCGTGGCCGGGGGACTCGCCGGCATCGGGCTGGTCCTGTCGGCCCCCGTGGCGTCGGCCAGCATCAGCTCGTCCCGGTTCGCTCTCGCGCTGCTGGCCATCATCGGCTGCCTGGCGATGCTGCCCGGGGGAGTGTGGCCGGAGCCGGGCCGGCGCGCCGGCGAGCACTCCGTGCGGCTGGCCGGGGGAGCACAGCCGGACGGCCACCACCGCGGCGGGTACCCGACGGCGCGGTACCCGAGGCGGGCCCGGCTGTCCCGGGCGCTCCCACCGGCCGGGTTTGGGGTGCTGCTCGCCGTGGCGCTCGCGGTCCAGTACCGCGCCATCGTCCTGGTCGTCGGTGTGCTGGTCGCCTGCGTGGCCGCCGCGCTACGCGGCCGGGGGTCGCTGTGGCTGCCGTACGGGCTGATCGCCCTCGCCCTGGGCGCGGGCAGCGTCCTGGCCGACGTGTGGGTGTCCCGGCGCCACGCGCAGTACCCGCACTCCTGGTTCTGGAACAGCACCGAGTGGCTGGGCCGGGTCATCCACCACCTGGCCCGCCCCGAACTCACCCAGATCGCCGGCGACCGTGTGTTCCTGGCGTGCGCGGTGCTGGCGCTGGTGGCGGTGCTGGTCCGGCGCGGGCGGGAGCGGGCCTGCCTGGCGGCCGGTACGTTCGCTGCCGGCCTGGTGCTCGTGGTGTTCAACAACCGGGCAGACCACCTGTTCTACCTGACGCTGGCGTTCCCGCCGATGGTGCTGGCCGCCGTCGACCTGCTGGCCGGCCTGGCCGGACGGGCGCCGGAGGTGCCCCTGCCGGAGCGCGAACTGGTCAGATCGCCGGAGGGCCACCGGGTGCCGAGGAAGAAGGCGCGCACCGCCCGGGTCGGGGTGTGATCGCCGGCCCGGCCGTGCTCAGGGACGGCCGGGCGTCAGCGGCTCCGCCATCGTCAGGCCGGCACCCGGGCCGGTGCCCGCATCGGGCCCCGCCGTGCCCGCCGGCCGGCCGGTGACGTGCGCCGCGCGGTCCGTGGCGGCCTGCCGGTTCGTCCGGTGGATCACGGCACCGACCAGGATCAGCGCGACCACGACCGAGCCGACCGTGTACGCCCACTCGACCCGCAGCTTCACCTCCATCGGCAGCGCGGTGACGGCGGCCAGCGCGACCGTGCCGCCCAGCCAGGCCAGCGTCTGGTCGCGGTGGTGGCCCAGCGCCATCGCCGCCTGGCCGAGCACCTGAGCCAGCAGGTACGCGCCGGTGCCCACGGCGAGCACGGTGAAGTCGAGGTCGCCCAGCACGCCGCTGGTGCCGAACAGGAGGCGGAGCAGCCACGGCCCGAAGACGATCGCCGGTACGCCGCCCGCGACCGCGAGGGCGACCACGATCCCGCACGCGCGCAGCAGCAGCTTCCGGAACCCGGTCCGGTCGTCGGCGGCCGCCGCGCCGGACAGCCCGGGCAGCAGCGACGCCTGCAGCGAGCCGAAGACGAACAGTGGGATGCGCACCAGCGTCAGCGCCGACAGCAGCGCGCCGGTCAGCGCGTCGGCGTGCGGGGCGAGCAGCTTGGCGTTGATCACCGCGATGTTCACCACGACCTGGGCGAGCAGTGTCGAGGCCACCAGCGGCGCCACCCGCCGGCCGAACGCCGGCCAGGCCAGCGCGCTGCCCGGGACCAGCGCGGCGCGGACCGCGGGAGCGGTGACGGCGACCGAGATGACCGGTGCGACCAGGAGGATGAGCCCGAACATCGCCGCGGACTTGACGCCCAGCACGCCCAGCACGGCGGCCATCACGATCCGCAGGCCGCCGTCGATGCCGAGCTGGGTGCCGTACGCGCCGAACCGGCCGGTGCCGGCCAGCACGCCACGGGTCGGGTACGCCAGCGCCAGCCCGGCGAAGCCGCCGGCCATCACCGGTACCAGTTCGCGCTCGCCGTTGAGCAGCTTGTCGGTGATCAGCGGGGTGAACGCGGCCAGCAGCACGCACACGGCCAGGAACAGGACCAGGGACAGGATCGCCCCCCGGCGGAACGCGGGCGTGTTGCCGTCCCGGTTAACCCGCCGGGCCGCGACGATCCGGGTGACCTCCTGCTCGATGGGGAAGAACAGGCCCAGCCCGATGGTGAACACGATGGCCCAGAGCACGGCGAACGCGGCGTAGCCCTTGCTGTGCGGGCCGAGGGTGTGGCTGGCGATCGCGATGTGCACGTACGAGGCGAGTCCGAGCACGACGAGGCCGCCGCCCACCGCGACCGTACCGCGGGGCAGCAGCCCGAGCAGCCGCCTCACTTGCGGACCATCGACAGGGCGAAGATGAGCGCGGCCCGCGCCAGGTACACCGTCGACTTGATCGGGGAGTGGCTCGGCGTACCCCCCTGGCGGGGGCGCATCGTCACCGGCACCTGCACGATCCGGTACCCGTTGCGCAGCAACCGGACCAGCACCTCGATCGTGTCGCCGAGGTACTCCACCGGGTACCAGTAGGCGAACAGCTCGATGGTGCGCCGGTTGGCGGCCCGGAACCCGGACGTGGTGTCGGTCAGCCTCGCGTGGCTCATCCGGGACAGGGCCGCCGACAGCATCGTCATCGCCCACCTGCGCGGGCCCCGGACGGTGTAGTCGCCCTCGCCGGCGAACCGGGCGCCGATCACGAAATCCGCGTCGTCGAGCGCGTCGACCAGCTTCGGCACGTACCGCGGGTCGTGCTGCCCGTCCGCGTCGACCTGGATGACCACGTCGTAGTCGTGCTCGTACCCGTACCGGTACCCCAGCCGCATCGCACCGCCCACACCGAGGTTGTACGGCAGTCGGGCGACCGCCGCCCCGGCCTCTCGCGCCACGATCGACGTCCGGTCCTTCGATCCGTCGTCGACCACGAGCACGCCGACACCGGGCAGTTCGCCGCGTACCTCGCGGACCACGTCGGCGACGCACGCCTCCTCGTTCCAGGCGGGAATGACGATCAGGACGCGCTTTCCGTTGATCATTGGCCGACCCGCTCCCTCATCTCCGTGCGCAGCAGCGCCACGTCTTCGGCCAGGGTGCGGGTCTCCTCCTCCAGCCGGCTGACCTCCCAGCTCAGGTGGATGCAGACCACCAGCAGGAAGACGACGGCGAGGAACAGCACCAGGCTGACCCCGCTGGCCACCCCGACCGCCCGGGACAGCGGATTGAGCAGGCCCGGGAAGATCGCGAGCGGGATCACGACGATGCCCACCAGGCCCCACAGGACCGCGTACTTCTCCCGGAGCTGGCGCCGCCGGACGAGCTCGAAGATGATCGACAGGACGGCCAGGCCGCTGATGGCCGTGAGAATCGTGAGCTTCACACCATGCCTCTTTCACGTGGCCGCTGTCGTGGGCCGCTCTCTCACCGGGGCGCTCTCTCACCGGCCGCGCGCTGCGCGGAACGGACCAGGGCCGGGTCGAAGTGCGGCAACGCGGTGGACAGCATCTGCCGCCAGTCGGGTAGAGCGGGAAGGCCGGCCAGCTTCCACCGGTCGTGTCCGAGCACACTGTACCGGGGGCGGGCCGCCGGTCGCGGGAACCTGTCCGTAGTCGTCGGCCGTACCCGCTCCGGGTCGAGGCCGGCCTCCTCGAAGACCGCTCGGGCCAGCCCGTACCAGGTGGTCTGCCCGGTGGCCGTGCCGTGGTACACCCCCGCCGGGGCCTGTCCGGCGACCGCCCGGCCGGCGAGCGCGACCAGCCGCGCCGCCAGCGCGTACGACCACGTGGGCTGCCCCTCCTGGTCGGCCACCACCTCGACCGTCTCGCGTGCCGCGGCGAGCCGGAGCACGGTGGCGACGAAGTTGCCGCCGTGGGCGCCGTAGAGCCAGGCGGTGCGGACCACGTACCCGCGTTCCGGCAGCTCGGCCAGCACCGCCTCCTCGCCGACCAGCTTGCCCCGCCCGTACGCGTTGAGCGGCGCGGTCGGCGCGTCCTCCGGGTACGGGCTGGTCGCGTCGCCGGCGAACACGTAGTCGGTGGACGGCTGGAACAGGTACGCGCCGGTGGCCGCGCACAGCCGGGCCAGGTCGGCCACCGCGTCGCCGTTGACCGCCGTCGCGTCCGCCTCCCCGGTCTCCGCCCCGTCCACGTCGGTCCACGCCGCCGTGTTGATCACGATGTCGCGGCGGCCGACCGCCGCGGCGAGTGCCTCATGGTCGCGCAGGTCGAGGTCGGCCCGGCTCGCCGCGGCGACCTCGGTCTCGCCCGCCTCGGCCAGCACCGCGCACACGTCCCGGCCGAGCATCCCACCGGCCCCGGTGACCAGCCACCGCATCAGCCGGCGCTTCCACCGTTGCCGGCAGCGGGCGGCCCGACCGGGAGGGAGGCCGCCGCCTTCAGCGGCTCCCACCAGGCCCGGTTGTCCGCGTACCAGCGGACCGTGGCGGCCAGGCCGGACTCGAAGTCGACCTGGGGTGCGTACCCGAGCTCATTGGAGATCTTGGTGATGTCCAGCGAGTACCGGCGGTCGTGCGCCTTGCGGTCGGTGACCTGCTCGACGCTGCCCCAGTCGGCGCCGCACGCGGCCAGCAGCCGCTCGGTCAGCTCGCGGTTGGTCATCTCGGTGCCGCCGCCGATGTTGTACACCTCGCCGGCGCGGCCCTTCTCCAGCGCGAGCTGGATGCCGAGGCAGTGGTCGTCGACGTGCAGCCAGTCGCGGATGTTGCCGCCGTCGCCGTACAGCGGCACCTTCCGGCCGTCCAAAAGGTTCGTCACGAACAGCGGGATGACCTTCTCCGGGAACTGGTAGTGGCCGTAGTTGTTCGAGCAGCGGGTGAGCACCACGTCCAGGCCGTGGGTCCGGTACGCGGCGAGCGCGAGCAGGTCCGAGCCGGCCTTGGACGCCGAGTACGGGGAGTTCGGCGCGAGCGGCCACGACTCGGTCCACGAACCCCGCTCGATCGAGCCGTACACCTCGTCGGTGGACACGTGGACGAACCGGTCCACGCCGGCCAGCCTCGCGGCGTCCAGCAGCACCTGGGTGCCCAGCACGTTGGTGGTGACGAACGGCGCGGCGCCCAGGATCGAGCGGTCCACGTGGGACTCGGCGGCGAAGTGCACCACGGCCGTGTGGCCGGGGAGCAGGTCGGTCAGCAGCGCGGCGTCGCAGATGTCGCCCTGGACGACGGTCAGGCGTGGATCGTCCCGGTAGGCAGCCAGATTCGCCAGATTTCCGGAGTAGGTCAGTTTGTCCAGGACGGTGACCTGGGCACCGGACATGCTCGGGTACTTTCCGGACAGGACGCCGCGGACATAGTTCGACCCGATGAAGCCGGCTCCGCCGGTGACGAGGATCCTCACGAGGCTGAGATTGTAGCGGACCGTGACGGGGCACACCTTCGTCCACGCTCACCAGGTGTGCAGTTGGCGCAGGTCGTCGACCTCCAGCCGCAGATCCGGGCGGAGGATTGCCAGTGAGGCCAGGCTGGTCGCGGTGACCGGATTGTCGGTCACCACGCGGAAGTGGAGGTCCTGGTTGGTCAGGACCAGCACCTGGTAGTCGTAGGCGGAACGCAGCGTGAACGTGTCCGGGTACAGCCGCCATGCCCGTCCGTAGTTGCGCTGCATCATCCACGTGTAGAACGTCGTCAGGTTGTCGGTCTGCCGGCCGGTCGCGACCAGTGTGATCTTGTCGCCCGGGTCGGGGAACCGCTCCGCGACGATCAGCGCCGTCCGGGCCGGCCCGGTCTCCGCGATGTCCCCGTCGACCAGCAGCCGGCCGGGGCTGGTCCCGTACGCCGGATCGTGAAACTCCGCGCCGGGCTGCTGCTGCGGGTCCCAGTCGAGGCCGCCGAGCCCCGCGACGGGTACCAGGCTCAACGCGACGGCGCAGGCCAGCGGCGCCGCCCGCCGGCGGACCGGCACCCCGGCCAGGACCCGCTGGGCCAACCCGGCGGCGGCGCCGCTGCCGATCAGCAGCAGCACGATGACGGTGTGCAGGGACTTCTCGAAGAAGTACAGCGTGCGGCCGACCTGCGTGCCCTCGTACCCGCCGATGCCCGCGGCCAGCAGGACGGCTCCGGCACCGGTCACCGCCATCACCCGGGTCGCCGGAGCGCGCCACCACGACCGGGTCGCGGCCACCCCGACGACGACCAGGATACCCAGCGCCAGCAGCGGGCCGCGCTGCACCCGCACCACACCGAAGTCCTGCAACAGCAGCCGGAGGGAGAGTGCCTGTTCGCCGTGCGCCTCGATCCGCGGTACGGCCGCCGCCGCGGCGCCGGCCGCCGCGACCGCGACCGCGAACGGCCACACCGGCCGCAGCCGGCGGCGGTGCACCAGGGCGTACCCGAGCACCCCGATCGCGGCCACGGGCAGGAGCAGGTAGTAGCAGTAGGCGACGGCGACGATCAGCGCCGTGACCGTGACGACCTGCTCCCGTACCGAGCGCAGCGGGCGGACCAGCAACCCGGTCAGCAGGGCCAGCAGGCCGAGGCCGGTGATCTCGGGGAAGAAGCCGTACGTGTACGCCGTGATCGGCGAGCCGAACAGCAGGTAGGCCACGCAGAGGCCGGCGACCGGTACGAACGCCAGCGGGCGCACCGCAGGGCCGGCGAGCCGGCGCGCGGCCCACACCACGGCGAACGCCAGGAAGAGGTAGTTCAACTGGTCGTAGTAGAGGAAGTGGCTGATCGAGGGGACCGGCCTGCCGACCGTCGACGAGGAGGTCAGGAAGTTGTCCAGGACCGCGGCGAGCAGGTGGGCGCCCTGCGGGTATGCCAGATCCGAACTGGCGATGCTGCCGGCCGCCTGGGTGCGGTGCAGGAACACGTACCCGCCGACCCGGCGGATGGTGTCGAACATGGCGAAGTGCCGGGCGAGGTCCTCGCCGCGCAGCACGGTGCCGAGCCGCACCGGCAGGCTCGCGTGGAACGTGGACCAGAGGAAGAGCAGTGCCAGCACCCCGGCCGGCACCAGTACCAGAAGGTCACCGACCTTCGGTCGGATCCGCGCCCCGGGCAACTCGCCGCGTACGGCGGTGATCAGGGCGAGCCCGGTCAGCGCGCAGCCGCCGAGCACCTGTGGCCGCAGGTGCCACGGCCACACCGACAGCAGCAGCGCCGCGCCGCAGGTGGTACCGGCCAGGAGCGCGACGGCGACGACCAGCCGGTCCAGCGGCGAGCCGGGGCTGCGCAGGCTCACCGCGGTCCCCACGACCACCAGCAGCAGGGTGACCGCGTCGGCGTGCAGCAGGTGCGCGACGAGCGCGAGGACCCAGGCGGCGCCGACGGTGACCAGGGCGAACCACAGCCGCGGCCGCAGTTCGACCGGCTGCCGGTCGGCTCCGATGGCCGATGCGAGGCGGCACGGCCCGGCCCAGGCGCCAATGCGGGCACGGGCGGGGGAGCTGTCGCGTCCGCGCGACCACCACCGGTCAGTCATAGACGAGTCCGGCCTTCCGGGATCGGGAACCACGCCCCTCCGGTCACGACAGGTCGACCAGGCGCCGCGATGAAGTGGAAGCCCTGCGGGTACCGGATGATGCCGGCGTACACGTGCCGCCCGGCCTCGGTCGGGTCCAGGAACAGGTACCCGCCCATCTGCCGGATGCTGTCGAAGATACTGAGGTGCCGGCCCAGGTCCTCGCCGGCCATCGCCCGGTTGATCCGGCCGGCGAAATCGGCGCGCAGGTAGCTGGCCCCCGGGTAGGCGAAGCCGCCGAGAGCGGCCAGCACGGGCAGGGCGTCCGCCGGCCGCGGACGGGGCAGGCGCGGCGTGCGGTTCAGTACCGTCCCGATGACCACCAGTACCGCGAGGGCGAGCCCACCGACGGCCGGCGGGTCGAGTCCCCAGGGCCACACCGACAGCAGCAGCCCAGCGGCGCAGGCCGTGCCGAGCAGCAGCATCAGCGCGAGCATGAGCCGGTCCAGCAGGGTCTGGCCGCCGCGCAGCAGGCTCGCGGTCGCGACCAGGATCAGCGGCGGCACCACCCAGTCGGCGCGCAGCAGGTGGCAGGCGGCGGGGACCAGCCCGGCCAGGACGATCAGGCCGGCCGGCGGGCCCAGCGGGCGTTGCGCCCGGTGAGTGTCCGGTCGCGGCCGCAGCTGCGTGGCCGGTTCCAGAACGGCTTGAGGCATGCGAGGTCAACCGCCCGAAAGAAGATTCGCGTTTCCGCCGGACTCGATGCGTACCGGCGCCTGCCATCGGTTTTCGTCAGGGCGATCGTACGCGCGACGGAGAGTGGCGTCTGGATGACACAGCGTCGTCGCAGGGAATTCTTTGCTGCCTCTTCATCGACCCGACGGGTGAGCGCTCGCCGTTCCGGCTAAGCTCCACCGGTGCGTGGCATCCTCCTGGCCGGCGGCACCGGCTCGCGGCTCTGGCCGATCACTCGGGCGGTTTCCAAGCAGCTCATGCCCGTGTTCGACAAGCCCATGATCTACTACCCGCTGACCACCCTGCTCCAGGCCGGCATCCGCGAGATCCTGGTCATCACGACCCCGGAGGACCAGGACCAGTTCCGCAGGCTGCTCGGCGACGGCAGCCAGTGGGGTCTGGAGCTGTCCTACACGGTCCAGCCCGCGCCCGAGGGCATCGCGCAGGCGTTCCTGCTCGGGGCGGACTTCATCGGCGAGGAAGCGGTCGCACTCATCCTGGGCGACAACATCTTCCACGGCATCGGCCTGGGCCGGCAGCTCAGCGACCACCGCGACGTCGAGGGCGGCTGCATCTTCGCGTACCAGGTGGCCAACCCCCGGGAGTACGGCGTCGTCGAGTTCGACCCGTCGGGCCGGGTGCTGTCCATCGAGGAGAAGCCGGCCCGACCCAAGTCGAACTACGTGGTCCCGGGTTTGTACTTCTATGACAACTCCGTGGTCGACATCGCCAGCAAGCTGACGCCCAGCGCGCGTGGCGAGTTGGAGATCACCGGGGTCAACGAGGAGTACCGGCAGCGTGGCCAGCTGACCGTGGCCGTCCTCGACCGGGGGACCGCGTGGCTGGACACCGGCACCTTCGGCTCGCTCGTGCAGGCGGCGGAGTTCGTCCGGGTGATCGAGGAGCGCCAGGGTTTCAAGATCGGCTGCGTGGAGGAGGCCGCCTGGCGGCAGGGCTTCCTCAGCGACGACGAACTGCATGACCTGGCGCAGTCGCTCCTCAAGAGCGGTTATGGTACATATCTCCTGAAACTCCTGTCGGAGCCGAGTGGGCCGCAACCCCGTTGACCCGGCAGGCGACCTGGAACAGATCCCCAACAGACTCGCGTTCCCGGAAGGACGTGTTCTTCGTGGCCGACACCCGTGGCGCCGCAGCGGATCGGGAATCTCCGGCGATACCCACCCAAAGTCGTGTAGAAGCGCTGGAACAGCTTGAAGCGGGCACGTCCGATCGGGAGCTGAACGCGCGGACCCGCGACGTGGCGTACGCCGAGCGCCTTCAGCGCCTCGGTGGCGCGCGCTGGAAGCGGCTGCTGGACGCGCAGGCGCCGTACCGGTGGAACATCCACCGGCTCAACCTGGGCTTCACGCTCGACATCGGCTGCGGCATCGGGCGCAACCTCGCCCACCTCGGCGGCAACGGGGTGGGCGTGGACCACAACCCGACCTCGATCGCGGTGGCCCGGAACGCCGGGCTGACGGCGTTCACCACGGAGGAGTTCCTGGCCGGCGAGTACGCGGTGCCGGACCGGTTCGACTCGATGCTGCTGGCCCACGTCCTGGAGCACCTGCCCGAGGAGGAGGTGCGAGGGGTGGTCAGCGCGTACCTGCCGTACGTGCGTTCCGGTGGCTCGGTCGTGTTCATCACGCCGCAGGAGCGGGGGTACGCCAGCGACGCCACCCACGTGCGCTTCGTCGGCTTCGGCGAGTCGGTGGCCCTGGCCACCGAGCTGGGCCTGACCGTGACCAGGCAGTACTCGTTCCCGCTTCCGCGGTTCGCCGGAAAGGCCTTCACGTACAACGAGTTCGTGGTGGTGAGCCGCAAGCCATGAAGTTCCGACCGCTGACCATCGAGGGAGCCTGGGAGATCACGCCGGTCCAGCACGGTGACCCGCGCGGGGTGTTTCTCGAGTGGTACCGCTTCGACCACCTGGCCGCCGAGGTGGGGCACCCGCTGGACCTGGCGCAGGCGAACATGTCGGTCTCGGCGCCCGGTGTGGTGCGCGGCATCCACTTCGCCGACGTCCCGCCGGGGCAGGCGAAGTACGTCACCTGCGTGCGGGGGGCGGTGCTCGACGTGGTGGTGGACATCCGGATCGGGTCGCCGACGTTCGGGCGGTGGGACGCCGTCCGCCTGGACGACGTCGACCGGCGGGCGGTCTACCTCTCCGAAGGGCTCGGCCACGGCTTCTGCGCCCTGTCGGAGGACGCGACCCTGACCTACCTCTGCTCCACCAGCTACAACCCGGAGCGGGAGCACGCCGTGCATCCGCTGGACCCGCGGCTGGCCATCGACTGGCCGTCCGACTCGCCGACGGTGTCCGCGCGCGACGGCGCGGCGCCCGGTCTGGAGGAGGCCGAGCGGTCCGGATTGCTGCCGGAGTACGAGAACTGCGTCAGATACATGGAATCGCTGCGGAGCAAAGTAACTAACTGAGCCTCCAGCCGGCTACTGTTCGTTCATGGATAGGCGAATCTTCGGCCTCGAGACCGAGTACGGAGTCACCTGCACGTACCGTGGCCAGCGGCGGCTGTCACCGGACGAGGTGGCGCGCTACCTCTTCCGGCGGGTGGTCTCCTGGGGACGTTCCAGCAACGTCTTCCTGCGCAACGGTGCCCGGCTCTACCTGGACGTGGGCTCCCACCCGGAGTATGCGACGCCGGAGTGTGACTCGGTCACCGACCTGGTGATGCACGACCGGGCCGGCGAGCGGATCCTGGAGGGCCTGCTGGTCGACGCCGAGAAGCGGCTGCACGACGAGGGCATCGCCGGTGAGATCTATCTGTTCAAGAACAACACCGACTCCGCCGGCAACTCCTACGGCTGTCACGAGAACTACCTGGTCTCCCGGCACGGGGAGTTCGGCCGGCTGGCCGACGTGCTCATCCCGTTCCTGGTGACCCGGCAGCTGATCTGCGGTGCCGGCAAGGTGCTCCAGACTCCGCGGGGCGCGGTGTTCTGCCTGTCCCAGCGGGCCGAGCACATCTGGGAGGGGGTCTCCTCGGCCACCACCCGGTCCCGGCCGATCATCAACACCCGGGACGAGCCGCACGCGGACGCCGAGCGGTACCGGCGGCTGCACGTGATCGTGGGCGACTCGAACATGAACGAGGTCACCACGATGCTCAAGGTCGGCAGCGCGGACATCGTGCTGCGGATGATCGAGGCCGGCGTGGTGATGCGCGACCTGACGCTGGAGAACCCGATCCGTGCGATCCGGGAGGTTTCGCACGATATCACCGGGCGGCGCAAGGTCCGGCTGGCCAGCGGCAAGGAGGCCAGCGCGCTGGAGATCCAGCAGGAGTACTTCACCAAGGCCAGCGACTTCGTCGACCGGCGGGGCGGCGACGGGGTGGCCAAGCGGGTCGTGGAGCTGTGGGGCCGGGTGCTCGGCGCGGTCGAGTCCGGCGACTACACCAATGTCGACCGGGAGATCGACTGGATCAGCAAGCTCAAGCTGGTGGAGTCCTACCAGCGCCGCCACGACCTGCCGCTGGCGCACCCGCGCATCGCCCAGATGGACCTCGCCTACCACGACCTGCGCCGCAATCGCGGCCTCTACCCGCTGCTGGAGCGGCGTGGCCAGGTCGATCGGGTGGCCAACGACATCGAGATCTTCGAGGCCAAGGAGACGCCCCCGCAGACCACCCGGGCGCGCCTGCGCGGGGAGTTCATCAAGCACGCCCAGGAGAAGCGGCGCGACTTCACCGTCGACTGGGTGCACCTGAAGCTCAACGACCAGGCGCAGCGCACGGTGCTGTGCAAGGACCCGTTCCGGGCGTACGACGAGAGGGTGGAGCGGCTGATCGCCTCCATGTAGAGGAGATACCCTCGTCGGGTGATGCCGGAGCGGGACGAGAAGCGCGACTACCGGGGAGCGGGTGCCCGCCGCAGCGCGCTGGAGCGGCGCTGCGACCGCATCGTGGCCGAGATCGAGCGCAACCGCCGCGGCGAGTACTGGCTGCCCACCTGGGCACTGCTGGCGATCCTGTTGGCGATCATCGCAGGCTGGGCCTCGCTGGTCATCTTCACCTGACCGCCGCGCGCGCCCGGGACGCTCCCCGGCGTCGTGGTGGGCGGCGGTATCAGCCGGCCGGCGCGTCGTGGTCAGCCGGCCGCCGTGCCGGCCGGCGCGTCGTGGCCGGTCGCCGTGATGACGCTGGTCGCGGTGATCAGCCGGCCGTCGTGGCCGGCGGGGCGAGCAGCGCGGCCGCGTGCCGGCCGGCCGCCGCCGAGGTGACGAAGTAGGCGTGGTCGGCGTCCAGGTCGCGGCCCATCGTCGACAGCGTGACCGGCAGCGCCCGCAGCGCCCCGTCCAGCCCCGCGGCCGGCACGGTCACCACCCGGTGCCGCGCGCGCAGCGGCGCCAGCGCCCGTTCGACGCCCGCGGCCAGCCGGTCAGGCAGGGTGTCCGGGAGGACCAGGTCCGCCGCGGCCAGGGCAACCCTCCCGTACGCGGTGAGGCTGTGGTGGGACACGCCGCCGTGGCGCGGCCGGGGATCGGCCTGCGAGACACGCAGCGAGCCGACCGGGCGGCCGCCGAGCACTGCGGCGGCGTTGACCGCCTCTCCGGCCGCCACGCCCGAGAAGCCCCACGCGGTACCCGTACCGAGGTTGCCCGGCCCCTGCGCCACCACCGCCACGTCGGCGCGCAGGACGTGCCGGGCCGCGAGCAGCCCGCTGTGCAGCGTCGTGGCCTCCAGGTCGCCGCCGAACGCCTGGCCCACGGTCACCACGCCGGCCAGCAGTTCGGACAGGGCGTCGAGGGTACGGGAGAACCAGGCCGGCAGCGCCCCGCCGTCGGTCATCAGGTACGCCACCCGGGCCCGCGGCCGGTCGGCGAGCACTCCGGCCAGGATCGCCGGTACCGCCGAGTGCAGGTCGGCGGTGACCACCGGCATGCCGTCCAGCCCGGTCGCCGCGGCCACCACCGCGTGGTGCGGGGACGCCTCCTCCTCGACCGCCAGCACGATCGGCTGCAGCGGCGTGTACCGCGCCTTGACCGCGTGCCCGGCGCTGCGGTCGACCGGCCCGGGCGGGTCGGCCGGCAACCGGTCGGGCAGCGCCACGACCAGGGCGTACCCGCCGGTGCCCAGCCCCAGTTCCAGCGCGCCGACGTTGAGCAGCACCCGGTCGCCGGGCTCCGGCTCGCCGACCAGCGCCGGGTAGGCCAGTGCCCGGACGTCCCGGTCGCCGATCCGTACGTCCAGTTCGACCGCGCCCCGCCAGCGCCGGCGTACCGCGCCGACGGTCCCGCCGCGCCACCAGATCATCGCGCGAATATAGCGCGGGGCGACCGGCGGCCGGCGCCGCGATCTCCGGCGAACGGGCAGGCGACCGGCCCGGCGGTGACCCGGGCCGGCCCCAACACTGCTAGTTTCGAACGCGTGTCCCGAACCCGGACCGAGCGCCTGGTCAACCTGGTGATCTGCCTGCTGTCGACGCGGCGGTTTCTGACCGCGTCGCAGATCGCGCTGACCGTGCCCGGATACGAGCACGACCCCGCCGACCCGCGCGACCATGAGGCGTTCCAGCGCAAGTTCGAGCGTGACAAGGCCGAGCTGCGGGAGTTGGGCGTGCCGCTGGAGACCGGGACCTCCAGCGTGCTGGACGCCGAGCCCGGCTACCGCATCGCGCGCCGGGACTACGCGTTGCCGGACATCCCGCTGAAGCCGGACGAAGCGGCCGCGGTGGGCATGGCTGCCCGGCTGTGGCGCCACGCCGGCCTGGCCGCGGCGGCGTCGAGCGGGCTGGCCAAGCTGCGCGCCGCCGGGGTCGACGTCGACCCGGACGCGACGCTCGGGGTGGAGCCGGTGGTCACCGTGGACGCGGCGTTCGAGCCGCTGGCCGCGGCCGTGCGCCACCGGGTCGCCGTCACGTTCGACTACCGCACGCCGGAGGACGACGCGGCCGCCACCCGCCGGCTGCGGCCGTGGGGCGTGGTCTGCTGGCGGGGCCGCTGGTACGTGGTCGGCCACGACCTGGACCGGGGTGCCGAGCGGTGCTTCCGGCTCTCCCGGATCGTCGGTACGGTCCGGCGGATAGGGCGCCCCGGCGCGTTCACACCGCCGAAGAACGTGGACCTGATCAGGTACGTGGCCAACTGGTCCGGCCCGGCGGAACGGACCGGGCGGGCGACGGTGCGCATCCGCCCCGGCCGGGGCGCCGGGGTCCGCCGCTGGGCCGAGCAGGTGCGGTCGGCCCAGGACGGCGACGTGGCGACCCTGCGGTACTCGGATCCGGAGGGGCTCGCGTCCTGGCTGGTCGGGTACGGTGCCGATGTCGTGGTGCTGGACCCGCCCGAGGTGCGGGACGCGGCCGTCGCGCGGCTGCGCCGGATCGTGGCCGTTCACGACGACGCCTCCGGCCGGGAGGCCGCGCCGGGCGCCCCGGCCGCGCGGGGTGGCTCGCGGGGGCCCGGTGGCGTGCCGGCGGAGCCGGTGGAGCCGGCCGGATCGGACGCGTCCGCGTCGCAGGGCGCGCCGGACGGCCCGGCCGGGTCCCGGCACGGCGGTGCCGCGAAGGCCGGTGTGGCGTGATGGCCGGCGGTGCTGCGATGGCCGGCGGTGCTGCGATGGCCGGCGGTGCTGTGATGGCCGGCGGTGGTGTGATAGCCGGGGTGGTGTGATGGCGACGGCGGCGTCCGCGGACCGGCTCGGCCGGCTGCTCAACCTGGTGCCGTACCTGCTCGCCCGGCCGGGCATCCGGATCGCCGAGGCGGCGGCCGACCTGGGGATCACCGAGCGGCAGTTACGCGAGGACCTGGAACTGCTGTGGGTGTGCGGCCTGCCCGGGTACGGGCCGGGTGACCTGATCGACATGGCCTTCGACGGCGACCGGGTGACCATCACCTACGACGCCGGTATCGACCGGCCGCTGCGGCTCACCCCCGACGAGGCGCTGGCGCTGGTGGTGGCGCTGCGGATGCTCGCCGAGACGCCCGGGATGGGCCAGCGCGACGCGATCGAGCGGGCGCTGGCCAAGATCGAGTCGACCGCCGGGGAGCTGGCCGACGCGCCGGTGGCGGTGCGGCTGCCGGGCAACGAGGACCGGTTGGCCACGATCCGCGGCGCGGTCGAGCGCCGGCGGGCGCTGCGGATCACGTACTACACGGCCAGCCGCGACGTGCTCACCGAGCGGGTGGTCGACCCGATGCGGGTACTGGTGGCCGCCGGCCGGGCGTACCTGGAGGCGTGGTGCCGGCGGGCCGAGGCGGTACGGCTGTTCCGGGTGGACCGGATCGACGGGCTGGTGGAGCTGGACGAGCCGGCGGCCCCGCCGCCCCAGGCGCGGCCCAGCCAGTTGAGCGAGGCGGTGTTCAACCCGAACCCGGAACTGCCCCTGGTCACCCTCCGGGTCAGCCGGGGAGGCCGGTGGATCACCGAGTACTACCCATGCGAGCAGATCGTCGCCGAGTCGGCGGAGCACTGGCTGGTCAGCCTCCGCGCCGCGGACCTGGGCTGGGCCCGCCGGCTGGTGCTGGGACTGGGCCCGGAGGTGACCGTGGTCGCCCCGGCAGAACTGGCCGAGGCGGTCCGCGCCGAGGCGCACTCGGCCCTGGCCGCGTACGGCGCTGGTCCGGACTAGACCTCCTCCTGCCGGTTTGTGGTGGCCCGGCGGGGCGGCCGGGCGGGAAAGAAGTGGCCCGGCCGGGCGGCCGGGCGGGAAAAGAACTAGGGTGAGTGCCCATGATCTGGTGGGTCGTGGCCGCACTCGTGGCACTGGGCGTGGTGCTGCTGGTACTGGTGGTGCTGCCGGTGCTGCGGCGGCTGCCGGAGCTGAGGCGCGCCGTGGTGAAGATTCGACAACGCGCCGTTGACGCCCAGGAACTCCGGCGGGTCGCGGACGCGCTTCAGGCAGAGTTGACTCAGGTCGGCACGCGCGTGGAGGCGGCCAGGCAACGGGCGGCCGGCATCGGCGCGTCCGTTCCGGAACAGCGGCGCTGATCGCCACCGACCGGCTAGGGCGTTTCGGCCGCGAAGAACGTAGGATGGGCACGTCGATTTCAGGACAGTGTGAGGTGGCTTCACATGGGTGCGCTCAGGCCGTGGCACATCGCCATTCTGGTGGTCGTGCTGATTCTGCTCTTCGGCGCGAAGCGCCTGCCCGACGCTGCGCGCTCGTTGGGCCGTTCGATGCGGATCCTGAAGGCTGAGACCAAGGGCCTGGCCGACGACGACGTCGCCGCGAAGGCCGAGGCGCAGTCGGGCCGCCAGCCGCTGGACAGCCAGCCCTCGCCGGCGCCGGTCATCGACCCGGTCGAGCGCGTCCGCGAGAACTGACGCTTCCGAGGAGGAGCTTCCCGTGGCTCTCCCGGTGCGTCGGCGGCGCAAGACACAGTTCCAGGCCGCCGCCGACGGTTCGATGACGCTGCTCGACCACCTGCGTGAGCTGCGTAGCCGCCTCTTCAAGGGCGCCTTGGGCGTGGTGGCCGGCGCGATCGTCGGCTGGTTCCTGTCCTACTCGGTGCTCAACCTGCTGGAGGACCCGTACTGCCGGGTCTTCCCGCCGACCAACGGAAAGTGCCAGTTCATCGCGCTGAGCCCTACCGACACGATCGGGCTGCAGGTCAAGGTGGCGCTGATCGTCGGCCTGATCGTTTCGGCGCCGATCTGGCTCTACCAGCTCTGGGCTTTCATCGCGCCGGGCCTGCACCGCCACGAGCGCCGCTGGGCTTACATGTTCGCCGGGCTGGCCGCCCCGCTGTTCGCGCTGGGCGCCTGGCTGGCCTACTTCATGCTGCCCCGCGCGTTGGACTTCCTGAAGCACTTCGGCGGCCAGCATGTCTCGTTCCAGTTCGACGTGGTGCGCTACATCGGCTTCGTCACCAACCTGGTGCTGATGTTCGGGCTGGCGTTCGAGTTTCCGCTGGTCGTGATCCTGTTCAACATCGCCGGGATCGCCACCTACAAGCGGCTGCTCGGCTGGTGGCGCATCGCGGTCGTGGTGTTCTTCGTGTTCGCCGCGATCGCCATCCCGACCGGCGACCCGTTCACCATGTCCGTGCTCGGGCTGGGCCTGACCGCGCTGTACTTCGGAGCCGTCCTGTTCGCGTACGTCAACGACCGGCGCCGCGACCGCCGGCACCACGCCGAGTTCGGTGATGTGGGCGACGACGAGATCTCGCCTCTGGACCACGCCGGCGGCGATCCGGTCGAGGCCGGCGAACCGATCACGGCGATCGAACCGGTGGTTCCGGCCCGCTCGCTGGAGCGCTGCTACGACGACGACGCCACCTGACCGCCGTGAAGCCCAGTAGCGATCCAGGCCCGGTCGCGGTGCTGCTGAACCCGACCGCCGGTCGGGGGCGCCACCGCGACGCCCTGCCCGGCGTCCTGGAGCAGTTGCGCTCCACCGGTCGGGAGGTCACCGTCCTGCCGGCCACCTCGGCCGACGAGGCGCTGGCGGCGTGCCGCAGCGCGGTCGCCTCCGGTGCTGGCGCGCTGGTCGCGGCCGGCGGTGACGGCACCATCCATTTGGGTCTGCAGGCGGTCGCCGGCACCGGGGTGCCCTTCGGCGCGGTTCCGGCCGGCACCGGCAACGATTTCGTGGCCGAGCTGGGCCTGCCCGGCGAGCCGCTGGCCGCCGCCACGGCGATCGCCAGCGCGCTGGGCGAGGAGCGCATCCGCAAGGTCGACCTGGCCCGGATGACCGACTCCGCGGGCAACGTGCGCTGGTTCGGCGCGGTGCTGGCCGCCGGGTTCGACGCGATCGTGAACGAGCGCGCCAACCGGATGCGGTTTCCCAAGGGCCCTCGGCGGTACGACCTGGCGATCATGGCCGAACTGCTGCGGCTGCGCCCCCGGCGGTACACGCTGGTCCTCGACGGCGTCGAGCACCACCTCGACGCGGTACTGGTCGCGGTCGGCAACACGGCCTGCTACGGCGGCGGGATGCGGATCGTCCCCGCCGCCGACCCGACCGACGGGCTGCTCGACGTGGTGGTGGGCGGTCGCCTGAACCGGGTCGCGTTCGCCCGCATCAAGCCGCACGTGTACCGGGGCACCCACGTCGCCCACCCGCTGGTGACCACGTACCGGGCGGCCACCGTGGAACTGCGCGCCGAAGGCATCGTGTCGTACGTGGACGGAGAGCGCAGCTTCCCGCTGCCGGTGACGGTCACCAGCGCCCCCGGTGCCCTGACGCTGCTCGCCTGACTCAGGCCACCGGATCAGCCGAGCCCGGCCCGGACGAGGCTCAGCCGAGACCGACCAGGCTCAGCACCGCCCCGAGCCCGTTGGCCGCGCCGGCATCGCCGCTGGGCAGCAGGTACGCCCGGCAGCCGGCCCGGACCGCCGCCGCGTCGGCGGTGGTGTCGCCGACCATGAGCGCCTTCTCCGGCGGTACCCCCAGGGCCGCGCACGCGTACTCGAAGATCGTCCGGTCCGGCTTGCAGCGCCCGACCTCGTAGGACAGCACGTACGCGTCGAGCAGGTCACCGAATCCGTGGGCGGCCACGATCGGCCGGATGTCGAAGCCGATGTTGCTGACCACCGCGACCGGCACGGCGGCGTCGTGCAGCGCGCGGAGCGTGTCCACCGTGTCCGCGTACACCGACCAGCCCTCCGGAACCAGTACACGCTCGTACAGGGCGTCGTAGAAGCCGTCCGACAGCCCCTCCACGCCCGCATCCACGGTCCGGGCCAGTCCGGTGTAGGCCTCCCGGTGCGCGTACCCGGACAGGTCCCGGTCGGCCCACACCTCGGCCAGGTGCGGAGGCACCCGCTGGGGCAGCGGGCCGCCGGCACGCCCGGCGGTGAGCAGCCGGTCGGCCAGAGCGGTGGCACGCAGCCGGTCCAGCCCGACACCGCAGGCGGCCGCTGCCGCCACGACCCAGGCCACCGAGTCCTCGACCTGCATGAGGGTGCCGTGGAAGTCGAACAGCACGGCGGAGGGTGGCTCGGCGCCGGGCGGGACCCGGGTCGAATGATCACGGTCGACGGGCGATTCTTCGTGATCGGGCACGTCGAGCACCATACCGATGGGCCGAACGGCTGGCGCAGGGTGACCGGTCAGACGAGTCGAACATCCGGAACGGACGGATTCGCCCCATACCTGGCTAGAAGACCACTGCCCCCACGCCTCGTCCCGCGCAGGGCCGGAGCAACGGTAGCCTTTGACGTATGACCAGCCCCGCCGAGCGGTACGCCGCGGCCCGCCGGCGGGCGGCCGAGGCATCGCGCAGTCCCGCGCTCACCGATTTCGCCGCGAGCCTCAGCTTCGACCTGGACCCGTTCCAGCGTGACGCGTGCGAGGCACTGGAGCGCGGCAGCGGGGTCCTGGTGTGCGCACCGACCGGCGCGGGCAAGACGGTGGTCGGCGAGTTCGCCGTGCACCTGGCGCTGCTGCAGGGCCGCAAGTGCTTCTACACGACGCCGATCAAGGCCCTGTCCAACCAGAAGTACCACGACCTGGTGGCCCGGCACACCGCGGCCAAGGTCGGCCTGCTGACCGGCGACAACGCGATCAACGGCGACGCCCCGGTGGTGGTGATGACCACCGAGGTCCTGCGCAACATGCTCTACGCCGGCTCGCCGGCGCTGAACGGCCTGTCGTACGTGGTCATGGACGAGGTGCACTACCTGGCCGACCGGTTCCGCGGCGCGGTGTGGGAAGAGGTGATCATCCACCTGCCCGCGTCGGTCACCCTGGTGTCGCTGTCGGCGACCGTGTCCAACGCGGAGGAGTTCGCCGACTGGCTGGTCACGGTACGCGGCCAGACCGAGGCCGTGGTCAGCGAGCACCGGCCGGTACCGCTGTGGCAGCACATGCTGGTCGGTCGGCGGATGTTCGACCTGTTTCACGACGCCGAGGCGGCGCAGAAGCACGACGTGCACCCGGAGCTGCTGCGGTACACCCGGGAGACGGTCCGCCGGATGGACTTCGACCCGGCCCGCGGCCGGGGCGGGCGCCGCCGGTGGCCGGTGCCGCTGCGCGCGGACATCGTGGAGCGGCTGGACCGCGAAGCGCTGCTGCCGGCGATCCTGTTCATTTTCAGCCGGGCCGGCTGCGACGCGGCCGTGCAGCAGTGCCTGGCGGCCGGGCTGCGGCTGACCACACCGGACGAACGGGCGGAGATCCGCGCGGTCGCCGAGGCGCGCACCGCCGACATCAGCTCCGAGGACCTGCAGGTGCTCGGGTACTGGGAGTGGCTCGACGGACTGGAGCGTGGCCTGGCCGCGCACCACGCCGGGATGCTGCCGGCGTTCAAGGAGATCGTCGAGGAGCTGTTCGTCCGCGGCCTGGTCAAGGCGGTGTTCGCCACGGAGACGCTGGCCCTGGGCATCAACATGCCGGCCCGGTGCGTGGTGCTGGAGCGGCTGGTGAAGTTCAACGGCGAGGCGCACGTGGACCTCACGCCGGGCGAGTACACACAGCTGACCGGCAGGGCCGGGCGCCGCGGCATCGACGTCGAAGGGCACGCCGTGGTGGTGTGGGCGCCGGAGATCGATCCGCGACACGTCGCCGGCCTGGCCTCGACCCGCACGTACCCGCTGCGCTCCAGCTTCCGGCCCTCGTACAACATGGCGGTCAATCTGGTCGGCACGCTCGGCGGTGACCGCGCCCGGGAGCTGCTGGAGTCGTCGTTCGCGCAGTTCCAGGCGGACCGGTCGGTGGTCGGCCTGGCCCGCCAGGTGCAGCGCAACACCGAGACGGCGCGGGCCTACGAGGCCGAGATGGAGTGCGACCGCGGAGACTTCGCGGAGTACTTCGACATCCGGGTGGCCATCGGCGACCGGGAGCGGGCGCAGGCCCGGCAGAACGCCAACCAGCGCCGCGCCGCGGCGATCACGTCGCTGGAGAAGCTGCGGGTCGGGGACGTCATCCGGGTGCCGTCCGGGCGGCGGGCCGGGCTCGCCGTGATCCTCGATCCGGGTACCGGCGGGTTCAACGACCCGCGCCCGCTGGTGCTCACCGAGGACCGGTGGGCCGGGCGGATCTCGGCCGGGGAGTTCGCCGGGACGGTGGAGGCGCTGGCCCGGGTACGCGTCCCGAAGCACTTCAACCACCGGTCGCCGGCCGAGCGGCGTGACCTGGCGGCGGCGCTGCGCGCGGTGGGTGTCGACGCCCGGGTCGCCCGGCGCGGTTCGCGGCGGGGCGGCGGCGAGGACCGTGAGCTGGAGCGGCTGCGCCACCAGATGCGCGCCCACCCGTGCCATGCCTGCCCCGACCGGGAGGAGCATGCCCGCTGGGCGGAGCGCAAGCGCCGGCTCGACCGGGACACCCAGTCGCTGCGCGACAAGGTGGCCAGCCGGACGGGTTCGCTGACCCGCACGTTCGACCAGGTCTGCGCGCTGCTGGAGCGCCGCGGCTACCTCGTCGACAGCGGCGGGAAGCTTGGCGTGACCGACGCCGGGCGGATGCTGGCCCGGGTCTGGACCGAGGCCGACCTGCTGGTCGCCGAGTGCCTGCGCCGCGGGGTGTGGGAGGAGCTGTCGCCGGCCGAGCTGGCGGCGGCGGTCTCCGTGGTGCTGTACGAGGCGCGGCGCGAGGGTGACGAGCGGGCGTCGGTACCGCGCGGGCCGGTCGGCGACGCGGTGGAGCGCACGGTCGACATCTGGTCGGAGCTGGAGGCCGACGAGGCATCCCACGGGCTGGAGTTGACCCGCGAGCCGGACTTCGGCTTCGTCTGGCCGGTCTACCGGTGGGCGCGGGGCGAGCCGCTGTCGAAGGTGCTCGGCAGCGTGCACACCTTGGACGGGGACATGCCGGCCGGCGACTTCGTGCGCTGGGCCCGGCAGGTGGTGGACCTGCTGGGCCAGCTGTCCGACGCGGCCGGAGTGTCCGCCCGGGTACGCCGCAGTGCCCGGGAGGCGATCGCCGCGGTGAACCGGGGCGTGCTGGCATACGCCACGGTGGGCGCCGCCGTACCGGCCGAGGACATCTGACCCGCCCCGCCGGGGTGTGCCGTGCCGGATGTGCCCCGCCGGAGCCCCGGCCGGCGTGCCCACCGGAGCTGCCCTGCGCCGGGCCTAGCTGCCCGGCGCCGGGCCTAGCTGCCCTGCGCCGGGCCTAGCTGCCCGGCGGCGGGTCGGCCTGGCCCGACCGTCCGGGCGTCGGCGATCGCGTCGACCAGCCGGCGGATCGGCCCGGCGAGGTTCCACCGCTGCGCCAGATCCATCAGGCCGTCCGGGTCGGCGGGGGAGCCGGGCAGCGTGGTGTCGATGCCGGGCACCGGTGCGTCGCGGGCCACCTCGACGACCTTCGGAGCCACCGCGAGGTAGTCGGCCGCCGCGCCGAGCTTGGTCCGCAGGCCGGCGGCGAACCCGGCCGCCGGGTCGCCGAGCGCCGCCAGTACCGCGGCCAGGCTGCCGTACCGGTCGATCAGCCGGGCGGCGGTCTTCTCGCCGACCCCGGGTACGCCGGGCAGCCCGTCGCTGGGGTCGCCGCGCAGGGCGGCGAAGTCCGCGTACCCGGCGGCCGGCACCCCGTACCGCCGGCGGACCGCCTCGTCGTCGAACACCTCCAGCTTGGCCACGCCCCGGCCGCAGTACAGCAGCCGGACCGGCACCTCGTCGTCGACCAGCTGGAACAGGTCCCGGTCGCCGGAGGCCACCTCGACCGGCCCCGGTTCCCGGCTGGCGAGCGTGCCTACCACGTCGTCCGCCTCGTACCCGGCCACGCCCACCGCCGGGACGCCCAGCGCGGCCAGGACGTCGAGGATCACCGGTACCTGCCCGACCAGGCCGTCGGGCACCTCCTCGCCGCCGGACGGGGACAGCCGGTGCGCCTTGTACGACGGGATCAGCTCGACCCGCCAGACCGGGCGCCAGCTCTCGTCCAGGGCGCACACCATCCGGTCCGGGCGGCGGGTGCGGACCAGGGTGGCGAGCATGTCCAGGAAGCCGCGGACGGCGTTGACCGGGCTGCCGTCCGGCGCCCGGGCGGCCGACTCCGGGATGCCGTGGTACGCGCGGAAGTAGAGACTGGCGGCGTCGATGAGCAGCAGTGGGCGGGGCACGCGATACAGGGTAGGCCCTGTGACGGGTCCGGACTCCCACCGGCACCCAAACGAGCGTTAAGCTGTTTGCGCGCGCGACGCCGTCGTCTCCTGCGCGGGGTGGCGGCGCAGCCCGACCGGCACGAATCCCACGGAGTTGATGCAGCTGTGAGCGCCGAGCGTGCGGGCCGGCGGACGGACACCGGGCGGCCGACCGGCAAGGTACCCCGGGTGCTTCCGACCGAAGAGGCCCATGACCTGCTGGAACTGGTACGACAGATCGCCGACCGGGAACTGGCCCCCCGCGTCGCCGACTTCGAGGCCCGGGGCGAGTTCCCCCGCGAGCTGCTGCGCGTCCTCGGCCGCGCCGGCCTGCTCGGCCTGCCGTACCCGACCGAGTACGGCGGTGGCGGCCAACCCTACGAGGTCTACCTCCAGGTCCTGGAGGAGCTGGCCACCCGGTGGCTGGCCGTCGCCGAGGGGGTCAGCGTGCACACGCTGGCCTGCTACCCAATCGCCACCTACGGCACCGATGAGCAGCGCAAGCGGCTGCTGCCGGACATGCTGGGCGGCGAGCTGCTCGGGGCGTACTGCCTGTCCGAGCCGGCGGGCGGCTCCGACCCGGCCTCGATGACCACCCGTGCCCGGCGCGACGGCGACGGGTACCTGGTCAACGGCGTCAAGGCCTGGATCACGCACGCCGGGCAGGCCGACTTCTACAACATCTTCTGCCGTACCGGCGGGCCCGGCTCCCGCGGCGTCTCCTGCCTGCTCGCCGACGCCGGTACACCGGGGCTGGCGGCCCAGGCCCGGGAACGCACGATGGGCCTGCGCTCCTCGCCGGTCGCCCAGGTCGTCTTCGACGACGTCCGGCTGCCGGCCGACCGGCTGGTGGGGCAGGAGGGCACCGGGTTCCGGATGGCCATGCAGGCGCTGGACGCCGGACGGCTGGGCATCGCCGCGTGCGCGGTCGGCGTGGCGCAGGCGGCGCTGGACTACGCGACCGCCTACGCCCGGGAGCGCGAACAGTTCGGCCAGCGCATCGTGGACTTCCAGGGGCTGGGGTTCATGCTCGCCGACATGGCGACGGCGGTCTCCGCCGCCCGCGCCCTGGTGCTGTCCGCGGCCCGGCTCAAGGACGCCGGGCTGCCGTACCGGGTGGAGGCGGCCAAGGCGAAGCTGTTCGCGACGGACGCGGCGATGCGGGTGACCACGGACGCGGTCCAGGTGCTGGGCGGGTACGGGTACGTGACCGACCACCCGGTGGAGCGCTACATGCGGGAGGCCAAGGTGCTCCAGATCGTCGAGGGCACCAACCAGATCCAGCGACTGGTGATCTCCCGGGACCTGGCCAACCGCTGAGCGGCGCCGACCCGGGGGTCAGGACTGGCCCATGCCGGCGACGAGCGCCTGCGCGGTCGTCACCGCCCGGGTCGCGGTCAGCGCGGTGGCCGTCAGCGCCACCTGATCCGGAGGCAGTTCGCCGTTGTTGCTCGTGTGCGAGCCGCCGTACGGGTTCCCGCTGACGAACTGGCCCGGCTCGGTGTACCCGGGGGTGACCACGATGCCGCCCCAGTGATACACGGTGTTGAACAGGGACAGCAGTGTGGACTCCTGGCCGCCGTGCGCGGTCGCGGTGGAGCAGAAGCCGGCGTACACCTTGTCGGCCAGCTTGCCCTGCGCCCACAGCGGTCCCGTCGTGTCGATGAACTGCTTGAGCTGCGCCGCGACGTTGCCGTACCGGGTGGGCGTACCGAAGATGACCGCGTGCGACCAGACGAGATCGTCCGGGGTGGCCTCCGGAACCTCCTGGGTGGCGAGCCGGTGGGCGGCCCAGCCCTCGTTGGACGACACCGCCTCGTCGGGCGCGAGTTCGCGGACCTTGCGCAGGCGCACCTCGGCACCCGCCTTCTCCGCGGCCTCGGCGGCGGCCAGCGCCATCTGGTACGTGATCCCGGTGGCCGAGTAGTAAATGACCGATGCGTTCACCTTCATGGCGCGGTCACCTACCCCCGGCCGCCGGGTTCAAACAGCCGCCGGCTTCACGCGGCCCCCGGCCCGGTGGCGGCACGCCGGCCCGGGCTCCGGGCGGCCGGCGTGCCCCGGCAGGGCTCACACCGGGGCCAGGCCGCTGTCGTCCGTGCGCGGACCGGTCCGTCCGGCCGGCGGGCGGGCGCCCGCCTCCTCCGCGGTCAGCGGTGTGGCCAGATCCTCCAGGCTGCGCCGCTCCGCGCGCACGCCGATGACCGCCTCGACCGCCCCGGCGGCGATCATGAGGGCGGCGCCGATGACGAACGCCAGCACGGTGTCGCCGACCTTGCCGGTACCCACGAGCTTGGCGAACAGCAGCGGGCCGGTGATGCCGCCCGCGGCGGTGCCGATCGCGTAGAACACCGCGATGGCCAGCGCCCGGGTCTCCATCGGGAAGACCTCGCTCACCGTGAGGTAGGCGGCACTCGCTCCGGCCGAGGCGAAGAACAGCACGACACACCAGCACAGGGTCAGCCCCAGCGCGCTCAGCGAACCCGAGTGGAACAGCCACGCGGTCACAAGCAGCAGCACGCCGGACAGCGCATACGTGCCGGAGATCATCGACCGGCGCCCCACGGTGTCGAACAGCGGGCCGAGCAGCAGCGGGCCGAGCAGGTTGCCGACCGCGATCATCAGGTAGTACCAGCCGGTCGACCCGGACGGCACCGCGAAGAACGTCTCCAGGATCTGGGCGAAGCCGAAGGTGACCGCGTTGTACAGAAACGCCTGCCCGATGAACAGCGCCAAACCCAGGAACGAGCGCTTCGGGTACCGGGCGAACAGGGTACGGGCGATGATCCACAGCCCGATCGACCGGCGCTCGCGGATCGTGATGTACCCGTCCGGCTCGTCGAGCCGGGTGCCGGACTCCCGTTCGACCTCCCGCTCGATGCCGGCGACCAACTCCTCGGCCTCCCGCTGGCGACCGTGGATGAACAGCCACCGCGGGCTCTCCGGTACGTTGCGCCGCACCAGCAGGATCACCAGGCCGAGCACCACGCCCAGCCCGAACGCCAGCCGCCAGCCGACGTTGGTCGGGAAGTCGTTGAGCACCGGGATCGTCACCACGGCCCCGATCGCCGCGCCGAGCCAGAACGTGCCGTTGATGGCCAGGTCCACCCGGCCGCGGTGGCGGGCCGGGATCAGTTCGTCGATGGCGGAGTTGATCGCCGCGTACTCCCCGCCGATGCCCAGACCGGTCAGGAACCGGAACAGGAAGAACCACCAGGAGCTGAACGACAGCGCGGTCATCGCGGTCGCGGCGAGGTACACGCCGAGGGTGATCATGAACAGCTTCTTGCGGCCGAACCGATCGGTCAGCCAGCCGAAGAACAGCGCGCCGACGCACGCGCCGGCCACGTAGGACGCGGCACCGAACCCGCTGACCTGGCTGGCCGTGATGTGCACGCCGCTGCCTGCCTTGGCCAACTGGCCGGACAGATTTCCGACAATGGTGACCTCGAGGCCGTCGAGGATCCAGACGGTGCCGAGACCGATGATGATCAACCAATGCCATCGGGTCCACGGCAGCCGGTCGAGCCTGGCCGGCACGTTTGTCCTGATGGCGCCCTCACTTGCCGTACCAGAGCCGCTGCTCATCGTATGGACCATGTCACGCTCCCCAACGTCGCAACGCGGCCGTGGCTCAACCCGCAGCCGTAGCGCCCTCTGGCTTCCCGATGGCGCGAAACGGCAAACCCGCGCGCTTTTTTGGCCGGCGGGCGCGACCGGAGCCGGGGCGCGCCAGAGGTGAGCACGCCCACGGCGTGGGCGGGGCGCGGCAGGAGCCGGGGTGTCCCCGCGCACTGGCGCGGGGCGGGTAGGTTCTTCGCCGTGGAGGCGATCGACCGCGCTATTCTCACCGCCCTGTCCGAGGACGGCCGGCTTTCCTATACCGATCTGGCCGAGCGGGTCGGGCTGTCGGTGTCGGCGGTGCACCAGCGGGTTCGCCGGCTGGAGCAGCGCGGCGTCATCAAGGGGTACGCCGCCCGGGTCGACTACGAGGCGATCGGGCTGCCGCTGACCGCGTTCGTCGCGATCCGCCCGATCGACCCGGCGGCACCCGACGACGCGCCGGAGCGGCTGTCCGGGATGCCGGAGATCGAGTCCTGCTACTCGGTCGCGGGGGAGGACTTCTACCTGCTCCTGGTGCGGGTGAAGAGCCCGGGCGACCTGGAGCGGCTGCTCCAGGAGATCCGTACCGCGGTGAACGTCACGACCCGTACGACCGTGGTGCTGTCCACGCCGTACGAGGGTCGGCCGGCGGCCGTCATCCGCTGAGCGGGCGCCCGGCCGTGCCGGTCGGGGACCTGTCCCGGTCGCCGGAGGCCGGGGCGTTCCACCGCGCGAGCGCCGGCAGGTCGTGTTCGGAGCCGAGCACGGACAGGGTCGCGGTGTTCAGCAGCAGTCCGGCGCCGTGCGCCGGGGCCAGCCCGATCCAGCGTGCGCCGCACACCCGCAGCGAGTGGCCGTGGCCGACCAGGACCACGTCGCCGTCCCCGGTCAGCTCGCGAGCACGCGCCAGCGTCCGGTCGATCCGCGTGCCTACCTGGTCCGGCGACTCACCGTCCGGGCAGCCGTGCCGCCACAGGCTCCAGTCCGGCCGGTCGGCGTGGATCTGCTTCGAGGTGATCCCTTCGTACGCGCCGTAGTTCCATTCGACCAGGTCGTCGTCCGTGTCGGTGATCTCCAGCCCGGCCAGTTCGGCGGTGCGCCGGGTCCGCTGGAGCGGGCTGCTCAGCACGGCGGCGATGCGCCGGCCGGCGAATGCCGGGCGCAGCGCCTCGGCTTCCCGCTCGCCCTGCTCGGTCAGGGGGAGGTCGGTGTACGACGTGTGCCGTCCGTTCGCGCTCCACTCGGTCTGGCCGTGCCGGATCAGAAGGATGTCACCCACGCCGACCATTGTCGTTCATGGTCGGGGCCCCCGCCCGGGATGCGGCGCGAGCGGACCGGGGGACCGGTGATAGACGAGCTCTAGCCGGTCGGCTAATGTAGTTAGCCCCACGACTGATCAAGGAGTGCCATGCCTCGGCGAGCCGGCCTGACCACGCAGAAGGTGGTGGAGTTGGCCCTGTCCGTCGTCGACTCCGAGGGTCTGGACGGAATGACTCTGGCCCGGGTCGCCGAGGCGGCGGGGGTGGCCACACCGTCGCTGTACAAGCACGTGGGCGGCCTGCCGGACCTGCGAGAGCGGGTGAGCCGGCTGGTCCTGGCCGGCCTGACCGACCGCGCCCGTGAGGCGGTGATCGGGGTGGCCGGCGACGACGCCGTCCGCGCGCTGATGGCCGCCTACCGCGCGTACCTGGTGGAGTTCCCCAACCGGGCGGCACTGCTGGTCTCGCCGCCGCCCTCCACCGACCCCCGGGAGGACCTGCTGGCCGTGGTACTGGCGGTTCTGCGCGGGTACCGCCTGGAGGGTTCGGAGGCGATCCATGCCGCCCGGATCCTGCGCTCCAGCGTGCACGGGTTCGCCTCGCTGGAGGCGGCCGGCGGGTTCGGCTACCGGGAGGACCTGGACGAGAGCTTCGGCCGCCTGGTGCGGGTGGTCGCCGCGGGCCTGCGCGGGAGCGTCTGACCGGCCGGTGGCGGCGCCGGACGGTCGCCTCGCCTCGCCGGCCTGGCAGGGACCTAGCATCCTAGGACGCCTAAGGGGTGTGACCCGCCACAAAGGACGGTTGGCCGACGACCGCATCGGGCACCCAGAAGGCGTCCACGCGACAGGGAGGTCCGTGATGGGGTACGACGACAAGGCCAGGAACAAGGCCGAAGAGATGACGGGCGAGGCCAAGGAGTGGGTCGGCGACAAGACCGACAACGAGTCGCTCCAGGCTGAAGGTGTCTCGGACCAGGCGTCGGGCCGGATGAAGCAGGCCGGCGAGCACCTCAAGGACGCCGCGCACGACGTCACGGGGCGCTGATCCGTCCACGACTGACCCCGTAACCGTGGGGGCCCGGCCGATCGGCCGGGCCCCCACGGTTACGGGGTCAGGTCTGCGTGAGCGGGGCGTCAGTCGCCGTCGCGCTCCTGCTTGCGCCACCACCGCTGTCCGGACGCGGGCAGCGTGTCGATCGGGTCATAGTACGGGTAGCGCCGGGTCAGCGCATCGGGGTCGTCGCGCTCGATGGACGTGCGGTAGTTCTTCGTCCAGTACGAGATGCCGTGCTCCCGGTCGTACTCGGTGAGCATGTGTACCCAGCGCTTGCCGACGAACGGCACGTCACACACGATGCGCGGCGTCGCGTACCCCGGCAGGTACCCCATGATGTCGTGCTGGAGTTCCTGAGCCTGCCAGACGGCGACCCGCCAGTGCTCGGCACCCGGAATCATGTCGCACATGTAGAAGTAGTACGGCAGGATGCCGGCCTCGCCCTGCAGCGCGAAGCACAGGTCGAGCAGGTCGAGCCCGGTGGCGTTGACGCCGCGCATGAGCACGCCCTGGTTGCGGACATCGCGCACGCCGACCTCCAGCGCCGTCTGTGCGGCTCGGGCGACCAGGGGGGTGAGCGAGTTGGCGTGGTTGACGTGGGTGTGGATGGCCAGGTTGACGCCCCGCCGGGCAGCGGTGGCGGCGACCCGGCCCAGACCCTCGACCACGTCCGGTTGCAGCCAGTGCTGCGGCAGGCCCATCAGCGCCTTGGTGGCCAGCCTGATGTCGCGGACGGTCTCGATCTCCAGGAGCCGGGCGAGGAACGACTCCAGGTGCCGCCACGGCACATTGGCCACGTCACCGCCGGAGACCACGACATCGCGGACCCCGGGGTGGGTGCGCAGGTAATTGATCATCCCGTCGTACCGGTCGGTGGGCTTGAGCGTGAGCCGGAGCTTGTCCACCGCCGGGGTGGAGTTGCCGACCAGGTCCATGCGGGTGCAGTGGCCGCAGTACTGCGGGCAGGTCGACAGCAGTTCGGCGAGGACCTTGGTCGGGTACCGGTGGGTGAGTCCCTCGGCGACCCACATGTCGTGCTCGTGCAGCGAGTCGCGGGAGGCGTACGGGTGGCTGGGCCAGTCGGTGCGCCGGTCGGACGCCACCGGGATCATGTAGCGGCGCACCGGATCGGCGTACAGGCGCTGGGTGTCCGGCACCGAGTGCGGCACCATCGTGTTGAGCATCTGGGGTGGTACCAGCATGGACATGGTCGCGCTGGTGCGCTGGTCGGCTTCCAGGTCGGCGTAGAACCGGTCATCGATCAGGTCGCCGAACACGTCGTGCAGCGCCCCCACGTTCTTGACGCAGTGCGCCCGTTGCCACTGCGCGGACTCCCACTGCTCCCGGGTCACGTCGCGCCACCCGGGCAGCCGGGTCCAGTCGGGCTCGACGAGCTCCCTCCGGCGGTACTCGTACGGCTGGTCCGCCGATGCCCTGGGCCGGTTCGCGGGGCGCGGCACGTCGGTCGCGCGCTCGGGTTCGCGGGTCACAGTCATGTTGCCTCCCTCGACGTGCGGCCCCACCGTGGTGGAAGATCTCCTGTAATCACATTAGAGTACAGGAAGTTCTTTCGTGTGCTTCGGGTGAGCAACAAAGTTTCGGAGACGGGAGCGGTGTCAATGACTGATCGAGAGCGACCGGACGCCGCTGGTGTGCTCCCCGGCGGCCGGGAGACCTCTCCGATCGGCCTGCACCGGGTGATCGAGCCGGTCGGCGTGCTGCCGCAGGCAGCCGCGCGGCTCGACACGGACCCGGCGATCGGGCGGGACGAGGTGCGGATCGCGATCGAGCGGCTCAACCTGGACGCGGCGAGTTTCCGGCAGCTGATTACGAAGCACGGCGGGGACGGCGACGCGGTGCGCGCCGAGGTGCTGGGCACCATCGCCGGACGGGGCAAGATGCACAATCCGGTGACCGGATCCGGCGGGATGCTGATCGGCACCGTCGAGGAGGTCGGTCCGGACTCGCCACTGGGACTGAAGCCGGGCGACCGGGTCGCCACTCTGGTGTCGCTGACGCTCACCCCGCTCGCGGTCACCGACGGGCTGGCCCGCTGGGACGGCCGCGATGAGCAGGTGCCCTGCTCCGGTCACGCGATCCTCTTCGGCCGATCGATCGCCGCGGTGCTGCCCGACGACCTGGACGCCGGGCTGGCCCTGGCGGTACTGGACGTGTGCGGCGCCCCGGCGCTGACCGCGCGGGTGGTGGCCGGCTACCGGGACGGCGCCGTGGGCGCGCGCCGCTCCGGCGGACCCGGCGACCCGGCGGGCGGCACGCCGGACGGGCAACGGTCAGGGCCGAGCGTCGCGGTGCTCGGCGGAGCGGGCAAGAGCGGAAGCCTGGCGCTGGCCGCGGCCCGGCGGGCCGGCGCGGCCCGTACGGTCGGCGTGGTGCCCGACGAGGTCGAGGCGCGCCGGCTGCGGGAGTCCGGGCTCGCGGACCGGGTGGTGGTGGCCGACGCCCGCAATCCGGTGGCGCTTTCCGCGGCGCTGGGCGACCCGGTCGACGTCACCGTGGTCTGTGTCGACGTGCCGGGCTGCGAGCACGGGGCGATCCTTGCCACCGCGCCCGGCGGCACCGTGGTGTTCTTCAGCATGGCCACCTCGTTCGCCGCCGCGGCGCTGGGCGCGGAGGGGTTGGCTGCGGATGTCACGATGCTGATCGGCAACGGGTACCTGCCGGGCCATGCCGGGTACGCGCTGGATCTGGTGCGTACCGTGCCGGCGGTACGGGGACTGCTCGCGGCCCGGCTCGGTACCGGAACCGGCACGCCGGCCGGGGGTCGCGGCGGCGCTTCGGGGGCAGCGGCAGACTGATGTCATGAGCGAGCGTCAACGAGGGAATCAGAGTCACCGCACGGTTGTGCCTCATGCCGGATCAGCCGCAAAGCGACGGGCGCGACATGAGGCGCGGCTTCAGACGTGCCGAGCCGGACTGGTCCGAGAGGATCCGGCATGAGTAGCGATCACCTGCCGCCCGCGAGCGGTTTGCCGTCCTCCGCCGGCAACGCTGCGGCGCCCGGCGTCCTCTACCGTAACGGGCGCGTGTACAGCCCCGGTGACCCCAAGGCGGACGCCCTGCTGGTGCGCGACGGCACCATCGCGTGGCTGGGGGAGACGGCCGACGCGCCGGCCGCCGACCGGGTCGTGGACCTGGACGGCGCCCTGGTCACCCCGGCGTTCGTGGACGCCCACGTGCACACCACGAGTACCGGCGTGACGATGCTCGGCCTGGATCTGTCCGGTACCGGTTCCGCGGACGAGGTGCTGCGCCGGGTGGCCGACTTCGCCGCCGGGCTGCCCGGCGACGCGGTGGTGATCGGGCACGGGTGGGACGAGTCGGGGTGGCCGGTGCGGCAGCCCCCGACCGCGGCCGACCTGGACCGGGCGGCCGCCGGCCGGCGGGTGTACCTGTCGCAGGCCAGCGTGCACTCGGCGGCGGTGTCCACGTCGCTGCTGGCGCTCGCGGACCGGAGCCTGAGCGGCTGGAACGGCCAGGGCTGGGTGCGGCGGGACGCGCACCACGCGGTCCGCGAGGTGGCGATGGGCTCGCTGACCGCCGCCCAGCGGCGTGAGGCGCAGTCGGCGGCGTTGCGCCGCGCGGCGTCGCTGGGCATCGCCGCGGTGCACGAGTGCGGCGGGCCGGGTACCTCCAGCGAAGACGACTTCACCAGCGTGCTCGCCCTCAGCGGCCAGGGGCTGCCGGAGGCGTACGGGTACTGGGGCGAGCTGGGCGCGGCCGCCAAGGCGCGCGAGCTCGGGGCGGTCGGCGCCGGAGGCGACCTGTACGCCGACGGTGCGCTCGGCTCGCACACGGCGCACCTGAGGGTGCCGTACCTGGACGCGGACACCTCGGGTCACGGGTACCTCAGCGCCGAGCAGGTCGCGGCGCACCTGGTGGACTGCACGCGCCTGGGCATGCAGGGTGGCTTCCACGCCATCGGGGACAAGGCGATCGCCACCGTGATGGCCGGGTTCGGGCTGGCCGCCGCGGAGGTCGGCATGGACGCGATCCGGGACGCCCGGCACCGCGTCGAGCACGTGGAGATCGTGGACAAGCAGCTGATCGCCGGCCTGGTCTCGTTCGGGGTGGTGGCGAGCATCCAGCCGGCGTTCGACCGGCTGTGGGGCGGTGAGCACGGGATGTACGCGCAGCGCCTGGGTGTGGCCCGGTCGATGGCGTCGAATCCGATCGCCGCGCTGGCCGGGGTCGGGGTGACGCTGGCGTTCGGCTCTGACTCGCCGGTGACGCCGCTGGATCCGTGGGGCACCGTCCGGGCGGCGATGACCCACCACAACCCGGTGTACCGGATCGGGATCCGGACGGCGTTCGCGGCGCACACCCGGGGCGGCTGGCGGGCGGTGTGCAGGGACGAGGAGGGTGTGCTGGCGCCGGGGGCGCCGGCGACGTTCGCGGTGTGGAACGTGGAAAGGGTGGACGGTGGGCTGCCGGTGTTGTTGGGTGCGGGGCAGGAGGATCCGCTACCGGCGTTGCCGGTGTGCCGCCGTACGGTGCTGCGCGGTGAGGTGATCTTCGATGGTGAACAAGCTTGACCTGGACCGGGCGCGGGTACGCCAGGCCCGGCAGTTGGCCCGCCGGGCCGGGAGGCCGGTGGTGGACCTGGCGCGCAGCCACACCACGGTCGCGGTGGAGCGGGCGGTGTTGCGGCTGGCCGGTGTCTCGGGCGCGGACCCGGACGGCATCCCCTGGGTGAACCGGCTGGTGGACGCGGTCGTCGCCGATGTCGGGCTGGGGCACGGGGTGGCTGTGCCGGCGTTCCACGCGCTGGCGGCCTCGGGTACCCACGATCTGACCCTGCTGGCGCAGAAGGCGGCGGCCGGGTCGGTGCGGTTCGAGGTGCCGGCAGGGGCGGCCGCCACCGCTGCCCGGCGGGCGGCCCGCAAGGCGGTGGCGGCCGGCATCCGGCAGATCGACCGGCGCCGGGCCGAGCGGGAGCGGCTCGTCGCCCGGTACGGTGATCCGCCGCGCCGGCCATGGATCTACCTGATCGTGGCGACCGGCGACATCTACGAGGACATCCCTCAGGCCCAGGCGGCGGCCCGGGCCGGCGCGGACGTGATCGCGGTGATCCGGTCGACGGGGCAGTCGCTGCTGGACTACGTGCCGGAGGGCGCGACCCGGGAGGGCTTCGCCGGCACGTACGCGACGCAGGAGAACTTCCGGCTGATGCGCGCGGCCCTGGACGAGACGTCGCGCGAACTGCGCCGGTACGTGCGGCTGACGAACTACGCCTCCGGCCTGTGCATGCCGGAGATCGCGACGCTGGCCGGACTGGAGCGGCTGGACATGATGCTCAACGACTCGATGTACGGCATCCTGTTCCGCGACATCAACCCGGTGCGGACGTTTGTCGACCAGCGGTTCTCCCGGCAGATCCACGCCCGGGCCGGGATCATCATCAACACCGGTGAGGACAACTACCTGACCACCGCGGACGCGGTCGACGAGGCGCACACGGTGACCGTGTCGCAGCTGCTCAACGAGTACTTCGCGAAGGAGGCGGGGCTGGCGGACTGGCAGCTGGGCCTCGGGCACGCGTTCGAGATCAATCCGGATCTGCCTGACTCGTTCCGGTTGGAGCTCGCGCACGCGCTGCTGGCCCGCGAGCTGTTCCCGAAGGCGCCGCTGAAGTGGATGCC
>JBDZVD010000185.1:0-9745 GCA_040255525.1 Micromonosporaceae bacterium | reverse complement strand
CGAAGACGGCGCGGGCGTTGAGCCGGTACCTGCGGGCCCGGGCGAAGCACAAGGGGGCGGAGTTGCCGAACCTGTGGCTGGCTGATCGGGGTGGGCGGCCGTTGGCCCCGAACGGGATCAAGATCCGCCTCAAGCGGCTCGGGATGATAGCGGGGGTGGCGGATGTGCACGCGCACCGGTGGCGGCATAACTTCGCGCACGAGTGGAAGCGGGCCGGTGGCAACACCGGTGATCTGATGCTGCTGCTGGGGTGGGCGTCGGAGGACATGCCGCGCTACTACGGCGCCAGCGCCGCGGCGGAGCGGGCTCAGGAGATCCAGACTCAGCTCGGCATCGGTGAGCGGGTCTGAGTCTCAATTCGCGCAGCGCAGATTCCGCGGCGGCCCCGACCAGTAAGGTCGAGGCCGCCGTCTCGTTACTGCCGGCGTCGTGGTCCCCACCAGGGCAGGATCGGCGGGAGATCTGCCAGAGTGCGGTGAGGTCGTTTCGGTACGGCGCTCTCGCCGTCGTCGCCGTCCCAGCGCCGACCGTACTGGTCGGGGATGCTGCCCCAGCCGTAGTAGGGCATGGGGTTGTCGGGGAGGATGCCGACCTCGTCGGCGGGGTCGATGCGCTCGGCTCCGACGGTGCACAGGTGGGCCCAGTTGTCGCCGAAGTCGAAGACGAGGCGAACCGCTCTCCCGGTTTCAACCGGCTCAGCTTGGTGGTCTGGCTGTCCAGGGTGCCCTCGGCGGCGTCGTCGCACTGCTCCAGGTCGCCGATCTCGACGTCGCCGGTGAGGGTGAACATGTGCATGTGGGCGAGGTCCCAGCGGGCGAACGCCAGGTCTACCGCCTCGGCCAGTTCCGCGAAAGTGTGCGAGCGGGCTGCGGCGAAGACTCGACCGGGATGTGGCCAGAGTTCCTCCCCGCGTCCCGAGACCAGCTCGACACGGATCGACAGCCAGGTACGTGCACGGTCACTCCTCACCTGGATCGGTTGACCTCGCCGACGCTACCGAACGTCACCATTTGCCCGACGACGCACTCGCAGCCGCGGACGGTCGGTGCTTCGGCAGGTGGCGGCTGGTCAACAGGCGTCAACTATCGACCGGGTCGGCAGCTATTGGATGCTCGTAGGTAGTCGGATCTTCGGTCGGTGACGCCGGTACGCGAGGCGCTGTGGCCATCGGCCGGTCTGACGGCCGCGCGGCAAGGCTGGATTACCGCCGAGGCCGGACGGGGGAGGTGTCGTGGCAGTTGATCTGGCGAGGATGACCACCGGACTGTCGTCGACGTGGGCGGGGTTCCTGCGGGACTGGGACCGTTCGCTGCGGGCGAGGAACTATCCGGAGACGACCCGGTATAACTACCTGCTCGCGGCCGTACAACTGGCACGGTATGTGGGGGATGAGTGGGCGCGGTTGGACGGCCAGGAGGCGGCGGAGGATCCGACCCTGGTCACCAAGGGTCAGGTGGAAGAGTTCCAAATCTGGATGGTGACCACTCGTTCCGCAGCGACCGCTCTGAACAAGCACAAGGGCCTCCAGCAGTTCTTCAAGTGGCTGGTGGTCGAGGAGGAGATGGAGCGGTCGCCGATCGATCGCATGCGGCAGCCGAAGACGGGTGAGAGGTTGGTCCCGATCATTCGTGACTCGGATACCAAGAAGGTGCTGGACACCTGTAAGGGCAGCGGATTCACCAACGCCAGGGACGAGGCGATCATCCGGCTGCTGTACAACACCGGTGCGCGGCTCGCCGAGGTGACCGGCCTGCAGGTGGATGACGTGGACCTCAACCTGGACTCCGCGCACTATCTCGGCAAGGGTGCGCGGGACCGGCGGGTGCGGTTCGGGCCGAGGACCGGCCGGGCGCTGAGTCGCTACATACGAGCCCGCAGTGCCCATATGGATCGGATCTGCCACAGCTGTGGCTTGCCGAACGTGGCAGCCTCCCGCTGTCAGCGAACGGTGTGAAGATCATGCTTCGGCGGCGAGGCATCCAGGCCGGTGTGCCTGATGTGCACGCGCATCGGTGGCGTCACAACTTCGCTCACGAGTGGAAGCTGGCCGGGGGCGACACCGGCGACCTGATGCTGTTGCTGGGCTGGACCTCGGAGGACATGCCCCGCCTGTACGGGGCCAGCGCCGCCGCAGAGCGTGCGCAGGAAGTCCACGCGCGGATGGGGATCGGTGAACGTGTCTGATGATTCGGCGGCCGAGCCGGGGATGGAGCAGTCGCAGCGACAGGGCATGACCGCGCGGCAGCGCAGTCGAAGGGCAAGGATCGCCGCCCACGCCTCATGGGCCAACACCGCCGACCGGGCTGGGCGTACCGCGCCCACACTCAGGCATTCCTTGCCCGATTCGAGCGGCAGGTTGACCCGCTCGGTGTGCTCCCGCTCGAGGTACGGGAGACGATGGCCCGACATGCCAGGAAGGCGTACATGCTGCAACTGGCCGAACGTTCAGCACAGGCCCGCGGCGCTCGTTGTTGAAGATGAACAGGTCCGGCTGCACAAGGTGCACGCTAATGGATGGAATATGAGCCAGGCTTTGGTTCAATCCCCCCTCGGACACCCTCTGTGGTGGTGCTTCGCCATTTGCGCGATGCGCCACCAGACCAATCACCTCGCCGGGTTCCGTGGTGGTCCCGGCGAAGCCGAAACCGATCTCTATCGAGACGGCGAGCGTGGTGGCCATGGGCGCTACCGAACAACTCCATTCGGGCGAGGAACAGCTGATCAACGCGCTGATACCGCCCAAGATCGCCAAGCGGGCAGGTCCGGCGCCGGCGCCGCTGCCGGTCCTACCGAAGCCGAGCCTGCCCTCTAATCGCGACCCGGACGCCCTGGTGCTGGGAATGGCCCGGCTGGACCGGTCCGGCCGGCTGTCCGCCCGCGACCTGCTGGGCGTGCTGGGCTGGCAACCCGGCCACCGCGTCGACATCGGCATCGTGGCGGGCGTGCTGGTCACGATGTCGGCCAGCACCGGTCAGCACGTCGTGCACAGCCGCGGCGAGTTGAGCCTGCCGACTGCGGCCCGCCGCATGTGCGGCCTGCCGGACGGCGCCTCGGTGGTCTTGGTTGCGTCGCCCGCTCAGGATGTTCTGGTGATCCACCCGGTCAGCACCGTGGCGCGTCTGCTCATCGAACACCACGCCCGTCTCGAGGCAGGTGGCGAACATGGCTGACTCACAGAACATCGCGGCTGCCCAAGAACTGCTGGCGCAACTCGGCGTGACCGTAGCCGACCTTCGCAAAGCCGAGCGACCTCCGGTGCCGACCATGGGGGAGTACCTGCCCCGGGTGATGGCCGCCGCCGGGCCCGGCGCCCGTCGTACCTACGGCAGCTACTGGAGCCGGATGGCGGCGATGTGGGCCGACCGGCCAGTGGACACCATCGCCGCGACTGATATCGAAGCATTTAAACACCAGGCGGCCGACAAGGTGTCGGCGCTCAAGTAATTCCCCAGCTGGCGGGCTTGGCGCTCACGTTATTCGGTTCTGGCGAGGATCTTGTGGAGCGGCGGCGCGCCTTGGGGCCTCGATGGGACTCAGGCATCGAGAAGGATTCTCTTGCGTAGCAAAGAGAAGCTGGCCCTGCCGTACATCGACCGTTTGATGGTTTTGATTCTATTGACGGCGCCCTCGACCGGACCGGAGTTCCACTGCATGGTCAGCCCGGCGGTGACGGCGTCCAAGTCGCGGCGCAGTCCAGTGATCAGGGAGTGGAGCGCGGGGAGCGGGTCGGCTTGCACGTGTGCGATCCAGTCGGTGAGTCGATCGCCGCGGTGCTTGTTCATCAGGTCGGCGAACTCGCGGACATGCCCCGCAGTGGTGCGCAACTCCGGGCAGGCGGTCAGCGCATGGGCGAGTTGCTGGGTCTCCTCCTCGCTCAGGTGCCCTGGGTCAGTCATGATCCAACGGGTCAGATGCCGGGGCTTGGGCACCTCCGGGCGCGGTGGAGCCGGGGATGACGTGCGCGGCGGGTGGGGTGTGGTCTCGCGCAGCGGGTGCAGGAACCGACGGACGGTCTGCACGCTGCCGGTGAACCCGAGCTGACGCAGCTCGCCGTGCAGGGCCACGGCGTCGGTGACACCGGCCTGGAAACGGGCATGCAGGTGATCGGCGTACCCGTCCAACTTCCCCGGCCGGTTCGTCGCCTTGACCAGCAGCTGCTCCACGCTCGTAGCACTAGCGAAGCGACGCACAGTGCCCCGGTCCAGCCGTAGCTGCTGCGAGACCTGGTTCAACGAGTATCCCTCGGCAACCAGCTGTTGGACCGCCGCGTACCGCTCCCGAGTACGCACCACCAGGCGGCGCTGCCGCCCACACACGTCGCGGATGCCCGCTGCCTCCGGTGGCGCGGGCGGGTCCTCGACTGCCGGTGCCGGTTCTGGCGCGGGTGGCCGTGGTGTTGGCTGCTCGGCCGGTAGGTCCACCGTCTGCACCGCAGCGGCTTGCCGCACGCAGGCGTGGTGGGCCGCGACGGTTTTGTCGACCGCCTCGCCCAGGTTGTGCCAGACATGCCAGCGGTCCGCGACTTGCGTCGCCTCGGGTGCGCCGGTTCGCGCCCCGTCGGCGTACGCGCCCGCGCGGTCACGACACACGATGTGGACCCCTGGGTGGGCGCGCAGCCAGTCCGCGACCGGGTCGGCGTCGCGGCCGGGCAGCACGTCGATGGGACGGCGGGTGCGCATGTCCAGTAGCACAGTGCCGTACACGTGCCCCCGGCGTAGCGCGAAGTCATCAATCCCGAGCACGTCCACCGTGCCCGGCTGCGGGTCCGGCAGCTCACGTAGCAGGTTCAACAGCGTGTCCCGCCCCACACGCATGCCCAACGCCCCAGCCAGCCGGACACCAGCACGGCCGGCCAGTGCCACCGCGATCGCGGCCAATGCGCGTCGCAGCGGTGGACTGTAGCGGGCGTGCGGCGTGGTCAACCCGGGTACCTGCTCGACGAACGTCCGACGGCGGCACGACGCAGCGTCGCAGACGAACCGGCGCACCGTCAGTCGGATCGACACGGGTGTCCCGGCCAGTGGGGCGTCCTGCAGCACCCTCTGGTAGCGGCCGTGCACCCGCGCAGCGGTAGTGCCGCAGCCGGGACAATCGGCCGAGGCCGCCGCCACTCTGGCAGCGAGCACAATCCCGCCTGGATCCCGTTCTACCTGCTCAAGGACCACGTTCCGCAGGTGCGGCAGCAAAAGATCGAAAAAGCACCGGGCTCAGCTACCAGAGCCCATGCAGAACCTCCACTTGACGCGCCGGCACTCCACAAGATCCTCGCCAGAACCGAATTAGACGAGCGCCCACACTTGGCGTCGGGATGGTACTGGAGATAGAACGCACTGGTGTGTAGGCCGTCGATACTGACGGCGGTCTTGAAGGTGTCGTTCGCGGTCATGCGCACCCACCCGGCAACAGTGAAGGATTGGTCGGTACGCAGCACCGGCCTCGGGGCCGTGGCGGCGTGACTGGCGGTGCCGTCGAAGTGTGCGGCGTAGGACTCGTGGCCGGTCACCCACGAACCGACCGTGGTGGTGTCGAGGCCGTATCCGTTGGCGCTGGTGTCAGTGCCGTTCTGGTTGAGGTTCCACCCGCCTTCGAGAGTGGGGACCGGGGAATCATGGTCGTAGACCTGGTACACCTGGTCTGCGGTGAGGGCACCGGAGTACGCACGGACCATGTCGATGTCGCCGGTGAACCAGTCCACCAGGTTGCTCTGGTACTTGCCTCGGCCGACCACCAGAGGACCATCGGCGTACCAGGGGGTACCAGCGAATGTCACCGTGGCCTTGAGCACACCATTGATGTAGAGGCTCATCAACTTGTTGTTGACATTGAAGGTTGCGGCTACGTGCGTCCAGACGTTCTGGGTCGCCGGTTCGTGGGCCCCGATGATCGTCGAGGCGCTGGTGTCGGAGTCGACGGTACGCAACGTGAATGACCATTCGCCGATGTCCGGGCGGTACTGCAGGTAGAACGCGCTGGAATGCACACCGTCCTGGCTGACGACCGTGTTGAACCGGGTGGAGTCGGTCAACTTCGCCCATGCGGTGAACGTGAACGACTTGTCGGTGTGCAGCACCGGTCCGTCGGCTGGGGCCTGGCTAGTGGTGCCGTTGAACCGGGCAGCGCTGCCGCGGTAGCCGGTCGGCCATGACGCGACGCTGGTAGTGGTCAGGCCATGCGAGTTGCCGCTGGCGTCCGCACCATTGCCGTCGAGGTCCCAGGCGCCCACCAGCTTGGGGTCGTTCGGGATGACCAGCGCGCTGTTCCACACCTGCAGATTGCTCACCTGACCCGAGTAATAGGAACTGGGGTTGTCGGCGTACTTGCATCTTCCGACGACGAGTCCTCCGGTGCTCGGCCAGGTCACAGCTGCGGTGTGCGTGCCTGTTGCGGCGAGGCTGTCATCGACGTAGAGCGACATCGCGTAGGTGTCGGCGTGGTAGACCTGTGCGTGCCGAAAATTACGTCCGCGCAGGTCAGGCGGCGTGTTTGTATTCGTGGATGATGCCGCCGAGCCGGTCGCTGCGATGGACGTCCAAATAGGCGATGCGGCCCGGATCGGTGATGGGTGGGGGGACCGCGCGGAGCGGAGCCGCCTGATGCATCGCCTGATGGGGGCGGTGTTCGTTGTAGTGGAGTTCGAATTGGTGCAGGCAGTGCCGTAGATGGGTTTCGTTCCAGATCAGGGTCCGGTCGAGGAGTTCGTGTCGGCAGGTCCGCACCCACCGCTCCATGATCGAATTCATGCGTGGCATGCGTATGCCGGTGAGGACGGTCTCGATTCCCGAGTCGTTGAGGATCCGGTCGAACAGGGCGGGGAACTTCGCGTCCCGGTCCCGGACTAGATACGTGACCTGTCCGCCTGCCTCGTCCAGGTCCATCACGAGATTCCTCGCCGCCTGGGTCACCCAGGTCGCGGTCGGGTGCGCGGTGGTACCGAGGACACGGACACGGCGGGTGGCGTGTTCGAGGACGGCGAGGATGTACTGGTGCTGTCCGGTCAGCGTGATCGTCTTGATGAAGTCGACCGCCAGCAGCGCGTGCGCCTGGCTGCGGAGGAAGTCGGCCCAGGTGCTGGTGGATCGGTGTGGTGCGGGATCGATGCCCTCGGTCTTGAGAATCTCCCACACGGTAGAAGCCGCGACCTTGACTCCGAGGGTTGCGAGCTCGCCGTGTATACGCCGGTATCCCCAGGATGGATTCTCGTGGACCAGGCGCAGGACCAGGGTGCGGATGGAGCGCACGGTCGGCGGCCGTCCACGCCGTTTGCGTTTTGAAACGTTCGCATGCCGCTGTCTCATCAGGTTGCGGTGCCAGCGCAACACCGTGTCCGGCCGGACGATCAGGCGCAGCCGGCGTAAGACCGACCGAGGCAAGGGCTGCAACAGCGCCGCGAGGAGCGCCCGGTCCGCCGACGTGAAGGTCACTGTCTGCGGGCCAATTTGGCGTTGCAGCACCGCCAGTTGGTGACGTAGGGCGAGGATCTCGACGTCCTTGTCACGGTCGCTCATCGGCAGCAGGCGCAACACGGCGAAGGCGTTGGTTACGGTCAGATAGGCCAGACGAAGCAGCACCCCGTCATCATGCCCTCAAAGGTAGTCCCGGCCCGGATGGCGGACGCAGGCCCACAGACCCGCCCCGCTAGAAACCATCGCATGCCGCCTGAACAGCACGGACGTAATTTTCGGCAGGCACAGGGTGCGGCGCGAGGTCACGGCCGGCGACGACAAACGGTCCCTGCCCTGGTGGGAGGGACCGTGTGGCGGTCGCGTCGCCCGGTCTGCCGCCGGGTCGGGTGTGGTCAGTGGCCCTGGTCGGATTGGTTGTGCCGCAGGGCTTCTTCGAGTTGGTCTTCGAGAATGATGATCCGTACGGCGGACGCCATGTCGGTGCCGTGATCGCACATCTCGCGGGCGCGGGCGGCGAGCCGGATCTGGTAGCGGGAGTAGCGGCGATGACCGCCGCCGGAGCGGTGCGGATCGATCAGTTTCGCCTCGCCGAGCCTGCGCAGGAAGTCCGGCGAGCAGCCGATGATTTCCGCTGCGCGGCCCATCGTGTAGGCCGGGTAGTCCTCGTCGTCGAGCATGTCATCCGGTTGGGCCATGCACACCTCCATCACGAAGGCCCCGGCGCCGTAGCGCCGGGGCCCAAGGGTTACGGGTCAGAAACACCATTCACCGACAGGAACGTCGGTCTGCCATATCCGCACCAGCCGCGCGAGTCGGCTTCGGGTGCGAGGATCGCGTAAGTGTGACCGGAGACCACCTCTCGTTCGATGGAAACAGCGGTGTCCGCGCCCAGCCCGGTCGATGGGGCCGGCAGCGGGCGATCCAACGGTGTGTACGGCCCTCCCTTTCCTCTGACTTCTTCTACTCGTACTTTCGTGCTGTCCGCCGGTGTCGGAACCCCACACGACTTCATGGTCCCGAACACGTGCGACGGAACGGTTACTGCTAGCAGCGGAACCTCGACAACTGACATTGGCCCCGCCACTTCGGTGCGCCCGGGCGCCTGTCTCACAGCCCGGGGTACTGCCATGCTCCACTTCCACTTTCACTACGCCGTGCTGTTGCTGCTGTCCTTCACTTGCGTGGCACTTCTCGTGCTGAGCGGGCCAGGCAGTTTGCTGGCCCTGCTCCTTCGCCTCGGTGGGGCGGGTTCGTCCGCGTCTTTGTCGTTCCTTCGCTCTCAACGAGAGAAACCCTAACCGGTGACGGCGAGCATGTCTACTAACTCGCGCATAGTTTTTCTCCTGCGGGACACGTAGCGCTCAGGCCTGCTAGGAGGTCGTCAGAAGGGGTACGGCACCGGCCAGGCCCGGCAGCAGCGGCGCACGCTGCTGCCGGACCGCCGCCGTGGTCACGACGGCGTCCGCGTGCAGTGGCACCGACAGGTCCGCAGGTCGTGGCGCCAGGGCAGGTGGATCAGCACCGCAAGCACGGCGATCGGCTCAGCCCCGGCCATCAGCCTCGCTGACTCGGCGAACGAGCGTCAAAATAAGGCAACAACCTCGAGCAAGATCGACAGTCACGCCACGGGATATACACCATCCTCGATGCCGCCCTACGCGGGCCTGCAACGTAGATTCGGACTCGTTAGTTTTCAGTCGGCGGCGACACGCACCCCGAGGGACTCGAACAACCTTTGATAGACGCTACGGCGCAGCAGCTGACGCAACACCTTCCGCGCCCTGTATACCCGGTTGTTGTCGTCGAAACAGCTGCTGAATGCGGGCGCACAACTCGCCGTCTCGGCGGCCGCGGGCCGACTGCGGGCGTCACTCAGGAATGACAGACCGATGAGGGCCAGGCCCAGCAGGCCGGCCAGAACATCGCATCAAGGCAAACGCCGGGCGCACCCCTGGCGACGGCGCGGGTTCCCCCGCGGGCTGCGACCGTGTCAGGCGGTGGACGCGGTCGTGCCGAGCGTGTGTCGACAGGTCGCGGTCGAGGCGTCTCGGTGTCTCCGCCTGGGCTGTCTCAACGGCGCTTTGGCGGCCTGCCGAAGCGCCGCTGTATCGCGCCTGCTGATCGTTGCAAGGCGGTGTTGAGCCGGGACGAGGACCCTCGACGAGCTGCCATGGCCTTTCCCAGCCGCCGCATTCCGGCAGCCGCGACCGGGGCCGCGACAGCGGCCACAGCCCAACGGACCGCTCTCTTTTGCATCATGGCAGTGCGTCCCCACCCGTTTCGTGGATACAGATCTTGAATGGTCAGGTTGATCGATGCCGTGTCGGCGTGTCGGTGTGACA
>JBDZVD010000184.1:0-9748 GCA_040255525.1 Micromonosporaceae bacterium | reverse complement strand
AACCTCAACCCCCGTCGGCTACGTCACGGACACGTCTGTACTGGCTCAAGATAACGAACGCATCCCCGCGACGTTCGTCTACGCCGGCATCGACGTCGAGACAAGCGGCCTGTTCTCCGGAGTACGCGGACGGCAGATCGCCGGCCGGTTCTCGTCGATCGCCACCAAGCCGTTCGCCTACGGCACCCGCACCCAGCGCGAACAATGGGCAGCGCTGGTCGGCACACTCGAGCATGCCCTACGGCTGCACCATCACCGCCTCGGCACTCTCCTGCGCCTTGCCGGCTACCTGCACGAACGCACCGGCGGCATGATCGGCAGCCTGTCACACCTGATCCGGGACGCCGCGATCGAGGCCATCTTCGACGGCCGCGAACGCATCACCAAGGCCGGCCTGGACAACGTCATCCTGGACCACGCCGCTGAGCATCCCCGCGTCCTCGCGAGGCCACCGACGCCCCGGCCACGACAGGAGACAGTCCGCCGCCCCAGCGAGGGAGCCGCTTGACCACGCGGTTCCCGAGCGACGACAAGCGCTACTGGCGCCGCACCCTGCGCCAGCTACCGCTTCGAGTCGCGCCGATACGCGGCGAACTCCTCGTGTCCTACATACGGCGCCTGGCCAGCGCCAACCGGGTCGAGACCAAACTTCTCCTGCGTCATCTCGCCGGCCATAACGGCAGCGGTGAACAGGCCCAGCTGACAGCCTCGCACGACGTCGCGATCAACCTGCCAGTCCTGGCGCGCCTGGCATTACTCAGCGGCTGTCCCGAAGCCGTGCTCTCAACCACCCTCTCGATCAGATGGCTACACGCACCCGACGAAGAGCCCCGCCGCGCCTGGCTCCCCCTGGCCAAGGAGCCCCGACTGATCCGACCCTGCTCACGCTGCACCGCACGCCACGGCTCAACAACGCCCGCGGTCGTCCGACTCGACGAACAGCAGCTACCGATCTGCATGAAGCACGACAGGACACTAGCCAGCTATCGAACCGACCAAGAACGCGAACACCCGCTCGCCCCGGCGCCCGAGATCCTCACCGCCGCGAGACGGCTCCAGATCCTGCGCCGCCGCCATCACCGAAGCATCAACCAAGCGCTTGACGTCGCCTCCACGATCATCCACGGCTGGCAGAACTGGAGCGGACAAAACAAGGGCAGACCAGACATCATCCGCACTCGATGGAGAGACCGAGCCGCGCGCCTCGCCAATGTCCCCTACGGCGTCATACAGCTGCAAGACACCATCACGAGACTCCCGGAAATCGTCGCCGTCACCGCATTGTTCTGCTGGAACCCTGCGTTGATGCTCACACCACGCGGTGAACCCGACGATCCTTCCCCGATCCAGTTCCTCCTACACATCACACGCAGCCTCGACCACTCCGCTCCCTCTCAGATGCTCCGCAGCGCCCACCCGCTGTTCCGCTGGGCCAACGTCCCCATCGCGCCCGACTTCTGGTGGCGGGCCACAACCGAACCTGACAAAACGATCTACCTCGCGCTGACCGCCGACCAGGTCCCGAGCGACGACGAACTCGCCAAGGCGTCGAGCACCTACCGGCGTCTCAGATCCACCCGAAGCACGCCCCACCACAGAAAAGCGCAGAACAACTGGGCCAGCAGCGACTGATCAAGTCCCACGTGAACTGCTCTGCCGGTGCTCAGGGACGGCATCACGGATCAGATCGAGTGGAAACCCACAGCGGCTATGCGACTGCCTGCGCCCAGGCCAGCTGCACGGTGCGGATTTCTTCGTCGGTCGGCCGGTCGGCTACTTCGGGCTGATATTGGGCTGCGATCAGGACCCGCCGGAGTTTGACGATCATGTCCAGGTAGGACGGGTGTCGCTTGGTGGTGTACCAGGGCGCACGGTCACGGCGGTCTCGCACGACGGTGGGGTGGTGGCCGGCGAGGTGGTACCAGATGACCACGATGCTTGGGGTATAGAGCCCGAACGGCACGGTGCGTTCTACCGCCTTCTGGGTCCGGTTGCGAGCTTCGCCGACACCGGTGGTGTTCTTGGCGTCGGCGAAGGCGACCTCGATCACCCAGCGGCCGGCGTAGCGTTCCACGATGAGGGCGACTGGGGTGGTCAGGTCGGTGGTGACCAGCGCGTAGGCCGGGCGGCCGGGCTCGCCGATGACCAGGAGCCGGACCGGGCGGGCGCCGAACACGCCGCGCCACAGACACCGCTGATGGTGCACCGCGACGGTGGTGGTCCGGCCGTAACGGGTGACGGTGACCGGGATGGTGGGCGCGGTCGCGGCCATCTCGTCAGGGGTGCCGATCCGGGCGCTGTAGACGCAGGGCCGTCCTCGTCGGCGCAGCCGCGGCGGGTGGTCGAGGTCGGGGTGGATGTGCCAGAGGCTTGCATTGCTGCGCAGCGGCCCGGTCAATGTGACGTTCGCCGGTAACCGTCGCAGTTCGGTGCACAGGTAGGCGCCGTCGGCGACCACGTGCACGACCCGACCTCGCGCGGCGGTGGCAAGCATCTCGACCATTTCTCGGGCCAGCGTCGTCTCCGCGGGGCCACCTTTGTGCCACAGCCGGGCCAGGACCGGCAGCGCGATCGGCCGGTCCAGGAACGGCAGGGTGACGATGACCGCGGCGACTACGAAGGTGTTGCCCCGTGACAGTTTCTGGTTGCCGGTGGCCACCTTCAGCGACCCGTCGTAGCCCCAGTGCGCGGCATGGACCTTGCGGCCGGAACGGCGGAACATGGTGTCGTCGACGGCCACCAGCAATGGCCCTCCGATCGGCAGCAGGTGCCCGACGACCAACCGCAACACGGTCAGTCCAACCGCGTCGGGGCGCCAGCGGGCGGTGGCGAGGAACCGGTGCGCCCGGCTGTGATGCGACACCCCGGCCAGGCCGGCGCCGGCCAGCATGCCGCACACCGTGCGTTGCGCGGGACAGGCGACCATCCCGGCCAGCAGGGTCACGAACGTGGCGAAGGTGGGGGTGGTGAAGCACGGCCGGAACGGGTCCAGCACGCGCAGCAGCGACCCCGGCAGCGTGGGGACCCCGAGCATCGGCAGCAACTGTCTTCAGGAGTTTGTGGGCAACCGCCGATGCTCCTTGTCTCGCTGCGCGAGGTCACTCGACACGCCGACTGTCCGCGAACCGCCGGTATTTCGGTTACTTCTGCGGTCTCGCCTTGGTTGTTCCGCTCGTGGATCGGCTGAACTCCAAGTACTTGTGGCTATTTGTCTTCGGTGTACTCGCTGCCGCTCTCACGGTGGGGTGCCCAGGAGAGGCGTGGGACGCGCAGGAGCGGTGGGAGACAGAAGGCGCCCAGGACGGCGAAGCTGAGAATGACCCAGCGCGTGCCCACAGCGTTGGCGGCGAGGCCGGCTGTCCAGGCCGCGAGTGGTAGGACGCCGAGAGAGACGAAACGATGGGTGGCGGTGGTCTGGACGCGCATGTCGGGGTGGCTCAGTAGTTGGCGCGCGGTGAGTGCGGCGACCCCCCAGCAGCCACCGCCGATCCCGGTGACGACGGTGGCGGCAATGAACAGCCAGACGGCGGTGCCTGGGCTGGCCGCGGCGACCAGGAACGGGCCGGCGGCCGACAGGCCCGCCGCGAGGACCATCGTCGGGCCTCGGCCCGTGCGCCGTTCCGCGGTGCGGCTGAGTGCGACGCCCAGGGGTACTGCGACGCCGCCGGCGGCGACCGTCAGGCCGAGCGTGCCGGGGGTCAGGTGGAGGGTGCGGATGGCGAAGACCGCAAGCAGGGCTTCGTAGCCGGCGAAGCCGGCGTTGAATAGGGCGCTGGCCCACATCAGCGCGCGCAGCGGCGGGCTGGCGAGCACGTACCGCCAGCCGACGATGACCTGGCGGACCGCGCCGCCAGCGTCTGCGCGGCCGCTGGCGCCGCCGTCGCGGACAGCGGCGAGGGTGGCGATGCTGACCAGGTAGCTCGCGGCGTCGGCGTACAACGCGCGGACCGCGCCGATCGCGCCGACCAGCAGGCCAGCGGCGCCGGGGCCGAGCACTCCGGCCGCCGACTCGGACAGCGTCAGCCGCCGGTTCGCTGCCGGTACGAACTCGGCGGGCACCAGCACGGGCACCACGGACTGATACGCGAGCTGAAACGGCACCGTGGCGACACCGACCACGACCGCCACCATCAGCAGTCGCGGATAGCCGGTCGCGCCGAACATCGGCACGGACAGGATCGCGATGAAGCGCACAATGTCGGCGGCGAGCATCGCGCGGCGCAGGCCGAACCGGGCGACCCAGACACCGGCCGGCAGCGCCAGTACGAGGAAGGGCAGCTGGCCGGCCGCGGCGAGCGTAGCGACCTGCCCCGGTGTGGCGTGCAGGACGAGTACCGCGACGAAGGGGAGGGCCAGGCGAGTCAGCTGGTCGCCGATCAGGCTTGCGCTCTGCCCCGCCCACAGCAACGCGAACGGCCGGCCGAGCCTCACGACGCAGCCGGCGAAACCGGAGCGGCGGCGCGGCGTAGCGTGGCGAGCAGATCGTCGGCGTCGACGTCGAGCGCGTCGCTAGGGACGAAGCGGCCGTCGGCGAGGTAGTCGCGGAAACGGATCAGCAGCGTGCCGACCGGCACCATCCCGAGGTGTACCAGAACGGGCAGCAGCGACTGCACAGCCCGCCCGCCTGAGGAAATCCCGCCATAGGCGACGACGCCGACCGGCTTGCCGCGCCACTCGCGGTACAGGAAGTCGAGCGCGTTCTTCAGCGACGCCGGGAACGAGCTGTTGTATTCCGGGGTCACGAACACCAGCGCGGCGCAGCCGGCAATGCGCTCGCTCCACCGCCGGGTGTGCGCTCGCGCGTAGTTCCCGGTGGACGCGTGTTCGGGCTCGTCGAGCAACGGCAGGCCCTGCTCGGCGAGGTCGATGAGGTCACCGGCGGCACCTGCCCGGCCCGCCATCCAGGCCCCGATTTGACCGCCTACCCGACCTGGTCGCGTACTGCCGATCACGATCCCCACGGTCATACCGCCTCCCTTGCTTGACGTGTCACACAAACTGTTTGACGTATCATGCAACCCGGTTGTGTGACGTGTCAAATTCTCATCGGGTATGGTGGTCCTCATGGCGGAGCGGGTGCGCTGGCTCGACGACTCCGAGCAGGCGGCATGGACGGGGTACCGGCAGATGAAGCGACTGCTGGACGCGCGGCTGGCTGGTGAGCTGACGGCCGACTCCGGCCTGTCCGAGCCGGACTACGATGTGTTGAGTCTCCTCAACGACGCAGGCGCACCGCGCTGGTGCCTGAAGGACATGAGCACCCGGCTCCTCTGGTCGCCCAGCCGGCTGTCACACCACATCGCCCGCATGGCGTCCCGTGGTCTAGTCGACCGGCTGCCGTGCGAAACCGACGCGCGCGGCACCGACGTCAGGCTCACGGCCGCTGGCCACCGGGCCATCGAGACCGCCGCGCCTGGTCACGTCGACGCGGTGCGGCGCCATGTCATCGACCAGCTCACCACCACCGACCTCGCCGATCTGGCCAGGATCACCCGCAAAATCACCGCCCACCTCCGCTCGCTGGACACCTGACATCGCTCCGGCTCCACAGCCGTCGGTCAATCAAGGCAATCTGCGCCCGGTCAGCAATCGGCAACCGCACGCAGCCGCGCAAACACCTGTTCGACCAGACTGCGAAACTCGAGAACGACGGCGGCGACAATGGTGGAACGGCAAATGGGGACGACTCGCCCGACGAGACGTCTTCCTGACTATCGATGAAACAACTGGACGACTTCTGGGTCGAGGCCCGCGAAGGCGGAGCCGAAGGTACCTGTACCCGGCAGGAATACGACTGCGAACCCGATGCCCTGCGCTACATCGCCAGACTTACCGCCGAGAGTCCTATCGACCAGTGGCGTCAAATGACGACCGGCTGACGGCCATGTCCCTCGAACGTCAACTGCTCACCCGCGGCGCGTACCTCATCACCACCACACGGGCCCGGCTGGCCGGACACCTGGTCCGTCAACACCGGATCACGCTCGCCTGGATCCAGATCTGGCGAGGATAACGGACACCTCTGGCCACCGGATCACGGCTACAGATGCGTGTGTGACGCCGGTTGGTGCGCTCGATGGCGACGCAATTCGGTGAAGCGTTGACCGCAATCCACGGGATGTGGGCCATGTAGCCTGTGTCGATGGACGCGCCGAGAGGATCTTGGAGGGCCGGGTCCGGGCCGGGTGAGGCCGCGTACCTGGCTGCGTTCGATCGACTGTTTGAGCAGGGCCGTGCCGCGGTGTTATCCGGCGCGCACTATCGGGACACCCCTCCAGTGGAGGGTGGCCGGTGGGGCCTGTCGGTGGCGTTCGTGCCGGATACGCAAGCCATGGAGCGGATCTCGGCGGTCACGGCCGAGGCGATGCGTCTGGCCGGGCCGGGGCATTGGCCGACCGGAGCGGTCGAGGCCGTGCACTTCACGGTACGGGCGATCCAGGAACACCGCCGCGCGGTACCGGCGGACGATCCATTGGAGCGGCGCTGCCGGGCGGCGCTGTATCGCGCAGCGGCGCGTTCCCAACCGATTCGATTACGGCTGTCCGGCCTTACGCTGACTCCGTCTGGGGTCATGCTGTGCGCGTTCCCCGAGGACTACGCCGCGAGGCACTTCGCTGACCGGCTGGGTCAGGAGTTGGGCACGGACGGCTGGTTCGAGGCCGAGTTCCAGCGGGACATCTGGTACGCCACCCTGGTCCACTTCACCGAGGAGATCCGCGACCCGGCCGGGTTGGTCGATTGGGTCGCGGCACGGCGGGGCCTGAATCTGGGCGAGATAGCGGTGAAGGAACCACAATTGTTGCGGTTCCGGTACAACGGCCGTCAGCCGGTCCGAGTCGAAGTGGCCCGTGCTGTCCTGGGCGGCGTGCCGACCGCCCAGCCCGCGCCGGTCCTGATGGATGCTGCCACGGTCACTACAGACAGAGAACGTGCCCGCCGAGGACGGCACTATCGTCGGTAGCGTGCAGAGTTCGCTCAGCCGGCCCCGGACCGAGTACGAGTGGCTGACCGACGGCACCGGCCGGGCACTGCCCGTACCCGCTGTGAACGGCAAGCCGGTCAAGGACCACTTCGCGTCGGCCATCCGCGACGGCTGGGTGAGCGGCGGCTCGGCCGACCCGGGCCGCGAGTCGCCGGTACAGGCGAGCGCGGTGTTGTGGAACCCGCGTACCGGCGACATCAGCGTCACCGCGGATCAGGGCCTCAACGAGTCGGTCAACGCCCGGGGCTGGATCGTGGGCGACTCGGTCACCCACGCGGCGCTCAAGGCCGGCGGCAAGCAGCTCACCCTGCCGGACCTGGGCAACCACACCGTACCGGACAACATCGCAACCACGATCAGCGACGACGGCACGGCTCTCGCCGGTCACGCCGAGGACTCGAACGGGCAGCCGGCCGCCGTCCAGTGGCGCTGCCACTGAGACCCACTCCGGCGACACCGGTCGATGGCACGATGACCGGGCTGCGCCAACTCCCGCCGCCGCGCTGGTGACAGCGCGGCGGCGGCGTTCCGGCGATGCCGCGTTGAGGCGTTCCATGAGAGGACGGTTGGGTCGGCGGCGTGGCGAGATCGGCGGCATGGCCGTCGGCAAGGACGATCGGCGACAATACGGGGCGCACACCTTGTGACGTCCGGCCGGCGCCGCTCACCGTCGAGACTGACAGAGTGACCGAACCGGCACGCACAGCGACGGGAGGCACGCATGCAGCCGGGCTGGTACCAGGATCCCTCGGGTCGCTTTCCGCTGCGGTGGCACGACGGCGGGCAGTGGACACCGCAGGTGATGGACGGCTGGCAGCGGCCGGCCGTCGACCCGGTGCCCACGCCGGCACCGTGGCCACCTCCTGCCGCGTCGGCGCCCCCGGTCGCGTCGGCACCCCCTGCCGCGGCGCCGCCGAGGGCCGCGGCGACAGATACGCAAGCCCCACCGCCGCAGCAGGCTCCGCCGTCCTTCCCGCAAGCCCCGCCGCCGACATTCACGCAGACCCCGCCGACATTCACGCAACCGCCGCCGGTCACGCCATCATTTCCGCAAGCCCCACCGCAGACCCCGCCGTCGTTCGCGGAGGCGGTCAAGTCCGGTTTCGCACCGCCCCCGGGCGCGTCGAAGTTCCCGCCCGCCGGGCGCTACGCCCTGGTCGCGGTGTCCGCCGCGCTGATGCTGCTCGGCCTGTTCGCGCTGCCGTCGATCGGCGTCGACACCGGCCACGGTACGACCAGCAGCAGGTACCCCGATATCGCCAAGGCGGTCACCCAGTCCAACGGCGCGACCCTGAACTGGTGGCAGCACCTGTATCTCGGTTGGTTCGCCGTGGTCCTGGCCTTCGGCACGCTGATCGCCGTGACCGCGACCATCGTCCGGATCACCAGCCGGTCACAACCGGTGCCCTCGTGGAGCTGGATCCCCTGCCTGGCCGCGTTCGCTCTGATGTTCGCCCATATCGCGGCGCTGCCCGACATTCCCGCCGGCAGCCGTGCCTCATTCAATATCTTCGGTGTCGGCAGCGTCTTCCTGGCGTACCTCCTGCTCGCCTGCGCCTGCCCCACCTCGGCGCGCATCGGGGCGAAGGCGAAACCCTCGCAGCCGGCGTAGGCAGGCCTCGGGACGGCTACCGCAGTGCCGCGGTGAGTTCTCCGGACAGCAGCGGGGTCAGCAGCCGGATGTAGCTGGCCGCCACGTGGCTGTTGTCGCGGTAGACGAGCGCGTTACCCATGATGGGCGGACAGACCGTGTCGGTGCAGAACTTGTCGTTGCAGCAGAGGAACCGGCGGACTCACACATCGACAAGTACCTCTCGGCGCTGATTGACCAGTCGGACCGCCACCTCCAGGGCGTGTCCGAAGCCGCGACCGCAGATTGCGGGATCCGACTGAACGATCGGCGATGAATACGGTGGGGGGAAGCTGATGACACGTGAGCCGTGCACGGATCGGGAAGGCACTCGACGGCACCTGTCTGTGGATTTATTGAGGACCCGGGCGGAGACGGCGGCCGGATGGCCTCACGCTGTGGTCAACCACGTCCAACCGCATCGCGGCGAGGGATCAAGGGGTCGTTGACGCATGCATGCTGCTGATCGGTGGCCGGCTACGCTGAAGGTGATGAGGAGGGACGCTGAAAGCGGATCACGGATTGCGCGGTTGCTGACGCGTCGGTGGTCAGAGGTCGCCGCGACAGAGAGCGTCCTACGGTCGGAACTCGACGCTGTGCTTGCCGGTAGCACGGCGAGTCCGTCGTTGGTGCGGAGGCTGGCACCGATCCTCGGGATGCACACGGCGGACCTGTTTGTGATCGCCGGGCTCGAGCTGGCCGAAGATCTGGTGGCCGCCAGTGGCACGGGGTCTTGGCATGTCGGAACGGTGCTGGAAAGAGCGGCCGGGTTGTCACCGCGGTCGCTGCGCCGATTGCACGAGTTCGTTCGGTCGCTACGCGAGCATCCACCGGCGTGGCCACCCGTGCCGCCACCTCACAGCTACCCGCTGGGTCCTGGCGAGATGCTGTTGCGACTGCTGCGCAACCGCAACATCAGGCCGTACAGCCCGAAGGTGTTGTACTTCATCGGTGATGGGCCGATCGTTTCCTACTCCACCATGGCCATGCTGGGCCCCGGCCGTACGCAGCTGACGCCGCAGTACGTGACCGCGTTCGCCACCGTCCTGGGCGTCCCCGAGAACGACCTGGCCGCGATCGTCGGGGTTAGTCCCTGTCGCCTCTGGCGGGCGGCCCGTTCCGGGCTGAAAATCGGT
>JBDZVD010000183.1:0-9810 GCA_040255525.1 Micromonosporaceae bacterium | reverse complement strand
GGGCGCGCGTGGGCGACGGCGGCCCGGCGCCCGCGAGCGCGGCCCGGGCCGGCGCCCTAGACTGGGTCGATGAACGAGCCGCCCACCGGCTCGGATCCCGTGAGCCCCGGCGCCCTCACCGTCGAGGAGGGGACCTGCCTGGTCCGCTTCGCGGCGGCCGCGGTCGCCGCGAAGCTGGCCGGCGCTCCACCGGAGGACCGGCCCCCGGCGCCCGCTCGGCTGCACACGCCGGGTGCGTCGTTCGTCACTCTGGAGGTGCGTGACCGGCTGCGCGGCTGCATCGGCAGCCTGCACGCCGTCCGGCCGCTCTACCTGGACGTTTCGCGCAACGCCCGCCAGGCCACGGTCGATCCGCGACTGCCGCCGGTGACCGGCGCCGAGTGGGCGGACCTGACGGTGTCCGTGTCGGTGCTCAGCGAGCCGTCGCCACTGCCCGCGCGGAACCTGACCGGACTGGTGGCCGCCCTGCGGCCCGGACGGGACGGGTTGATCCTCACCGACGGGCACCGCCGCGCCACGTTCCTGCCCGCCGTGTGGCGCAAGGTCGCCGATCCCGAGCGGTTCGTCCTGGCGCTGCTGGCCAAGGGCGGCTGGCCGCCGGGAGACTGGCCGGCCGGGATGCGCGCCGCGCGGTACGCCAGCGCCGAGTTCACTGACGCCCCGCCGCGGAAGGACCTACAGTGACCGGCATGCACCCGCTGGTTGAGGAGGCCATGAAGAGGGCGGCCGTGGCGTGGTTGGCCGTTCCGGGGCAGCCCGGCCCGTACGCGGTCTGGTGCCTGTGGCTGGACGGGGCGCTGTACGTGGTCAGCGGTCCGGGCGAGCAGCCGGCACCGGGACTTTCCGGTGCCGCCGTGGTGGACGTGTCGGCCCGCGGGGACCACGGTGGGCGGATCGTCACCTGGCCGGCCGAGGTCGGGCGGCTCGCGCCGGAAGGCGAGGCGTGGCCGTCGGTGGCGGCGCAGCTCGCCGGCAAGCGGCTCAACGCGCCGGCGGGCATCGCCGACACGGTACGGCGGTGGGCGGACGAGTGTGTGGTCAGCCGCCTGGTGCCGGTCAGCGATCCGGTGGAGGCGAGCCCCCGCGCGGACGCCGGCTCGGGTGCCGCGCCGCCGCGGCCCACCCCGGCCGCCAACCGGGCCGCGAAGCCGTTCCGGCCGCACCGGGTACGCAGGCCGGGCCCGGAACGGTAGGCACCCCGGCGGCGGTCAGCCCACGAACGGCGGGATCACGATCTCGCCGCGTGCGATCGGTACCACCCGCCCGCTGACCGTCGCCGACACCGCCACGCCGTCGCGCGCCGTCACCCGGCACTCCAGCGTGGACGGGCGGCCCATCTCGTAGCCCTGCTCGACCACGTAATCCGACTCGCCCTCGCCGGGCAGCAGGCCAGAGGCGACCAGCCAGACGCCCATGCCGAGCGCCGCCGACCCGGTCGCCGGATCCTCGACCATTCCACTGCCGAAGAACAGGCGGCTGTACCCGGTGCGGTTCGCCGCGTCCCACGACACCAGGCTCACGTCGAACACCCCCGCCGCCCGGGCCGCCGCCGAGTCCCCTGCCGCCCGGGTGAGACCGTCACGGGTCACCGACACGAACGGGAACTCCAGGCCGCAGCCGGCGGTGCGGGGAGCCGGCCCGACGAAGTCTTCGCTGGTCAGGCCCACCACCGCCAGCAGGTTGGTCGGGTCCAGAGCCTCGCCGACGGTCGGCTGCCCGCCGGTCAGGGTGGCCTTTCCGCCCTCGTACAGCTCGATCGGCAGCAGCCCCGCTCCGCACTCCTGCACGACGACGCCGGGGCCCCGGCCGACCCGCTCGGCGAAGGTGACCGCCGAGCCGACGCTGGGGTGTCCGGCGAACGGCAGCTCCTTCTCGATCGTGAAGATCCGCGCCCGGTACGTCGCCTCCGAGGTGGTCGCGGGCAGCACGAACGCGGTTTCGGACAGGTTGAACTCGCGGGCCATCGCCTGCATCTGCTCGGTGGCAAGATCGTGAGCCTCGAACACGACCGCCAGCGGGTTGCCGGTGAACGGGCGGTCGGTGAACACGTCGACGATCTGGTACGGCAGGGTGATCATGCGATCAACCCTATCCGCCCACTAGGCTAGACGGGTGACCACGGCGACCAGGGTGTACGTCGCCCGGCTCGCCGGCCTCGCCGTCTTCGACCCCAACGGAGACCAGGTCGGGCGGGTCCGGGACGCGGTCGCGCGCATCCGCAGCAGCAGCGTGCCGCCCCGGGTGGTCGGGTTGGTGGCCGAGATGCCGCTGCGGCGCCGGATCTTCCTTCCGATCAACCGGATCACCGCGATCGAACCCGACTCGGTGGTGCTGTCGACCGGCACGCTGAATCTGCGCCGGTTCGAGAAGCGGGCCGGCGAGGTGCTGGTCCTGACCGAGCTGCTGGACCGCCGGGTGGGTATCGCCGCCAGCGGGCGATCCGGCACGGTGGTCGACGTGGCGATGGAGGCCGACCGCGCCGGCGAGTGGTCGTTGACCCGGGTCGCGGTCCGCGAGGTGACCGGACGGCTGGCCCGCCGGGGCCACCTGCACCAGCTGGAGTGGTCCGAGGTCACCGGCCTGATCGGGGTCGCCGACCAGCAGGGCACGGCGAACCTGCTGGCCGTGCTGGACAACATGCGCCCGGCGGACCTGGCCAACGTGCTCCAGGACCTGTCCGACAGCCGGCGCAACGAGGTCGCCGCCGCGCTGGACGACGAGCGGCTGGCGGACGTGCTCGAAGAGCTGCCGGAGCACGACCAGGTGGAGATCATCGCGGCGCTGAAGCCGGAGCGGGCCGCCGACGTCCTGGAGGAGATGGATCCGGACGACGCCGCCGACCTGCTCGCCGAGCTGCCGAAGCCGGACCAGGACGTGCTGCTGGACCTCATGCAGCCGGAAGAGGCCGATCCGGTCCGCCGGCTGCTGGACTACTCGCCCGGCACCGCGGGCAGCGTGATGACCTCCGAACCGATCGTGCTGCCTCCGGACGCCACGGTCGCCGAGGCGCTGGCCCGGGTCCGGGAGCCGCAGCTGTCCCCGGCGGTGGCGGCGCAGGTCTTCGTGGCCCGGGCACCGATGGCCACGCCCACCGGCCGGTACCTGGGCATGGTGCACTTCCAGCGGCTGCTCCGCGAGCCGCCGGCCGAGTTGCTCGGCGGCGTGGTGGACAACGACATCGACCCGCTGGACCCGGACACGCCACTGCCGGAGATCACCCGGCGGATGGCAACGTACAACCTGATCGCGATCGCGGTGGTCGACGACAACGACCGGCTGGTCGGCGCGGTCACCGTGGACGACGTGCTCGACCACCTGCTGCCGACCGACTGGCGCGACCGCGACCAGGACGTACCGCTACGGATCGGCCATGGCTGACCTCCGCCGGGACGTCCGGCTGGACCAGCCGCGGGTGTCCCGACGGGTACCGGTCCCGAGAATCGACAGTGAGACCTTCGGCAGGTTCGCCGAGGTGTTCGCGCGGTTCATGGGCACGCCGCGGTTCATCGCGTACATGACGATCTTCGTCACGGTCTGGATCGGGCTCAACATCGCGGGTATTTACGGGCTGCGCTGGGACCCGTACCCGTTCATCCTGCTCAACCTGTTCTTCAGCACCCAGGCCTCGTACGCGGCACCGCTGATCCTGCTGGCCCAGAACCGCCAGGCCGACCGGGACCGGGTGACCATGGAGGAGGACCGGCGCCGGGCCGCGATGCAGAAGGCGGACACCGAGTACCTGGCCCGGGAGATCGCCTCTCTCCGTATCGCGCTCGGTGAGGTCGCGACCCGTGACTTCCTCCGCTCGGAACTGGTCCGGCTCGTCGAGGAGCTGGACGAGGCGGCGGCCCGGCGGCAGAGGTCGGAGCGCAAGGAGTTGCGCCGGGAGGTCCGGCGGGCGAGCCGCAGGACGGAGCACCCGGAGGCCGAGCACCTGGAGGCCAAGCACCCGGAGACGGGGCACCTGGACGCGGACGATCTGGATGCGCAGCGCCTGGCGGAGCCGTTCGACGAGTTCGACGACGACTCGGCGCTCGAACAGAATCCGCCGCGCGCCTCAAGGGGCTAGAGCCTCTGCTGCCGAGCCTGTCGAGCCGAGGCGGAGCCCGGGTGACCGGCGCAACCGGGGCGACTGCGGTAGAACCCAGCGGGTGCGACGATGACGAACGCTCGTCGCGCCTCCGGGTGCTGTATGCGAGATCACTGGCGACTATGGTCACCCCGGCGTCCCGTGCCGGCGATCCGCCCTCGTACCGGACGTAGCATGGCGCTATGTCAGCTCCGACCACGTCCATGGAAGCCGCGATCCAGACCGCTCTGGCGTCCGTACAGGACCCGGAGATCCGCCGGCCGATCACCGATCTCGGGATGGTCCGCGAGGTCACGGTCGATCCGGCCGGCCGAGCCCGAATCGGGATCCTGCTCACCGTCGCCGGCTGTCCGCTGCGGGGAAAGCTGAACACGGACATCACCGCCGCGGCGTCGGCCGTACCCGGCGTCACCGGCGTAGAGATCGACTTCGGCGTGATGAGCACCGAGCAGCGCCGGGCGCTCCAGGCATCGCTGCGTGGCCCGGGTGCCGCCGAGCCCGTGATCCCGTTCGCGCAGCCCGGCTCCCGTACCCGGGTGTACGCGGTGGCGAGCGGCAAGGGCGGCGTCGGCAAGTCCAGCGTCACGGTCAACCTGGCCGCCGCTCTGGCCGCCAAGGGGCTGTCGGTCGGCGTGGTGGACGCGGACATCTACGGGCACTCGGTGCCCCGGATGCTCGGCATCACGGCCCGCCCGACCCAGGTCGAAGACATGATCATGCCGCCCCAGGCGTACGGCGTGAAGGTCATCTCGATCGGCATGTTCACCCAGGGCAACGCGGCGGTGGTGTGGCGCGGCCCGATGCTGCACCGGGCGCTCCAGCAGTTCCTCGCCGACGTGTACTGGGGTGACCTGGACGTCCTGCTGCTCGACCTGCCCCCGGGTACCGGCGACGTGGCGATCTCCCTGGCACAGTTGCTGCCCAGCGCCGAGATCCTGGTCGTCACCACGCCGCAGGCCGCCGCGGCCGAGGTCGCCGAGCGGGCGGGCGCCATCGCCCTGCAGACCCACCAGCGCCTGGTCGGCGTGGTGGAGAACATGTCCTGGCTGGCACTGCCGACGGGCGAGCGGATGGAGATCTTCGGTACCGGCGGTGGGCAGACCGTAGCGGACTCGCTCACCCGGCTGACCGGGGTCGCGGTACCGCTGCTGGGCCAGATTCCGCTGGACACCCGGGTACGCGAGGCGGGCGACCAGGGTATGCCGATCGTGCTGGACGCACCGGACGCTCCGGCGGCGGCGGCCCTGTCGGCGGTGGCGGATCGGCTCGCGGTCCGCCGGGAGTCCCTGCTCGGTAAACCCCTCGGGCTGCGTCCCGCCGCGCGCTGAGGCGGCCGCAGGCAGGTCGGTCGCAGGTCCGACACACGCCGGAGGCCGGCGCGCGGGCCGGCCTCCGGCGGTGAGCGGAGCGGAACCCGGTCAGGTGGCGTCGGCGTCGTAGGCCACCGGGCTGGCGCCGATCGACGCCGGGCCGCCGGACGAGGCCGGCTTGGCGTGCAGGTCGATCGCCTCGGCGGTCGACTTGAGTTCGTTGTGCACGCCCTTGATGTCCTTCTGCACGTCCTTGTAGAGGTCTTCCAGCGGCTTGCGTAGCGCCCTCTCGTCCTCCTCGGACAGCAGGTGCTTGCGGATCAGGGCCTTCGGGTTGAGGTCTTCCAGCTGGATGTCGGTGCCCAGCTCCCGGCTGAGGTCGCCGGTGGCGTTGCGCGCCATGTCCCGCAGGTTGCGCAGCATCTTCACGCCATCGGCGATCGCCTTGGGCAGCTTGTCCGGTCCGAAGATGAACAGGGCCAGCAACAGCAGCAGAATGACCTTCTCGCTGTCGAGGTTCTCCAGTCCGAACATGTCGACCTACCCTCCTCGGCAACATCCGGGACCGCGCTGGCCGATCCGCGCCGTTGCTGTCGACGAGCCCGTTGACAGACTACGCACGACGCGGGCCCTCCGGCGAGGGGGCAGTGAAGATCAGTTGGTGGATGCCGCCAAGGTCACCTGTACGGTGTGGGGTCCGCCGTCCCGCTGGTACTGGACGTTCACCGACTGGCCGGGCGCGTACATCCGGACGAGGGCGATGAGATCCGCCGGCTGGTCCAGCGGCACGTTGTTGATCCGGGTCAGCACGTCGCCGGCCCTGATGCCGGCGTGAGCGGCCGGGCCGCCCGGCGACACCACGGTCACTTCGACCCCACCGTTCGGATTCAGGTACGAATTGGACAATTCGGCCCCGATCACCGTACGACGGGCCTTACCGTTGTTGATGATGTCCTGTGCAATCCGCTTTGCCTGGTTGATCGGAATCGCGAACGCGAGTCCGATGTTTCCCGCTGTCTCCGAGTCGGACGCCATCGAACGGATCACCGAGTTGATGCCGATCACCCGCCCACCGGCATCGACGAGGGGGCCTCCGGAGTTGCCATGGTTGATCGCGGCATCGGTCTGGATGGCGGCGTAGTACCGGGTCGGACCGCCCGGCTCGTCCGCCTCGATGGTCCGGTTGATCGCGCTCACGATGCCGGCCGTCACGGTGTTGGCCAGAGCCAGTGGCGAGCCGATCGCCAGCACCGGATCGCCGACCGCGATGCGGTCGGAGTCGCCGAACTGGACCGCGGGCAGGCCGCTCTTGTCCATCTTGAGCACCGCCACGTCGGACTCCTGGTCGACGCCGACCAGCTTGGCAGAGACCGTGGTGGAGTCGTTGAACGTCACGGTGGGCTGGCCCTTCTCCCCCTCGACGACGTGATCGTTCGTGATCACGTAACCGTCGCCGGAGGCGATGAACCCCGAGCCGAGGCTGTACCCGGAGCCCGTACCCACCTTGATCGTCACAACGCTGGGCAGCAGCCGGGCGGCGACCCCGGCCATGGACGTCGGCGGCCGTACGGTCAGCCCGGCCGGCGCGCCGTTGCCCGCAGCGCCCAGTACCGTGCGCCCGCCCGCACCGCCCCGGGTCGCGAACACGTACCCGAGCGTGCCGCCCAGCGAACCCGCCAGCAGCGCGCTCACGACCGCCACCAGGAGTACCAGCCCGAGCCCCCGGCGCGGCCCGGTACCGGCGGAGGTGGGGTCCGGTTCCAGCGGCGGTGGCTCGGCGGCTGGGCGGATCACCACCGCGGACGGCGCGTCCGGATCCCGCCACGGATCACTCAGCGCGTCGGACCACCATGGCGACTGGCCCGTTCCCGTGGTGCTGGTCGAGCGCGCCCCGCGCGCGCCTTGCCCGGCGACGCCGTCAGGCTGCCGCCAGGCCGAACCGTCAGTCACGATCGGCACCCTCTCCTGTCCATCCCCGCCTCCAGCATCCCACGCCGGACGCTGTCGTAAGTCGGCGCGCAGATCTCCGCCGGCCGCCCCGCAAACCAGTTACGCGGCCGTGAGCCGGCGCCCGCCCCTTGACCTGCTGACCGTCTTCCGGCGTCCGGACGGCGCCTCGGTCCGGCGAGATCAACAGGACAGGGCCTACGCTTAGCTCGCAGCGTCCGCGCCCCATGCGGGGCGCCCGCCCGCCGGCGGCGTCCGCCTGCCGGTGGCGCAAGCCCACCGATCGGGAGGTGCACCATCGCCGCGACCATGAACACGCCGAATCCGGTCACGGCCGCGACCCGCGAGTTCGCCGAGGCATACGCCCCCGAAGACCGGGTCCTCCAAGTCGCCCGCTCGCTGGCGCACGAGATCGGGCTGTCGCCGGTGCAGCCGGGTGCCGGCGCCGCGCTGCGGCTGCTCGCCGCGGCCAGTGGCGCGAAGGCGGTGGTGGAGATCGGCACGGGTACCGGCGTGAGTGGACTGTGGCTGCTCGCCGGCATGCGGTCGGACGGGATCCTCACGACGATCGACGTGGAGGCGGAGCACCAGCGGATGGCCCGGCGCATCTTCGCCGAGGCCGGGTACCAGCCGTCCCGTACCCGCATCATCACCGGCCGGGCGCTGGACGTGCTGCCCAGGCTCGCCGACGGGATGTACGACCTGCTCTTCGTGGACGGCGACCGGGACGAGTACGCGTCCTGTGTCGGGTCGGCGCAGCGGCTGCTGCGGCCGGGCGGGGTGCTGGCCATCAACGGGGTACTCGCGGACGGGAGGGTGGCCGACCCTGCGGCGCGCGATCCGGAGACCGTGGTGCTTCGCGAACTGGTCAAGGCGCTGCGCGAGGCGGAGGAGTGGCTCCCGGCGCTGCTGCCGGTCGGCAACGGCCTGCTCGCGGCGGCCAGGCGCTGAGCCGTCCGGCGCGCGGAGCCGGCGCCACCGTGGCCGCACGTACCCGGTGCGTCAAGCCTGTGCGCCGACGCTCTCCAGCCAGCGCAGCAGGGTCCGTACCCCCCAGCCGGTCGCGCCCTTGACCAGCTCCCCCTCGTTGGTCTCGATCCAGGACGGAGCCGACATGTCCAGGTGCGCCCAGCGGTCGCGGGCGGTACCGGTGAACTCGCGCAGGAACAGCGCGGCGGTCACCGAGCCGGCGCCCCCGTCCCCCACGTTCGCCGCGTCCGCGACATCGCTGGCGAGCGACTCCAGGTAGTCGTCGGTCAGCGGCATGCGCCACACCCGCTCTCCGGCGGCGTCGGCGGCCGCGGTCAGCTCACCGGCCAGGGTGTCGTTGTCGCTGTACAGCGCGGCGGTGCGCTTGCCGAGCGCGACCGCGTTGGCGCCGGTCAGGGTCGCCAGGTCGACCAGCAGATCGGGTCGCAGCCGGCGGACCGCGTACGCCAGCGCGTCGGCGAGCACGATCCGGCCCTCGGCGTCGGTGTTGAGGATCTCGCTGGTCCTGCCGCCGTAGTGGCGCACCACGTCACCGGGCCGGTAAGAGGAGCCGCTCGGCATGTTCTCGGCCAGCGGGGCCAGGGCCGTCAGCCGTACCGGCAGGTTCAGCGCGGCGGCGCCGAGGGTGGCCGCGATGATCGCCGCCGCCCCGCCCATGTCCTTGCGCATCAGTCTCATGCCCTCGCGGGGCTTGATCGAGATGCCACCCGAGTCGAAGGTGATGCCCTTGCCGACGAGCACCACGTGCCGGCGCGCCCCGCGCGGCCGCCAGCTCAACTCCACCAGCCGGGGTCCACGGGTGGAGCCGCCACCGACCGCGAGGATGCCGCCGAAGCCCTCCTCCGCCAGCTCCCGGGGCTCCCGGACGCGCAGCTTCAGGCCGGCGTGGCGGTTGGCCTCCCGGGCCACCCGCGCCGCGAACCAGGCCGGGCTCTTCTCCTGGCTGGGCATGTTGGTCAGGTCCCGGGCCAGGTACGTCGCGTTCGCCACCGCGGTCGCCGCGCGCAGCGCCTCCTCGAAGCGCTCGGGGGCGTCGACCAGTACCGTCACCCGGCGCAGCGCCGGGCCGCCGTCCGCCTTCTGTGCCGCCAGCCGGAACCGGTACCCGGCCAGGAACAGCCCCTCGGCGAGTCCGCGCAGCGCCGCCGGCTCGACGGTCGCGGGCAGCGCCACGGACAGCGCGGGCTCGCGGGCGGCCGCCCGGCACAGCGCGGCGCCGGCCGACCGCCAGTCCGCCTCGGTCCCGGCCCCGATCCCAACCAGCAGCAACCGGCGCGGCCGGTCCTTGGGCCGGGGCAGTACCTGCACCACACCCGCCGCGCCGCTGTGGTCGGCGTCCTCGACGAAGGCGGCGGCCTCGGCGGCCACCGCCGCGGCGACCGGCGCCTCGACGGGTACCAACCCGTCCGAGGTCACCGGGAGCGCCAGCGTGCCCGGGGCACCGCCGGTGGTGGAAAGGCGGATGTTCAGCAA
>JBDZVD010000182.1:0-9815 GCA_040255525.1 Micromonosporaceae bacterium | reverse complement strand
CCGGCCGGGGGTCCGGCTCCGCGGGCCTGCCGGGCGCGAGCGCGCGACGCGTGACGCGCCGGGGCGCCGGCGCCCGGGACGGGCGGAAACGGGTCGACGGGGCCATGCCTTCGCGTCCTCTCAGCTCGCGCTCACCGGTACCTGCCCGACCGCGGACAGCTTCCAGCCCGTACTCGTGCGGGTCAACTGCCCGGACAGCCGCTCCCGCTTGTCGGTCGGCTGCCCGGTCTCCGGCGTGACGGTGATGTCCACCGCGACGATCACGCTCGCCTTGCCGGCGTGCTCGTCGAGTTCGGTCACGGCGCCGTCGAGCACCTTGGCCACGGTGACCGTCTTCGCCGCAGCGATCTGGTCGAGGAAGGTCGAGCTGCCGCTGACGAGCTGGTTGTGCAGGTCGCCGGTGGTGGAGTCTTCCCAGACCCTGATGCCCTGCTGGGCGGTGCGGTAGTCGAGGGTGTTCAGGTTCTGGATGGCCTGTTCGCCGGCGCGCAGCACGTCGTCCCTGGTTCGCGAGTAGCTCAGCGCGTCGTCGTGCGCCGCCGAATACCACGACCAGCCGAACCAGCCGGCCGACGCGAGGGCGGCGGCGACCAGGACGAGCGCCAGCAACGTCCAGCGGTTCGGCCGCGCCCGGTTCGCCGGCTCGGCGGGCGACGGGTCCGGAGGGGCGGTGTCCATTGCACTCTCCACTGTGGATGGCCGCTAGTCACGCGTGCGGTTGGCCGCCCGGCTGGAGCGCTCGCGCAGCCGGGCGGCCCGCATCACGAGATCCAGCGCGAACCGCGAGTCGGGATCCTCAAGCTGGTCACCGAAGACCTGCTCGACCTGGCGCATCCGGTACCGGACGGTCTGCGGATGGATCGTCATCTTCTCGGCCATCCGGGCGGCCGAGCCTCGGCCTTCGAGCCACGCGGTCAGCGTCTCGGCCAGCCGCTGGCGCCGGTGGGCGCTCATGCCGGCCAGCGCGCCCAGCTCCCGCTTGGCGATCTGGTCGACCAGCGCGGTATCGGACAGCAGCAGCAGTTCGACGAGGTGCTCCTCGCAGCGCACCACCCGTCCGGCCTCGATGCGGCCGTCTTCGGCCAGCGCGAGAGCCTGACGGGACCAGCGCAGGGATTCGGCCGCCGAGGCCAGACCCACCGCGGGCCCGACCGCGATGCGCGAGCCGGCCAGCCCGGCTTCGAGCATCGCCGCCCGCTGCTCGGTCAGCGGACCGGGGATCAGCAGGGTCGGCTCCACCGCGTCGAGTTCGGCGAGCACGTCGGCATCGAGCAGGCTCCGCTCGCACGGCAGGGGCCGGGTGGCGACCATCGTCACCTGGTTGGGGACCTTCCAATTGGCGAGCCCGGCGAGTTCGACGATCGCGGTGGACGGCGCCGGGGGACGCTCCAGGATGAGCCGCAGCAGCCGGCGCCGCCAGTGCTCCAGTACGTCGTGCGAGCGCGCCTGGGCCTCCAGGTACCCCTGGCGGGAGAGCGCCGCCAGTTCGTCCATGTAGTCGAAGAGCGCGTCGGCCAGCAGCGAGATGATGGTCAGGCTCAGGTTGTACTGCTGGGCGACCTTCATCACCCGGTGCCAGGCGACCCGGGTGCCGATCCGGTACGCGGCCTGGAGGCTGTCCAGGCTCCGGCCCTCGTGCGCCTCGTACTGGCCGAGCCGCCGGCACACCTCGTCCCGGGTGTCGTGCGGTCCACCCGGATTGGCCACCTGGTCGACGAAGGCGGTCAGCGCCTGCTCCACACCGAGGCGGATGGCCTGGCCGTACGGGCCGTTCATCGGGCGGGCGTACTCGGGAATGGTCGTCCGGATCTCCGAAATGATCTCGGCCGCGAGATCCGGCAGCTCCATCCGCATGATGGTGGCGAGATTCCGGGGAACCGCCGCGAACGGGTTGGCATGACCATTCGGCCTGGACCGCTGACTTGTGTCGAGAGTGTGCGTCACCAAACCCAGCTCCCCGTCCGACTGTTACCTGTGATCCGCCACACCTCGACCGTAACGAACGCGGCGAGCGTGCGAAACATTCGAGCCGGACTATGTGGAGAATGATTGCCGTAATTACCATGAAGGGCACACCCATCGGGCGGCCGGCACCGCGCGCCCTACTCGGGAAGTGACAAGGCACGGCGACCCGACTCATCCGGAAGTGACAAGAAACCGATGGGCTCCGGCCGACCGGTACCGCCGCCCGGATCGGGTGCCGCGCCGTCGATCACTCCGGTACCGGCGCGACCGCCCGCAGAACCGGATTTACTCGCTGACGGACAACCGGCGGTCGGCCGGTTCATCGAGTACTGACAAGAAACGACGGCCGGTACCCCTCTTTCCCGGTTACGCCTTGTAAATCATTGATACTCATCAGTAACCTACCGGCGTCCGGGCCCGACGAGCAGCACGTGCGACGCGGACCGCCTCGCGATCACCATGACCCCGTCCGTGGCTCGGCGCGGCTCGGACCGCCCGGCGTCCCGGCCGATAGCAGGAGGTCGATCCCATGACCGATGGCGCCGTCAGGCAGCCGGTACCCGGATTCCCCGGGCCCGACGCCGGCCCGTCGCACTCCACTCCGGACCCGGTATTCGTGTTGTGCGCAGGCCGGTCGGGGTCGACGCTGTTGCGGTTCCTGCTGGACGCGCACCCCGACCTGGCCTGTCCGCCGGAGACCAACGTGCCGGCGCTGTGCGGGCAACTGGCCACGGTGTGGTCGCTGATCGAGGGGGCGCCGCTGTCGGCGAACCGGGGCGACGAGCCGCCAGAGATCCCGGACGCGGCGATCGCCGGGGTGCGCGAGACGATGGACCGGATGGTCGGGTCGTACCTCGCCCGGCGCGGCAAGAAGCGGTACTGCGACAAGAGCCTCGGCACGGCGCGGTACGCCTACCTGCTGACCCGCATCTGGCCACAGGCGCGCTTCCTGTGCCTCTACCGGCATCCGATGGACGTAATCGCCTCCGGCATCGAGGCATGCCCGTGGGGGCTGAACGGCTACGGCTTCGACCCGTACATCGCGGAGACACCCGGGAACGCGGTGTGGGCACTGGCCCGGTTCTGGGCCGACAACGTGACCGTGATCCGGGCGGCCGAGCAGCAGTACCCGCAGCGTTGCCACCGGGTCCGGTACGAGGATCTGGTCGCCGACCCGCAGGGCACCGCGGACGCCGCCTTCCGGTTCCTCGGCATCGACCCGGTGCCGGGCATCGCGGAGTCGTGTTTCGCACCGGAGAGGGAACGCTTCGGCCCCGCCGACTACAAGATCTGGCACACCTCCCGGATCACGCCCGACTCGGTCGGTCGCGGGTGGACGGTACCGGTCGGGCTCGCGGCGCCGGCCCTGCAACGGCTCAACGACCTGTGCGGCCAACTGGGTTACCTGCCGGTGGATGAGTCCTGGGGTACCACGGAACGACCCGCGGACCTGCGGGTCACCGTGCCGGGCGCAGGACCCGCCGGCGCACCGGCCACCGAGCCGGTCCACGCACGGCCGGTGGTGGAGGGGGCGGGCGGCCCGGCCGCGGTCGATCCGGGCGTCGCCGAACGGCTCGTGGCCGCGCTGGCCCGGCTCGGCGATGACTTCGCGAAGCGCTGGGAGCCGTGCTCGGCCGACACGTTCATGCTTGTCGCGACCCCGCCCACCGGGTCCGGACCGGCCGCCCGGTGGCGGGTCAGCCTTCCCACGGCCAGCGTGACCACGGTCATCGACCCGCCGACCGACGCCGGCGCCCGGTCCGGCGCGGGCGAGGAGCCGGAGAGCGCGTGGGACGTCATCGGCTCGGCCGACACCTGGGAGCAGATCCTCGGCGGACGGGCCAACCTGTCGGTCGCGCTGCGCCACAACCAGTTGCGGTACTGCGAGACCGGCGACGCCGGACCGGTCGCCGCCGAGGCCCGGATCGGCATGCTCGGCGAACTGCTCGGCCTGACCTCGTGGCGGCAGGCCCGCCGGCACGCACCGCCGGCCCCGGCGCCGGTCGGATGACCGCGGCTGCCGCCCCGACCCACGAAGGAGGAGACCGCACATGACGAGGTCCCGCACACCAATCCACCGGCTGGCGGTGGTCGCGTCGGCCGGGCTGCTGGCACTCGGCGCCATGCTGGCCAGCTCCGGCCCCGCGGCGGCGGCCATCACCGTCACGCTCACGTACCCGGTCACGGGCACCACCCACCTCCAGGCGCCGGACGGCGACCTGGCACTCGGCCCGGGCACGCTGGCCACGACCGTCGATCTGACCACCGGCGCGATGACGGCAGATCTCAGCCTGCCGCCGGCCACCGGCTCGTTCACCGAGATCGGCTTTGTCCCGGTGAAGGCGACCACGGAACTCATTCCGGTCGGACAAGCGACCGGTACCGTCGCGAAGGTCGGCGGCGCGGTCACCGCCACCGCCCGGGTCACCCTGAGGATCACCAGTCTCACGGTGGCGGGGTTGCCCGTCCTGGTGGGGCCGGTCTGCCAGAGTTCGTACCCGGCGACGATCACCTTGGCTTCGCAGGCCGGATGGAGCCCGCCGGTCGGCGGGGTGCTCGCGGGCAGCTACACGATTCCGCCGTTCCAGAACTGCCTGCTGGCCACCCCCATGATCAACCTGACGATCCCCGGCCCCGGCAACACCATCGCACTGACTCTCGGCAAGCCGACGGCGGGATGAGCGCGGCCGCCGACAGTCCACCGATCCAGGCACCAGTCAACCTCGGCCATCAACCCCCAGAAGGAGGGACCATGAGTAAGGCCAAGAAAGTCGCGAGCATCGCGTTCACGGGCGCCGCGGCGGCGGTGGCCACCGGGGCGGGCATGGGCGTGGGCGCGGGTCCGGCGTTCGCCTCGGGCGGCACCTGGCACATCACCCCGGGCGGCCACTACACCGCGACGAACGTCAGCCCCGCGATCCTGAACGCCAACGGCATCAGCCTGACCTGTCCGGTCAACGCGGCCACCGCGTCCGGCAGCCTCTCCGGGGACGGCCGGACCGGCACCACGGTGCAACTCGGCACCATCGCCAACGCGCAGTTCGGTACCGCCGCCAGCCCGTGCAGCCTCCTCGGCTTCGGCGTCGTCGCCCATCTGCACAAGGCAACCACGCTGTCCGCGACCGGCTACTCCGCGGGTGTCACCGACGGCCGGATCGGCAACGGGGCGGCCAGCGCGATCAGCGCGAGTGTCAGCGGCGTCAACGGATTCGCCTGCCACCTGGAGATCAGAGGAGCCTCGCTGCCGGGCTCGTTCAACAACGCCAGCCATGACCTGACGATCAATCCCGGCCACGCCTCGCAGCTGGCCATCACGAGCGTCGCGCCCGGCCAGTCCTGTCTCGGTCTGTTCGGCGCGGGCGAGCCGGCCTGGTTCGCGGCCAAGTACAACACCAACCCGCAGCAGACCGTCACCGACCCGTAGGCCATTCCCACGCGGGCCTGCCGTGCGGTACACCGGTACCGTGCGGCAGGTTCCCGCATCCGGCACAGCCGGCCCCGCCGGCCGGACCGGCCCACCAGAAGCTCTCCGGCCACCAGAAGCTACCCGGCCACCAGAAGCTCTCCGGCCACCAGAGCCTATCCGGCCGGCAGAGGCGACGAGGCGGATCACCAGACGCTATGAGGGGCAGCAGTGACGGATGACATGACAGGAAGCCGGCGCCGATGAGGACCTCCGGATGGCGGCGGCGTCACGCCCTCGGCGCGGCCGCGACGGCTGCCGTAGCCGTGGCGTCGCTCTCGCTTGGCGGTTCGGCGCGGCAACCCGGCGTGGTTGCGGTCGACGCCCCGGTCACCACGGTGCCCGGGTTCTACGACTCGGTCGACACGGCCGGGTACGCCGCGTGCGCGGATCCGAAGAACTGGTTGGGGATCGTCCAGCCGCCGACCCCGATCAGCGGGTACCTGGCGGGATTCGCCAACGCGGCCAAGCTCGCAAGCGCGCTGGAGCTGGGGTACCCGACGCCGGCGCTCGCCCACAGCGTCGGTCCCACGGAGGGCAACCAGGCGGGCGCCGTGCGCGTGGGGACGACCATCTACACCTGCGCGCTGGACACGATGGAGTTCGATCACGATGGCGCGCGGGAGCTCCCGCCGGCAACGGCGACGTTTCTGACCTTCGGCTTCCAACCGGTGACCGCGACGGCCCACCTGAGCCAGGTCGGGCCGGATCCGCTGAAGGGCGTGCTCTACCTCAACGCCTCCAAGGATCCCTCCAACGGCCCGTACCACATCGTCGCCACCACCTCCGCGTCGATGCGGATCGACCACGTCCTGGTCAACGGCGTGCCGCTGGACGTGGGCGACAACTGCCACACCACCGCTCCCCTGTCCAGCCCGGACTCGCCCGTCCGCCCCGACCAGCTCGTACTGCTGGGCGGCAGCCAGCCGGGCAGTCCCACGCCGTTCTTCGCGCACGTCGCGCTCGGTGGCGCGCTGGCCGGGTACGCCACGGTCCCGCCGTTTACCGGCTGCGTCGGCCGGAGCGGCGAAAACCTGGACCCGCTGATCACCGCGACGATCTCGGGCCCCGGCAACTACGTCAAGATGTACCTGAGTCCCTTGTGTACCAACACCGGCAACTGCACGGCGGACCGGCTGCCTGCGTTCGAGCCGTTCTGGACCGTCACGGGCGGCGGCAGCTTCCGGGCGACCATGACCTCGCCAGCGCTGACAATCAGGGTGAGCGTCGTCAACGGCGGATTCCTCATCATCACCTGCCAGCAGTCGGCTCTCGACGGCAGCATTCCGGACACGACCGGACCGCCCCGGGGAGATCTCGGCACGGTGCATCTGACCGCCGGCGGCTGCCGGGGATCGGATGGCAGTACGTGGACGGTGGCGCAGCAGCACACCGCCGGCCTGTCCGGCAACCTGTACGCCTCCGACGTCACGACCGGGAAACTCACCGATCTCGTCCTCCGGCTCAGCGGAACGAACGTCCCGGCCGCGGGCGGGGGAACGACCGCATGCGCGTTCACCCTCCAGGGCGGCGTCGGCGTCAACTACGCCAATCCGAAGCCGGCGGCGGGTCCGGTGCTGACCCTGGTGCAGGGCAGCGCGAACAAGAACGTCCTGACAGTACCCGCGGACACGAATACCTGCCCGTCCATCCTCACTATCGCCGCCGCCCAACGGACCATCGCGGCGACATACGGCGTCGACACCGGCATAAGGATCACCAGTCCGTGACCGCGAAGAACCACAGGGCGGGGCGGGAACCCGGCCTCACCAGCAGGGAGGGAAAGTGATCACGGTGGAGGTGACGACAGCGCAGGTGACCACAGTGGACGTGATCCCGGCGGACGTGATCCCGGCGGCTGCCTGCGATGACGGCCGCCGGGCCGGATTCCGCTGCGCCGGCCCGGACCTGACCGCGGGCGACGACCGCCTGGCGGCCTCCGGCGGCGCCCGAACGGCTGCCGGGACATGACGGCGCCCCGGTGGCCGGCCGGCGCGGCGGCGGCACGCGCCGAGGCCCCCGACGGCGCCAGCGGTGCCGTGCGTTCCGGTCCCGTGGTGGTGCTGACGTACCCGCACGCCGGGGCACGCCGGCTGCGGGCCCTGCTCGAGGACCGGCCCGAGCTGGCGTGCACCTCCGCGACCGGCCTGCTCGCGGCGTGCGATCGGGCGGCCGCGGCATGGCGGCGGACCGAGCGCCGCGGCGACGGTCCGCTCTCGGCCCTGGCGACCAGTTCGGTGCGTGCGCTCGCCACCGGGATGATCACCGCGATCGTCGCCCGCGCCGGCCGGCCCCGCTGGTGCGAGACGGTCGCCGCCGACCGCGGCGCGGCCGAAACCTTCCTCCAGCTGTTCCCCGCCACCCGGTTCATCTGCCTGCACCGCGCCTGCCCGGACGTGGTCTACGCGGTGCTGCGGGCCAACCCCTGGGGGCTGTCCGGCCCCGGGTTCGCCCCGTTCACGGCCGCCTACCCGGGTAGCACCGTCGCCGCTCTCGCCGCCTGGTGGGCCGGGCACACCGGTTCCATGTTCGCCGTCGAGCAGGCTCACCCGGACAGTTGCCTTAGGCTGCGCTACGAAGACCTGCTCGCGGACGCCGAGCGGACCGCCGCCAGCGTCGGTGAGTTTCTCGGCCTGACCGGCGGGTACCCCAGGCCATCCGCGCAGCCGGACGACGCCGAGGCGCGAGCGCCGACCGGCACCGAGGCTCCCGGCTGCGGTGCGGACCTCCCCTGTGACCAGCTCCCCGACGCGCTCAGGGCGCACGTCAACGGCCTGCTCATCCGGCTCGGCTACCCGCCGTTGGGCCTGGCCGGCCGGCCAGGGGCGACACCGGTGGTGGACGGCGCGCCCCCGGACACCATCCTCGATCCGCCAGCGCTGCCCGCGAACTCCTAGCGGACATGCCACTACTGGGGCATGCCGGGCGGCACCGTCCAGATGCCGGCCGGTGCACCGGTCAGGACCCGGCGAACCCCGGGAAGCCGCTGCGTCCATTGTGGACAGGCCGGGGCTGTCGCACGGGCAGTGGCCGGCTGCGCCGTCCTTGCCGTGCGGCCGCCGGCGATCCTGGCGCCCCCGACCTTCCCGCCCGTGCGGTCGCCGACTTTCCCGCGCGCTCACCGGTCTTCCCGGCGGCCGCCGGCTTTTCCAGGGACGCCCGGCGCTTTCCCGCGCGATCCCCGACTTTCCCCGGCGCGCCCGGCGCTTTTCCGTGGGACCGCCGACTTCATCGAAAACTGCTAAGGAGAACGTGCGTGTTCATCGGTGTTTGACAAATTCAGCGAAGCGTCGGGTCCATTTCTTGTGCCCGCTGTTGCCGCGGCGTTAACGTACCAGCCAGTAGCAATCATGCGGGAGGCTCCCGGTTTCGCCATGCGGTGGTCGAGGTCGCGCATACGACAGGAGACTCCATGGGCATCGAAGTCGTGGTCGAGGGACTGACGAAGTCCTTCGGGCGCCAGCAGGTATGGCGTGACGTCAGCCTCACCCTGCCAGCCGGCGAGATATCCGTCATGCTCGGCCCCTCGGGTACCGGAAAGACGGTGTTCCTCAAGTCGCTCATCGGCCTGGTCCGGCCCGAACGCGGCCGGGTCATCATCGACGGCGTCGACATCGCCTCATGCCGGGAAAAGCAGCTCTACCGCACGCGCCGGCTGATGGGCGTCATGTTCCAGGACGGCGCGCTGTTCGGCTCGATGAGCCTGTACGACAACGTCGCCTTCCCGCTGCGCGAACACACCCGGCTCGGCGAGCGCGAGATCCGGCGCGTCGTCGAGGAGAAGATGGCGATGGTCGGATTGGCCGGTGACGGACCCAAGCTGCCGGGTGAGATCTCCGGTGGCATGCGTAAGCGCGCCGGATTGGCCCGCGCACTGGTACTCGATCCGCAGATCATCCTCGTCGACGAGCCCGACTCCGGGCTGGACCCGGTGCGCACCGCGTACATCTCGCAACTGCTCATCGATCTGAACGCGCAGATCGACGCGACCATTCTCATCGTCACGCACAACATCCAGATGGCCCGGACGGTACCCGACAACATCGGCATGCTCTTCCGCGGCGACCTCGTCATGTTCGGTCACCGCGAATTGCTGCTCAGCAGCGACGAGCCGGCCGTGGCGCAGTTCCTTGGCGGCCGCCGGGAGGGTCCGATCGGCATGGCCGAGGAGAAGGACGACGCGACGGTGGAGCTGGAACTCACCACCATCGAGACCCACCGGCAAGCGGGTATCCCGCCGCAGCTCACCCCGACGACCGGCCTGCCGCAACGCCAGGCGGTCAACCGGCGGATGGACCGGGTGATGCGCGAGCTGCACCGGCTCCCCCGGGCGGCGCAGGCCGGCGTGCTCGGCGGGCTCACCGACGCCGACCGGACCCGGTACGGC
>JBDZVD010000045.1:36649-46519 GCA_040255525.1 Micromonosporaceae bacterium | reverse complement strand
TCCGGTACCGGCCGGCTGCCTGACGCCATCGTCGCGCTGGGCGACTACGCGGTGGGTACCGGGGCCGAGCACGCGAACAGGCTGCGCATCGCGCTGACCGACCAGCTCGCGGCGCACGTCCAGCGGATCCGGATGGTCGGCTCGTCGGCGATCGATCTGGCCTGGGTCGCGGCCGGGCGCTTCGACGCCTGTGTCGCGCTGAGCAACAAGCCATGGGACACCGCGGCCGGCGTCGTGCTCGCCGCCGAGGCCGGTGCCCTGGTCGTCGACGGCGACGGCAGCCCTCACGGACTGGATTCGACCGCGACGATCGCGGCCAATCCTCTCCTCATTCCCGCGCTGACCGGGCTGGTCAGCGCGGCCAGGCAGTCGCTGGCCGGGGTACGGGGGTAGCCGGCCGGCCGGCTGTCCCCGTACCCCGGGGGGAGCCGGCCGGCCGGGTTGCGGACCGGGGCGGAAAGCGGGTGCCCATCAGGCCGGCGGCGAGTCGTCGTCTTCGCCGGAGATGGCCAGGATCCCGTCGATCTCGGCCAGCGCCGCGGTCAGGCTGCTGACCGACCCGGAGCCCTGGATGGACAGGCACACCGTGACAGCGCGCGGATTGTGGCCCTCGCCGCTCTGCTCGATCGACAGGTCCCCGACGGTGAAGCGGTGGCGGGTGCACTCGGCCAGCGCCAGCCGCAGCGCGCCGCGTCCGGCCAGGTAGGACAGCCGGAGCCGGGACGGCGCGTACTTCGACCGGGGCAGCCGCAGCGCCAGCGGGGTGAAGGCCACGGTCACCAGGAAATGGCCCCCGGTGACCAGGATCGCCAGCAGCCACAGCCCGCCGCCCGCGGCCATGCCGATGGCGGCGGTCAGCCAGATCGTGGCGGCCGTGGTCAGGCCGCGCACCGCGTCGTGGCGCACGAAGATCAGCCCGCCGCCGATGAATCCGATGCCGGACACGATCTGGGCGGCGACCCGGGACGGGTCGAGCGTGACGTGGTCACCGAGCACGTCGGCGAACCCGTACTTGGAGACCAGCATGATGAGTGCCGCGGCGAACCCGACGAGGCTGTGGGTACGCAGTCCCGCGCTCTTCTGCCGGATCTCCCGCTCGACGCCGACCGCGGTGGACAGGGCCAGTGCGAGAGCCAGTTCGCCGATCTGGGGCCAGCCCTGACCGATGCCGGTCAGCATGCGACCACCGCCCGGGGGCGGCACGCCTGCCCGGCGGCGGGTGCCGACGGGTCGCCGGCCACCTCACGCCGCAACGCCTCCGGCAGCGGCCGTTCGGCGGTTGCCGGGTCGGCACCGTACTCCCGCGGGATGGCCCGCACGATGGGCCGGGTGGTGCTGCCCTGCCGCACCGCGGCCGGCCGGACCGGCACGCCCGGCGGGTCCGCGCGAAGCGGGAACCGGACCTGCCGGGCGACCGTGCCGACGTCCAGCGGGGTCTGGTCGACGTCCCACAGAACAAGCACCATGCTTACCGTACCGCCCGCTCGATCGGCACCACGAGCCCGGCGCGGGCCGGCAGCACCACCGGTACGCGGCCGGCCCCGGCGCGGGCCGCGGCGAACGACTCCTCGTCGTCGTACCCGAGCAGGTGGCTCACGACGAGCAGGCCGACCCCGGCCGCGTCGGCCAGTTCGCCGGCCATCCGGGCGGTGAGATGCCCGTGGCCGGCGAGCATCGCCGGGTCGGCCGCCAGGTACGTCGCCTCGCACACGAACACGTCGGCGCCGCGCGCGGCGGCCAGTACCCCGTCGCACCGGCCGGTGTCGGAGGAGAACGCCAGGATCCGGCCGGCCAGGTCGAAGCGCAGCGACGCGCTGGGCACGGCGTGCCGGGCCGGGTGGGCGGTGAGGTGCACGCCGCCTGCGACCGGTACCGCCGTCGCGCCGTCGCGTACCAGCGGGCGCACGTCGAACGCGGTGGCCAGCGGGCGGCCCACCGCCGGGTCGGTGGATACCGCGGCCCACTCGTCGAGCGCGGCCAGCACGTCGATGCTGTCCTCCGGCACCCACAGCGGGATGCGCGGCGGCGGTTGTGGCGCCAGCAGCCGGGTGAACGCGAGCGGCACCACGTCGAGTGCGTGGTCCTGGTGCAGATGGGTCAGGACCACGGCGTCGAGCCGGTGCTCCAGGCCCCGCGATACGAGCTGGGTGGCGATCCCCGGGCCGCAGTCGACCAGGACGCGAAGCTCGCCATGCTCGACCAGGTAGCCAGAGCAGGCCGAGACCGCGTCGGGCCGGCCGGCCCGGTAGCCGAGCACTGTCAGTCGGGTGTCAGTCACCGGTACTCCTTCGTCCGTCGGCGGTCAGGTCGGGTGCGGGGTCCGGTACCGGTGGGGCGCGGCTGCCTGCCCACGCGGTCACCAGGTCGCGGGTCAGCTGGTCGGCTCCCGCTGCGCGTGCGCGAGCGGCAGGTGCTGGTCGACTGGTCATGGCGCACCTCGGGTCCCCTGCGGCGGCCGAACGACCGTGAGCGGTTCCCGGCCGCAGATGAGAAATTCTCGCTGCGTAGCGACAAGTTACCATTCGAATGCTTAATATGCAGGTACTAATTTCGACACAACCGGTCCGACGGCCGCCTCCACGCCCTGGCGGGCGGTACTCTGACCAGCGCCGCGGGGAGCGCGGTGGCCACCGGGCGGAGGTATCGATGACGGATCGAGGGCGGCGCAAGGAGCCGGCCACGCGCCAGCAGGACGTGGCCGAGTACCTGATGCGGGTCGGCACGGCCAGTGCGCAGGACCTGGCCGACCTGTTCGACGTCAGCCTGGTCACCGCGCATCGCGACCTCGACGAGCTGGCGCGGCGCGGGCTGGTGCGCAAATTCCACGGCGGAGTCACCGCGCTGCCCTCCAGCGTCTTCGAGAGCAACGTCAGCTACCGCCGGCAACTCGCGCTCGCCGAGAAGCGGGCCATCGCGCGGGAGGCGGTCCGCCTCATCGAACCGGGCATGTCGGTCCTGCTCGACGACTCGACCACCACGCTCGCGCTCGCCGAACTCGCGGCCGACATCGATCCGCTGACGGTCATCACGAACTTCGCACCGATCATCACGCTGATGATGAGCCGGAAGAACATCCGCCTGGTCGCGCTGGGCGGACAGTACAACGACCTGCACGACTCGTTCATCGGTGCGCCGTGTACCGAGTCGGCACGGGCGCTGCACACCGACATCGGCTTCTACTCGTTCTCCGGGGTGGCCGACGGCGGCGTCCACCATCAGGAGCAGGAGATCGTCGTCACCAAGCGGGCGATGCTGGAGGTCGCGAGCCGGCGCGTCCTCCTGGTCGACCACGGCAAGCTGGGCAGGTCGGCGCTGCACAGGGTCGCCGACCTCAACCGGTTCGAACGCCTCGTCACCGACGACGGCGCCACACCGGACGCGCTGCGCGCGCTGACCGAGTGGCGGATCGCGACCACGGTCGCCGACCGCGCCGGCTGACCCGCCCGGATGCGCGAAGGCCCCGAAAAACTCCGCCCGGCGATATCGAGCCGCCCCCGGCCGCTGCGACCTGACCACGCCGAGCGGCTGGCCCGCCCTGACCGCCGACCCGTCGTTCGTGTCCGGTCGAAGCCACGGTTTTCCGGAGTTCGCGTCCGGAAAGGTGCCGGGGCGAGAGCGGCCTGGTCGCCGGCGTCCCAGCGCTGACCGGGCGGCACCCCCCGGCCCGCCGGGGGGATGCGGTGGTACCAGCCAGCCGCGGGCCGGCAGCCGGGCGCCCCGCCGGCCGCGCGGCGGTGCCGGCGACGGCGCGCGGCCGCATAGCATGGCGGCGTGAGCCGCGAGGTCGAGGATCTGAACCGGCGCCTGCTCCGCGCCCGCGACGCGATGGACCGCGCCTACGCCCAGCCGCTGGACGTACCCGCCGTCGCGGCGGTGGCCCACCTCTCGCCCGCGCACTTCAGCCGCTGCTTCCGTGCGGTGTTCGGCGAGACCCCGCACCGGTACCTGCAGCGGCGGCGGGTGGAGCGCTCGATGTTCCTGCTGCGGGAGACCGGCCGCAGCGTCACCGACGTCTGCTTCGCCGTCGGCTTCACCAGCCTCGGGACGTTCAGCCGGACCTTCCGGGAGATCGTCGGGGAGACGCCCTCGGGCTACCGCGACCGTCACGGACCGGTCGTCGTGCCGCACTGCGTCCAGATGGCACACACCCGGCCGCGGGCGGCGGCAACGGTGGCAACACGATCGAGCAGTTCCGGATAAGCTGTCGCCAAGACGGTTCGCCTAGCCTGACGACGGTCCGGTCACCGATCACGGATCACCGGTCACCGATCACGGATCATGGAGGAAGGCGAGATGATCACGAAGCTGAGCGTCGCGTCCATCTACGTCCTCGACAAGGACGAGGCGTTGGACTTCTACGTCAACAAGCTCGGGCTCGAAAAGGGCAACGACGTCCAGCAGGGCTCCTACCGGTGGCTGACCGTCCGCGTGCCGGGCGAGGGCGGCACCGAGCTCTCCCTGGAGCAGCCGGGCCCGCCGCTGCACGACGAAGCCACGGCACAGCAACTGCGGGAGTTGGTCACGAAAGGCGCGCTGACCGGCCTCGTCTTCATCACCGACGATGCCCGGGGGCTGTACGACACCCTCCAGGCGCGCGGCGTCACCGACTTCACGCAGGAGCCCACCGACCACTTCTACGGCACGGACCTGGGCCTCCGGGACCCGTTCGGCAACCCGATCCGGATCCTGCAGCAGGGCAACGTCCCCGACGGCGCGGGGGCCTGACCGGTCGGCCCGCCACCCGTCGCCGCGACGCACGATCACGCTGAGGTACACGTCCAGCGCCGGGGTACACGTCCAGCGCCAGCCGGTCGGGAAACGAGAAGTCGACCGCCAGGTACCCGAGGATCAGGTCCGGCGCGAGGCGCCGGGTTTCCCGGATGGTGTACGCGGCGCCCGGGCGGCGGTCCGGGCCAGCGCGGAGGCACTGGCCGGGCAGGTTGACGTCCTCGGGCTGAACGAGCCGGGTGCCTGGGTACCGCCCCGCGACCCGCACACCGGTCGGTGACCGCCGCCCCACCGGGCCGGTACCGGATGGCTACAGACCGCCGCCGGCGTCCCACAGCCGCTCGGCCCGACCGGTGATCGACTCGGCGGTGGCGGCCGCGCGGGCGTCAGACAGCGAGGCGATGTAGTCGATCAGCCCGCGGCCCACCGCCCGGCGGCGCAGCGCGTCCGCTCCGGCGTCCGGCAGCAGGTCCGACCCGGCCCGCGCGATCCGCTGGTAACCGGCGGTCGCCAATTCGATGAACTCCAGCAGGCGGCGCGGCGCCCGGGCGGCGTCGGCCCGGTCGGCGAGCCACGCGTCGAAGCCGTCAACCAGGCGCAACAGGATCCGGGCCTGCCCACGCTGGTAGAGCGCGAGGTCGGGGCGCTGGAGGACGAAGCGCTGGTGGACGAACTTGAGGATGGTCACCTCGTGCCACGCCTGCGGCATCAGGCTGACGTAACCGGAGCGGGGGTGCGGGTTGAGAGTGACGGTGACGGCGTCCTGCAGCCGGGCCAGCCACTGGCCGGTGAAGGCGCCGAGCGCGCGCTCGGCCGCCCGGGAGCCGTCGTACGGGACGGCCAGCAGCCCGTCGATCAGGTCGGTCCGCACCCGGTCGGCGGCGGCGAAGAACGCGTCGTCGTCGGCGATCCACGGGTCCTTGGCGTGGATGCGCCGGCGCAGCGCCTCCAGCGACTGGCCGGGTACCTCGGCGGTGAGCGTGCCGACGTCACGCCGGGCCAGTTCGGCGGCGTGCGCGCGCCACTCGCGGAACTCGGTGGCGACGGCGGCGTACTGCAGGACGCCGGCGCGGTGGAAGTCGTCGAGGTCGTGCAGCGAATACGCGATGTCGTCGGCGACGTCCATCACCGAGCACTCGACGGTCTGCCGCAGCGCCGGCAGCCCCGGGTAGGCGGCGCGGGCGTCGACCATCTCCGCCGCGTCCAGGAAGTAGGCGGAGAACTTGCTCGAACCGCAGTCGTCTTCGCCGGCACCCGCGCCCCTCGGCGGGTACGCCATTCCGGACGGGTGCGGCCGGGGGAACCGCACGCGGCACCAGGGGTACTTCAGGACCGCGGCGCGCACGGCCGCGGTGAGGTTCAGCCCGCCGTCCGGGTGCAGCGCGTCGAGGGTGGTGAGGATCCGGAAGGTCTGCGCGTTGCCGTCGAACCCGTCCTCGAGGCCGTACCGCTGCCGGGCGATGCGGTCCAGCACCGACTCGCCGAGGTGACCGAACGGCGGGTGGCCCAGGTCGTGGGCGGAGGCTGCCGCCTGCACGACCACCGGGTCGCAGCCGCCCAGCCGGTCCAGCAGTTGGCGGCGGGGGTCGCCCGGCCGGGTGATGGCGGTGGCGATGGCCCGGGCCACCGAGGTCACCTTGATGGTGTGGGTGAGCCGGTTGTGGACACCCTGCCCGGCGCCGTTCGAGGAGATCACCTGGGTGACCGCGCCGAGCCGGGAGTAGTACGGCGAGAACCGGATCCGCTCCAGGTCGTCCCGGAACGCCTCATCGGCGCCGAGGGCCCGCTCGGTCGTCTCGCCGCCGCCGTTTCCGCGCTGTCCCCGGCCGGCGGCCGTGGCCTCCACGGGCGGGTGCTGGCGGGCGGTTCTCAGGTGGGTCGCGTGTGGTGCGGTGGCCGTCATCGCGCTCCGGCTCCGGTTGGTGCGCTCGCACCGTCGATCACGAACATCTGGGCAATGGTAGCCGTGCCCCGCATATCCCTCGGTCGGTCGGTGTCCGCGCCGATCCGGGTGCGTGCGCGGGACCGGAGGAGGGCAACCGATCGAGGGTCTCATTTTCCTCCGCCAGGTCCATCATATCGGCCGGTCAACTCGTGCGAATCAGCCCAGATGCCGATTTTGCGCTCCTGACCGGCACCTATCCTCGACAAGCCCGGGCCAGCCGTGCCCGGCAGAGGGGGCCCCGTGTCAGAAGCAAAACAGCAGATCGCCATCGAACAGCAGGTCGTCGACAAGGTCTACGAGCGCCTGGAGGTCATGCGCGGGCAAGCGAGGCAGTTGACCCGGGAGGGGCACAGCCGCGCCACCTCCGGTCCGGTCACCGGCCTGGTCGAGCGCGACGCCATGGTGCTGCGCGCCGCCGCCACGCTGTCCGATCTGGACAGCCAGGAGGAGGGCGTCGTCTTCGGCAGGCTGGACTTCGACGACGGCGACACCTACCGCATCGGCCGTCTCGGCGTGCGCGACGAGGACCGGCAGCCGCTGGTGGTGGACTGGCGCGCACCCGGTGCCGCACCGTTCTACCGGGCCACCCCGGGCGAACCGCTCGGCGTGGACCGCCGGCGGGTCATCCTCTGCCGGGGTCCACGGGTGGAAGCGGTCGACGACGAAGTACTGTCCACAAAGGACATCGGTGGCGTGGTCGGCGAGGGCGCCCTGCTGAGATCCCTGACCAGGAAACGTGACGAGCACATGCGCGACATCGTCACCACCATCCAGCGCGAGCAGGATGAGGCGATCCGGGCACCGTCCCACGGCGTCACCCTGATCACCGGCGGCCCCGGCACCGGCAAGACGCAGGTGGCCCTGCACCGCGCGGCCTACCTGCTCTACACCGACCGCGGCAGGTTCTCCGACGGCCGGGTGCTGGTGGTCGGCCCGTCGACGGTGTTCACCGAGTACATCGGGCGGGTGCTGCCCGGCCTCGGCGAGGACAGCGTCCACCTGCGGGCGATCGGCGAGCTGTTCCCGGGCGTCACCGCGACGCGCCGGGACCCGGCCGACCTAGCCCGCAGGAAGGGCGACCTGCGCATGGTGCGGGTGCTCACCGACCTGGCGTGGGACACCCCGCCGAACGCGCCCGACCGGCTGCGCACCCTGAAGGCCGACGACCTGGCGCGCGCCCGCCGGGAGATCCGGAGGCGGTGCGAGGCGCGGGCAGTCAAACCCAACGGCGGAAAAGCGATCGCGGCGTCGGTGCTGTCGGACATGCTGGACGGCAAGGAGATCCCGGACGCCTTCCTCGACGCGTGGTGGCCGCCGCTGACCCCGCAGGACGTCCTGCCCGCGCAGGACGGCGAGTGGACGGTGGACGACGTCCCGCTGCTCGACGAGCTGGCCGAGATCCTCGGCGCGCCACAGAAGCCGAAGGCCGCGGTGCCCGAGTGGACGGCGCGTGAGCTGAGCAGCGGCCCCCGGCTGGCCGAGACCTTCGTGCTGAGCTGGAGCCTCAACGACGGTTGGCAGCTGTTCGCACCCGGCGTGTCCACCCCGATGGCAACCTCCGGGCAGTCCATCGACAACAACGGTTACTGGGCCGCGCAGCGCTGGGCGGCCGCCATCATCCTGCGCGAGGGCCACCGGGTGACCGGCTGGAACGACGGCTTCGACCCGTACGGCGAGGAGGCCTACGTGCCGGTGCTGGCCAGGCCGCTGCCGGTCGCCGAAGCCGAGCAGCCCGCCGAGGAGGTGTACCTGCACGTCATCCTCGACGAGGCGCAGGACCTGTCGCCGATGGAGTGCCGGATGATCGCCCGCCGCGCCGAGCACGCCTCGATGACCATCGTGGGCGACCTCGGTCAGGCCACCCATCCGCTCGCCGCGCAGTCCTGGCCGGAGCTGGTGCAGCGGCTGGGCAAGCGCGGGGCGCGGACACTCGACCTGCCCACCGGGTACCGGGTCCCGCAGGTCATCGCCGACTTCGCGGCCCGCGCCCTGGCGCCGGGGATCGAACCGACCCGCTCCTTCCGGCCCGGCGGCTCCCTCCAGATCCGCCAGGTGGACGACCTGGCCGCGGCCGTCGCCTCGGAGACCGGCGCGGTCGTCGCCCCCGACCACCTCGCCGCCGCACTGCACGCGATCCCGGTCAGCCAGGTCAAGGGCCTGGAGTACGACCGGGTCGTGCTGGTGGAACCCGCCGATATCGTGGCCGCCGAGCCCCGCGGCATGGCCCGGCTGTACGTCGCCCTGACCCGGGCCGTCGCGGAACTGGTCATCCTGCACACCAAGCCGCTGCCGGCCAACCTCGCGCCGTGAGCGCCGCAGGACGTTGATCGTTCGTCAGCGCCCTGAGCTACTACGGCGTCACCAATCCGTTGCGATGCGGGAAGCGCGGCGGTCGATCCTCGAGGTACTGGCCGGCGGTGGAGCGGATCCGGTCACGCGGTGGGGGTCTCCGAGCGGAAGCTGTGGCCGAGTTCGTGCCCGAGGCCGAAGTAGTGCCGGAAGTTGTAGATGAGCGGATTCCAGGCCGCCGGGTCGAGGTGGTCCGTGCCGGGGACCACGGCCGGAGAGGAACGTGCCCCCTCTCCGGCCGGCCCACCCGTCGCGCCGGATGTCAGGTGGTCGACAGCGTGCACTGGACGCGGCTGGACACGAAGTTGACGCTACCGACGCGCCGGCAGTAGTCGGCCTTGCCGTCGGCGTTCGCGTCGACCCAGGCGCGGCCGGTGTCGTACCCCCAGTCCAGGACGTTGGACATGACGGTGGCACCGAAGCCGGTACCGGTGGACAGCGTGCACTCCACGTAGCTCGACTGGAGGTTGACGTTGCCGACCGGCCGGCAGTAGTCCGCCCGACCGTCCCCGTTCGCGTCCGCCCACGCGGTACCCGCGACGTACCCCCAGTCCAACACACCCGACGTGAGAGTCGCACCAAACCCGGTACCCGTCGACAACGTGCACGACACCCGGCTCGACTGCAAATTCACGCCACCGACCCGCCGGCAGTAATCCGCCCGACCATCGGCGTTCACATCCGCCCACGCCGGGACCTGACCCCAGTCCAACACACCCGACGTGAGAGTCGCACCAAACCCGGTACCCGTCGACAACGTGCACGACACCCGGCTCGACTGCAAATTCACGCCACCGACGCGCCGGCAGTAGTCGGCCTTGCCGTCGGCGTTCGCGTCGACCCAGGCG
>JBDZVD010000045.1:0-36549 GCA_040255525.1 Micromonosporaceae bacterium | reverse complement strand
GCGTTCACATCCGCCCACGCCGGGACCTGACCCCAGTCCAACACACCCGACGTGATGGTCGCGCCGAAGCCGGTGCCCGGGGACAGTTCCTCACCCGCTCCCCCGGCCGTCGCCGCCACCGCGGATCCGAGGAGTGTCGCGACGACCGTTCCGGCCACCCCGACGACACCGACCCACCCGCGTAGTCCTCGTCTCCGTTCCATCCCCTACCCCCGATCCAGAAAACGTGAATATTTATCAGGACTGTTGTGAGGGGCGACAGCTTCGGACGTTATGCGCCCGGCCCCGAAGGCAGCCGGAAAGGAGGAATTTTCACCCGACATGCTGTGCCGGATCGGAGACCGGCCGCCGCCGGCGACCACCCGCGCTCCGGCCCGTTGGCGGGGACCCGGCCCGCCCACCGGAACCCGGCACGGTGGCCGGCGGGCCCGGGCTACGCCTTGCGTAGCCAGAAGGTCAGGCCGGCCGCCCCGTCGGTGAACGCCCGGGCACCCGGCCACTCAGGCTCGCCGCTGGCGTAGTCCGTGGCCAGCACCTCCTCGGCGACGAGGCCGCCATACTCGCTCAGGGCGACCGCCGTGTTCTCATCGCCGGCCAGGTACCGCAGCTGGATCCGGTCGGAGACCTCGAGGCCGCTGGCCTTGCGGGCCTCCTGGATCTGCCGGATCGCGTCCCGGGCCAGGCCGGCCCGGCGCAGCCCGTCAGTCAGGTGCAGGTCGAGCGCCACGGTCGCCCCGGCGTCCGAGGCGACCGCCCAGCCCTCCCGCGGAGTCTCGGTGATGACGACCTCGTCGGGGCCGAGCGTGACCGGTTCGCCGTCGACCTCGACGGTCGCCACCCCGGCCGTGCGCAGCGCCCCGCTGAGGGCGGCCGGATCGGCGGCGGCGATGGCCTTCGCAACCTGCTGTACCCGCTTGCCGAACCGCCTGCCGAGGCTGCGGAAGTTGGCCTTGGCCGTGATGTCCACAAAGGACCCGGAGACCGGGTCGACGGCGCCGACATTCAACTCCGCGGCGATCTCGGCGAGCAGGTCGTCGGGCAGGCCGGCGAACCCGGCCGCGGAGGCGAGCGCCCGGGACAGCGGCTGGCGTACCTTCATGCCCGACTCGGCCCGCGCCGCCCGGCCCAGCTCGACCAGCCGGCGGACAAGCACCATCTGGGCGCACAGGTCGGGGGCGAGCAGCACCGCGTCCGCCTGCGGGAACGGCGCCAGGTGCACCGACTGCGGCGCCTGCGGGTCGACCGGCACGACCAGGTCCTGCCACACGCGTTCGGTGATGAACGGGGTGATCGGGGCCAGCAGCAGGGTCACGGTGCGCAGAGCCTCGTGCAGGGTGGCCAGGGCTGCCGGGTCGCCGCGCCAGAACCGCCTGCGGCTACGCCGCACGTACCAGTTGGACAGGTCGTCGACGAACCCGGCGATCAGCCGGCCGGCCTCCTGGGTGTCGAATCCGGCCATCGCCGCGTCCACCTCGCGGACCAACCCGGCCAGCTCGGCGAGCACCCAGCGGTCGAGGACCGGCCGGTCGGCCGGCGCCGGGTCCGCCGCCGACGGCGACCATCCGGCGGTACGGCCGTACAGCGCCTGGAACGCGACGGTGTTCCAGTACGTCAGCAGGGTCTTGCGGACGACCTCCTGGAGCGCGGTGTACCCGACCCGGCGCGCCGACCACGGAGAGCCGACGGCGGCCATGAACCAGCGCACCGCGTCGGCGCCGTGGCTGTCCATCAGCGGGATGGGTTCGAGGATGTTGCCGAGGTGCTTGGACATCTTGCGGCCGTCCTCGGCGAGGATGTGACCCAGGCAGACCACGTTCTCGTACGGCGACCGGTCGAAGACCAGCGTGCCGACGGCCATCAGGGTGTAGAACCAGCCGCGGGTCTGGTCGATGGCCTCGGAGATGAACTGCGCGGGGAACCGCCGCTCGAACAGCTCCCGGTTGCGGTACGGGTAGCCGAACTGGGCGAACGGCATCGAACCGGAGTCGTACCAGGCGTCGATGACCTCGGGCACCCGGGTGGCCGTCGCCCCGCACGACGGGCAGCCGAAGCTCACCTCGTCGATGAACGGCCGGTGCGGGTCCAGCGCGGACAGGTCGCGGCCGGCCAGGTCACCGAGTTCGGCCAGCGAGCCGGCACACGTCAGGTGGCCCTCGGGGCAGCGCCAGATCGGCAACGGAGTGCCCCAGTAACGGCTGCGGGACAGCGCCCAGTCGACGTTGTTGGTCAGCCAGTCGCCGAACCGTCCGTGCTTGACCGTCTCCGGTTGCCAGTTGGTCTTCTCGTTCTCCCGCAGCAACGCCTCGCGCACCACGGTGGTCCGCACGTACCAGGACGGCTGGGCGTAGTAGATGAGCGCGGTGTGGCAGCGCCAGCAGTGCGGGTACTGGTGCTCGTACGGCTCGTGCCGCAGCAGCAGGCCGGTCCGGCGCAACTGGTCGACCAGCGGCCCGTTGGCGGTACGGAAGAACTGCCCGCCCACCAGCGGCACGTCCGGCTCGAACGTGCCGTCCCGGCGCACCGGGTTGACCATCGGCAGCCCGTACGCCCGGCAGCTGGCCAGGTCGTCGGCGCCGAACGCGGGCGATTGATGGACCAGCCCGGTGCCGCTGTCCATGGTGACGTACGACGCCAGGATGACGAAGTGCGCGTCCGGCACCTCGACCAGATCGAACGGCGGCCGGTACGTCCAGCGCTCCATCTGCTTGCCGGCGAACCACTCCCCGGTCGCCGTCCAGCCCTCCCCCAGCGCCGCCGCCACAAGCGGCTCGGCGATGACCACCCGCTCGGTGCCGTCCGTGGCCACCACGTAGGTGGCCGTGGGGTTGACCGCGACCGCCGTGTTGGACACCAGGGTCCACGGCGTAGTGGTCCAGACCAGCAGGGACGCGTCCCCGGCCAGCGGGCCCGAGGTCAGCGGGAACCGGACGTACACCGCCGGGTCGACGTCGGTCTCGTACCCCTGGGCCAGTTCGTGGTCGGACAGCGTGGTCTGGTCCCGGGGGCACCACGGCGCGACCCGGAAGTCCTCGACGAGCAGCCCCTTGTCGAAGATCTGCTTCAGCGACCACCAGACGGACTCGATGTAGTCCGGGTCCATCGTCCGGTACGCATCCTCCAGGCCGACCCAGTACCCCATGCGCTCGGTCAGTTCGGCGAACGCGTCGGTGTGCCGGGTCACCGACTCCCGGCACCGGGCGTTGAACTCGGCGATGCCATACCGCTCGATGTCCTGCCTGCCGCGCAACCCGAGTTCCTTCTCCACGGCCAGCTCGACCGGCAGGCCGTGGCAGTCCCACCCGGCCTTGCGCGCGACGTGGTAGCCCTTCATCGTCCGGTAGCGCGGGAACACGTCCTTGAAGACGCGCGCCTCGATGTGGTGGGCGCCGGGCATACCGTTCGCGGTCGGCGGACCCTCGTAGAACACCCACTCCGGCCGGCCCCGCGACTGCTCCAGGCTGCGCGCGAAGACCTGGTTGTCGCGCCAGAAGCGCAGCACCTCGTGGTCGAGCGCGGGCAGGTCGACCTGGGCGGGAACCGGGCGGTACATGAAGCTCCTCCGTCGGGCAGCTGGATCGTCGCCAACGGAGGGACGAGGCGGATGCCCCGCGGTACCACCCTCCTTGACCGCGACGGGAGTCACGGTCCACTCGAGGTGACGCGGCCGGTTCTACTCGGCCGGACGGCCTTTCTTCCGACGGCTCCGGGGTGATCTTCGCGTCGAGCACACCCCCGGGCTCCCACCGCCCCCGGGTCGCACCTGGCTGCGTGCGACGCTACTCGTCCCCATCAAGGCCCTGCGACCTCCATGCTACCCGAGCCGAGAACCCGCCTGCCCGCGCCACCCGCTCGACCCGGGCCGCGCCCCGGTCGCCCGGCCGCACTGGACGCCCCACCTCGGGCAGCCCCGGGCGACCCCGCCGAGCGCGTCAAGGTACCGGGGCGAGGCGGCGCAGCCGGCGGGTCCACCAGCCGGGACGGGCATGGGACCGGTTCCGCAGCCGCCGGTGCTCCCAGCGCTGGAACGCGACGAGCGCGGGCGCGAGCCCGAGCATGGCCAGCGGCAGGTACGCCGGGGCGGTGCGCTTCTCCCGGAGGATGCCGAGCACGGCGGCCGCGGCCGAGACGTACAGGACCGCGTTGTAGACCGGCATCCACTCCGCTCCCAGCCCTTCGCAGTCCTCCAGCCAGGGCAGCCCGATCCTGGTCCGGCGGGTGGGCCAGCCGCCCAGATGCGCCGCCACGGCGGCGAGCCCGAACCCGTTCAGCGCGGCCGACAGCCCGTCGGCGTACGGGTCGTCGTCACCCGCGATCCGCCAGGCGCCCCCGGCTGCCAGCAACCACGCGCTCGGGGTAGCGACCGGGCCGAGGAGCGAGGCGAGCGGCGCGCCGACCCCGGCCCCCAGTTCGATGCCCACGTGCGCGACCAGGCTGACCACGGTCAGCCGGGTCAGCGGCCGCCCGCCGCCGGCCAGCCACGATCGCGTCATCACCCGGTCCCTCCGCCACCAGCCGTTCCGCCCTACCCCGTTCGCGGTCGGACATTCGGCGAACCCGCCGGACGAACCGGAGGGCGGGGAGGCGGGACCGCCCGCGCTGCCGCACCGCGGCGTGCCACCGGTCGATCTCCGGCCCCACGCGTGGCCGCGCCGGCCCCGCAACGCCGTCCGACAGTCCGTAGTTGAGCACAGCGTGAGGGACAGGTCGGACGCCGGTGCGCGGCATGGCCGGTGGCGCCTTCCGGTGGCGCTGGCCGCGGTGGCCGCCGCGGTGGCCGTACTGGCCGGCCTGGCCCTGGCCGGTCGGCTCGACCGGGTACCGTTGCTCAACTCCGCCGTGGCGAACACCCTCGAAGCTCTGGGCGCCGCCGCGCTGGCGGGCTCGTGGCTTGCGGGACGGCGGCGGTGGCTCACCCGTACCCTGCCGCTCATCGCCGGGACGGCGGCGGTCCTCACCGGCGGGATCGCCGCCCTGCTGCGGCTGACCGGCACCGTCACCGACCCGTATCCGCCGTCGTTCGCCCTCTGGGCCGGCCTGGCCCTAGCCGCCGCGCTCGGGCTGCCCGCCGTCCTGCGGCGCTGCGGCGCCGTCCGGCGCGCGCTTGCCGGAGCCTCGGTTGCGCTGACGCTGGCCGGGGCCCTGCTGCTGGTCAACGACGAGTACGGGGTCTGGCCGACACTGGGCGACCTGCTCGGCCACACCGGGATCGTCAGCGCCTCGGCCGCGGCTTCCCGGACCGCCTCCGGCCGGGGGTTGCTCGTCGCCGTTGACCCGCCCGCACCGCGCTCCCGCTTCCGGCACCGCGCCGGCAGCGTCTACCTGCCCGCCGCGTACTTCACCCCGGCCCGCCCCGAGCTTCCACTGATCGTCATGCTCGCCGGGACACCCGGCAGCCCCGTCCAGTGGCCCACCGCGGGCGCGGCGGTGCGCACCGCCGACGCGTACGCCGCCGCCCATCGGGGTCTCGCGCCGGTCCTGCTGTTCGTCGACCAGAACGGCTCGGACACCGCCGACACCGAGTGCGTCGACGGTCCCCAGGGCAACGCCGAGACCTTCCTGACCGCGGACGTGCCCGCGTTCGCCAACCAGACCCTGGGGCTGCGCCGGGACCCCGACCGGTGGGCGGTCGCCGGATTCTCCGAGGGCGGTACCTGCGCGCTCGACCTCGTCCTGGCCCATCCGGGCGTCTTCCGCCACCTGGTCGACCTCGGCGGCGACGCGCAGCCCACCCTGGGCGATCCGGCGCACACCCTGGCGGCCCTGTTCGGCGGATCCGCCTCGGTGCGCGACGCGCACCTTCCGGCCCGCCTGCTGGCCCGGCGCCGATACCCGGGCGTCACCGCCTGGTTCGCCGCCGGGGTCGGCGATCCGAGCCGGATCCGGGTCGCGCGGCGCCTGGCGGCGGCGGCCGGCGCCGCGGGCATCGACAGCCGTGACATGACGGTGCCCGGCGCCCACAACTGGCAGTTCGCCAGCATCGCGTTCGCGCGCCTGCTGCCCGGCCTGTGCGGCCAGCTCGGGCTGCCGTAGGAGGCGGGCGTGCGCGGATCCGGTGTGGACACCCAGAACACCCCCGCGGGCGGTCGCACCGCCGGCGACCCGACCGGGCCGCGGCGGCTGCCCGACGTCTCGCGCAGCTGGCTGCCGGCCCTGGTCGGCCACGTCTGCCTGCTGATCGGGCTGGTCGACATCGCCGGGGCGATCCTGCCGCGGCTGCACGCCCGGCGGGTCGACGCCATCGCCGATCTGGTACCGGGCCTGGTGATATCGCTGGCCACGGCGGCGGCACTGGTCGTCGGCGTACTGCTGGTGATGCTGGCGCGGGCGCTGCGCCGCCGCAAGAAGCGCGCCTGGCGGACCCTGATGGTGCTGCTGCCGCTCAGCGCGGTCCTGCACGTGCTGCGGTGGCACCAGCCGGTGGCGGCGGCGGTCAGCGTCGTGCTGTTCGTCGTGGTACTGGTCAATCGTCGCCAGTTCTATGCCCTGTCCGACCCGCGGACGCGGTGGTGGGCGGTGTGGAACTTCCTCGGCATGAGCCTGTTCAGCGTGTGCGCCGGTCTGGTCATCGTCAGCGTGCACCCGGAGGCGGAGGTCGGGCACTACTCGCTCACCGACCGCCTGCGCCATGTCGGCTACGGGCTGTTGGGTGTCGAAGGCCCGCTGCGGTACGCCTCCGACCGCGCCAGCGACCTGGTGTACTTCTCCCTGGCCGGGCTCGGCCTGCTCACCGCGGTCAGCACCGGCTACCTCGCGCTGCGCCCGCCGGGTCCGTCGCGGCCGCTGGACCCGCGGGACGAACAACGGCTGCGGGGCCTGCTGGACCGGCACGGCGCCCAGGACTCGTTGGGGTACTTCGCGTTGCGCCGGGACAAGAGCGTGCTGTTCTCCCCGACCGGCAAGGCCGCCATCGCCTTCCGCGTCGTATCCGGTGTCATGCTCGCCAGCGGCGACCCGATCGGGGACGTCGAGGCGTGGCCGGGGGTCATCAAGCGGTTCATGCGGGAGGCGGCCCAGCACGCGTGGGTGCCGGCCGTCATGGGATGCAGCGAGACCGGCGGTGAGATCTGGACCCGGGAGACCGGGCTGGACGCCCTGGAGATCGGCGACGAAGCGGTCGTCGACGTCGCGGACTTCACGCTCGACGGGCGGCCGATGCGCAACGTCCGCCAGATGGTCAACCGCACCGGGCGGGCGGGCTACACCTGCCGGGTCCGGCGGGTCGCCGAACTGTCCGAGCGGGACCTGCACCAGATCCGGGCCGCGGCCGAGGCCTGGCGCGGCGCCGGCACCGAGCGCGGCTTCTCCATGGCCCTGGGCCGGCTGGGCGACCCGGCCGACGGCGACTGCGTCGTGGTCACCGCGCACGGCGGTCGGCGGGACGGGACCGGTACGGCAACGCCGGCGCCGCAGGGCGATCTGCGGGCCTTCCTCCACTTCGTACCGTGGGGCCGGGACGGCATCTCCCTCGACCTGATGCGCCGTGACCGCGACGCGGATCCCGGGTTGAACGAACTGCTCATCGTCAAGGTCCTGCAGGAGGCGCCGGGGCTGGGCGTGACCCGGGTGTCACTGAACTTCGCGATGTTCCGCTCCGCGCTGGCACGGGGCGAACGACTGGGCGCGGGGCCGGTGTTGCGGTCCTGGCGCGCGATCCTGCTGTTCCTGTCCCGCTGGTTGCAGATCGAGTCGCTCTACCGGTTCAACGCGAAGTTCCGCCCGATCTGGGAGCCCCGCTTCCTGGTCTACCCCGGCGCCCGCGACCTGCCCCGGATCGGCATCTCCACGCTGCAGGCCGAAGCCCTCATCGCGGTGGATCCGCTCCGGCTCCTGTGCCGCCTCCACGGCCGGCGACACGGCGGCGGCTGAGCCCACCGGCGAACCGTCCGCGCCCGCCGCCGCGAGCCGCGCGGCCCCATCGGCATTCATGGCCGTCACGCTGGCCGGTCGTGGCCGGCGCAGCGCGCGGCGGGTTCCTGTGCCGGGGCTCACACCCCCTGAAGCATCCTAGGAAGGATCGTCGCGGAACGGCTCGTACCACCCGCCCGAATAGGCATCGCGCACCACGGCGCGGCCGTTCATGCTACCGGGGTGAACCGTCAAACCGGCCGCTCGATCGGCGCCCCCCGTACCATCGCCTGGCACCCACCCACGTCCCCGGCGCGCGCCAACGCCGCGCTGCTCGCCCTCGCCGTCGCGGCCTTCTGCTTCGTCACCACCGAGATCCTGCCGATCGGCCTGCTGACCGTCATCGCGGGCGACCTGCACCGGTCCCGCTCGCAGGTGGGCCTTCTGGTCACCGGGTACGCGGTGGTGGTGGTGCTCGCCGCGCTCCCGCTGACCGGGCTCACCCGGCGGCTCCCCCGGCGCTGGCTGCTGGCCGGTACCCTCGCCGTCTTCACCGCCGGAACGCTGGCGTCCGCGCTCGCCCGGGACTACTCTGTGCTGCTTGTCACCCGGATGGTGATCGCGCTGACCCAGGCCGTCTTCTGGTCGGTCATCAACTCCGCCGCGAGCGGACTGTTCCCGCCGTCACGGCGGGGCCGCACCATCGCGCGGGTGGGGATCGGCACCGCCCTGGCGCCGGTACTGGGCGTGCCCGCCGGTACCTGGCTGGGACAGCAGGTCGGCTGGCGCTGGGCATTCGTGGCCATGGGTGCGGTCGGGCTCGCGGTCAGCGTGGCGGTACTGGTGCTGATGCCGACGATCCCGCCGGACCAGGCCGGCTCCGCCCGGGGTGCCTCACCGGACCGCCGCCGCTACGCGGTGCTGCTGGTCGGCACCGTGCTGGGGGTCACCGGGTACCTCACCGCACTCACCTACATCACGCCGTTCCTGCTCGACGTGGCCGGGTTCGCCGCATCGTCGCTGAGCCCGCTGCTGTTCGCCTCGGGCCTCGCCGCCCTCGCCGGCACCGTGACCGTGGGGACGCTGCTGGACCGGTACCCGCGGCCGGCGCTGGTCACGCCGCTGCTACTGATCGCCGCCGGGCTGCTGGGCCTGTACACGACGGGCACGATGAAGCTGCCCGCGGTCGTGCTGCTCTGCCTGACCGGGCTGGCGTACAGCGCGCTGGCGGTCGCGGTGGGCGGCCGTACCCTCCAGGTGGCGCCCGGCAACACCGACCTCGCGGGGGCCGGCGTCAACTCCGCTTTCAACATCGGCATCGGGGCCGGAGCCCTGATCGGCAGCGCGCTGATCGGCACGTTCGGTACCCGCAGCATCGCACTCGTCGGCGGCCTGTTCGCCGCGGCGGCGCTCGCGGTCCTGGTCGCGGAGCCGGTCCTCGCCGGGCCGAAGCCGCCGGCCGGTAGGGGCGGCGCGACGACGGCCAACGAGACGACGGGCGACGACACCATGGGCAACGACATCATGGGCAGCGCAGCGACCGACGCCGGGGCGGCCCACCGGTCGGGTGGGGCCACGGCACCGTCGTCTCCGCGCGGTTGAGGCGGGCACCGGCACGCCGCTCCGGTAGTTGCGGCGGTGCGCGGCCGGCCGGCCTGGGCCGGCCGGCTCAACCCGCGGCGCAGGGGGCGTCGTTGAGCAGGAACACCGCGGGTGGCGCGTCGCTCGCGGTCCAGGTCCCCTGCATCCCGATCGACACGCTGCCGTGCGCCGCGATGACGGCGTTCCAGTCCGCGTTGCCCATGGTCACGGCCGCACCGGACTGGGTGAACGCGGCGTTCCACGAGGACGTGATCCGCTGGTCGCCGCCGAACGTGAAGGCGAGCCGCCAGCCGCTGACCGGCACCGACCCGGTGTTGGCGATTGTCACGGCGGCCACGAACCCGCCGGCCCACTGGGACTGCGTGTCGTAGTTCACGGTGCAGGTCGGTGGGGGCGGCGACGGGCTCGGGGACGGGCTGACCGGTGGGCTCGGCGAGGGGCTGGACGACGGTCCGGTCGGGTGGGCGGGCACGGTGTTGGACGCGATCGAGAGGTTACCCGCGGCGTCCCTCGCCCGTACGTAGTACGTGCTGTTGAACGATCCGGGCGGCGAGGTCGCGCCCGACGGCACGGTGTACGCGGTCCCGGTCACGGTGGCCAGCAGTGTCGAGACGAACAGGCCGTCGAACTGGTAGACGTTGTACCCGGTGACGGCCACGTTGTCCGACGACGGCGACCAGCGCAGCGTCGTCGACGGCGTGTAGGTGGCGGTCAGGTCGGCCGGAGCCTGCGGCGGGACGGTGTCCGCGCTCGTGTCCGAGGCCGGGGTGACCACGATGACCTGGTTCGAACTCGCCGAGGTGTGGCCGAGCCCGTCCCGGGCGGTGACCCACACCGAGTACTGCCCGGTCGCGACGATGTTCGCCGTCACGGTCGCGGTGGTGACGTTGCCGACGGACATGGTGTAGATGACGTCGTTGAACGCCTGGTTGTAGTAGATCTGGTAGCTCTCGACCGCACAGCAGCCGGGGGTCGAGGCCGTCCAGGCGAGTGTGATCGAGTGGGCGCCGACGCTCGTGGCGACCAGATTGGTCGGTGCCGATGGTGGGAACGGCGAGGTGTTCGGCAGCGAGGGCGTGGGCGTCGGCGCGGCGGACTCCGCCCCGGCGAGCTGTGCCGCGGCGGGCGGTGCGGGCGGAGGCACGCCAGCCTCCGCGGCCCTGACGGCGATCACGCCGGTTCCGGTCACCGCGACCGCGCAAGCGACCGCGAGCAGGAGCTTGGCTCGTCCGGCCCGGGGTGCCCCCGGCGAATTCACGCCTGACATGCTCCATACGATGCGCAAGGCATCGATGGGCGTCAAGACTCGTCCCAGTGTGCGGCCGGGAGGGCGGTTACCGTCCCCGGCGCAGGCGCCACATGAGCGACATTCCCACCACGGCCAGCGCCAGCAGCACCACCGCGAGCAACAGTTGCGGGGTACGCGTGTCCAGGAACGCGCCGGCCGACGCCACCCGTACCCGTTCGGCCCTCGGCGACCCGCTCGCGGTCGCCGAGGGCGGGGCGTGCAGCCGGGCCGCCTCATCGGCCGTGACCAGGTGCCCCACGCTCGCCGTCGCGGGCAGGCCGAAGCCCCAGTTGAGCAGCGCCTCGCCCTGCTTCTCCGCGCGCGCCGGGACGATCTCCGCACCCATCACCGTCACGACCAGCCGCCGGCCGCCGCGCGCTGCGGCGCCGACGTACGTGTGCCTGGCCTGGTCGGTGAACCCCGTCTTGCCGCCCAGCGCCCCCGGGTACTCGGTCAGCAGCTTGTTCTCGTTCTGGATCTGGAAGCCGCGCGGATCGCGGGGCGGCTGCGCGGGCCACTGGAAGCGCAGCCTGGTGTCGTACCGGAGGAAGTCCGGCCGGGCGAAGTCGGCGCGGGCGATCAGCGCCAGGTCGTACGCGCTGCTGAACTGGCCGGGCGCGTCCAGGCCGGACGGGGTGACCGCGTGCGTGTCGTCGGCACCCAGCCGGTGCGCCTCGGCGTTCATCGCGGCGATCGTCGCCGGTACTCCCCCGGCCCCGCCGGCCACCCGGGCCAGCGCGTTCGCCGCGTCGTTGCCCGACTCCAGCAGCAACCCGTACCACAGCGTGGACACCGGGTAGTGGCCGCCGACCAGCATGCCGACCGCGGAGGTGACCCGGGGAAGCTTGAGATCCGCGGCGGTCGCCTCGACCACCTGGTCCGGGTTCAGCTTCGGCAGCACGGTCTCGGCGAGCAGCAGCTTCTGCACGCTGGCCGGCCGGCGCCGCAGGTGCGGGTCGCAGGCGCCGAGGACCGCGCCGGTGTCCAGGTCGGCGACCAACCAGGACTGCGCCGACGTGGCCGGTGGCGCTTTCACACCGGCCGGCGCGGCAAGCCCGGTCGTACCCATCCGAGCGCCGCCGATGACGGGTGCGCGCGGATCGCGGGGCGGGGACGCGGGGGTGGGCGGGATCGTCGGCGGCGTGACATGCGGGCACGGCACGACCGCCGGCGGCGACGCCGAACCCGCCGGCGCCACCGGGACCGGCGGCGCCGCGAGTAGCCCGGCACCGACCAACGCGACCACGACATTCAGCCCATTCACGCCCCGCAGACTAACCGGACGACCGCCCCGGTGTTCAAGACCGCCCGGCGCGCCGTCCGCCCTCACGTGTCCACCGGCGGCGGTCGGGCGCGGTCAGCGAGCGGGACGTCGCGCTCGGTCACCTCGGCGCCGCAAGCCGCGCCGGTCGGTCACGGCGCCGTTACGGTGACCCGCCCGGCGGCGCTCTCCGGCGGCACCGGCGCCGGCCGCGGCTCGCCGAGCCGCACCGCGACGACGCCGGCCACGATCAGTACGCCGCCGAGCAGCTGGATCGGGCGCGGGCGCTCGCCGAGCAGCAGCCACGCGAAGACCAAAGCGGCGAGGACCTCGAACAGCGCCACGAAGGAGGCGAGCCGGGAGCCGAGCCGGCGGGACGCGGCGATGCCGGCGACGTAGGCGAGCGCGGCGGTGACGATCCCGAGCGCGAGTACCGGCAGCCACCACGGCACCCGGAACTCCGCGAACGCGACGTCGGCGGTGGACGCGTCCAGCCGCACGACCCCGGCGGCCCCGGCGAGCAGCAGGATGCGGGCCGCGACCGCGGCGGCCGAGGACCAGCCGGCGTCCAGCAGCCCGCGCGCCAGGGAGCCGGACAGCCCGAACGAGGACGCGGACAGCAGGGCGAAGCCGACGCCGGACGCCAACCGGGTGTCCCGGGTCGATACCACCATGGCGCCGATCATAGGCGCCTGGCAGGTAAGGTGCCAAACGCCTTCCGGTCCTGACACGGGTACACCGGGGCGGGGGCGTGGCGCCCGGCCGGATCACCTGCCGGCGGCCGGGGGCGGGGCGCCGCAGCGGCGGGCGGTCAGCCGGCGGCCGAGAGGTTCGGCGGCGCGGGCCAGCAGCGGTCCGGCGACCGCGAGGATGAGTACGTAGGCGGCCGCCAGCGGGCCCAGCCGGGACTGTACCCCCGCGGTGACGGCGAGGCCGGCGATGACGATGTTGAACTCGCCCCGCGGCAGGAGCGCCGCGCCGGCCCGGGCGCGGCTGGTACGGGACGCCCCGGCACGCGCGGCGGTGACCCAGCCCGTGGCGAACTTGGTGATGACACCGACCAGGGCGAGCACCGCCGCGGCGGCGAGAACCGGCGGCAGGTCGGTGGGGTTGGTGCGCAGGCCGAAGAAGACGAAGAAGACCGCGGCGAACAGGTCCCGGAGCGGGGTGAGCAGGCTGCGGGCGGCATGGGCCAGCGGCCCGGACAGGGCGATACCGACCAGGAACGCCCCGACGGCGGCCGAGACCTGCAGCTCCTCGGCGATGCCGGCGACCAGGATGGCCAGCCCCAAGACCTTGAGCAGCAGGACCTCGTCGTTCGGACTGGCGACGAACCGTTGAACGAGGCGGCCGTGGCGCAGCGCCAGATACAGGATCGCGGCCACGGTCACCATGGCGATGCCGAGCGCGCCCAGGCCGCCGAGCAGGCCGACGCCGGCCAGCAGCGCGGTGAGGATCGGCAGGTACACCGCCATGGTGAGGTCCTCCATGACCAGCAGGGACAGCACCGTCGGCGTTTCCCGGTTGCCCAGCCAGCCCAGGTCGCTCATCACCTTCGAGGTGATGCCCGAGGAGGTCACGTAGGTGATCCCGCCGAGGGCGACGGCGGCGACCGCGCCCCAGCCCAGGATCAGTGCCGCGACCACGCCCGGAGTCGCGTTCAGGACCAGGTCGATCAGCCCACTCCCGGCGGACGTGCGCAGGCTGGCCGCCAGTTCGTCCGCGTTGTACTCCAGGCCGAGGCTGAACAACAGCAGTACGACACCGATCTCGGCGCCGGTGGAGAAGAACTGTTCACTGGCCGACAGCGGCCACAGCCCACCGGAGCCGAACGCGAGCCCGGCCAGCAGGTACAGGGGAATCGGCGAGATCGAGAACCGCACCGACACCGCGCCGAGCAGTCCGAGGCCGAGGATGACCGCGCCGAGTTCGACCAGCAGTACCGACGTGTGCATGGGCCGCTCAGCCGGTGCCGGTGAGGATGTCGGAGACCGCGGCGGTGCCCTCGGCGGTGCCGATGACCACGACGACGTCGCCGGCGGCGAACACGAAGTCCGGGCGGGGACTGGCGATCACCTCGCGGTCGCGTACCACCGCCACGATCGAGGCGCCGGTACGCGTACGTGCACGGGTGTCACCCAGCGGCCGCCCGTCGAACGGCGACCCGTCGGTGATCGGCACCTGGACGCTGACCAGACCCTCGACCTGCCGGTGCAGTTCGGCCAGGCGCTCCACGACCCGGGCGGCGCCGAGCAGTTCGGCCAGCGTGTTGGCCTCCTCCACGCTGAGCGCCACGGTGTCGGCGGCGCTGTCGATGTCGTCGCGGCGGTACACGATCAGCTCCCGCCGGCCGCTGTGGTGGGACACCACGCCGATCCGCCGTCCGCGCGCGGTGGCCAGCACGTGTTTGAGCCCTATCCCAGGCAGGGGTACGCGTTCGACATCCATGAGCCTGTCTCCCTTCTCGGGGTGCCACGCGGCACCGAACGGGAATTACCTTTCCTGTCTGCCACAAACGGCCGCGGGTCGGGGCTCAGGCGCTCGCCAGAGCCCCGTACACCGACGCGGGGATGCCGGCGACCACGAGCAATCCGAAGCCTCGGCGGCGGGATGGACCGCGCGTCCGGTCGGGTCAGCCGCCAGTGAGGCTTCGGTGGGCGTGGACAGCATCCACACCCACCCGTGGCGGGGCGCGTCCCCGCCGCACTGGCCAGGCCGGCCACGGCCGGCGCCGCCCCGGCGGACCGGGCGCGCAGCCACCGGCGTGCCGACGTCCCGGCGAGCGCGGCGGCCGCCAGTATGCCCATCTCGAGCTGCCCGACTCCGGCCACACCGCCTCCGGCTCGCTCGATGTCCCTGGACCTTACCCTGCGGGCCGCCATGCCGGCACGGCGCCGGACGGTACCCGGCCTCGCCATTACCGCCGGGGTTGGCGCGGTCGCGGGTGGCGGCCGCGCCGCCTGGCATAGGCTGGCGGGGTGCCCGGACGGATCGTCCTGTACGGAGCCACCGGCTACACCGGAGGGCTCACCGCGCGGTCGATGCTCGACCGCGGGATGCGGCCGGTCCTCGCCGGCCGCGACCCGGACCGGCTGGACGCGCTCGCCGAACGACTCGCCCCGGCCGCGGGCGGGACAGCCCTGGAGACCGCCGTCGCGGACGCGAAGCCCGAACGGTTGCGCGACCTGGTCGGCCCCGGCGACGTACTGGTCTCGACCGCGGGACCGTTCGTGAGGCTGGGCCGGGCCGCCGTGGCGGCCGCGACGGACGCCGGCGCGGTGTACCTGGACTCGACCGGCGAACCGCCGTTCATCCGCCAGGTGTTCGAGGAGTTCGGCCCGCGCGCGGAACGGACCGGTGCCACGTTGCTCACGGCGTTCGGCTACGACTACGTACCGGGGAACCTCGCGGGGGCACTCGCGCTGCGGGCCGCCGGGCCGGCCGCGGTCGGGGTGCGGATCGGCTACTTCATCGACGGGAACGTCCGGCGGGCGGCCAGCGCGGGTACCCGCGCCTCCGTGGCCGGCCTGCTGCTCGAACCCGGGTACGCCTTCCGTGACGGTCGCCTGGTGGCCGAGCGGCCGGCCGCGCGCGTGCGGTCGTTCCGGGTCGCCGGCGCCGACCGGGCGGCGTTCTCGATCGGCTCCTCGGAGCACTTCGCGCTGCCCCGCCTGCGGGCGGGACGGCCCGAAACCGGGGGTGGCACCCCGGCGCCGCTTTCCGGCGTGGGCGTCTACCTCGGCTGGTTCGGCCGCGCCACCAGGCTGGTCCACTACGGCTGCGCGCTGGCCGCGCTACTGGGCCGCGTGCCCGGCGCGCGCCGCGCGCTGGACGCCCAGGCCCGCCGGATCCAGCGCGGCAGATCGGAGCCCGACCCCACCGCGGACGTCCGGTCGCGGGTGGCAGCCGTCGCGCTGGACGCCGGCGGCCAGGCGCTGGCCGCGGTGGACCTGACCGGTGGGGGCCCCTACCCGTTCACCGCGTCGATCCTCGCCTGGGCCGCGGACCGCGCGAGTGCGCTGACCGCCCGGCCGGCGGGCGCGCCGGGCCCGGTGGAGGTCTTCGGACTCGACGCCCTCGAGGCCGCCTGCGCCGGCGCGGGGTTCCGCCGCGAACCGGTGCCACCAGGCCGGAACGGCGCATACCCTGGTGCCTTCACCGCCTGACGCCCGGACGAAAGCGGGAGGTCCGATGAGGATTCTCGACGAGGTGTCCCGCACCCTCAACGAGTACCTACTGGTGCCCAACCTGACCACCGCCGACTGCACACCGGCGGCCGTCGACCTGAGCGCACCGCTGGTGCGCCACCGGCTGGGTGAACTGCCGGCCATCCGCATCGCGGTGCCGCTGACCAGTGCGATCATGGGTGCGGTGTCCTCGCCCCGGCTGGCGATCGCGCTGGCCCAGTGCGGCGGCCTGAGCTTCATCCACCAGAACCAGCCGATCGAGTCCGAAGCCGCCATGGTCGCCGCGGTCAAGCGGCACAAGGCGGGATTCCGGTTCTCCGACATCAACATCAAGCCCTCGGCCACGCTGGGCGAGCTGGCCGCCCTGCTGGACGCCGCCGAGCGGGACGTCGCCGTGGTGACCGACGACGGCGCCGCCGGGGGTACGTTCCTCGGCCTCGTCTCCACCCGGGACTTCCATCCGCAGCGCCACGACACCGGCGACAGCGTCGAGTCGCGGATGCGCCGCGCCTCGGACCTGGTCACCGCACCGCCTGCCGTGTCGCTGTCCGAGGCCAACACGCTCATCTGGGACCACCGCCTCGACGTGCTGCCGATCGTGGCCGCCGACGGCCGGCTGGAGTCGATCGTCCTGCGCCGCGACTACGAACTGCACAAGCGCTTCCGCAACGAGTCCGTGGACGGCCAGAAGCGGTTCCGGGTCGGTGCCGGCGTCAACACCCGCGACTACTCCGACCGCGTCCCGGCTCTGGTGGAGGCCGGAGCCGACGTGCTGTGCCTGGACTCCTCCGACGGGTACTCGGTATGGCAGCACGACACCCTGCGGTACGTGCGCGAGAACTACGGCGACCGGGTGCGGGTGGGCGCCGGTAACGTGGTGGACGGGCGGGCGTTCCGGTACCTGGCCGACGCCGGGGCGGACTTCGTCAAGGTGGGCATCGGCGGCGGGTCGATCTGCATCACCCGGGACCAGAAGGGCATCGGGCGCGGCCAGGCGTCCGCGCTGATCGACGTGGTCGCCGAGCGCGACGCCTACGCGCGGGAGACCGGCGAGTACGTGCCGGTGTGCTGCGACGGCGGGCTGCTCAGCGACTACCACATGGCCATCGCTTTCGCGTTGGGCGCGGACTTCGTCATGCTGGGCCGCTACTTCGCCCGCTTCGACGAGAGCCCCTCGCCGCTCGTGCGGGTCGGCGGCCAGCTGTTCAAGGAGTACTGGGGCGAGGGCTCCAACCGGGCCCGCAACGTCAGCCGGTACGAACACGGCGACAGCCAGCAGTTGGTGTTCGAGGAGGGGGTCGACGGATACGTGCCGTACGCCGGCAGCCTCTACGACAACGTCGCCACCACCATCGCCAAGCTCAAGGCGACCATGATCAGCTGCGGCTCGACGACGCTGCCCGCGTTCCACGACAACGCGGTGCTGGTACCCGTGTCCCACCAGAGCTACCTGCAGAACACCGCCGAGGTGCGGCTGCGCGACCGGCCGAACGACCCGGGCCAGTAGGCCGGCGCGATGCGCCGCCCGCGTGGTACCCGCCGGCCAGATCGGTCGGCGGGCGCGGCCGGCACCCGCGACATAGTGGCGGCGCGAGTGGGCACACCAGAGTGTGCGGCTGGCCGCCCGGGGGTGTGCTGATCGCGGGCGGTACCGACTTCGGCGGCGGTTCGTTGCGGGCCAACCAGCTGGCCTGGGAGATTGAGTGCCTGGTGACCGCGGGCCCCGAACCCTCGCAGGCGCTGGCCGCCGCGACCCGCGACGGGGGCGTGCTGCTGGGCGAGCCGGAGGCGGGGGTGATCCGGGACGGCGGGCTTCGTCCTGGTGCACGGCGATCCGCTGTCGGATCCGGGGGCGATGTGGCGCGCGCCCTGGCGGGTCGGGTATCCGTCCACCGCGGACGGATCCGGCCGTGACGCTAGGGCTGGCAGGCGGGGCACCAGTACGAGTTGCGCCCGGCCAGCTCCGACCGCAGGATGCCGGTCCCGCAGACCAGGCACGGCTGGCCGTGCCGGCGGTACACGTACACCTCGCCGCCGTGCCGGTCCACCCGGGGTGCCCGGCCCATCGCCTCCGGCGTGTGTCTACTATGGACGGTGTCGATCCGCCCGCGCTGCACGCCCTCCTTCATCAGCCCCACGAGATCGGTCCACAGCTCGGCGAACCCGTCGGCGCTCAGCCGCCGGCCCGGACGGGTCGGCGCGATGCCCGCCCGGAACAGCACCTCTGACACGTAGACCAGCCCCGCACCGGCCACAATGGACTGATCCATCAGCAGGGCCGCGATCGGCGTGGCCCTGCTGCGGATCCGGGCGTACGCCGCCGCCGGGTCGGCGTCGTCGCGCAGCGGGTCGGCGCCCAGCCGCCCGCGCAGCGCCTCGACCTCGGTCGGCGTCAGCAGTTCACAGGCCGACGCCCCGCGCAGGTCCAGCCAGTGACGGCGGGTGGAAAGCCGCAGCCGCACCTGCCCGACCGGCGGCGGGGCGGCGCCGGTGCCGTCGGTGAAGGCGCCGTAGAGCCCCAGGTGGATGTGCACCGAACGGCCGTCGTAGTGGTGCAGCAGGTGTTTGCCGTACGCCTCGGTGTCGCGCAGGACCGCGCCGGACACCGCCGCCGCGCCGGCCGCGAACCGGCCCTGCGGGCTGCTCGCGGTGACCCGCTTGCCGGCGAACAGCGCCCGGTGCCGGTCGGCCAGGCGGTGGAGGGTATGTCCTTCGGGCACACTCCAGCCTAGCGCGGGCGGCACCGGCCGGGACGGGCCGGGCGGGAAAGACTGTGCTCGCCCGCGCCACAGGCCGGCTCCGGCTGTCCCTGCCATCGCCGTTCCTCCTCGCCGTACCGCCGGCGGTCCGTCCACACCCGATCCCGCGGGTGATGCTTCGCGCCGGCTACCCGCTGGGAATCGCGGCGAAACCCACCACGGCGACCACGGCGTTCCGGTACGCGGGCCGGGGCCGCGCATCCGGCGACGCCGGACCCAACCGCGAGCCGCCCGTCCGTGGCCCGATCCGATCGCCGCGCGGGCGGACTCCTGGCGGAGATCGGCGCAGGCGGCATACCGGCCGGCTCCCGGCCATCACATCTTGCGCTTGGCTTCCTGTTTGGCCATCATCGGCTCTTCGCCCTTGTTCACCTTCTTCAGGGCGTCCCGCAACTGGTTCATGTCCATCTTCGAACTTCCCTCGATGCCCATCTCGTGTGCCCGCTGGCGCATCTCGTGGAGATCGTTCATCCCGCCCTGGTGGCCACCGCCGCTGTCCTGCTTGCCCATCGCGCACTCCCCCGAATTCGCTCTCCTTGAGTCCGGCTTTCCCCTGTCGATCCGGGCCAAACCAAGCCGTCCCGCGCCGGCGACGTGACCGGACCGGTCCGTGGTCGAGCGGCGGGGGTGATCTCACAGCCGAGCAACCGCGCCGCGCCCGTTCGGGCATGAGTGACCAGCGTTTTGTCCTGGTTCAGTTCCCGCTCGAGTTCGTCCCGCAGGAACTGGGCCAGGCTTTGCTTGATCTGCTCGGCTTCGGCTTTGGGTCCGGTGAACCCGAGCAATTGGAAAGGAATGCAGAAGCGACCCCACCCTGCGGTCGCCTTGACCTTTACCCGGGGACGGGTGCACCGGACATGGCCCAGTTGGGTTCTGGGCTCATGGTTTTCCCTTCCTCGCTATGGCTCGAGGAGGATGTCGGCCAGTCCCGCCGGGGACGTCACCATGGCGTCGTGTCCTGCCGCCAGCTCAACGGTTTCCCAGCCGAACTCCCGTGCCCATGCCGCAAATGGCACGCCGTTGCCCGGAGCGCACACGACGGCGCGGCAGGGAATCTCTTCTACCGGGCCGGCCAGCCTGGTGGGCTCGGCGAAGGTCCGACGAGGCTGCGGTGTCATTAGTGACTGCAGCCATGCCACATCCCTGGGGTCCGTAACGCCGGTGGCCGAGACCGGCGGGACGGGAATGACCGGGCCGTTCGCGGCGGAGTCGAGCCAGTTGCGGAACCAGTCGGGGGCCAGGTTCTCCATCGACGCGCCGTCCGGGCCGACCCACGCGTCGAGCAGAACGATCCGGGCGACCCGGCCCGGTTCCTGGTCGGCGGCTTCGCGTACGACGAGTCCGGCATAGCTGTGCCCTACCAGGACGACGTCGTGGAGGTCCTCATACCGCAGCACCCCGAGAATGTCCGCTACGTGCGTTCGAAGGCCGACCTCGGGTGTGAGCAGGTGGGCCCGCTCGCCGAGGCCGGTCAGTGTGGGGGTGAACACGCGGTGACCGGCGTCCCGCAGCCGCCGGGCGACGGGCTCCCAGCACCACCCGCCATGCCACGCGCCGTGGACCAGAACGTAGTCGGTCATTGTCGTTCCTTTCCGTGGTGTGCGTTTCAAACTGAGGGCTACGCGCCAAGGTCGGCGACGCGGAGCACGACCTTGCCCGTGGTCCGTCCCGTCGCGACGAAGTGCTGAGCGTCCGCCGCCCGCTCCAACGGCAGTTCGTCCGCGATGTGCGGCCGGAGCTGGCCCCGGCGGACGAGGTCGGCGAGCGATTCCAGACCCTCGGTGTCCGGTTCGACGAGATACGTAACCGCGCGGACCCCCAACTCCTCGGCGCGATCGCTGAGCCCCGGCGTCCACGCGCCCTGCGCGGTGACCAGAACCCCGCCCGGGCGCAGGCACTCCAGTGTCTTGACTGCCGGTTCGCCGCCGAACATCTGGATGACGACGTCGACATCGTGGACCGCGTCGCACACGTTCCTGGTGGTGTAGTCGACGGCTTCGTCGACGCCCGTCCGGTACAGAAACCCGTGCTTGTCCGCTCGAGCCGTGCCGATGACGTGGGCGCCTCGCGCCTTCGCGATCTGCACCGCCAAGTGGCCAACTCCGCCGGCGGCGGCCGTCACCAGCACCCGCTGTCCGGGAACCAACCGTGCCACCTGGAGCATCTGCCACGCGGTCAGACCGGCCAGGGGCAGCGCGGCGGCCTCGGCAAAGCTGAGCTCGGTGGGCATGCGAGCAAAGTGCCGGGAAGGTGCGGTGAGGTATTCGGCGTATCCGCCCGCCTCCCGGGGAAACCATGGCATTCCAAACACCCGGTCGCCAGGCCGGAAGCGGGTCACGCCGTACCCGATCGCTTCGACCACACCCGCCACGTCCCAGCCTGGACGGAAGGGCAGGCTCAACACCCGGTTGTACGCCAGACCTCGCGCCGTGTAATGGTCCACCGGGTTCACCCCGGCATAGGCGACCCGGACCAGGACCTCGGTCGGCGCCGGTCGGGGCGGCTCCAGGTCAACCAGCTCAAGGGCTTCCGGCCCATTCCATTCCCGTTGGATGACCGCGCGCATGCAGATCCTTTCGTCAGCCACAGGCCGAGGACTTCGGCGCCTAGGGCGGCGGCGACGCTGAACCCATGCACGAAACCTCGAAGTAAGTGGACGGTCGTACTGTAAATTGGTGATCGCGCGATGGTCAAATTATCGCGGGCATGATGGTCGTCATAGCCCGGCATCACTGGTCCCAACGGGCCATATGACTGGACAGTTGTCCACTAGATACACTGGACCCGGCTAGAGGGAGGTGCCCACACGTGGAGACCCACATGGACAAGCGGGTGGAGCGAGGGCTGCGCTCGCGGCGGGTGATCCTCGACCGTGCCATGGACATCGCCTCTGTCGAGGGACTGGAGAGTCTGTCGGTGCGCCGTCTCGCCGCCGACCTGGCGATCAGCAAGAGCGGGGTCTTCGCGCAGTTCGGATCGAAGGAGGAACTGCAGCTCGCGACCGTCCGCGCCGCCGTCGAGGTCTTCGTCGGCAAGGTCAAGCCGGCGCTGCGGGCTCCCGCCGGGATCCGTAGAGTGTGGGCGCTGTGTCACGCGTGGCTGCGCTACGTCCGGGAACCGGCGTTCGCCGGCGGGTGCTTCTTCATCGGGGCCGCGGCCGAATTCGACGCCCGTCCCGGCCGGGTCCGTGACGCCATCGCGGCCGCCCGCCGAGACTGGCAGAAGCTCTACACAAGCACCATCGCGGAAGCGGTCGCGCTCGGCGAGATCCTCAGCGAGGTGGAACCGGCACAGCTCGCGTTCGAACTCGACGCCATCGGCCGCGCGGGCGCGGAGGACGCCCTGTTGTACGACGACGACACCGTATACGAACGGATGCGCGAGGTGATTCGCGCCCGGCTGCGATCGGTCGCGACCGACACCGCACCGGCATTCGGCTGACCCGCCAGCGGTTCGATCACCGTCCGGCGCGGGACCGCGGGCCGGCCCGGCCGTCTGGCGCAGGCGGCCAGGGCGCCGAGTCCGCGCCTGAACGCCGACCTTGAGGCAGACGAGTTTCGTGGCGCGCTGGCGACGCTATACGGTGCGACAAGAACGAAATGCTCACGAAGCTTCAGGTCCCAGAAGATCGAGCGGCTCCAGGACATCGTCAAGGCATGCATGGTTTCGTCAGGCCCTGTCCCGCCTGTCCTGGCGAGACGCCGCAACACGGTCCGCGCGGTCGAGACTGTCGCCGCCGGCCGGTCAGGCGATCCTGGCGACCGCGCCGTAGACGGCGGTCTCGGCAGGCGTCGGGCGTGGGTGTTCCTCGTCCCCGTCGCGCCACTCGGACACCGACACGATGCCGGGCGGTTGGACGTCGAGCGCCTCGAAGAAGCGGGCGAACTCGTCACGGGAGCGGAACTGGAACGGCATCCGGGTATCGGCCGCGCTGACCGCGGCGAAGATCTCGGGCGGCATGTGATCGTGGGTGGCATGGGTCAGGGCCAGGTAGCTGCCCGAGGGCATCGCCGACACCAGGCGGCTCACCACGCCGTACGGGTCGTCGGCGTCCTTGACGAAGTGCAGGATCGCGATCAGCATCAACCCGACCGGCTTCGACAGATCGAGGACGTCGAGCAGGTCCGGATGCTGGAGGATCTCGTCCGGCCGGCGCAGGTCGGCGTCGAGGTAGGTGGTGGCCCCCTGCGGGGAGCTGGTCAGCAGTGCGCGCGCATGGGCCAGCACGATCGGGTCGTTGTCCACGTAGACGATGCGCGACTGCGGGGCGATGGCCTGGGCGACCTGGTGGGTGTTGTTGGCCGTCGGGATGCCCGTCCCGATGTCCAGGAACTGGCGGATGCCCACCTCCCGGCTCAGGTACGTGACCGCGCGGCGCAGAAACCGCCGGTTCTCGATGGCGGCGGTCCTGATGGTGGGGAACGCGGCGGCAACAGCGTCACCCGAGCGCCGGTCCGCGGCGAAGTTGTCCTTGCCGCCCAGCCAATAGTCGTAACGGCGGGCGGGGTGGGCCACCGAGGTGTCGATCTTCGACGACAGCCCGCCCCGGCCGTCCAGCGACGAATCAGAGTCTTCGCTGCTCATGCCCGCCCCTATTCCGATGTCACAGCGCGGCGGGCGCCGCGGGAACCGTCCCCGCTGTGCCCGCACGATGAACATCGTAGTACCTGGACGCCTCAATTGATCTCGCCGCCGCCTGACCGTGCTCCGCCTGAAGCGCACAGCAGATCGGATCCGGTCGCCGCGGTCAGGACCGGAAGGCTCGATCGCCGCTTCGCCCGGCAGCGGCGCCCTCAGGGCGCCCCCATCGGGTGCGCCGGCACTCCGGCACCGGAGTGAACGCGGTCGCTCCGTGCTCGTGCCACCCGCCGGAGCACTGCCACCGGCCGGGGCGCCTCAGCGGGAATGGGCCTGCGCGTTCTGCCAGACGGTCTCGAACTCGTCCGCGCTGATCTCGTTCGGAGTGAACTCCTCAAGCGCACCGATCTCCGCGATGTCGGGGATCCGCTCGTCGCTCAGTCCGGTCGAAGCGGTCGAGCCCTCGCTGCTGGCCCGGCCGTACCGCCCGTCCCGGTACAGCTCGACCTTGCGGACCTCCCACCCGTCGTCCCCGATCTCGCTGTAGAGCTCGATCGGGTCGTCCGGGCAGTCGTGGTGCCAGAGAACCCTGATGTATCTCACCGGCGTCTCCTTCCCGCTCGCCGCGGCGACGCCGGGAACATATGCCCGATATTTTACCCTTGCGACCGGCGCGGGGCGGGGCCGATTCCGGTGCGGGAGGCACCTCGACCCGCGGCCGACCATGCCGTCCCATGCATTCCCCTTCCGCAACTCCTGGTTGAAGGTCGGGAATTGACGCTCGACCGGCCGGGCCGCCACGCTTCGCGGGTACGGTGTCCGGCGCAAACGACGCGGGTCGCGGTGTCCGGCCGGCGATCGGGCGGGTCATCGAGCGGCGGCCCGGCCGGTCGAGCCGTCACCGCCCGTACGCTTCGCGGCCGGTGCGGTCAGCCCGGTCGCGGATCGCCTGGGCGACCAGGCCGGCGGCCGGGCTCGGCTCGTGGCGGCCACCCCGGTGCACCAGGTCGATCCGGCGCGCTCCCACGTCGGGCGCGTCGAGTATCCCGACGGCGGCCTGCTCGTGGGCGGGCAGGGCGAGGGCCGGCACCACGGCCGCCGCGAGCCCGTCGGCCACGATGGCGAGGGCCGCGGGAAACTCCAGGCACTCGTGCGCACGGTTGAGGGTGGTGCCGTGGCGGGCGGCGATCCGGTCGAGCGCCCGGCGCGCGGCGGAGCCGGGCGGCCCGTCGATCCAGGGTCGGGCCAGCAGGGCTTCGACCCGGATCACCGGGGCCCACCGCTCGGGAAAGACGATCTGGTACGGGTCGTCGAGCAGCCGTACCGTGTGCAGGCCGGGCGGCTTCGTGGCCGGATCGTCCGGATCCGCGTCGACGATCAGCAGGTCGAGCGCGCCGGCCTGGAGCGCGGCCAGCCCGGGCTCGGGCTCAAGCTGCCGGATGTGCACCTCGACGTTCGGGTCCGTGGCGGCCATCCCGGCGACGGCCGGCGCCACCAGGTGCCGGATCGCAGTCGGAAAGGCTCCCACGCTGACCCGGCCGGTCACCTGTCCGGTCAGCGCGGCGAGCTCGTGCTCGGCCGCCGCGAGGGTCTCGGCGAGGCGGCCGGCGTGCGCGGCGAGCAGCCGCCCGGCCGGGGTGAGCCCGGCCGCCCGCCGCCCGCCGAGCCGCGACCGGTCGAGCAGGACCACGCCGGTCTCGGCCTCCAGGCGCGCGATGTGCTGGGACACCGCCGAGGGGGTCAGGTGCAGCACGGAGGCCGCGGCGAGGACTCCGCCCGCGTTGGCGACGGCGCCGAGGACGGCCAGTCGCCGCGGGTCGATCCGCATTAAGAAATCCTACAAGCGGTGTGTAGAAGATTCCGATACCACTGAACACGGCGCTGGTGGAGCATGGGCCGCATGGCCGAGTACCGCGCGATCTTCGACGCCGACGTGACCTTCCTCAACGGCGGCGGCCTGCAGACCCAGGGGTTCCGGCTGGACCTGCCGGCCGCCGAGGTCACCGACGACCAGCTCGCCGACCTCCTGGTCAGTCATCTCGGCCTGCTGATGGTCGATCGCGTCCGCATCGTCCGCCGCGCCGTGGTGGCCGAGCCGCACAAGGGCTCGCGCGGCGTACCGACCGGCGGTACGCGGCAGGCGACCTCCCGCCTGGTGGAGCTGAACCACGTGGTGACCGCCGGCATGACCACGTACCCGGGTCTGCCCGGACCGGAGATCACCCCGCACCTGACCCGCGAGGAGTCCCGCAGCCACTACGCGCCGGGTGTCGAATTCGCCATCGACCGGATCAGCATGGTCGGCAACACCGGCACCTACCTGGACAGTCCGTACCACCGGTTCGCGGGCGGTGCCGACCTCGCCGCCCTGCCGCTGGAGGCGGTCGCCGACCTGCCGGCGGTCGTGGTGCGCCTCGACGACAGCGCCGAGCGCGGCATCGGGCCGCGGGCGCTGGCGGCGCTCGATGTGGCCGGCGCCGCGGTGCTGCTGCACACCGGCTGGGACCGGCACTGGGGCACCGAGGTGTACGGGCAGCCCGCGCCGTTTCTCACCGAACCGGCCGCGAAGCTGCTGGCCGGCGCCGGTGCCCGGCTGGTCGGGATCGACAGCGTGAACATCGACGACACGTACGGCGGCGGGCACCGCCCGGCGCACTCCATCCTGCTGGACGCCGGTATCCCGGTGCTCGAACACCTCACCCGGCTGGCGGACCTGCCCGTCACCGGGGCCCGCCTGCACGCGGCGCCGCCGCGGGTACGCGACTTCGGCACGTTCCCGGTGCGGGCCTACGCCGTCGTACCCGGGTGAGCGGCAGCGTGTACCGGCGGACCGGAGCCGGCTTCCGGCGCGGCGACCGCGCGGGACGGCCAGCGGTGGCCGCGCCGCGTCAGCGGCGGATGCCCGTGGCGAGATCGGTCGTCATGGCCAAGTCGACGTCGTCGCCGTATCCGGACAGCGTCGCGATCAGTTCGGCCGTCATGCCGTCGCGCACCTCGCGCGGCAGGATCAGGTGCGCCGACGTGGTGTTGATGCGCTCCACGTAATCGGCCACCGGCATCCGGCGCGTCCACTGGTACCGGCGCACGCGCAGGTCGGTGAAGTAGGTGCCCGCCTCCGCGCGCTCCTCGATCGGCCATTCCGCCGGGCGTTTGTGGTCGACACCCCCGTCCGGGTCGCCGGAGGCAGCCGGCTCCTCGGCGACCGAGCGCGTCTGGATGCCACGGCGGTCGTACGCGGCCGTGTAAGCGGCCGGGACACGGGGATCGGCGTAGTGGTCGGCGTTCCAGAACAGCGCGAGCACGCCGCCGGCCCGGACCGCGGCGGCCGCGTGGGCCCAGCGCGTCGCCGGGTCGGTCCAGTGCCAGGCCTGACCGCTGACCAAAGCCTCGAAACCGGGCGCACCGGGTGGCCGGGCCGCCGACCACCCCTCGAACGTGGACACCTCCACGTGCAGGTCCGGGTCGCCGGCGAGCTTCGCCGACAGCACCGCCGCCATCTCCGGGTCGGGCTCGACACAGGTCATCGACACGCCGCGGGCCGCGAAAGCGGCGGTGGCGATGCCGGTGCCGGCGCCGACCTCGAGGACTCGCCGGTGCAACAGCCCGTCAGTCCAGCGGCACGACGCTGAACACGTACTCCTGGCCCTGCCGGAACGGCTCGCCGAACTCGAAGTTCTCGAACGCCACCCCGCCGGGGATCGGTGACGCGCTCGCCCAGTAGCAGGCCCGGCCGTTGACCAGCACCTCCAGGCCCGGCCGAGGGTCGTCGCACCGCCAGCCCTGAACGGCCCGCCGCCCGGCGTACAGCCAGTGCGCGCGGGTGCCGTCCGCGTACGTCGCGGCTTCCGGCGCGGACTCGTCCGGCGCGGCGGTTACGACCGCGGCCCCGCCCACCCGGGACAGCTCGGCCAGCCCGAAGCGGGCGTGCCGGGTGAAGCCGTCACCGCCGAAGTCCGGCCACAGCTGGCCGGCCGCCACCACCCGGTCCGCCAGGCGCAGGTGGCGCAGGCGGGCGTAGTTGCCCATGGTCGCGGTCAGGACGAGCCGGTCCAGCGGCACCGAGGTCTGCCTGCGGAACGCGGCGAGCGCCACCTCGTACGGCCGGTTCTCCAGGAACCGGGCCCGGACGTACACATCGGCCCCGTTCGCGAAGCGCTCCGATCCGATGTAGACGGTCAGCCGGCCGACGCCGTCGACGTCGTCGAGCACGCCGGCGGCCGGGGCGGACGGGTCGCCGGGCCCGGCCGCGCATGGGTCGTCCAGCGACCAGAACCGCTTGCCCCGCTCGTTGTCCAGGTGGCTCCACTCCAGTTCGGAGAAGCCGCGCTCGGTGGCACCGGACGGCACCGGCTCGACGGCGACGAAGTTCACCACGCGTTCCGGGGCATGGCCCAGGTACGGCGCGAATATCCGGATGAGGCCGCGGGGGCCGGGCAGCGGCGCCAGCCCGATCTGCAGGCCGCGCTCGTGCCCCCAGCGCGGTTCGGCCGGCCCTCGGCCGCCCGGCCGCACCCACACCGCGTCGGCCGCCCGCCGATCGCCGGGCGCCGTCATCGGATTCCTTCCGTGGATACTCCGGCCTTCAGGCCGGGGAGGAAACGGCGGAACGCCTGCGGAGCAGGGCAGGGATAGCTGATCCGCCGCCTAGGCGGATAGGCGTTGACCCGCATGCCACCGCATCGTTGACAACCAGGACTGCTAGCGTGTGAGCCGTGTCCAGGACTGTGAAGCGGGCATTCAAATACCGCTTCTACCCGACCGACATGCAAGTCGCTGAGCTTGCCCGCACGTTCGGGTGCGTCCGGAAGGTCTACAACCTCGCCCTGGCGGCGCGTACCGAGGCGTGGACCATTTTGAGGGCCGGGCTGGCCCTTACCGCCTGTGAAGATGGTGTAAGACCTCAACGGGAGTCCTCCCGAGCGGGGCAGTCGTCGGCGAAGCAGGAAAACCCAAGGGTGACCAAGGGAATCCCCGCCGTTTAGCGCGGTGGAAGATGTCAATTCACGTTCACATCCCCGCACAGGTGCACGGCGAGCCCGAGTTCGCGGAAGAGCGCGGCCTTGGCGACGAGCGCCCGGTCCGCGCTTTCCGCGTCGGGCGCGTAGGCGACCTGTACGTGGTTGGCCTTGTGCCGCGCCATCAGCTGGTCGCGCCCGACACCATGAAGCACCGCGTGCATGATCGGCCACTGCGGCGTCGTCGCGTCGAGCCGCCGCCGCGTCTCCTCCGGCGGAAGCGTGGCCACGTGCCCGCGGCCGAGATCGGCGTGCAGCACGCCGTCCATGATGAACACCCGGGACCAGACGATTTCGCCGGGCTTCGACACGCCGCTGAGAGTGCCGCCGCCCAGCGGGAAGTACATCGGCGGCTGCCGCATGCTCCAGCTCTTGTCGTACCCGCCGTGGTGCGCGGCCGGTACCGCACCGGAGATCTCGAAGACCCACACGAATTCGCCGCCGTACTCGTCGCCCCAGCGGATGTCGTGCAGCGTGGTCTCCGGGGCGAGCCCCATGGCGGTCCACAGCCGGCTGGTGACCAGAGCGTCGACGGCCACCCCCTCGTCCACCTCGTTGAAGTGGGGCAGCGGCCGGCCGGCGTACAGTTCGCGGCTGCCGTCGCGGGAGCGCACCGGGGGCCGGTCCGCGTTGTTCAGCAGCCCCTCGGCCAGGTCGCTGGCCGGCACGGTGTCCTTGAGACCCTGCTGGTACTGGATGCCGACCGCGTCGAGGCCGAAGTCGTCGCTGATGCGCAGCGCCGCGATGTACATCTTGAACTGGCTGTGCACCTGGGCCTCGGTGAGTTCGGTGGCGTCGTCGGTGCCGAAGTGGAAGGTGAAGCCCTTGGCGTCCAGCCATTCCCGGACCGCCCGCGCCTCCTGTTCGCCGACCCGGTTCATCTCGGCCACAAGAGCGCTCTGCGACAACCGCTCCTTGAAGATGCCGAGCGGGTTGAGCAGTTCGTCGTCGAAGATCGCGTTGTACATGCCCATGCAGCCCTCGTCGAAGACGCCGATGACCGCCTTGTCGTCGCGCAGTTGCCGGGCCAGCGCCACGCCGAGTTCGACCTCGGGGCCGGTGGCGGAAAGCTCGGGCAGGTCGCGTACGTGCGAAAGATCGTGGGCCAGCGAGCCCTCGGCGAGCCAGGTGCGCAGGCCCTCGCGCGCCCACGCGTCGGTGAAGTCGGCACTCCACAAGGTGGAGTGGGCGACACCGGCCTTGGTCAGGCTCGCGCTGAGGTTGAGCAGGCCCACCAGCCCGGGGAACTCCCCGGACCAGTTGGCCACGACCAGGATCGGACCGCGGTGGCCGCGCAGCCCGGCCAGCACGTGGTGGCTGTACTGCCAGACCGCGTCGACGACGATCAGCGGCGCGTCGACCGGAATCGTCTTGAAGACCTCGATCCCGTAGCGCTGGCTGTCGATGAATCCGTGACCCTTGACCGGGTCGAAGCTGTGCGCGCGCCGCACCGACCAACCCAGCTCCGTCAGGGCGGCCGCGAGATGAGTCTCCAGCTGCTGCTGCACCGGCCAGCAGGTCACGTTCGCGCTGGGCCGCAGGTCGCCGCTGGCGACGGTGTAGACGGTCGCCGGAGCCAGCGCGGGTCGCTGGGTCGGCGCGGGCATGGCGTACGTGATCATCGCGGGTCCTCCCGGGAGGGTTGATCGGTGGGGGCGAAGGTGTGGACGGTGTCCGGTGACAGGCGCAGCGGACCGGCGGCCAGCTGACCGAGCCGTGGGTGGTGCACGCGCACCTCGCCGACGTCCAGTACGCCACCGAGCAGTCTCAGCTCGGCGCCGTCGGGGGTGATGCGCAGCTCGCCCCACCCGGTGCCGGTGGTGAACGGGTACCGCGCGTCATCGACGGGCAGCCGCGGCCGGAAGGTGAGCACCGCGCCGGGCGCGTCGTAGTCCGCACCGGCCAACGCCACCACGAGCCCCCAGCTGGCCAGCGACCGGGCGTAGTGGTTGCCGCACTCGACTTCGTTCCAGGGGTTGCGGCGGTACCCGTCGTGCCGGTCGCGGACCGCCTCGACGATCCGCAGTGCCTCGTCGACGCGCCCCTCGTACACGAGGTGGGTGGCGACCTGGTACTCGATGCCGGTCCAGACCTCGTCGCAGTAGACGAACGGGATCCTGGGCCGGCCACCGCGCGGCCAGGAACACAACAGGAGGCCGGACTCGCCGTCGCAGGCGTAGGTGCGCTGCACGCTGTGGTGGCCGGACAGGTCGGGGCGGAAGTTGTGGCGGTACACCGCGGTCACCGCGCTGCGTACGTGCTCGGCGGGCAGCACGTAGCCGACTCCGGCCAGATGCGCGAGCAGCTGCCCGAAGACCTGGTCGCTCAGGCAGCCGGTGCCGTACTGGTAGCGCCGCTCGTTGACGTCGTCGAGGCGCTGCTCGTAGTACTCGCCGTTGAACAGCAGGGCGTCCATCCGCCGCGCCCCGCGTGCCGCGGCGTCCCCGTACCGGGTCGCGGTGCCGTGGTCGCCGAGGTGCGCCGCCATCGAGGCGGCGGCCAGCAGCGCCGCGAAGAACATCGAGTTCGCCAGCGAGTTGGGTCCGTAGAACTCGATGTCGTAGGTGTTGTGCTGCTGGCTGTCCAGGACGCCGTCGCCGTCGCTGTCCCAGGCGGTGAAGGCGTAGTCGACCGCCCGCCTGACCCCGGGCCAGCACTCGCGCAGCAGCCCGTCGTCGCCGCTGAACCGCCACTCCCGGTGCAGCCGGACGACCGCGCCGAGCTGACCGTCGACGGCCGGGTGGAAGTCCCAGGCGGCGTTGCCGAACACGCTGTTGGCGCGGAAGTTCATCCGCCCGTCGGGGCGGGTCTCGTGGACGAACTCGGTGCGCCGGGCGCTGCGCTCCAGTTCGGGGAAGAGGAAGGCGGCCGCCTGCGCGTAGTTCCACACATGGGTACACGTGCCCTCGCAGCTTCCGCTGTGGTCGAAGCTGCCCTCCCAGGCGGCGAAGGTACCACCCTCCAGACGCAGGCAGGTGGTGCTGCGCAGGACCACGAGGTTCGCGGTGGCCGCGTCGATGACCTGTGGCGGCAGACCGCTGCCGAACAGCGCCGCGTGGAACGCGCGGGTCTGCCGCTCCAGGTCGGAGAGGTTTCCGGTCAGGTGACGGGCGACGGCCCAGGCGTCGGCGAACCGGGCGGCGTAGTGGTTGCGCACCACCTGGTCCGCGTTCGTGTTGTCCAGGTTGATGTTGCCCTGCCAGGCCCGGGGCCGGTTCGGGAAGTGCCAAGCCAGAATGAATTCGAACGCCTGGCTGTGGCCCGGTTCGATGCGGTGGGTGATGGCGAGCGAGCCGACGCGCAGCCTGGTGAACCAGTCCGGGTACGGCGGGGCGTCCAGGCTGAACTGCGTCTCCGCCTCCAGCCGCCCGTCGGTACGCAGGTCGTCCCAGAACACCTGCACGCCGTCCTGCCAGAATCCGGCCAGCCAGCTGGGTTTCGCCGTGGTCGCCGGGTCGGTCGTGGCCAGCGCCACGGTGCCGAACCGAAGGTCATCGGGTGGCAGGTCGGTGCCGAACCGGATGCCGCGCAGGCCGCGCTCCTCGCACCAGGAGTTGCTCGGCCGGCCGTGGTAGGTCGGGAAGTGGAAGACGTCGCGGCCGGTGATGCCGACCGGGTTGGCCAGCGATCCGGCGATGGTCACGTCGACCGGCACCGTGCCGGGGTTGGTGACCCGGTAGCGCAGTACCGCGCCGGGAATGCCGGAGGCGTCGGCGTCCAGGGGTACGAACGGGGTGAACGCGGTCAGCCTCACACCGACGCCCAACTGCGCGTCGTCGAAGTCGATGCGCAGCAGCGGGTACTCGCCGCGCATGCGGCTGCCGTCCAGCCGGGGCAGGCCGGCCAGCCGGCCCGCGTCGTACCCCTGGTCGCCCTCGTGCGGTCCGGGCAGCCGCGACTCCAGCACCTTGGTCACCGGCTCGGTGCCCTGCCGCGCGCCGTGGATCGCGAAGAACGTGAACGGCAGCCGCGCGCCCTTGTCCGGCCGGTTCGCCAGCTCCCAGTCGCGCAGGTCGCCGCGGGCGCCCACGGAGACGTTGCCGGTACCGATACCGCCGAGCGGGAACGCGGCCACGGTGGCGTCCGGACCGAGCACGCGCGTGGTCACCGCGCACCGCCCGCCGCGACGGCATCCGCGCGCCCGGCGCGCTCGCGCTGGTATCCGGCCAGGCCGTGCACGATCTCGGCGGTGGCCGGATACAGCTTCCGGTAGGCCCGGTAGAGCCTGTCGTAGGCGGCCGCCAGCTCGGGGCGGGGAAGGCAGGTGGTCGCGACCGGGTTCCACGCGGCGATGTCGACCGGTCCGAGCGCCGACGCGGCCAGATAGGCCGCGCCCAGACTGGCGCCCACCGTCTTGCTCGGAATCTGCTGTGGCAATCCGGTGACGTCGCTGACGATCTGGGTCCACAGGTTGCCCCGCGTTCCCCCACCGACGGCGACGACCCGCGTGATCGCCCCGCCCGCCGCGCGGATCGTCTCGACGTTGTGCCGTACCCCGAAGGCGGTCGCCTCCAGCGCGGCGCGGTAGAGGTCGCCCCGGCTGTGGCTCAGGGTCAGGCCGGCGATCACCCCGCGGGCGTCCGGGTCCGCGACCGGCGTGCGCTCGCCCGCGAAGTACGGCAGCATCACCAGGCCGCGCGCACCCGGCCCGGACGCGTCCGCCAGGCCGAGCAACCGCGGATAGTCGCGCGAGCCGAACAGGTCCGCGAGCCAGGTGGTGACGGCGCCGGAGGCGGCCATTCCGCCGGCCAGATTGCGGGTACCGGGCAGGGCGCCGACCGTGCCCCACAGGGTCGGCGAGGTCAGCGGCCGGGCCACCGTGTTGATCAGGAACATCGTGGTGCCGTACATGAGCATCAGGTCGCCGGCCCCGTGCGCGCCCACGCTCAGGGCCTCCGACCAGGCGTCGATCGTGCCGGCGATCACCGGGATTCCGGCCGCCAGACCGGTCTGGGCGGCGGCCGCCGCGGTCACCCGGCCGATGACGTCGCCGGGCCACACCAGAGGCGGCAGTTCCAGGTCGCCGGCGATCGCGCCGGCCCATGGCCAATACCACCGCTGGTCGTGGATGTCGTAGAGCGGAGTGCACTGGCTGGAGGACTGGTGGTCCAGGTAGTAGGCGCCGGTGAGCCGCCAGCCGAGCCAGGAACTGGGCTGGAAGAACCGGCGCGCCCGGCTCCAGATGTCGGGTTCGTGGTCGGCGAGCCAGGCGAGCTTGGGCCCCGCGGCCTGAGTGGACAGCGACGACCCGCAACGCCGCCGGATGGCGTCGGCCCCGCCGAGCCGTGCGGTGAGCGTGGCGATCTGCGCGGTCGCCCGGGTGTCGACCCCGTACAGGATCGCCGGACGCAGCGGCTGGCCGGCGGCGTCGGTCACCAGGACGCACGGTCCCATGCCGCTGACCCCGATCGCGCCGACGGCCCTGGCCGGCGGCGCCCCGGGCCCGCCGAGCAGTTCCCGGATCAGCGCGACGGCCTCGTCCCACCACACGCGCGCGTCCATCTCCACCTGTCCCGGCGCGGGCCGGTGGACGTCGTGTTCGCGCGTCGCGGTGGCGAGGATCGCGCCCTGGTCGCTGACGAGCACGCCTTTGCTGCTGGAGGTACCGATGTCGACACCGATGACGGCGTGGCTCAGCATGGGCCACACCATTCCAGAAATCGATTTCACCGTCAACCGCCCTCGACGGTGCGGTGCGGGCGCCCGCGCGTCAGCTGGCGTGGTTGCGCAGGACCACGGTGCGGGCCGGCTGGTCGTCGCCGTTGATCCGGTCCAGCAACAACTTCGCGGCCGTGACGCCCAGATGCCGTGCCGGCAACGGAATGACGGTGATGGCCATCGGTGCCATCACCGCGAACGGCAGGTCGCCGAAGACCGCCATCCCGACCGCGGGCGGCATGACGCCACGCTGCGAGCAGACCTGCAGCGCGCCGACGCCCATGAGGTTGTTGGCCACGAACACCGCGTCGGGCGGCCGCCGCATGTCGAGCAGGTCGCGCATCGCCTTGTGCCCACCGTCCACCCGGAAGTCGGCGAACTTCAGGTACTGCTCGTCGACCCCGCCGGCGGCACGCACCGCGTCCCGCCAACCGTCCGCGCGTTCGGTCGCCGTCTCCACGTCGCCGGGGCCGGTGATGCACGCGATCCGGGTGAAGCCCTGCTCCAGCAACGCCTTCGTGGCCTCCCGGCCACCGGCCCGGTTGTCCACCCGCACGGCGTCGATGTCGAACCCGTGCGGGCTGCGGTCGACGGCCACCACCGGACGGTTGCGGTCGATCAGACCGCTCACGTCGCTGTTGTCCCCGGCTGCGGCGAGGATGACCCCGGCCATGTCGGCGCCGACCGCGATCTCGAGGTAGCGGGCCTCCTTGGCATGGTCCTCGTCCGAATTGCACAGCACGACCGAGTAGCCGGCCGCCTGCGCGACATCCTCGACGCCCCGCGCCATCGAGGTGAAGAACGGGTTCTCGATGTCCGGGATGATCAGCGCGATCGCCTGGGAACTGCGCATCCGCAGGGTGCGCGCCACCCGGCTGGGGGTGAACGAGAGGGCCTTGGCCGCCTTGCGGACGCGCCTGGCCTTGTCCGCGGAGACGTTCTGGCCGTTGAACACTCGCGAGACGGTGGCGGGCGAGACACCGGCCATCGACGCGACCTCGTAGATCGTTGCCATCGCTTCCTCAGGGCTCCACCTGCACGGCACTGCGGGCGATTGACACGACCGCAGAGTCACTCTACCTTAATGAAATCGATTACACGGACCCGGCCCCGCGGGCGCGGCTCCCGCGCCCGCGAAGCGCCCCGTCCGCGGCCGACGACGCGGTGGAGACCCAAATGGCGGACGCCCGGCTCAGTTCGATCGCACGGCTGCGGACGGTGCAAACCCGGTCGATCAGCCCGGAAAACTTCGACGGATCCCCCGGTGGCGGCGGGCGGGCGACGGAGGGAACGGGGGCGGCCTGCGCCCGCGACCTGGGCCCCGGCTGGAAGATCTCGCCGAGCGTCGACATCCCCGCGGGCGCCACCTTCGATCTGGCGACGATTCCCGGAGCCGGCCAGATCACCCACTTCTGGATCACCACGCACAAGGACAACTGGCGCACGCTGCTGCTGCGGGCGTACTGGGACGGCGCCGAACAGCCCGCCATCGAGGTGCCCTACGGTGACTTCTTCTGTTCCGGCTGGGGCGAATTCGCGCAGGTCAACTCGCAGACCATCGCCGCGAACCCGCACGGCGGCTTCAACTCCTACTGGCCGATGCCGTTCCGCGACGGAGCCCGCCTGACGCTTACGAACCTGTCCACCGTCGACGTCCGCGTGTATTACCAGATCACGTACGAGATCGGCGGCGACTACTCCGGCCTCGGGTACCTGCACGCGCAGTGGCGGCGCAGCAATCCGCTGGAGTACCTGACACCGCACACGATCGTCGAGGGCGTGGAGGGTCGCGGCCAGTACGTGGGCACGTACCTGGCCTGGGGGGTCAACAGCAACGGGTGGTGGGGCGAGGGGGAGATCAAGTTCTACCTGGACGACGACGAGCAGTACCCGACGATCTGCGGCACGGGCACCGAGGACTACTTCGGTGGGGCGTGGAACTTCGACGTACCCGGCCGCGGCTACACCGAGTTCTCCACGCCGTACCTCGGCATGCCCCAGGTGATCCGGCCCGACGGCCTGTACGTCAGCCAACAGCGCTTCGGGATGTACCGCTGGCACGTCGCCGATCCGATCCACTTCGCGCAGCGGCTGCGGGTCGACATCCAGGCGCTCGGCTGGCGGTCCGGCTGGCGGTACCTGCCGCTGCGTGACGACATCGCGTCCACGGCGCTGTTCTACCTCGACCGGCCGACCGCGCGCCGGCCCCGCACGCCCAGTGCGGACGAACTGGAGGTGCACCTAGGTAACGCCCCGGACCCCGTTCTGGGAGCGCACCCGCCGCGCCCGCCGGCCTGAGGGCGGGCGCGGCACGGCAGCCCGACGGCTGCCACGACCACGACGGGACGACGGCACC
>JBDZVD010000181.1:0-9912 GCA_040255525.1 Micromonosporaceae bacterium | reverse complement strand
CGGGTACCGGCGCACCGGTACGGGCTGCGGGAGGCGATCCGCGGCCGGATGCGGGCGGTGGGTGGACAGGCCGGCGTGGACTCGTCTCCGGGGCAGGGCACCCGGATCACCCTCACCTGGCCGGCCGCCGGGGCGGGTGCCACCGCCACGGCCGGCGGCGGCGTGTCCGGCGGTGGCAGGGCCGGCGGTGGCATGAGCGCCGCCGGCAGCGGTGCGGGCGGCCCCGATGGCTGACGAGCCCGCCGAACTCGTCGAGCGCGGGTACACCCGCGGCACCGCGATCGCCGTCGTGGTGATCGTGGTGATCTGGCACCTCGGCAACGACCTGCCGTCCACGCTGACCACCTGGTCGGCGTACCGGTGGCCGGTCCTGGTCGCCGCCTGCTGGCTGGTTTTCGCGGCACTGACCGGGGCGTGCGGCTGGTACCTGCTGCGCCGCGACGGCCGGCTGCCGCTGTCCGGGCTGGTGCTGGGCCTCCTGCTGGCCGATTCGCTGGCGGTCGACGTGTCCAGTCCCGGCCGCATGCTCACCCAGTCGAACTGGGCCTGGGGTGCGGTGGGCTGGCTCGCGCTCATCGTGTTCTGGCGCCGGTCGATCCTGGGAATGGCGCTGTTCCTCGCGGTCAACGCCGCGGTGACGCTCGTCGTGCTGGTGCCCGATGCGGAGTTCGGCCGGGTGGGTGTGTCGCGGTGGCTGATGATCGTCGTGGGTACCGTCGCGCTCCAGTTGGGGCTGTCCGGCGCGGTACGGGCGCTGCGTACCGCCGCGGAATGGTCCGCCCGGGCCTCGGCGGCGCAGGCGGCAACCGCGACCCGCCGCGCCGCGGCCGAGGAACTGCACCTGGCCCGGCGGCAGCGTTACGAGGTGCTCCGCAAGGGAGCCGCCGACGTCCTGGCCGAGCTGGGTTACGGCGCCGACCCGGCGGACGTGCGCCTGCGGCACCGCTGCGCGGCGGAGGCCGCCCGGCTGCGCCGCCTGGTCGTGGAGACCGACGACATCTCCGATCCACTGGTGCACGAGCTTCGCGCCTGCGCCGACATCGCCGAACGCAAGGGCGTCATCGTCGACCTGGTCATCGCGGGACAGGTGCCCCCGCTGCCGGTGGCGGTGCGCCGCGCGCTGACCGAGGCGCCGATCGCGGTGCTGGCGGCCGCCCGTGGCGCGGCGCGGATCACCGTGACGGTGGGCGGCGGCCTGGTGGCGGTCAGCGTCGTGGCGGACACCGAGTGGGACCCCGACGCCATCACCGAGGTGATCGCGCCGGAGTCCGGCGACGGAGCCCCCGAGGTGGAGTCGTTCCGGGACGGTGACCGGCTGTGGGTCCAGGCCAGCGTCCGCATCGACCAGCCGGAGCGGGCCGGGAGCCGGACGCCCGGCTGACCGCGCCGACCCGGGGTCGCGAACCCGACAGTACGCCCGCGGGCATCGCGGCGCCCGTCACAGCGTGTATCCCGAGCGATCCGTCGGCGTGACCCCGATCGGGGGTCATGCCGCGCCGGCCACCGGCCGCCACACTTGTCGGCATGGGGCACTCGGGGGCTTGGCCGGCTGCGTCGCGGCAGGAAGCGAAGCGTTTCGACCAGCGTTGGTGGGCGGCGTCTGCGCCGCTGTACGACCGGTTGTGGACCGAGCCGCTGAGCGCGCGGCTGGCCGAGACGATCGTCGAGCTGGCCGGTGCGCCGGGCCGGCTGGTGCTTCTGGCCGGGGCGGCGCGGCCCACTCTGGCGACCGCGCTCGTCGAAGCCGGGCACCGGGTGGTGGCGCTGGGGCGGCAGCCGTCATCGGGCGCGACGGTGGGTCCCGCGGCGTCGCGCCTCAAGCGGTGGGACCCGAGCCATCCGGTCAGCCCGCGTTCCACCGGCCGGGCGACGGTGACCTGGCTGGGCGACGACATCGAGGACCTGTCCGGGCTGCACGCCAGCGTCGACCTGGTCGTCGCGGTGAACGTGGTGCACACCCAGCCCCGCCCGGCGATCACCACGCTGCGGTTGGCCGGGCTGCTGGCCGGGGGCGGACGGCTGATCTGCACCGGGCCGGGGGAGCACGGCGGCGGGGTCCGGGTGGCCCGCGCCGAGCGGCGCACCGGCCTGGGGTGGGGCCGGGTCTGGGCGCACACCGCGGGACGGCTCACCGTCGAGGCGCTGGACACGCTGACCGCCCATCGCCGCAACCGGGCGCTGCCGCTGGCGGTCCGGGCCGCCGCCGACGCCTTCAAGCTCGACATCAGCTGGATCGAGGTACCGCAGGCGAGGCAGACGCTGGCCGTCCTCGACCGGGTACCCGCTCCCGGTCACGCGTCGGCGTTGATCCCGGGGCTGCCCGTCCTCCCCGCACCGCGGCAGTCGACCGGACGCGGACGGGCCGCCGCGCGCACCTGAGCACGGCGGCCCTTCCGCGGCAACGGCGGCCGGTCAGCCCTTCACGACCGCGACCTGCAGCTCGGTCACGCCCTCCTCCGGCCGTTCCGGGTAGTAGTTCAGGTACACCTCCCGGTGGCACCCGACCGGACGGTACCCGTTGTCCTCGATCCAGCGGGCCAGCGTCTGGAGGCTGCCCATCACGCCGTCCATGTGTCCATGGTGGACGATGGTCGCCGCGGCCGGCACGGCCGGCAGGTCGACGACCGCGAAGTCGTGCGCGGCGTCCGGGCCAGTCGCGACCGGGATCCCGGCGTGGACCCCGACCGCCTCGCCCTCCGGTACGTAGTAGGCGATCGCCGGGCCGGCCGGGGTTACGCCGGCCGCCTCCAGGCGCCGGTGCAGCCGCGGGTACATCGGCCCGATGACCGGCCCGATGTGTTCGGGTCCGTACCCGTCGGCGGTGCCGACCAGCTCCGCGACGCGGACCCCGGCGACCGGCTTGAGTACGACATCCTCGGTGTCCATGTGTCCCTCCGTCTCGATCATCCGGAGTCTCGTCTCCACGCCGGCGAGCCTGAGCGCGTCCGCGCTGAGTTGGGCCTCCAACTGGGCGCGCCGCAGGCGCAGCATCCCGCGAAGCTCGGCGGCACCGATCTCGTCGTCGAGGATCGCGCGGACCTGGTACAGCGTGAAGCCCAGATCCTTCAGGGCGATGACCCGGTTGAGCCGGCCCAACTGCCCGGCGGTGTAGTACCGGTAGCCGCTGGCCCGATCGATGGCGGCGGGGGTCAGCAGCCCGATCGCGTCGTAGTGGCGCAGCATCCGGACCGATACCCGGCCGAGCTTGGCGAAGTCTCCGATGGTGAACATGATGTGTCCTACGGTCGGGCCTGACACCGTGTGAGAGTCAAGGCCGCCTCACGGTCGCCCCATCCTGCCCGGCGCTCCGTCTTCCGGCGCCGGCAACGGGCGCGCCGCGGCGACGGCCGGCGCGGCCGGGCAGGCAAGGCTCGCCGGGCGGGGGTCCGGCCGGATCGCGCGGGTTTCTGGGCGGGTGCCGGTCCATTGACACCGACCGCCGGGGCGGCTAAGAATTGATCATCATCGATCCCCTTGTCCCCGGGAGCGCCATGGAAAACTGGAGGGCCATCAGTGGCCGCACCGCTCGCTGGTTGCTCGCGGCCACCGCCGCGGTCGCCGCGAGCCTCGTCATCGCGGTGCCCGCCGACGCGGCGGCACCCACCGGCCGGTACGTGGCGCTCGGCGACTCGTACACCTCCGGTCCGCTCATCCCCAGCCAGGTGGACCTGAACTGCACCCGCTCCAATCACAACTACCCGTCGCTGGTGACCGCGTCGATCCACTCCTCGTCCTTCACGGACGTCAGCTGCGGCGGGGCGACCACGAGCGACATCCTGAGCGCCGGTACCGGTGAACTCGGCCAGGCCGTACCGGCCCAGATCAGCGCCGTCACCGCCGCTACGGCACTGGTCAGCGTCGGTATCGGCGGCAACGACATCGGCTTCAGCGGCATCATCGAGACCTGCGCCGAGGACAGCCTGTCCAGCCCGCTGGGCAGCCCGTGCGAGAAGGAGTACACCGCGGGCGGCACCGACCAACTGCTCGCCCGGGTCAACGCGGCGGCACCCAGGGTGGCCGCGGTGCTGCGCGCGATCCACGCGGCGGCGCCGGACGCGCGGGTGCTGGTCGTCGGGTACACCGCGATCCTGCCCGACAGTGGCCTGGGTTGCTGGCCGGTCGTCCCGATCGCCTACGGCGACGTGCCCTACCTGCGCGGCATCGAGAAGTCGCTGAACTCGATGCTGGCCAGCACGGCGGCCGGAAACGGCGCGACCTACGTCGACGTGTACACGCCCTCCATCGGCCACGACTCCTGCAAGGGCAGCGGCACGCGGTGGACCGAGGGGCTGATACCGGGCACGGCGGCCGCCCCGTTCCACCCCAACGCGGCCGGGGAGCAGGGCATGGCGAACGCCGTCCTCGCGGCGCTGGCCCGGTAGCCGTCCCGCACCGCCGGCGGCTGTACCGGAGCCCGGAGGCCAGTCGCTCCTCAGTTCGCGCTCGGCTGCACCTGGGGCGGCGATGACGGCGACCCGGTCGTGGTCGGCGAGGCCGGCGCGCTCGGCGAGGCCGTCGGCCCGCTCGGGGGTGGCGTCCCCGGCGGCGACGGCGTCGACCGCGACGACGGGCTCCGGGACGGCGCTGGCGACAGCGTCGGCGGTGGCGTGCCCGGCGCCGCCGGACGGTCGGTGGGCGGGGCCGGGCGGGGCGGCGGTACGACGTGAGCCGGCCCGGGCCGCTGGTACGCCGCCCTCGGCGGTCCCGGGCGTACGAGCAGGTAGGTGGCGAGCGTCAGCAGGAAGAACAGCACCAGCGCGACCGTCGACCTGCGCACCTTCCAGCGGCTCATGACGCACTCGTCGCCGGTACGGTATTGACGTCGGCCGGCACGTTGATGCCCTCGCGGCGCAGCGCGCTGGTGATCCGGGCGCGCAGCGCCCGGCCGATGTCGAACTGCCTCCCGGGCAGGGTACGGGCGACCACCCGGATCTTCAGCTGGTCGATGTCCAGGCTCTCCACGCCCATCACGGTCGGCGGGTCCAGCAGCAGGTTGTGCCGCTCGTCCTCGCGGTACATCTCGTTGCCGACGTCCACCAGCAGGGCGCTGACCCGGGTCACGTCGGCGGTGGCCGGGATCGGCACGTCGACCACCGCGCGGGCCCAGTCCCGGGACAGGTTGACCACCTGGATGATCTGCCCGTTCGGTGTGGTGACCACCTCGCCGTTCGCCGTGCGTATCCGGGTCATGCGCAGCGTGACCTCTTCGACAGTGCCGGTGAGCGGGGTGATCGTGCCGGGGACGTTGAGGCGTACCAGATCACCGAAGCCGTACTGCCGTTCGGTCACCACGAAGAACCCGGCGAGCAGGTCCTGCACGATGCGCTGGGCGCCGAACCCGAGCGCCACGCCGAGTACGGTCGCGGGTGCCACGATGCCGCTGAGCGGGATGTCCAGCCGCTCCACCACCAGAACGGCGGTGATGGAGTAGACGAGTACCAGGAAGGCCCAGGCGACCACCTGGATCACGGCGTGGCGGTGCTTGGCGTCTTCGGCCACCGCGGTGTCACCGTTCGCCTCGGTGTCGATGCGACCGGTGATGTGCCTGCTCAACCAGGTGACAAACCGGGTCAGCAGCACGGCACCGGTGATGAACAATACGATTTCCAACCCACTGCTGCGAGCCCACAGTCCGTAGTCGGTCAGTGGGGCCAGGCCCTCGTACATGCTCTCGGTCGCCTCACTCGTCTCCGGCACGTCGCGATCACCCCGGGGGCGAAGATCAACCAATCGTCGCACGGCCCCGGACCGGCGGCGACCGGGGCCGGCAGGTTCCGTAACTCAGGACACAGGGTTCAGGCGGCGCCTCGTTCCGGTGGTGCAGCCATGCGGGGCGCCGTGGCGCTTACCCGGCGGCGTGGCGCTTACCCGGCGGGCGCAGGCGGCCCGCGTGGTTGCCGCGAGCTGGTCGGTCCGGAGCGGGGCGCGCCTCGGCGGGTCCGGATGCCGGTCGATGGACCGGCGTACCGGTGCCGGATGGACCGCCGCGCGTGGGCGCGGGACGCTCAGCAGCGGATCACGGCGGCCGACCGCGGCGGCAGCTCGACCGCGCTGCGGATCAGCACCAGTCCCGGGTCGGTCGCCAGCAGCACTTCCCGCGGCCACTCATCGAGGCCGATCCGGCGGCTCTGGTCGGCGAGGTTGGCCATCACCACACAGCTGCCGCGGTGGACCGTCAGGTACCGGTCGCCGTGGTGGACCCCGACCCGGTCCAACCGGGGATCGGACAGGTCCGGCCACGCCTTGCGCAACGCGATCAGCCGGCGGTAGAAGTCCAGCATCTCGCGGTGCCCCGGCCGGTCCAGCTCCGCCCAGTCGAGCTTCGAGCGGGTGAACGTCGCCGGGTCCTGCGGGTCGGGAACGTCGACGTCGGCCCATCCGTGCATGGCGAACTCGCGCCGCCGGCCGCGCGCCACGGCCGCGGCCAGGTCCGGTTCTGGATGGCTGGTGAAGAACTGCCACGGCGTCGAGGCGGCCCACTCCTCGCCCATGAACAGCATCGGCGTGAACGGGCCGGTCAGCAGCAGGGTGGCGCCGATGCGCAGCAGCGAGTCGGGTACCAGCGCGCCGATGCGGTCGCCGGCCGCGCGGTTGCCGATCTGGTCATGGTTCTGCAGGTACGCCACGAAGCGGTGGCCCGGCATCAGGTGCGGGTCGACCGGCCGGCCGTGGGTGCGGCCGCGGAACTCCGACCAGGTGCCGGCGTGGAAGAAGGCACTGCGCAGTACGTCGGACAGGCACCCCAGGGAGCCGAAGTCGGCGTAGTAGCCTTGCCGCTCACCGGTGACCAGCGCGTGCAGCGCGTGGTGCACGTCGTCGTTCCACTGCGCGTGCAGTCCGTAACCGTGAGCCTCGCGCGGCGTGACCAGGCGCGGGTCGTTGAGGTCGGACTCGGCGATCAGCGACAGCGGCCGGCCCAGGTGCGCCGACAGCGCCTCGACCGCGGCGGCCAACTCCTCCAGCAGGTGCGTCCCGCGGTGGTCGGCCAGCGCGTGCACCGCGTCCAGCCGCAGCCCGTCCACGTGGTACTCGCGCAGCCACATCAGCGCGCTGTCGATGATGTACCGGCGCACCTCGTCGGAGCGCGGGCCGTCCAGGTTGACCGAGCGCCCCCAGGCGTTGGTGACCTGCGTCAGGTACGGCGCGAACCGTGGTGCGTAGGCCCCGGACGGGCCGAAATGGTTGTACACGACGTCGAGCACCACCCCCAGACCGCGACGGTGGCACGCGTCGACCAGGCGCTTGAGGCCGTCCGGCCCGCCGTACGGCTCGTGCGGCGCGTACCAGCAGACACCGTCGTACCCCCAGTTGTGCTCGCCGTTGAACGCGTTGACCGGCAGCAACTCGACCAGGTCGACGCCCAGTTCGACGAGGTGGTCGAGCCGGCCGATCGCGGCGTCGAACGTGCCCTCCGCGGTGAACGTGCCGATGTGCAACTCGTAGAGCACCGCGCCGGGCAGCTGGCGTCCGGTCCACGCCTGGTCGGCCCAGTCGAAGGCGGCGTGATCGTAGACCCGGCTGGGCCCGTGGACGCCGTCCGGCTGGTGGCGCGACCGTGGATCCGGCAGCGGGGTGTCGTCGTCGTCCAGCAGGTACGCGTAGTCGGTGCCCGGGCCGGCCTCCGGCACCTGTACCGACCACCAGCCGTCGTCCTGCCTGGTCATCGCGCGCTGGGCGCCGGCCGCGAGCAGTCGCACCCGGTCGGCTTCGGGAGCCCAGACGGTGAACGTGGTCATGTCCTCACCACCGGTGCGACGGGTGCGACGGATCGGCTGGATCACCGGCCGGTGGGCGTTTCGGCCGCCTTCCGGTCAGTTCGGACGCTACCCGCGTCCGGCCCGGTCCGCTCGGTGAGCGGGCCGGAGTTTTCGCAGGTACACGGAGCCCTCGCGGGCTGGGCACCGGGCGTTGCCCGGGCGTTCGGGCGCGCCGCTCAGCTGACCGCGCCGGCCTGCGTCACCATGCTCACGTACCAGGCGGCGGCCGGGTAGTTCGTCGCCGGGTAGTTGGCCAGCGGGTTCGTCGCGTCGCCCGGGCCGTCGAAGTCCCAGCCGCGCACGATGTGGCCGGCGAGCCGGGAGGAGGTGATGAACCCGGTGTGGGTGGCCGGCGCCGCGGAGAACAGCGCCCCCTCGGCCAGTGCGGCGGCGTCGCCGTCCTGGTACTCGTCGAACGCGTCCTGCGGGTACCGGACGCGATCGGAGCCGACCCGGTCGGTCGCGTAGTGCAGGGTCTGCCTGGGCGCGGCGCCGTCGGCACCGGTGAACACCGATACCCGCTCGGTGCCCCGGGTCGCGACCGCCTTGGCGTACAGGGGGTCCGAGGTCCTGCCGTGGGTCGCGGTGTTCCAGCCGACGGTGAGCGTGCCGGGGTTCAGCGTGCCGTCCCAGTCCCAGTTCTGGCTGTTCGACTGGCTGCGGTGGATCTCGTGTACGGCCGTGGCGCTGCCGTTGACGAAGCTGACCGTCGGGGTCACACCGTTGTCGTACTGCCTGCTCGGCGTCCAGGTGATCTCGCCGTCGGCGCCCAGCTGGCCCACGTGGTACCAGAGGGTGTCGGCGCTGGGCGACTTGTGCACCTCGACGAGCTGCCCGCTGTCACCCAGCGCGACCGCCGGGGTTACTCCGGTGTCGTACCGGCCGTGCCGCAGCCAGGTGATCCGGCCGTCGGCGCCGTACCTGCCGGTCCAGTACCAGAGCGCCCCGGAACCGGAATCGTGCACCTCGACCACCTGGCCGTTCGCGTTGATGGCCACCGCCGGGTGGTACCCGCCGTCCTGCTTGTACGCGGTGCGCGTGCCGGCGTCGCCGGACAGCAGGGTCAGCACCCGGCCGCGTAGCGCGCCGATCGTGCCCAGCGCCGACGGCACGTCCCCGGCCAGCAGCAGCCGCGACCCGAACGCGCCGGTCAGCTCCTGGTTCAGCGCGGCCAGGTTGCCGGCCGCGAACGAGGTGTTGTCCGTCAGGTCGTCCTTGAGGTCGAGCATGACCAGCAGCGGGGCCGCCGTGGGGTGCGCCGCCGACCAGGCCGACACGACGCCCAGCCAGTCGCGCAGCAGGTCGGACGCGGGGTTGCCGCCGCTGTGGTCCACCAGGTCGCCGGGTGCGTCGTGACCGATCGAGTAGTCGTGGTTGGTCGCGTACCCGTTGTCGTGGATGTCGAACTCGATGAACCGCACCCCGCTGTCGAGCTGGCTGACGATCGAGCCCTTGGCGCCGTCCAGGTTGCCCGAGTAGCTGTTGTGGGTGGCCCGGAAGACCGCCGACGCGAACGGCAGGTTGTCGCCCGGCAGCGCGGACGCGATGCGCGCAGCGGGTGCTGTGGTGGCCTTGGGCGCCGCGGCGTCCGCCGGTGGCGCGAGCGCGGCGCTGCCGACCAGGGCGGCGACGGCGCCGAGCGCCGCCGCCGTGAACCGGATGCCGCTCGGACCCGCTGCTGCCACGACGGTCCCCTCGGGGGAGCGAAGGTTGACGGTGTCAGCCATATCTATGCCATCGGCAGCCGGTGGCGTCAACGACTGGGCGGTGAACACCTGACCCCGGCGGGGATGTCGGTGGTGGGCAATAGGCTGTCGGCCATGGCGGAACCGTTCCGGGTGCGCATCACCGTGCGCGGGTATGAGCTCGACACCCAGGGCCACCTCAATCAGGCCGTGTACCTGCAATACGCGGAGCACGCGCGATGGGAGTGCCTGCGGGCGGCGGGCATCTCGCAGGCCGGGCTGATCGCGCAGGGGGTGGGGCCGGTGGCGCTCGAGGTCACGGTGCGCTACCTGCGCGAGTTGCGCGGCGGCGACGAGGTCGAGGTGTCCTGCGGGTTCGCCTGGGGCACCGGCAAGACGTTCCGGATCGAGCAGGACTACCGCCGCCCCGGCGGCCAGGCGGTGGCCCGGCTGACCGGTGCCGGTGGGCT
>JBDZVD010000180.1:0-9965 GCA_040255525.1 Micromonosporaceae bacterium | reverse complement strand
GGTTCGCCGAGACGCGCGTTTGAAGCCAGCCGCGCTCTTTGCTATACTAAGTGCCGAAATTCATGCCAGTCCAGCATGGGTAATCCGCATTGGGGAGTCGTCTAACGGTAGGACAGCTGACTCTGGATCAGCCAGTTGGGGTTCGAATCCCTGCTCCCCAGCCACTCGAATTCCGCGTCAAATCAAGGAAAGTGCGACGCCCCGGTCACCACGGACCGGGGCTTTTGCCGTCGACTACAGCCATTACTACAGCCAAATCGCGCTAACTGCCGGTCAAGAGCGCCTCCATACGGTTCGCGGCATCCCCCTGCAGGGCAGGGAGCACGTGGGCGTAGACCTCTGCTGTGGTTGATAGTTGGCTGTGCCCCAGGATCTCCATGATGGTCCGCAGTTTGACACCTTGGGCCAGCAGCAAGGATGCGCAGGCGTGCCGCAGGTCGTGGTAGCGCATCCGGGGCAGGCCGGCACGGTCAAGGATGGCCCGGCAGTGTCGCACGACGTTGGTTGCATCCGGTGGCGTCCCGATGGTGGTGGTGAAGACGAGGCCGGAGTCTTGCCAGAGCGGGCCGACCGCTAACCGCTCTTCAAGCTGGTTCCGCCGATGCTCACGCAGGGCCAGCACCACACTCGGAGGCACTGGGAGCGCCCGCCGGCTGCCTGGCGTCTTCGGTTCGACCAGTTGCAGTTTTCCCTTGACGCGCTGAAGGGCTACCCGGACGCGCAGATCTCCGGCTTCGAGGTCTACATCCTGCCAGCGCAGGCCCAGAGTTTCCCCTTGGCGCAGCCCCAGGGTGAGTGCCACGGTGAAGCGTGCCTCCAGCCGCTCGCCTTTGGCCGCGTGGAGCAACTGGCGCGCCTGCGCCGGCGTCAGGGGACGATCTCCGGCCGTTCGACGCGTGGCGGAGTGACCAGTTTGGCCACGTTGTGGGGCACCAGCTTCCAGTGTTCGGCCTGGCCCAATGCCCGCCGTAAGATCGCGTGCTGGTACTGCACCGTGCGCGCTGCGAGGCCCGCGTGCAGCTTCGTATTGAGGTACGCCTGTACATGCTGCGGGGTGAGCTTCACCAGCAGGTGACGACCGAGGCCGGGTATCAGGTGGATGCGGACCATCTGCTCATAACTGCGATAGGTGCTCGGGCGGATGGCCGGCTTGGCGCTGTCCTCAAGCCAGCGGGTGAGGAACTGGGCAACCGTCTGGCCGCTCATAGGCCACGGGAAGCCCTTGCTGTTGCGCCCGAAGGGCAACCTTCAGCTTCTCGGCTACCTCGCGACGGGTCTTGCCATAAATGTACTGGCGCTTGCCATTCACATAACCCAGGTCAACCTGCGAGCACCATAACCCATCCGTTCGCTCATAGATCGAGCCCTCTCCATGACCCCGCTTCTTGCCCATCTCGCTGACCTCGTCTGCTACACTACCGACACCCGGTCTTGAACCTACCAGAGGGACTTCCCAGCTTCGCCCGGCGTTCCTCTAGGCGTCATCTGTTCCCTTTGAGACCGTCTCGAAGTCGATCTCGGCCATGCTCACGTCAAAGACACGGACGAGGGCCCGAGGCTGCGATGCTTTCGGCTCATACCGGCCGCGTTCCCAGTTGAAGACCGTGGCTGGTGTCTCCCCGAGCTTATAGGCCAACTCCAATCGCGTCCATCCCCACTCTTCATGAAGCGCTTGAATTGTCTTCATCGTAACCCCCTCCGCGAAACGTACGGATCGCGGCCCGCCCGATGGTCGGCGATCGGATCATTCGTTTGTGGCTATGGCTCCGCCGGGTCAGCGGCCGATACTGGCAATCGCACCGGGGCTCGCCAAGGATGATTTCCTGCTTCCCGAGATCCGGTGAAGGATGCCAGACATCGTGCTTCGGCGGGATCCAGTGCATCAGTCGCGCCGGCGTTTCAGCGTTTGGACTGCTCGTGGCGTTGTCGCTCGACCCAATCCTCGAGTCCGGCACGTGGAATCCGTAGCGCCCGGCCGATCCGCACCACCGGCAGCTCGCCGGCCTGGATCAGTTCATACACGGATGACCGCGCCAAGCGGAGTTCCGCTGCCACCTCAGGGATCCGTAGGAGCAATGATCGATGAGATTCGTACTTCATGCTGTCCGATGCTCCTTTCTCCAGGCTCGCGCCCTGGTCGATCGATTCACGTAGCTACCGCCCGGGTATCACCACCTTCTGGTCAAGCTGAGATCGATTCGATACAGCGGCCCGCGCCGATCACGCCACAAGTGGGCGCGGGTTCGATGCGACCAGCCAGTGGCACCCGGGCTCGTTCCCGGGCTTCAGCCAGATTCGTCCCAGGAGCCCGTCACGATCAGCGGTGATGCGGTCCCAGGTGGTGACCAGGACGGGGAGCGCTGGCAGTCGCCCGGCTCCGGCCGCAACTGCGATCCGAAGAATGCACGCTTCGGCCCGAGGATTGGTGGTCACGAGCAGGTTCGTCGGGAAGCCGAGGCGGTCCGGCTCGTCGTGCCGACTGTCCCGATAGGCGTAGTAGGTCGCGAACTTCTTGAAGCAGTCGCGAGTGCTGATGATGCCGCGGCCGTAGTCCAGGGAGAAGCGGTTGAGGCGTCCACGGTACCGGTAGATTCCGTAACCGGCTGGACGGAAATGCCGACGGCAGGCAGCCGTGCGGTTTTGCCACTCGACCAATTCGTCGTCCCAGCCGGCGGCTCGACGGCGCTGGGCGGTCAGCGCCAGGTGGACGAAGACGGCGTTGGTTCCCAGGGTGTGGGCGAGGTTCTTGATCAGCGCCGGGCGGGTGCCGACGGGATGCTGCGGCCCTCCGCCAGCCAGGCCGCCGGTAGGCACCGCGGTCGCCAGTGTCAGCCCCTGTTGGGCTGCAGCCAGCTTGAGGCCGTCGTTGCCGTCACGCTGCGCGCCGTCTCGTCGTACGCATAGTCGGTCTGTTGGCCGAGCGCATTGGTCAGGCAGGATACGCGGCTGAGCGCGTCGTACTCGGTGCGCGTGGTGCCCTGCAGCGGGTCCGTCACCACGATGCTGCGGCCGCTGTCGTGATAGGCCGTCGTGCTTGCTCGGCCCGCGCCGTCGACGGATCGAATCACGCGGCCGAAAGCATCGTAGTTCGTCCGGGTGTTTGCGTTGATGCCGCCCACATCGTCGGTCTGCGACACCACACGCCCGTTCAAGTCGTAGTCGAACTGCTTCGTGGTGGTTTGGCCGTCCCGGGTGGAGCGTACCTGGGCCGCCAGGTCCCCGTATGCGTTGTAGATGTTCTCGGTGAAGCCGTTCTCGCCGTCGACCTGCTTCACCAGTCGGCCGCAGCGGTTGTATTCGAAGACGCTGAGTTGGTCGACGCTCGCATCGGCCAGGACGGCAAACATGCCTAGGAGGGATTGGCCGCCGCCATCCGCCAACAACTGATCCATGCCGGCCAGGCTGTCGTCCGCGCTCTGGCCGATGACGTGCACGGTATGAGTCCGCCGGCTCTCGCGGTTGTAATAGAAGAGCATCCTGTTGCCGTTCGCATCGACGCTGCGGACCATGCGGCCCAGCGTGTCGTACTTATAGCGGAGGCCGTAGTCGCGGATCGCCTCGTCGACCCGCTGCGGCGAGGGTTTCGGCCCCAGCCAGGTACTGCCCTCACCGCCCAACGTCGCCGTGACGTCGCCGAAGGCGTTGTAGAAGGTGCAGCGGACGCGCTGCTCACTCGTATTGGCAGCGCTCACCACGCGCGTGAGGCGGCCCGCCTCGTCGTACTCGTTGCGAGTCACCGTCGAGCCGTCCAGCGCGCTGACCTCGCGCACCCGGCCGAAGTCGTCGTACTGAACGAGCGATATCTGGCGGGATGCGCCCGCGCGGCTCTTCAATGGAGCCAGGTTGTCACCCGGTGCGACCGTGACCGGCGCCAGATAGCGAAGCGTTCGCTGCGTGTTCAGCGCGTCATCGTAGACCGTTTCGGTCAGGAACTGCTGCTCATCGACGGCGCCGACGACGCGGCCTTGTCCGTCGTAATAGGGGTAGCTGTGCAGCGTGCTGGTGTCGGCGGGTCGCCAGGCCGATGGCTGATCGCTTCCCGCTGGCTGGGTGGCGATGGTCGCCGCGGTGCGGATCCGCACCGACACCGTCCTGTCCGCCGAGTTCCCACTTGCATCCGCGGCACGCAAAAGAATGGTGTAGAAGCCGACGGCGCTGGAGCTTCCGGTGATGGTCCGCGTGGCCGCATCGAAGGACAGTCCCGGCGGCAAGCCGCCCACCACGCTGTACGTCAGCGACTGGCAGCGTGCCGCTGGCACGACGTAGCTCACCGGCGTGTTCGCGACGATGTCGAGAGGCGACAGCGGCACCCAGGCGGGCTCGGCACCATCCGGATCGGCGGTGCGGTAGCGCGTCTCTGTCAGCACCTGGTTGAGCGGGCTGAAGGTGCGCGTCGTCGTGTTGCCGAGCGCATCGCGCTCGAACGCGAGGTTTCCGCCATTGTCATAGCCGTAGGTCACGGCGTTGTTGTTCGGGTCCGTGATGCCCGCCAGTTTGCCGCGGGCGTCGTACAGGAACGTGGTGGACAGCCCCGTTCCTCCCACCGGCGGCGTCAGGACCTCGGTCAGCTGGCCCGTCGTCGCGTCGTGCCGATACGTCCAGGCCTGGCCATCACCGTCAGTGATCGCGGTGCTGTTCGGCTGGGAGCCATAGGCGAGGGCCAATTGTGCGCCGGGCGCGCCACCGTAATCCTTGACGGCACTCACCCTTCCGACGGCGTCATACGTGAAGGACACGCTGGTGCCGTCGCTCTGGGTCACGCTCGCGATGCGCATGCTTGAATCGTCGTAGCTGAAGGTCGTGATGAAGCCCGGACCAGCGGGAGGGCTGCCCTCAGTCGGCGTCAGATGCCTCGTAACGGTCGTCAGCCGACCCTGGCTGTCGTAGTCATACTCCACCATGTGGGTCGCCAAGCGTCGCGGTGGCATGCCCATTCGCATCGTCGATGAGCGGGCGCGCGTCGAGGTGCTGCGGCCGGGTCAGGCCATTGAACAGGCCGTAGGTCAACCGCACCTCCTGCTTGCTGGCCGTGTCCCGGATCAGCGTCAGGCGGCCGTCGTCATACATCAACGCGATGCTGTTGTTGCTGGTATTAGTACGCCGGACCAGCCGCCCGGTCATATCCGACGCGGTGGAATCCGAATACCGCTCCGTCACGCGTGTCGAGCCATCGGTCCACACCCACTCGGCCGCAGGACCGTCGTATCTCAGCTCGTCGTGCGCGCCGCTGCCCTCGGTGCCGACATATGCCGCGCGTGCGGTAACCAGGTATAGGTTGTCTCGTGGCCATAACCATCGGTGCGGACCACTGTGGCACCTGGTCCGGGCTGCACGGGCGCACCCGGTCCCTCGAACCGCACCGTCTGCTCATAGCCCCAGCGCCAGCCATCCTGATCGCCATCGGTCGGCGCGCCGAACGAGTTGTAGGTGCGCAGCGCAAAGAGATCCGTTCCGCGACCGGCGAGCTGCGCGTCTTGCGTTTGCAGGACCAGGTTGCCGTTCACCACGTTGAGGATGGCGCGGTAGCTTCCCTGGCCGAGGACACGCTGTCCAAGTACGCCTGCGGCGCCGACAGTATGCAGTGACGTATTGAGCAGACCCAGGCCGTTGCCCGCGACGATCGCCACCATGACACGCGCCTCCATTGCTTTTCACCAAACAGGATGCGGCCATGACGCGGCAGCAGGATGAGCTTGACCGCCCATCGCCATTGGCGTTGTCAAGGCCATTCTTGGAAGATCGGCAGCATCAATCACAATCGCGCCGCGAGCCAGCTGGCTTATGCGAACGCGGTTGATCGACATCAAATCCGTCCACCAGGGCACGCCATGAAGTGGCACCGCCATGAGAGCGAAAGACGCCGCCGCCCTTCGGCACCTGGTATCGAAGGCGCACGAACCTGTCCGTCCGGAGCCGGCCTCCCGTGCGCCCTGGTCGTGTCGCCTCGAGGTTGCTGGGCGTGCATGGCGTAGAGCACCTACCTGCCCCGACAGTCTGACAGGGGAGAAGCGTCCTGTCAAGAGTTTTCTTCATGTCAGAGATGGCATGCGGGCACTGTCCTCTCTTTGGCATGACGCGGGCCGTCGGCGTCGAGGAGGCCCATCCCGCTGAGCACCCGGGGTGACTGGTGGCTAGGCGCAGGCTGCTCGCCTCGTACCGCGCCTCTCCCTCGCGCACCGGTCCTTGACAGCGGAGGGATACCGTTGTATTGTACCGTTGGGTTAATTAACCGAGAGGTTTAGTGTGGTGCAGGCAGCAGAATCGGCCGATCATCTCGACGTCGTCTTCGCCGCCCTCGCCGACCCGACGCGGCGTGCGATCCTGGCGCGGCTCGCTCAGGGGGAGGCGACGGTCACAGAGTTGGCCACGCCCTTCGCGATCAGCCTCCCCGCTATCTCCAAGCACCTCAAGGTGTTGGAGCGGGCTGGGTTGATCACGCGCGGTCGCGAGGCACAGTGGCGCCCCTGTCGAATCGATGCCGCGCCGCTGAAGGAGGTTGCCGACTGGGTGGAGGCCTATCGTGCACTGTGGGACGCCCGTTTCGACCGACTCGACGCCTATTTGCGCCAATTGAAGCCGGAGGAGTGAACGCATGACCGCTGGGCCGACGAACGTCGTCACCGACACCGCCGCGCGGACGATCACGGTAAGCCGTGCTTTCGCCGCGCCGCGCGAGCAAATCTTCCGTGCCTACACCGAGTCAGAAGAACTGGCGCAGTGGTGGGGGCCGGAGGGATGGCAGACGGAGACGCGCGCGCACGAACTGGCGCCGGGTGGCGTGTGGCACTACGTCATGCGCGGACCGGACGGCATGGAGTCGTGGGGCAAGACGACCTACCAGGAGGTGACCCCACCATCGCGGCTCGTCTATAGCGATGCCTTCTCGGATCCGGAGGGGAACATCGTCGAGGGGATGCCCGTGATGCTGATCACGACCGAGTTCGCCGAACGCGACGGTCAGACGACGGTGACGAGCACCACGCAGTTTGCGTCGGACGAGGACTTGCAGAAAGTCGTGGCGATGGGCGCGGTCGAGGGGATCACGCAAACCTGGGAGCGCCTCGCGGCCTATCTGGACAGCGAGTAATCTCTGTCAATCTCTCGATAGGGCGAGTACTTTGTTACTCGTGAAATGCGGGGGTGAGGCGGCGAAGATCCGGGAATGGGCGGGGGGACCACCGCGGACACGCGGGGAGCACGCCGGACGTGTGGACAGGTAACCGTGCGCGACCGGCCGCGCGATGGGTGTTGACAACCACACCTCCGGCAATTTAAGGAATCGATTTTGATTTCCGTGTCGCGACGCGAAAAACTCGGCTGAGGCCGGCTTGGTTCTATATAGATCCATTAATACTCGTTCTTTGTCACGGTATCAGACACAAGTATCGGAGCAAGAACTCCTCCATTCCAAGCACTTGCCGCGCATATACTCATCGAACCGGATATCGACGTTGATGAACTTACCGGCTTGGATCATCACTCCATATTCGGTGGCACCGGATTCATGTCATCCCTCATCGTCAACCGCAGCCGTAACTCGTGCCTGATACATCAAGCATGGCTCGGCAGCAACTGGCGTGAAGCGTTGGAATTGAATCTCTCACAAGCGGTTACCTTCAGTGTTCGAATCCGGTGCGCGATCTGGTCGATCTGGGTCAGAATTGCGTCGGGCTTGGCCGCTAAGTCGAGCGCAACAACCTCGAGCACTTTATCCACGTGAACGATAGCGTGCAGCGTCGGCTCCGCTTCTCCTTTTGCATAGATCAACATGCCCCCGGGTAGACCGGACGCAATAGTGTAGACTGACAACTGGTGAGAGCGCCGTTCTGAAAACCGGATGGACTGAGGCGCTTGTAGCTGAGCATCGAACTCACGGAGGAGCCGGCGGGACTCCGGCGAGCGGATATGCAGCCGCCCAAGCCGAGCGATGGCCGTCTTGATTAACTGGTTCTCAACGATGTCCTCGCTGAACTCATGGTATTGGGCCTTGGGGGTGCGAGCCTCTAGCGCCTGCGGATCTGCTCCGAAAACCGAATCCGCCCTTGGACCGTAGACAATGCCTCTTCTTCAGCCCGATAGCCCTGCCTGCCGCTCTCCCGGCCCGAACGCGAGTGGCACGAAGGTCTCCCACCGCACCTGTTTGCGTTGCAGCACCAGCATCCGGACCGTGGACTCCGCGACCTCGATACCCATGCCGTGTAGTTCCAGCCGCATACGGTGCGCTGTCCAGCGCTGCTTGGGAGCTGTCTGCTTGAGTTGCTCATTCTGCTCCAACCAGTGCTCGAGATGCGGCAGAACCTGGACCCGCACGGGTGCCGGCCTCGGCTTACGCCGCTGGTACCGGCGTTCGGGCTCGGCTGCCGACTCAACCAACATCCGCGCTACCGTGTCTCGAGCAATGCCGAAATGCTTCGCCGCCGCCCGCTGGGAATGCCCTTGCACCAACACGTAGTACCGGATATCGTCTCGTATGGCCACTCTGTACACTCCTTGCCCTCCGCTCGTTTGGCGTCTGTCCGACCCAAACGTAGCGGAGCGGGGGTTCTGAGTGGCCGACTTTTACCGTATCGCGTGGCCTGGTCTTATCCTATCGATCACACTGCTCGCCCGGACCGGCCAGCGTCGCGTACCACTGGCAGTCCCTGTCGAGGAGAAGGTAGCAACCGGGTTGGTGGGAGTGACGCTGGGGGGAGGCGCGGTGGAGATGCCACTCGTAGAACAGGCCAAACGCAGCACTGTCACCCGGGAGGACCATGGCTACGCGTTCGGCTGCCGTTCCAGCCGAGGTGACGGCCCACACTGCCGTACCGTGCCTGGTCGTGGCAGCGTGGGCTTCACCGTCGGTTTTGCGTCAGCAGTCGCGGTTCGTGCTCGTCCTGACGCTGGATCCCTTCCCCATGCTCGGGAGGTTGGCTCAGCTACTTGTTGCCGTCATCGTCGTTGGCGTCGGTGTCGGTCTTCTCAGCCTGATGTTCGCCACCGTCTTGAGCGGCGGCTGAGACCTCCGCTCCATGATTGTCCCGGGCAACCGAACTCCTCGCGTCGTCGGAGGTCTCGTCACCGGTCGACGACGATTTGGCCGCGCCGGCAACCTCTGCGCCATGATTGTCCCGGGCGACGGCCTTCACCTGTTCCCCATGGTTCGCCCCGTCATCCGAGCTGGATTGCGCCACGGCGGCGACTGCCGCACCATGGTTGGCTTGCGCGACGGCTCGGACCTGCTGACCGTGATTCTCCTCCGCGTCGTTCGGAGCCTCATCACCGGACGTGCCGTTCTCGGTGCTATCCGGCGCATCGTTCGACTCTGCCGGGTCCGTTGCGTCGTCATTCACCTGATGTCCATGGTTATCGCGGGCCACCGCCCGGACCTGCTCCCCATGGGTTTCCCCATCCGCTGGGGTCGACTGCGCTACTGCGGAAACCTCCGCGCCATGATTCTCGGGGTGTTCGGCAGTGGTGCTTTCGCCATCGGTATCTTGGGAATCGTCACTGGCCGGACCGTTCCCCGCCATCTGTCCAGCCGCCGGGGCAGCGCCCGAGACACGATTGGCGATGGCGCCCGGGCTGGCGATGGCTGGCACGGCCATCAGGCCGACGAGCAGGATCGTCACTCCGGCGATCGCCAGGCGACGCGGGTGAGAGGGTTTGCCGCTCGCTGCCATTCCCAGCGAGCGGCGGATTGCGGCCCGTGGCCCGCTCTCACCGGGTTCGTCAACAGGCATCGGCATGATCTCCGTCCTCCTTCCGTAGTGTGGTGGTCCTTCATACACCTAATAAACGCGGAAATGTCCCGGGAATTACAGGTTCTATGCGGCACAGTAGTAATTCGTGTCCAACTTCGAGTATTCACGGTAAGGACAATTGGATGTCGGGCGGCTTCGTGCGCGGTCGGAGCGTGGACCACCGACACGAGGTGCAGGCAGCTGCGCGATCAGCGGACTGCCACTGGGGAGCCGATACCGGGC
>JBDZVD010000179.1:0-9989 GCA_040255525.1 Micromonosporaceae bacterium | reverse complement strand
GTGTGCCCGCGGCGCCGCCGGTTCCGCGCCGGCTCCTTCCGCGCCGGCCGGGTGCGCGCCGGCCCGCTCTGCGGTTGCCTGTGCCGTGACGGCGCGCTCTGTGGTGGCCTGTCCCGTGCCGGCCTGTTCCGTGCCGGCCTGTTCCGCGGCGGCCAGTTCGGCCAGGCGGTGTGCCAGTCGCGCGCGCTCCTCGCGGGTCAGCGACGCGAGATGGTCGTCGGTAAACACTGTGGAGTCTCCCGGACGCTGAGCGAGGGGTCGCCTGTGATCGGGGGCGCAAAGCCCGCCGGTCACCGTTCACCATGCCCCGGCGACCGGCTCCTATGCCGCACCTCGGCCGGCCCGGTTCGCGATGTGGCACTCGCCGGGCGGATCCGGGACCATGCGCCCGCCGGCGTGATGCCCATCACCGCACCGTGGCAGGAAACCACGGCAACCACGTCCAATTTCCGCTCGACCGGCGCAAGGACCGCAGGCACAATCGCTCCTGACCTGAGGATGGATGGGGGCAGGGATGTCGCGGCGCGGTTGGCTGCTGTTCATCGCGATGGGCGTCATCTGGGGCGTACCGTACCTGTTGATCAAGGTGGCGGTCGGCTCGCTGTCGCCCGCGGCGCTGGTGTTCCTGCGGACCGCGCTCGGGGCGTTGTTGTTGCTGCCGCTGGCCGGTGCGCGCGGTCAACTCCGGCCGCTGCTGCGGCACTGGCCCGCGGTCATGGTGTTCACCGCGGCCGAGGTGGCCGTCCCGTGGCTGCTGCTGGCCCATGCCGAGCAGCGGCTGAGCAGTTCGCTGTCCGGGCTGCTGATCGCCGCCGTACCGCTGGTCGGGGCGGTGCTGGGCTGGGCCGGCGGCACCGAACGGCTGGGTGGCCGGCGGCTCGTCGGGCTGCTGGTCGGGCTCGCCGGCGTGGCCGCCCTGGTCGGGCTCGATGTGCGGGGCGGCGACGCGGTGGCGTTGCTGGAGATGGCCGGCGTGGTGATCGGGTACGCGGTCGGTCCGTACGTGCTGGCCCGGTACCTGTCGGAGGTGCAGGGCGCCGGCGTGACCGGAGTGTCGCTGGGGCTGTCCGCCCTCGTGTACCTGCCGCTGGCGGTGGTCCAGCGCCCCCGGCACTGGCCGGGGCTGAACGTGGTCGGCGCGGTGCTGGTGCTCGCGGTGCTCTGCACGGCGGCCGCGTTCCTGCTGTTCGTCCAGCTCATCGCGGAGGTCGGGCCGGTCCGCGCGACGGTGATCACGTACGTGAATCCGGCCGTCGCCGTGGCGCTGGGCGTCCTGGTCGGCGGCGAGCGGTTCACGCTCGGCATCGGGCTCGGGTTCGCGCTCGTCCTGGCCGGCTCGGTCCTGGCCACCTTCCGGCCGGCGCGGGTCGAGCCGGTACCCGACGCCGAACCGGTGGCGACCGGTCTGGCCGGGCGCGGCTGACCCCGCCCGGCGAACCGGACCAGCCGGGCCCGGGCACTCGCGCGCACCCGGCGGCTCACCAGCCGAGTCCGTGGCCGTACCGGAACAGCGGATCGGCCTCGTCGAAGGGCACGTCCGGCCGGCCGGACTCGACCGCCCCGGCGCTGCCCGGCAGATCGAAGGGCAGCCGGCCACCGGGCGCGGCCCGGCCGGTCAGCGCGTCGACCAGAGCGCCGTCGCTCACGCCGAACGTGACGAGCAGGGCGGCAGCGTGTCCGGCGAGCGGGGCGAGCACCGCCGGCCGGTCCAGGTACACGTCCACAATGGACGGCACGGCGCCGGTGATCGCGAGGATCCGGTCCAGTTCGTCGGGGCGGAACTCCAGCCGCCCGGCGTGGAAGTAGGACTCGATCGGTCCGGGGCGCTGCTCGTACGGCGCCGCCAGCCGCAGGATCGCCACGTCTGCCCGGGCCGGATCGGTGACCACTGTGGCGGTGCGCGCAAGCTCGCCGGGTACCAGATTCTCGCAGTAGACCCGCAGTCCCGGCCGCAGCGGCAGGTGTGCGGCGCTGTCCCCGGCGGGGTTGGTCAGCAGCGTGACCGAGGCGTGCTGGGCGGCCAACCCGGCGGCCCGGAAGTCCGCGCGTCCGACCGTTTCTTCGGCGCGGTCCTCGTCGACGTACGGATCGTCGAACAGGCCGAGCCGGAACTTCTCCCGCAGCAGCCGGCGCACCGACGTGTCCAGCCGGTCCTCGCTGACCTGCCCGGTGCGCACCAGGTCGACGACCAGGTCGGGCCGCGCCTCGCCGCCGAACTGGTCGACGCCGGCCTCGATGGCCTTGCGCGCGCGCTCGCGCGGGGTCAGGTGTTCCACGCCCCAGGCGCGTGCCGGCCGCACCTGCCCCTGGAACTCCGCGTCGGTCAGCACCCCCCAGTCGGTGCACACGATCCCGTCGAAGCCCAGGCGCTCGCGCAGCAGGCCGGTGATGACGCTTCGGTTGAAGCCGAACCCGACCTCCTCGTGCGGGGTTCCCACCGGCATCCCGTAGTACGGCATCATCTGCGAGGTACCGGCGGCCACCGCGGCGGCGAACGGCGCCAGGTGCTCGTCGAACCGGCCTCCCGGGTAGACCTGCTCGCGGGCGTGCGCGAAGTGTGGATCCTCGCCGCCGGCTTGTGGCCCGCCGCCGGGGAAGTGTTTGGTCATCGCGGCGACGCCGTCCGGCCCCAGCGCGGCGGCGCCCAGACCGCGCAGGTACGCGCGAACCAGCGCGCACGCCAGGTCGGCGTCCGCGCCGAACGTACCGACGGCACGCGGCCACCGGGGCTCGCTGGCCAGATCCACCTGGGGGTGCAGCGCCACCCGCAGCCCGACGGCGAGATACTCCTGCCGCACGGTGTCGGCGAACCGCTCGATCAGGGCGGCGTCCCGGGTCGCGGCCAGACCGAGCGGCTCGGGCCACTGCGAGAAGGGGCCGGCCATCACCGCCGTGTTCGGGTTGTCCGAGCAGGCGTGCCGGGGGTCGGTGGAGAGTGTGACCGGGATGCCCAGGCGGGTACCCGCCGCGAGGTCCTGAAGGCGGTTGTGCCACCGTGCCATCTGCCGTGGCGGCGCGGAGCCGATGAGGTTGAAGTGGTTCATCTTCAGGCCGAGGACCATGTCCTGGCCGGAGAGCAACCCGGCGCCCGGGTCGGTCGGGGCCAGGCTGCCGTCCGGGCCCATGACGATCATGGTGTGGAACAGCAGGCCCGCCTTCTCCTCCAGGGTCATGCGTGCCAGCAGGTCGTCGGTGCGTCCCTCGACGCTCAGGGTCGGGTCGCGGTAGGGCGGATCCGTCGTGCTGCTCACCGTCCTCACGCTAACGCCGCGGCCACCAGAGGCCGGCCGAATGAGCCGCACGGCGCCACCGGGCAGTCGATAATGACGGGGGGGACGACAGGACAGGGGCCTGGCCGTACGTCCGGTCGTCGAGCGGAGTGAGGGGGACGATGCCCGGTCGAAAGATAATGATCTTTACGATCCCCAACGACGGCCACCTCAACATCCTCAAGAGACTCGTGCGCGACTACCGCGACGCGCACGCGTTCAGCCTGGTACTCGTCGACCGGCACGGTACCGAGCCGGATCTGACCGGCGTCACGGTTCCGGTGTCCGTCCTCGAACGGTCCGCCGCCTTCCTGAACACGCCGGCGTCGCAGGTCTTCACCCGGGCGTACGGACTGCTCGACGAGTGCCTGACCCTCACGCGCACGTTCGACCCCGACCTGATCCTGTACGACTTCTGCGCGCTGGAGGGCGCGTTCGTCGCGCAGATCCTCGACCGTCCCCGCTGGTGTTCCGTGCCCGGGTTGATGGGGCCGCTGACCGACCGCGAGTACCTCGCCCGGAGCCTGTCCTCCGAGGCCAACCAGGACGCGATCGCCTCGATCGAGCGCCGGTTCGGCATCGTCGTCGAGCAGGAGCGCGTCGAGCTGATATCCAACAGCCTGTTCCTACCCGGCGAGCTGAACCTGCTCTGGTCGTACCCGTCGTTGACGCCGCGCAACTTCCGGGACAACCGTGGACCGGCGCGGTACCGGTTCGCCGGCTACCTCTCCGACGGCCACCGCCGCCGCCCGGGCAATGGCGGCGGCCGGCCGGTGGTGTACCTGTCGTTCGGCACCGAGGTCATGGTGAACATGTGGGCGGTGCAGGAGGAGACCCGCGAGGGTGTCCGGCGGTGCGTCGCGGGGTTGGCCCGGCGCTGGCGGGACCGCGACTTCGAGGTTGTCTTCGCCACCCAGGGCAACCGGGTGCTCGCCGAGTATCCGCCCAACTGGAGCGTGCACGCGAAGGTCGACCAGCAGGAGGCGCTGAGCCGGGCCGACGTGTTCGTCACCCACGGCGGCAGCAACAGTTTCCACGAGTCCGTGCTGTCCAGGGTGCCGATGGTGGTGGCGCCGTTTTTCGGGGATCAGATACTGATCGGTACCCGGGTGGAGGAACTGGGCGTGGGCATCCATCTGGCCGAGGACGGCGGCATCGACACCGGCAAGTCGAAGCTGTTCCTCCACGACGGCCTGACCGAGCGGATCGACCGCGCGGTCACCGAGATTCTCGGCAACGACGGGTACCGCAAGAACTTCGACCAGATTCCGCTGGAGGGCGTACCGGCATTGGCCGGCCTCGATTAGCCGCGCCCGCCGGCGAGCCCGCACCGGGCACGGGCGCCGTTTCCCGGACGCCCACCGGGGTATGCGGAGGTAATGGCCAGTCTGACCGTACTGGACGGAAGCAGCTTCTTCATATCGGACGCCGCGGGCGACGTCGACCCGGTCACCGCCAACGGGCCGGACGTACTGGGCCTGTTCCACTCCGACGTGCGGCACCTGGCCGGCTGGGAACTGCTCATCAACGGCCAGCGGATGCGGGTGCTCACCAGCCGGCCGAACGACTACTACTCCGCACGGGTGTTCGGCGCACTGGCGACCGGTACCGGGGATCCGTCGATCGCCGTACGGCGGGAGCGCATCGTCGCCGATGGCGTACACGAGGACCTCTGGTTGACCAACAACAGCAGCGAGCCGACTACGGTGCGCCTGGAGTTGCGGTTCGGCGCCGACTTCTCCGACCTGCTGGCGGTCAAGCGCGGGGAGCCCATGCGCGGCCGGACCAGTGTGGTGGTGGACGGCAGCAGGCGGGTCACGCTGCGGTACCAGAACCGCGGGTACGAGCGAGCGACGATGATCGTTTTTGACGAACCCGGCGACCTGCGCGAGGACCGGATGTGCTGGAACCTCACGATCGGGGCGCGGCAGCAGTGGACCACATGTATCGACATCGGTGTGATCGTCGACGGCACCGAGGTGACCATGCGCACCGGGCACGGCGGGATGGGCTTGGTGCACCCGAACATGGAGATGACCCTCGACGAGTGGATCGACAGCGCCCCGGTGCTGCACGCCGAGGTAGAGTCGCTGCACCGCACGTACCAGCAGAGCCTGCTCAACCTCGCCGCGTTGCGGTTCCGGCCGCACCCGGAGGGGCTGAGCCTGCCCGCCGCCGGCCTGCCGTGGTTCATGGCGCTGTTCGGCCGGGACAGCCTCATCACCGCGTACCAGGCGCTGCCGTTCCACCCCTCGCTGGCGGAGAGCGCGTTGCGCACGCTCGCCGAACTTCAGTCGACCGGGTACGACGACTTCCGCGACGCCGAGCCCGGCAAGATTCCCCACGAGCTGCGCAGCGGCGAATCCACCCGCCTCGGCGAGGCGCCGTACACGCCGTACTACGGCAGCCACGACTCGACCCCGCTGTTTCTGATCCTGCTCGACGAGTACGAGCGGTGGACCGGGAACACCGCTCTGGTGCGGGAGCTGGAACAGGTGGCGCGCAACGCGCTCGGCTGGATCGAGGGGCCGGGCGACCTGGACGGCGACGGCTACCTCGAATATCGGTCCCGGTCCGCCGCCGGCCTGCGCAGCCACTGCTGGAAGGACTCGTGGAACTCGGTGATGTTCGCCGACGGCCGGGTGGCCGACCTGCCGATCGCCACCTGCGAGATCCAGGGCTACGCGTACGACGCGCGGCTGCGCACCGCCCGGATCGCGCGGGAGGTCTGGGCCGACGGGCACCTGGCGGACCGGCTCGAACGGGACGCGGCGGCGCTGCGCGAACGGTTCAACCGGGACTTCTGGATCGAGGAGCGGGGCCACTACGCGCTCGCGCTGGACGGTGCGAAGGACAGGGTGGACGCGCTCACCTCGAACACCGGACACCTGCTGTGGAGCGGCATCCTCGACCACGACCGGGCGGAGCTGGTGGTACGGCGGCTCATGGCCGACGACATGTGGAGCGGATGGGGCATCCGTACGATGTCCACAAAGGACATGGGGTACAACCCGATCGAGTACCACAACGGCACGGTCTGGCCGCACGACAACTCGATGATCGCCGAGGGCATGCGCCGGTACGGCTTCCGCGACGAGGCCGCCACAGTGCTCCACTCGCTGCTGGAGGCGGGCCGGGACTTCGAGTTCCTGATGCCGGAGGTGTTCGCCGGACATTCCCGCGCGGAGACCGGCACGCCCGTGGAGTACCCGACGGCGTGCCGGCCACAGGCCTGGGCGGCCGGCGCGCCGCTGCTCGCGCTTCGTACCGTGCTCGGGATGGACGTGCGGGACGGCGAGTTCGTGACCGACCCGTACATTCCGGCCCCGATGGGCCCGATCCAGCTCGACGGGGTGCCGGTGCGGGGGAGGCGCCGCAGCGTCCCCTGACCGCGGGGCTCACCGCATGGCCAGCAGCCACCGTGCGCTCTCGACGTGGTAGCGCGCCCCGGGGCCGCCGCGCATCGCCCACACCAGGGTCTGCGCCATCGTCCAGGCGCGGGCCCGGTCCCGGTCGACGCCCAGTTCGGTGCTGAGCCGGTCGAGCCGGTTGCTCAACTGCCGCCGGCTGTGCCCGAGTTCGTAGTCGCGCACGACCGGGGCGACCGCGAACGCCCGCTCGCCGACCAGCGGCTTGGGGTCGATGGCCAGCCACGGCTCGCGGGTCGCCCGCAACACGTTGTACGAGTGCAGGTCCTGGTGCAGCAGCACCTGTTCGGCCGAGTCGGCGGTCAACCCGTCCAGCGCGTCCCGCGCGGCGTCGACGAGCCGGCGCTCGCACGGCCGGCCGGCCCGCTCCCACGCCGGCATCAGGTCGCCGGCCCACTGCCGAGCCTCGTCGACCAGCGAGCCGAACGGCGGCGCCGCGGGTTTCCACAGCAGCGGGAGCAGGCCGATGAGCACGGACACGGCGTTGTCCGGGTCGGCCTGCGCCAGGTAGTCGCCCGGGGAGCAGTGCTCGATCAGCAGCGCGGCGCGGCGCTCGTCGTGGGCCAGCAGCCGCACGACGCCGTCGCCGTTCCAGCACCGCAGGGCCGCCGCCTCGTGCTCGCTCTCCCGCTCCGGGTACTGGAGCTTGAGCACCGCCGGCGATCCGTCCGCCAGCGTGGCGGGCAGGACGAGGGCGAACTTGGCGCCGCCGTACGGTGCGCCGACCCGGAGCGACCAGTCGGCCACCACCCCGCCGAGCAGGTCCGGCAGAGCCGCCAGCCACTGCCGGCCCGGCTCGTGGTCGCGCAGCCAGTCGAGCCGCTCCGGCACCACCAGCGACCGCGGGTCGTACTCCATGCCTCCGATCCTGCCGAAGGCGGTGGGCCGGCGTACCGGATTCGGCGCGGGGGCTACTGGCCGGCGGCCGGTGCCCCGCCGGTGTAGGCGGCGGGGCACCGGTCCGCGGCCTCCCCGGGCCTCTTCGAGGTGACGTGCCGACCTGCCGGCGCACCGCGTTGATCTGCATGCTCATGCCAGCCATGGGGCGCACATAGCAGTAGTGGCTTATATAAGCCAGCGCTGATTCAGCGCGCCGGGTTTGGGCCGGCGACCGGACCCCGCGCGGGACCCGACAGAAAGCGACGATGGCGGACCCGACTTGTCCGGACCGGTGAAAATGGGGGCTCTACCCGGTGACTTACTATGACCCCGGCCGCATGGCAAACCCCGAAACAGCAACGATCACCATGTCCTGCCCGCAGAAAGGAGTCCCATGAGCGATCAGGTTGAGACGCTTGAGTTCCAGGCGGAGGCGCGCCAGCTCCTCCAGTTGATGGTCCACTCCATCTACTCCAACAAGGATATCTTCCTGCGAGAGCTGATCTCGAACGCCTCCGACGCCCTGGACAAACTGCGGCTCGAATCGCTGGTCAACAAGGACCTGTCGGTCGACACCTCGGATCTGCACATCGACCTCGAGATCGACCGCGGACAGCGCACGCTGACCGTGCGCGACAACGGAATCGGCATGTCGCGCGACGAGGTGGTGCGGCTGATCGGCACCATCGCCAAATCCGGCACCGCCGAATTGCTGCAGAAGATGAAGGAGACGAAGGACGCGGCCGCCTCGCAGGATCTGATCGGCCAGTTCGGCGTCGGCTTCTATGCCAGCTTCATGGTGGCCGACAAGGTCACGCTGGTCACCCGCCGCGCCGGTGAGAGCACGGCGACCCGGTGGGAGTCCGCCGGCGAGGGCACCTACGCCATCTCTGCGGTGGCCGACGCGCCGCAGGGCACCGCGGTCACGGTGCGCCTGAAGCCGGAGGACGCCGAGGACCACCTGTTCGACTACACCGCCGAGGGCAAGGTCCGGGAGATCGTCAAGCGGTACTCCGACTTCATCGCCTGGCCGATCCGGATGGCGGTCGAGCGCACGGACAACGAGGGCAGGACCACGTCCGAGGTCGAGACGCTCAACTCGATGAAGGCCCTCTGGGCGCGGTCCCGGGACGAGGTCAAGGACGACGAGTACAAGGAGTTCTACCGGCACGTCAGCCACGACTGGAGCGACCCGCTCGAAATCATCCACATGAAGGCGGAGGGCACGTTCGAGTACGAGGCCCTGCTGTTCATCCCGTCGCATGCCCCGTTCGACCTGTTCATGCGCGAGGCGAGGCGCGGCGTGCAACTGTACGTCAAGCGCGTGTTCATCATGGACGAGTGCGAGGCGCTGATGCCGGAGTACCTGCGCTTCGTCAAGGGTGTGGTGGACGCGCAGGACCTGTCGCTCAACGTGTCGCGGGAGATCCTCCAGCAGGACCGGCAGATCCAGCTGATGCGCCGGCGGCTGGTCAAGAAGGTGCTCTCCACCGTCAAGGACATGATGACCGCCAATCCCGAGCGGTACCACACGTTCTGGAAGGAGTTCGGCCGGGCCGTCAAGGAGGGGCTGCTGGGCGACTTCGAGAACCAGAGCGCCATCCTCGACATCTGTTCGTTCGCCTCGACCCGGGATCCCCAGCAGCTGACCACGCTGCGCGAGTACGTCGAGCGGATGAAGGACGGGCAGCAGCACATCTACTACATGACCGGCGAGTCGCGCTCGACCATCGAGAACTCGCCGCACCTGGAGGCGTTCGGCGCCAAGGGCTTCGAAGTCCTGTTGCTGACCGACCCGGTGGACGAGATGTGGGTCGACGCGGTGCGCGAGTTCGACGGCAAGCGGCTCCAGTCCATCGCCAAGGGGCAGGTCGACCTGGACACCGAGGAAGAGAAGAAGAGCGCCGAACCCGAGCGGGAGCAGCAGAAGAAGGACTTCGCCGCGCTGCTGTCCTTCCTGGGCACGGCCCTGTCGGACAACGTCAAGGAGGTCCGGCTCTCCTCGCGGCTCACCACCTCGCCCGCGTGCATCGTCGGCGACGCGCAGGACGTCACGCCCACGCTGGAGAAGATGTACCGGGCGATGGGCCAGGAGATGCCGCCCATCAAGCGCATCCTGGAACTGAACCCGACCCACCCGCTGGTGACCGGGCTGCGGGAGGCGTACGAGCGGCAGCCGGACGGCGGCGAGACGATGACCGGGACGGCGGAGTTGCTGTACGGCATGGCGCTGCTCGCCGAGGGCGGCGAACTGGCCGATCCGGCGCGGTTCACCCGCCTGCTGGCCGATCGGCTGGCCCGCACCCTGTGAGCCGACCCGCGCCACCTCACGCGGTCACCGACACGGGGGGGGGGGGGGTGAGAAGACGTAGTGGGTGTGGTGGTGCTTGGGGGAATCCAATGGGTTTTTGGA
>JBDZVD010000279.1:0-1939 GCA_040255525.1 Micromonosporaceae bacterium | reverse complement strand
CAACACACGGCCGCTGCCACCCGGTCGCCGCTACCGGGATCTGCGCCTAAAACCGGAAAGCGACTAAACCCGAACCAGGATGCTGCTGATCCGGAACACCTTCGCGGCCGCTGCACGGCCCGCAGCGTTCACCACACAGGGCGATGCGGGTTCACAGTTTCAGGCCTGGCGACCGCAGCAGAACGGTGAGCCGACCGGCTGTCACACACGACTTGACCTTCACCGCGACTAGGACGTCGATCAGTGCTGGTCGCCGCCCGACCGGGCCAGGACAACCGCTGTCAGGCATCCCAGGTCGGGCGGCGCCACCACACACGCCACCACTGGCTGCAGAAGAAGGAGGAGCCCGATGACCGATTCGTACCGCCGAACCGAACTTCGCACCGCCCCCACCGGCGTGACCGACCCGCTGCTGTGGCACCTGGCCGTCGATGTCGCCGCCGCCCACCAAGCCGATGCCAACGGACACTGCACGAACCTGCAGTGCGCACGGGTGGGGCGCGGCGAATGCCCACCGGCACGGCTGGCCCGATACGCCCTCCACCGGGCCTATGCCACCGCATTACGGCCCATGCTCCCCCCACGGGACACCCGAGCCACCGCCACGCAGCCCGCGATCGTCCGCACCGGCACGCCGACGGCCTACCCGAGCCGGGCGACGGGACGCGTCAGGACCCCGCTGCCCGGACCACGACCTCACCCCATCGCAACGGCGGCGTGAACAACCCACCGCCGTCACCCGGCTCTGCGTTCCGCCCCTCAGCTCATCCGCCCACACCTAGACGCGCCAGCTACTCCCGATCAAAGAGAGGACAAATCCGTGCACATCCACTGCTACATCGGCGGCCGTGACAACGTCGACCCGACCGTCGCCCGCCTGCGCTACGTGCACAACGACGGCCATCCCCTCAGCATGCTGCCCATCCTCCGGGAACTCTGGAACACCACCGCCAGCCAAGACACCCGCCGGCTCGTCGGACTGCTACTCACTCACGACTGGGACTACCTCGACCCCGCCGTCACCGACGCCACCCCTGTCACCACGCTCGGGCAGTACCCGGTCGCCGGGATCGGCGTCACCCTCGCCAGCGCCACCGAGGGCGGCATCGTCGATCCGCCCCGGCCGGTCACTCTCGCCCCGGTCCACGACCTCGGCGCCCTCATCCCTATCTGGGCGCGCTGGGTGTATCTGCTCGACCCCGCCACCATCCGCGTTGCCTGCTACGACGGCGGCCGAATGGTGACCATCCAGTCGCTGGCCGGCTGAACCCCCAAGCATCCCCATTGCGGCCTCCGTGCCGTGACCATCCGCCCTCTAGCAGAAGGATGGTGAAGCCCATGACCGCACGGGCGGTCGCTGGAATCATTGGTCTGATCGTCGCAGTGATCGCCGTCTGCGGTGGCCTGGTCACGGCCATCTTCGGCGGTGTTGCTTCCGCCGGCTGCACCACGCCCCTTGCCACCGCCGCGGCAACGGTGGCCGCGCCGGGAAATCTGACCCCACCTGTTGGCGGGTTCCCCTCGATCGGGCAGTGGAACAGCGAGCAGGTCAGCAACGCCGCAATCATCATCACCACCGGGATGCGCATGCACGTCCCCGCGCGGGGGTGGGTGATCGCGGTCGCGACCGCTATGCAGGAGTCCTCTCTGGTGAACCTGTGGGGCGGCGACCGGGACTCGGTCGGACTGTTCCAACAGCGGCCCAGCCAAGGCTGGGGCAGCCCCGGGCAACTGCACACCCCGGCCTACGCGGCGGCACAGTTCTACACCCGGCTCCTGGCCATCCCGGGCTGGCAGACCATGCCTCTGACCACCGCGGCCCAGAAAGTCCAACGCAGCGCCTACCCGGACGCGTACGCGAAATGGGAAACCGACGCCGAGCACCTCGTCACCACTGTAGGTTCCAGCGGATCATGGGCAATGGCGGTCGATCTTGAGC
>JBDZVD010000001.1:0-166871 GCA_040255525.1 Micromonosporaceae bacterium | reverse complement strand
GCGTCGGGCTCGGTGGGCACGTGGATTCGCGTCGCGGCCTGGTGCGGTACGCCCCGTTCCTGGAGTGGCGCGACGTGCCGCTGGCGAGCCTGCTGCACGAGCGCACCGGTCTGCCCGTCGTGGTCGAGAACGACGTCAACTCGCTGACCGTCGCCGAGCAGTGGTTCGGGGCGGGCGTGGACGTGCCGTCGTTCGCAGTCGTGACCATCGGCGTCGGCGTGGGCTGCGGATTCGTGGTGGACGGCTCGTTGGTGCACGGCGCGGTGGGCCTGGCCGGCGAGCTGGGTCACGTACCGATCCTTGCGGCGGGCCCGACATGTCCACGCTGCGGCAACCGTGGCTGCGTGGAGTCGATCGCCTCGGAAGAGGCGATCCTGCAACAGGTGCGCGCCGCGTGCGGCGACCCCAAGATCGATATCACGGCCGCCGCCGCGCTCGCCCGCGAGGGCAACGAGGGCGCGACGGCGGCGTTCACCACTGCCGGCGACGCGCTCGGCCGCGCGTTGGCGATCGTGGCGAACCTGCTCAACCCGCACCGCATCGTCCTGTCCGGCGAGGGTCTGGCGGCCAGCGACCTGTTCGAGAGCGCCGCGCGCGAGTCCTTCGCCCGGCACGCCTTCGGCGAGGCCGTCGACTGTGACCTGGTGACCCGCCCGCTCCCCGAGCACACCTGGGCGCGAGGGGCGGCGGCCGTCGCTATCCAACACTTGTTCATCGGCCCGGCAACTGGCATCCCCATGCGTTGACGGATCGATCGGCAACGGCCGCTGCCCCGGCGGCCACTCGTCCCGAAGCAACCGAGGAGATTCGAGCGCCATGTTCAGATTACTCACCCGCCGGCGGCTGCTGGCCGGTGCGGCCGCAGTCGCGGCCAGCGCCCTACTAGCCGGCTGTGGCGGGTCCAAGGCGGCCAGCCAGTCGCCCGCCCAGTTGTCCGGCACGATCACCTTCTGGCACGCCTACAGTGCGGATTCTCAGGAGGTGAAGACTCTCAACGACGTGATCATCCCGGGCTTCAAGAAGCTGCACCCGGGTGTCGACGTCAAGCAGGTCGCCATCCCGTACGATCAGTTGCACCAGAAGCTGATCACTAGCGCGGCCGGCGGCGAGGTACCCGACGTGCTGCGCTCGGACATCGCGTGGGTCTCCGAGCTGGCCAAGCTGGGCCTGCTCGAACCGCTGGACACCGCGATGCCGGACTTTCAGGCGCTGGCCCACCAGACCTTCCCCGGGGCGCTGGCCACCAACAAGTACAAGGGCAAGTACTACGGCCTGCCGCTGGACACCAACACCCGGGTGCTGATGTACAACCAGGCGGCACTGGACAAGGCCGGAGTCACCGCACCGCCGAAGACCTTCGACGACGTGAAGGCGCTGGGCGACAAGCTGGCCGGTACGGGGGTGGCGGCGTTCGCCGACAACGGCCTGTCGGGCTGGAACGTGCTGCCCTGGATCTGGTCGGCCGGTGGCGACATCACGGACGCGAACTACACCAAGGCGACCGGGTACCTCAACAGCGCGGCCTCGGTGGCCGGCGTGCAGCTGCTGTTCGACCTGTACAGCAAGAAGGAACTGCCGAACATCATCCTGGGCGGTACCGGCGGCACTCCGACCTCGGACGGCCTGGCCACCGGCAAGTACGCCACCATCCTGGACGGGCCCTGGATGTACCCGATCTTCGCCAGCGCCCACCCCGACTTCAAGCTGCAGGTCGGCCCTGTGCCGGCCGGACCCGGCGGCAGCATCAGCGTGATCGGCGGCGAGGACGTCACGGTGTTCCGGCAGTCGAAGAACAAGCCGCTGGCCCTGGAGTTCACCCGCTACCTGCTGTCGCAGGAGGCGCAGCTGGCGATGGCGAAGGTGGGCCAGATGTCGGTGCTCAAGGACCTCGACGTGACCAGCGTCAACCCCAACTACGCGCCGTTCGTCACGCAGCTGAAGAACGCCAAGCCCCGTCCGCCGGTGCCCGCCTGGCCGAAGATCGACGACCTGCTGCAGAAGAAGCTGCAGGCCGCCTTCCAGGGCCAGATGACCGTGCAGCAGGCGCTGGACAAGGCGGCGGCCGAGATCGACCCGCTGCTGGCACAGGGCTGACGGTCGGCGAGCCTGCCATGACTACTCAGGTGACGGCGGTTCCCCGGCGCGAGCGCGCCGGGGAACCGCCCCCGCCCACCGCGACCCGGGGCGCCGGTCGCGGCCGGGCCGCCGCCCGGCGGACGCTGACCGCCTACGCCCTGCTGCTACCGGCCTTCGTGGTGTTCGTCATCGTGATGCTGGTCCCCATCGTGAAGGCGGCCCAGGTCAGCCTGTACCAGTGGAGCCCGTTCCCGGGCGGGGAGAGCACCTGGGTCGGCGCGGCCAACTACACCCGCGCCCTGCACGACGACCAGTTCCGCCTCGGCGTGGTCAACGCGTTGGTGTACATGCTCATCACCGTGCCCGGGCAGATCCTGCTCGGCCTCGCGGTGGCGCTGCTGCTGGAGAGCCGGCTGCCGGCGCGCACGGTGTTCCGCGTGCTGTTCTACCTGCCGGTGGTGACCAGCTGGGTGGTGGTGTCGCTGCTGTTCAGGTACCTGTTCGTCACCGACGGCGGCCTGGTCAACTGGGTCCTGATGGACGTCCTGCACGTCGTCGGCCATCCGGTCGGCTGGCTGGACTCGCGGTGGAGCGCGATCGGGGCGATGTCGGCCCTGGGCATCTGGAAGGGTGTCGGCTGGGCGGCCATCATCCTGCTGGCGGGGCTGACCGGCGTGCCCGTCGAGCACCACGAGGCCGCCGCCGTGGACGGCGCCGGCTACCTGCGCCGGGTCTGGCACGTGACGCTGCCGGCGCTGCGCGGTCAGCTCGTGTTCGTCACCGTGCTGCTGGTCATCGGCGGCTTCCAGGTGTTCATCCAGTCGCTGCTGATGACCAACGGCGGACCGGCCGGCCAGACCGAGATGCCGCTGACCTACCTGTACAAGCAGGCATTCAAGTTCCTCGACTTCGGGTACGGCTCCGCCCTGGCCATGGTAATGACGGTGCTGGTCCTCGTGCTGTCCATCGGGCAGACCATCCTGGCCAACCGGAGGGCGGCGTGAGCGTGGACACCCGGCGGCACCGCCGCACCAGGATCGGGGCACGGCTGGTCGTGCTGGCCGCCGGCGCCGCGGTCCTGATCACCCCGTTCCTCTACATGATCAGCACCTCGTTCAAGCCCAACTCGCTGGTCTTCGAATGGCCGCCGAAGTTCATCCCGCACCCGGCCACCGTCGCCAACTACGTGCAGGCGTGGGGCGCCAACGACTTCGCCCGCTACTTCGGCAACTCGGTCCTGGTGGCGTGCGCCAGTACGTTCGCGACCACCCTGCTCGCGGCGCTGGCCGCGTACGCGTTCGCCCGATTCCGGTTCCCCGGCCGGTCGGTGCTGTTCTGGGTGCTGATGCTCGGCCTGATGGTGCCCGGTGTGGTCATCCTCATCCCGCAGTACCTCGTGGCGACCTCGCTGCACCTCAACAACTCCCTGCCCGGCCTGGTGGTCTTCTACGTCGGCGCGGGCGTGGCCCTCAACACCTTCCTGCTGCGTGGCTTCTTCGCCAGCGTCGCTCCCGAGCTGGACGAGGCGATGGAGGTCGACGGTGCCGGGTCGATGCGCCGATTCGTTGCGCTGTACCTGCCGCTGTCCCGCCCGGCGCTGGCCACCTCGGCCGTCTTCGCGTTCCTCGCCGCCTGGGACGAGTACTCGTGGGCGCTGACGTCCATCAACGACCCGGCCAAGTACACGCTGCCGATCGCCATCGCCCAGTTCCAGGGCCAGCACGCCACCAGCTGGGGACTGGTCTTCGCCGCCTCGGTGATCGCGATGATCCCGGTGCTGGTCGTCTACGCGCTGGCCCAGCGCCACATCGTCACCGGCCTGCAGGCCGGTGCCCTGAAATCGTAAGGAAACAAACGCATGCTGCTGCCGACCAAGGCCTGCTTCGCACCCGGCGAGCCGGTCACCATCGAACTCCCCCGGGACGTGGCCGCCGGTCGCCTCACCGCGCACCATCTGGGCACGCCGGTCGCCGAGGTCGAGGTGGCCGCCGGGCAGCCGGCGGCGACCCTGCCGGCGCTGCCCGAGGGCGGCTACGGCGTCGAGCTGCGCCCGGGCGACGGTACGGTGGCGCACACCGCCGTGGAGGTGCTGACCGACGCGTTCCAGCGGCTGCGCTACGGGTTCGTCGCCTCCTACCCGCCCGGGCGCGAGGTCGCCGAGGTGCTGCGCCACTTCCGGCGGCTGCACCTGACCGGCGTCCAGTTCTACGACTGGGCCTACCGGCACGCGGACCTGGTCGGACCGGAGCCGGAGTGGACCGACCCGCTGGGCCAGCCGGGGTCGCTTGCGACGGTACGGGAACTGAGCGCGGGGTTCACCGGCATCGGGACCGCGCCGATCGGGTACGCCGCCGTCTACGGCGTCGGCAAGCAGGAGTGGCCGCGCTGGGAGCACGCCGCCCTGCTGCGCTCCGATGGCACGGTGCACGACCTCGGCGGCTTCCTGTCCATTGTGGACCCATCCGACCCGGCGTGGCTCGCGCACTTCCGGGCCGACCTGCGCCGCGCCGTGGCGGCCGGTGGCTTCGCCGGGTTCCACCTCGACCAGTACGGCTATCCGCGCCGGGCGGCGCGCCCCGACGGCGTCACCGTCGATCTCGCCGCCGCGTTCGACACGCTGATCCGCGCGGTGCGCGAGGAGCTGCCGGACGCCCGGCTCATCTTCAACAACGTCAACGACTTCCCTGTCTGGGCCACCACGAGCAGCCCGCAGGACGCGACCTACACCGAGGTCTGGCAGCCGCACGACAACCTCGCGGACCTCGCCGCGGTGGCCACGCGCTCGCGCACTCTCGCCCCGGCACGCCCGGCCGTGGTCGCCGCGTACCAGACGGTCTTCGACACGCTGGCACCGGAAGCTGCCGAGTTGACCACCAAGTTCACCATGGCGACGCTGTTCTCGCACGGCGCGACCCAGCTGCTGTGCGGCGAGTCCGGGCACGTCCTGGTCGACCCGTATTACGTCCGCAACCACGCCGCCGCGCCTTCCACACTGGACATGCTGGCGCGCTGGTACGATCTGCTCGTGGCGGCCGGCGACATCCTGCTCGCCCCGGGGCTGCCGGACGTCACCCGGTCGGTGGTCGGCGAGCTCAACGGCGAGGTGGACGTCCTGGCGCCGGTGCGTGTCAGCCGCCACGCCGAACCGGGCGTGGTGTGGCGGCGGGTGGTCGACGCCCCGCAGGGGACCGTGGTCCACCTGATCAACCTGGTCGGCCAGGTCGAGACGGGCTGGGACACCGCGAAGGTGCCAGCCCCCGCTGTCGCCGACCTCACCCTGCGGGTACGCCGCGTCGGCGCGCGCCTGCCGAGGATCCGCGTCGCCGACCCGGACCGCGGCCCGTGTTTCAGGCAACTGCCCGTGTCGGTCGACGGTGAGCACGCGGTGGCGGCCCTGCCGCCGTTGGGTGTGTGGCAGATCGTTCTGGTGGAGCAGCCGTGACCGATACCGACTTTCCGAGCGTCGTCGGCTCGAGTCCGCGACCGACCGGCGCCGCACCCTGGTGGCGCGACGCGGTGATCTACCAGGTGTACCTGCGCTCCTTCGCCGACAGCGACGGTGACGGGGTGGGGGACCTGGCCGGCCTGCGGGCGCGCCTGGACCATCTGACCCGGCTCGGGGTGGATGGGCTGTGGCTCAACCCCTGCTACCCGTCACCCGGCGCCGACCACGGCTACGACGTGGCCGACTACGTGGACATCGACCCCCGCTACGGGGGGCTGGTGGAGTTCGACGCCTTGCTGTCCGCCGCGCACGAGCGCGGGCTTCGGGTCCTGATGGACCTCGTACCCAACCACTGCTCGGCGGCGCACCCGTGGTTCGTCGCGGCACTGGCCGCCACGCCCGGCTCACCCGAGCGGGAGCGGTTCGTGTTCCGTCGCGGGCGTGGCGAGCACGGACAGCTGGCCCCGAACAACTGGCGTTCGGTGTTCGGCGGCCCGGCGTGGACCCGAGTGGGCGAGACCGACCAGTGGTACCTGCACAGCTTCGACGCGGCGCAGCCGGACTTCAACTGGCGTGAGCCGGTCGTGCGGAACTACTTCGAGGACGTGCTGCGCTTCTGGTTCGACCGGGGAGTGGACGGATTCCGCATCGACGTGGCTCACATGCTCGTCAAGCACGCCGACCTGCCCGACTGGCCGTTCCCGGAAGACGGATCGGCCTCCTACAACGAACACACGCAGAACCAGCCCGAGGTGCACGACATCCTGCGGGGCTGGCGGCGGGTGGCCGACGGGTACGGCCGCGATCTCACGCTCGTCGGCGAGGTGTGGGTGCCCACCGTGGCGGACCTCGCCCCGTACCTGCGGGCCGACGAGCTGCCCCAGGCGTTCCACTTCGACCTGCTGCAGTGCGGCTGGGACGCCTCGGCCTTCCGCGCCTCGGTGGACCGCGGGTTGGAGTCGATCGCGGGAACCGGCGCGACCGTGACCTGGACGCTGGCCAACCACGACATGCACCGCGCCGTCACCCGGTTCGGGTTGGTCCGCGCCAGCGAGGGCGCGGACGGCTCCACGGACGTGTTCAGCGACGTGTTGCGAGGCCGCGGCGACGTCGACCTCGCCCTCGGCGAGTGCCGGGCGCGGGCGGCCCTGCTGCTGCTGCTCGGCCTGCCCGGCTCGGTATACCTGTACCAGGGTGAGGAACTCGGCCTGCCCGAGGTCCTCGACCTGCCCGACGAGGCCCGGCAGGATCCGATCTGGTTCCGCTCCGGCGGCCTCGAACACGGCCGCGACGGCTGCCGGATACCGCTGCCGTGGCACGACGGCGGGCCGCCGTTCGGGTTCTCCGCGCCGGGACCGGGGGGGATGGCACCGTGGCTGCCGCAGCCGCAGTGGTTCGGCCGGTACGCGATCGACCGCCAGTGGGCCCAGACGGGTTCGGTGCTGCGGCTGCACGCCGAGGTGCTGCGGCTTCGCCGTGAGCTGCTGCCGGTGCTGGGTAACGGGTTGGAGTGGCTGGAGGTGGCCGGCCGGCCCGACGTCCTGGCGTACCGGCGGGGCCGGCTCACCGTGGTGACCGTCTTCGGCGACGAGGGGTTCGACCCTCCCGCGGGGTGGGGTCGCCGCCTGCTGGTGTCGCAGGCGGTCACGGACGCGCGGCCTGACGCGCCGGCGCGGCTGCCGGCGCATTCCTCGGGGTGGTTTCTGCGCGACTGAGAGACCGAACGGTCGGCCGTTGGGCATTGGTACGTGTTGCCCGGGACGGCGATCGGCAGGGCGTGGCTTGGCCGTATTCCCTACCGTTGGGCGAGGGCCCGGTACCGCAGGCCGCCGTAGCGCTCCTCGAACCTGACCATCGCCCCGGCCAGTTCGTCAGGGCGTGAGGACGAGACGTCCGCGAAGGCCGCCTCCCGCGAGGCGCTGGTGGGCCGCGGCGACGTGATCGAGGGGCATGGTTCCGGCCACGCGGAGGGTGAGCGAGTCTGCCTCTACGAGGGCGACGAGGTCTGAGAGCCGGTCCCGGTCCGCGCGAATCCAGTGGTTGAAGACCTGGGTGCCGCGCAACGGTGTGGGCGCTCGTCCCGCGACCACCGCGGCGAAGCCGCCACCCGATCGGACCGCGTCGAGGGCGGCTGCTCCCACGGCGGCGGCGTCCAGCGCCGCATGCACTCCGCCGGGAACGAGGGCGCGGACAGCCTCGCCCAGCCGTGCGGTGCGCGGGACGAACAGCACCGCGCCGAGCCCGCGCACCAGCGGTTCATCATCACCTCCGGCCACCGCCACCACCTGAATTCCGCGCCTGGCCGCGAGTTCGACCGCGAAGCCACCGACGGCGCCGGCCGCCCCGGTTACCAGCAGCGTCTGTCCTTGGTGCAGGCCGAGCCGGTCGAGCGCCTGGACGGCGGTCAGCCCGCTCAATGGCAACGTGGCGGCCTCGATGAGTGACCTGCCCACAGGCGCGCGGGTGACCGCGTCCGCGTCGAGAACGACGTGTTCAGCTTGGGCGCCGAGTGGCACGTCCAGCCGGTCGGACAGGCCGACCACCCGGTCCCCGGCGGCCAGGTCTGTCACCCCCGGGCCGATCCGCTCGACAGTGCCAGCGACATCCCACCCGATACCGATGACATCTCGGGCCGGCAGCAGGCCCGCCTCGGTGAGCGCGCCGGATCGGGTGGCCAGATCGACCGGGTTCACCGTCGCGGCCTCGACCCGGATCCGGACCTGCCCTTCCCCCGCAGCCGGTATCGGCACGTCCGCGATCTCCAAGACCTCCGGGCCGCCGAAGGAACGAACAACAACCGCGCGCATGTGATCTCCCTATCGTGATGAAGAAGCGTTGAGGGCTTGGCACAACCGTAGGGAGAGCTACTCTCTTTTGGGGAGTACGTACCTCAAGGTGCGTAGCGTACGGAGAGGAGCGGTGATGACCACCCGCACCGCGGCGCGGCGGCGTCAGGAGGCCCGCATCGCCTACGACGCCTACCTAGCGGCGTGCCCGGCACGCCAACTTCTCGACAGGATCAGCGACAAGTGGGTGAGCCTGGTCCTCAACGCGCTGGCCGACGGCCCCAGGCGTTACAGCGATCTGTCCCGCACCATCGCCGGCATCAGCCAGAAGATGCTCACCCAGACCATGCGCGCCCTGGAACGGGATGGTCTGGTGTCCCGCTCGGTGACGCCGTCTGTCCCGGTACGGGTCGACTATGCCCTCACCCCACTGGGCGTCAGCCTGCTTCCCCTGATGCGGGCGATCAAGGACTGGGCCGAGGCGCACATCGAGCAAGTGAATGCTGCTCGCGATACCTACGACAACCGTGCCGATGCCTCCGCGGGACTGCTGCATGGATAGGTGACAACCGATCTGGCCCACCCGGTGGGCGGCCTGGAAGGATGTCGCTGTGCCCAAGCCCTACCTCGCGAAGGCGGTTGACGCAGGAGGCAGATGATGACCTTTCTGGGGGAGGGGCCCGTGAGCCCCTGTCGATTCGGCTGCTCCGCGTCCAGGTAATGCCCGGGGTCGTGGTGGCGTTCGGTTTCGTCGCGACGCTGTCCAAGAGGGACGGACCAGGTGGCGCGCGGGCATGAAGCAGCTTGGCAATCGACTCTGCCGGGACCGTTGGAGACTGGACCGGACCTTATCGCGCGAGACTGGTCCGATAGAGCTCATTGGCCATGCAAACGGCGCCCATGACTTCGGCCCTCGTGCCGAGCGCCGACACCGTGGCGTTCATCACGGCGGTGGTGGCGGGCTGCGCGTACCGGTTGAGAGACTCGATGATCGGCTGCAACAGCACGTCCCCGCACCCGCTGAGTACACCGCCGATCACGAGTGCGCCCGGGTTGAGGTTGGTGCACAGATCGGCGATCGCCCGGCCGAGTAGGCGCCCGGCGTCGCTGACGATCCTTCGGGCGAACGGGTCGCCGCCCTCGACCAGAGCGACCACGGCATCGAGTGTGAGTGGTTGGCTGGCAGTGGGTTGGAGCAGTTCGAGAATCCGGCGACCGGAAACCCGGGTATCCAGGCAGCCCCGGCTTCCGCACCAACAGACCGCGCCGTCCTCGTCGACAAGGACGTGACCGATCTCTCCGGCGATGCCGGCGGCTCCACGATAGAGGCGGCCACCGAGGACGAGACCGGCTCCGACGCCGCTGGACAGCTTCACATAGACGACATCCTCTGTTGCGGACGCCGCGCCGATCCGGGCTTCGGCCAGCGCCCCGAGATTGGCGTTGTTCTCGATGACAACCGGCATGCCGAGTCGATTGGTCAGTTCGTCGGTCGGCACGACGCCGGACCATCCATTGAGGAAGCGCCCCTGGGTGAACGTACCGGTCGCCCGGTTGATGGGTGCGGGTAGTCCCACGACCACCTGGCGGACGACATCCCGTCCGATGCCGGCCTGTTCCAGCATCTGGGTGACGAAGTCCGCCGCGACGGACAGGGACTCCTCCGCGAACTCATCCACTTCCGCGACGTTACCCACACGTTCGGCGAGAACAGTGCCACCGAGGTCAGCCACGGCGGTGCGGACATGGGTCCGCCCGAAGTCGATGCCGATGACGGCTCCGGTGGAGGGCGCCACCCACAGTAGCGAGGGTCGGCGACCACCGTGCGAACCGGGCGCACCCACTCCCTCGACGATTGCCGCGTCGGCGAGCAGATCGCCGATGACGGCCCACACCGTGGTTCGCGAGAGCCCGGTGACTTCGCACAGCCGCGCACGGGTCAGCGGGCCGAACCGCATGAGGGCTTCCAGGATCTGGTTACGAGTACCCGTGCCTTTGCGCCGGCGGGCGGGCGGGCTCGTGGACGGGTCGTCGACCCGTCCGCCGGTCTCCAGTTCGACGGTCACAGCGTCGCCGCGATCCTGGATTCGAGATGGTGGCTTGTGGCCCACTGCCGGAACTGGTCGACGTTGTGCCGGGTGACGACCTGCGGCCGAGGGCGCAGCGTGTTGCCGCTCAGGTCGTCGGCGTCCAGTCCAAAGAGGCCCAAGCTCTCCTCATCTCCCAACCGCGCCATGGTGGCCAGCGCCGCCACCGCGTAGTAGCCGAAGTAGTACTCCCTGATCCATATACTCGCACGCACCGTACCGGCCTCGATCGCGGCGACGGTCTCGGGCAGCATGTCGAAACCGACGATCTCGATGTCGCTGCGGTCCGCGGCTTCCACGACGCGTGCCTGTACCGGCGCGTGGTAACCGTACACGCCGAAGAAGCCACCGATGTCGGGATGTTCGGCCAGCAACCGGCGCGCGTGCCGATCGGCGAGGTCGAGTCGCTCACCGTCGTTGTCGCCGCCGACGACCTGCACACCGGCCGCCGCCATCACCTCGGTGAAGCCGGCCAGTTTGCCGGTAGCGCCGTGAGCGCTGGTCGATCCTGTCTGTACGGCCACCTTTCGGCGCTCGCCGAGCGCGTCGAGCATGAGGCGGCCCGCCTGCCGGCCCATGTCGACGGGTGCCTGCATACCGACGTACATCAGCCGGCCGCTGTGCGGGGCGTCCAGATCCATGGTGATGATCGGGACGCCCCGTTGCCGGGCGTCGGTGACGGTATCGGTGAAGGCACTCTGGTTGGTGGCCACGAATGCCAGCCCGTCCACACCCTCGTCGAGGTGACGGTGAATGAGGGTGAGCTGGTCCTCAATGGACTCGTATTCGGGCGCGTCGGTCGACACCGCGACACCCAGCCGCCGCGCCGCGTCGAGGGCACCCGCGTTGACCATGTCCCAGTAGGCGCCGCGGTTCTTCTCGATGAGGGCGATGCGGAGCGCCCCGGACACCTGTCGCGCGGTCATCGCTGCCTCAGACACCGACCGCCGCGGACCGGTCGGCCGACAGGTCGAGGCCGAGCGACGTGGCGGAGCCGATGCCGAGCCCGGGACGGTCCGGCACGTCCGCGATGCCATTGGTGATGGTCACTCCGCCGTCGGTCACGATGTCGGTCTCGAACAGAGTGTGGCAGGCGGTCCCGGTGTACAGCGGGGACCGGGAAGCCACGGCCAGGTGAGCGACGGCGGTGTTGGCGATCCTCATCTCGTTGATCTCATCGACGATGTAGTCGACGTTCGCCGCCTCCGCGACCGCGATCATCTGGTGGCACTTCTGGATGCCACCGACCCGGCTGATCTTGAGGCTGACAATGTCCGCGGCCTCGTGTTCGATGACCCGGGTCAGGTCGCCGACCGTGCGGATGCCATCGTCGGCCATCACCGGGAACCTGATCTCGCCGCGGATCCGCGCCATACCGCGCACGTCATTGGCGAGCACGGGCTGCTCGAAGATCACCTTCTGGTCGAGGCCGATCTCCCGCTCCAGAATCTTGGCGATGTACAGCGTCTGGTTGACTGACCACGCCTGGTTCGCGTCGAGGCTGAGGATCACCTCGTCACCGATGATGGGCAGCAGTTCCCGCACGATGGCCAGGTCGTACTCGGTGTCGCCGCTCATCTTCTGCTTGAAGACCCGGTACCCCTCGGTCATCAGGCGGGCCATGTCGGTGGCCGTGTCCTCGTAGGTGGCCGGCGTAATGTGGGTACGCACGCCGTGGTGCACCCGACCACCGAGCAACTGGTAGACCGGCACGCCGATGATCTTGCCGGCGAGGTCGTGCAGCGCGATGTCGATGCCGGCCTTGGCCGCGATGTTACCGGCCAACGAGTGGCGGTCCATGACGGCGTTGGCGTGCGTCAACTCCAGCGGGTCCAAGCCGACGAGTCCGGCCTTGAGCAGCTGAATTCCACCGAGCGTGGCGTCAGCGGTCTCACCGTAGAGGCCCGGTGTGTGCGCGACCTCACCGATGCCAGTGACGCCTTCGTCGGTGTGGACCTGGACCACAACGTTGACCTGCACCTCGTCCTTGACGTAGAACCGCTTGTCCTTGCGGTACTCGGGCCGGTACTCGGCGCTGACTGCGGTGCCGACGATGTCGGTGATCTTCACGAGTTACTCCTTGAACGAAAACACATCACTGAGGTGAGGGCGGGGCAGGGATTAGGCCGCGCGGTGCCGGCGGGACACAGAGTCGACCACCACGGCGGCCACCAGGACCGCGCCGATCACCATGTACTGCAGGTCGGAGACCAGATTGAGCAGGAACATGCCGTTGTAGATCGAGCCGATCACCAGCCAGCCGGTCACCGCTGACCAGGCGCTGCCGCGACCGCCGAACAGGCTCGTGCCGCCAATGACCGCGGCGGCGATCGAGTACAACAGAATGGTGTCCCCACCCAGGTCCTGGGATGCGGCACCCACATAGGACGCCGACATGATGCCGCCGGCAGCGGCCATGGCGCCGGAGATCGCGAATACCGAGACCCGGATTCGGCCCACCTTGATCCCTGCCCGCCGGGCCGCCTCGGCGTTGCCACCGACGGCCAGAACGTGCTGGCCGTAACGGGTCTGTGTGATCAACGCCCAGAACCCAAGAGCCAACAGTAGAAAGATGATCAGAGCGACCGGTACCCCGATGGCCCGGTTCAGTTCCCAGACAACGGCAAGCAGCACCACAGCCGCTGCCACAATCTTGACGACAACCAGGCCGATCGGGTCGTGGGCGAGGCCGGCGCGGGCCCGCCGCCTGCGGCCGGTGACGGTCAGGGCAGCAAGGCCGATGATGGCAAGCGCGGCGAGTAGATAGCCGGCGGCCGGCGTGACGCTGCTGCCTTCGAGGTGAGAGATCGCGCCGCCGAACGGGAACCGGATACTGCCGGTCGTGCCGAGCAGCCGCAGTTGCAGACCGAGGAAGAGTAACAATCCGCCAAGGGTCACGATGAATGACGGCACGTTGAACCGGACACGGACCAACCCCTGGACGGTGCCGAGGACCGCACCGCAGGCGATCGTTGCGAGGATACCCAGGTAGGGATTCCAGCCGTGGCGCTCGACGAGTACGGCAAGGACCGCCGCACCGACGCCGCTGATCGAGCCGACCGACAGGTCGACCTCGCCCAGAAGCAGGATCATCACCACGCCCAGGGAGATCAGACCGCCGTAGGAGATCTGCCTGGCCAGGTTGTGCAGGTTGGTGTCGGCCAGGAACTGGCTGTTGAGCGACTGGAAGACGATCCAGATGAGGACGGTGGCGATGATGACGGCCGACGATCCCAGATCGCCGTGCCGGAGGGCGGCGAACCGCGCCGAGACAATCTCCCGCAGCGAAGACGGCGGACGGAAGTGCTCGGCGGACCGGTCTGGCGCTTCACCAGTACCACCAGCGGGGGCCGTGAGCCGCGGAGCCTGTGCCTGCGTCACGTGTCTGCTCCTTGCCTGGATTCTGTCCTCTGCCCCGGCACGGCATCGGCCGGCGCTGTCGTGTCCGGTTCCGGCCGCAGGCCAGTGATGGCGGCGACAACCTCTTCCTGCGTGGTGTCCGCGACCACGAAGTCGCCGTTGTTGCGGCCCAGCCGAAGAACGCTGATCCGGTCGGCGACCGCGAAAACGTCCGACAGGTTGTGACTGATCAGCACGACGGCCAAGCCACGACGTTTCAGAGTGGCCGTCAGTTCCAGAACGTGCGCGGTCTGGGTCACCCCCAGCGCCGCGGTGGGCTCGTCCAGCAGAATCAGCTTCGGGTTGCCGAGCAGCGCGCGAGCGATAGCCACTGCCTGCCGCTGGCCGCCGGACAGCGACTCGACTCTGGCCAGGACGTTGGGAATCTTCGCCCCCAGACTGGACAGCAGCTGCTTGGTCTGTTGCGCCATCGACACCTTGTCCATCACCGGCACGATCCGCCGGGTTGTGCGGAAGAGCCGCTCACGACCGAGGAACAGGTTGCCCACGACGTCGAGGTTGTCGCTGAGAGCCAGGTCCTGGTACACGGTCGCGATACCCAGTGCGGTCGCGTCGCTGGGCGCGTTCGGGGTTACCCGCTGGTCATCGAAGGTGAACGTTCCCTCGTCGGCGGGCTGGACCCCGGAGATGGCCTTGATGAGCGTCGACTTGCCGGCACCGTTGTCGCCGACGAGCGCGACGACCTCACCGGCCCGCGCGGTGAAGCGAACGTTCGAGAGCGCGTTGACTCCGCCGAAGCGCTTTGACACCCCGACGAGTTCGAGTAACGGGCGATCCCGTTGGCCGTCCACGACCGGACCGCCGGTACCGCTCATCGGCTGCGCGGCCCCCCGTCCGGCCATCAGGAGATGCCTTGCTTGGCACAGGCCGCGGCGACATCACCGGCACACAGCGCCTTGACCGAAACGAACCCGTCTGCCACCACTGTGGACTTCATGTTCGTGGCAGTCACGGCCACCGGCGGCAGATCCAGTGTCGGCACCGAATTGCCGGTACTGTTCTTCGTCGTGGACGTCGCCTTCGGTGTCTGTCCATGCACGATCTCGATCGCCGCCTTCGCGGCCTGCTGGGCCTCGGTCTTGATGTCCTTGTAGACCGTCATGGTCTGGGTGCCGAGCAGGATTCGCTGCAGGCCCTCGTTGGTGGCGTCCAGTCCGGTGATCGGCGGCAGCGTCGACATGCCGGCCTGCTGCATGGCGGTGATGGCAGCGCCGGCGAGGGTGTCGTTCGCCGAGTACACGCCGACGATCTGATCCTTGCCCACCTTCGAGATCGCCTGAGTCATCTCGGTGGTAGCCGTGGTGGGCGACCAGGCTGTGGTGTCGAACTCGGCTGCGATCGTGTAGCCGGACTTGTCAAGCACGTTGTGGGCGCCCTTTTTGAAGAAGGCTCCGGTCGAGTCGGGTGCACCGTTGATCATGACGATCTTTCCGCTGGCGTGGCCCGCCGCCTTCATCGCCGCGATCAGCGAGGTGGCCTGCTGTTCGCCGACCGTGACGTTGTCGAAGTGGATCTGGAAGGCCAACGGGCCGCCAGCAGCGCGGTCGTAGCCGATCGTCTTGACTCCTTGGGCCTGGGCCTCGGAAGCGATGTTCGCCGCGCTATTGGTGTCCGCGGCATCCAACACCAACACGCTTGCGCCTTGGGAGAGCGCCGACTCGGCCTGCTGCTGCTGCTTGTCCGCGGAGTTTGCCGCGTTGAAGTACAACACCTGGCAGCTGGGATCCTGGGCCTTGACGGCGGCAAGGAAGAGTGGGTGATCGTCGGCTTCGTAGCGCGGCGTCGTGTTCTCTGGCAGTAAGAATGCGATCTTGCATGGGCGATCAGCGTCCGATCCGGCCTGGGGCTTCGCGGTGGCACATCCCGACAGCCCGACCACTGCCGCGAGGATGGCGCCGGTTCCCCCAACAACCCACGGCTTCTTCGTCCGGAGCATCAGGTCCTCCCTCATCCCGTACGTTTAGAAGTTAACATAAAGCGTTCAAGATCTGGCGAATATCGTGGCTACGATGAGACAGATATGTCAAGGGGTTGACCTGGTGGATCTCGGGTGCCGGGGCGCTCCGCGACCGTGAGGGGGTGCAACCTGAGGCAGATCGGCGCTCAGACTGGCCGGCATCGCCCGCTGCGGCGAGTCGCCTCCCGGATGGCGCTCGTCATTCAATTCTGTTCAGCATCGAACATATCGTGCCGCGAACGTCTGGTCGGGGAGCTACCCCGAGGCGCCCGCCGTGCCCACCGTCGGCACGGGCCGGCGTCCCTCATGGTCGGTGAATGGGTGACCTTGATCGCGGGAAACCCGGTACCCGCCGGGCAGGTGTCCGTGGCCGCCACGCCGGACGCCGGTACGGTTCTGTCGGCCGCCGTTCGGATTGCGGGTGCCCGCATGCCCCGGCCGCGTGGACGGCTATCCGAGGGAATCGTCCGTTTCTGGAAGAGGCCCTGCCGATCCTGATGACGGCGTGCGCGGAAAGAATGCCCAGCCGTCCTTGCCGCTGCTGCGGCTGAAAGCTGCCGGTTGGCAGCAGAACGATCCTCGCCCGGCTGTGCTCGATGACGCTGAGATCGTCTGCGTCGTGGCCGTGTGCCCGTGGGGTGTAGACGCGGCCGAGGGGCCGGTGGTCGCGGACACTCGCGACCACCGGCCCCTCGGCGATGGACTCTCGGCAGGTACCGGTCAGCAGGCGCCGACCAGCTTCCACGGGCCGTACGGCGACGCGCCCGGCTCCTGGTTGCGCGTCCACCACTGCGCCGTCCAGACCTTGCCGTCGTGTTCGACCGTCGCGCCCTCGGTGTAGATCCACGACGCCGTCCATTGCTGGACGGGGCCGCTGGCACACTGGCTGTGCACTCCGATCTCCGCCCAGGCGACGTACGGCGACGAGCCCGGCACCTCGCCCCGGGTCCACCACTGCGCCTGGTAGGCCATTCCGTCGTAGTACACGATGTCGCCCGAGGTGTAGACGGTGGCGGCCTGCCACGCCGGGACGGTGGGGGTCCACTGGGCGTAGAGCGTGACGGTATGCGCGTCGCCGGCCGCGATCCGGGCCGGAGTCGTCGTCGAGGTCACCGTCGTACCGCTGCCGTCGGCGGCAGTGTTCCACCCGGCGAACCGGAACGCCTGCCGGGTCAGGCCCGCACCGGACGCGTCCAGTCCGCTGTCGCTCCACAGTAGACCATGGCGCGCGTCGGGGAGGGTACCGACGCCGCCGCCCGGGTCGTACGACACGTCGTACACCCCGGCGACCGCGGCCGCCCAGGACAGCATCGGCGACTGGGCGTTCGTGGCCACCAGCCGGATCGTCACCGTGCCGGGCTTGGCCAGGTCGATGTCATAGCTGAGGATGCGGCTGGGTGTCGAGGTGTTCAGGGCGACGCCCGACTGCACCGGGTGGCTGGCACCGTCGTAGTCCAGGAACACGTTGTAGCTGCGGCCGGAACCCGGCCACCAGGAGTTGCTGCCGGCGGCGATCGTGTAGCGACCGGGCGGGAGGGTAAAGGTGTACGCGTCGAACGCGCCCACCTGGTTGGCCGTGTAGAGACCGGTGGTGGTCAGCTTGTCGTAGTCGCCCGCGACCGGCGCCTTGTACTGCAGGTTCATCGCACCGGAGGCATCCTGCGCCCAGGATCCCCAGGTGGCACCGTTCCGGTAGACCTGGTCCGGTGACGTGTTCACCAGACCGTCTCCCACGAGGGCGGCGATCGCCCGGTAGGCGGGCGAGTCGTAGCCGAGGGCGGCCTTGGTCGCGTTCACGTCGCCGAAGTACGTGAGCCCCGGGGGCACGACCTCGATGTGCGCCGTCGCCGCTGCCGAGCCGTAGCTGCCCGTCACCGACAGCGACGCCCACGGCTGGCTGACGTCGACCCCGGAGAGGTTCCAGGTGACCGGGACCGCCTTGGTGGAGCCGTCGGTCAGCGTGGCGTCCAGCGCCGCCGGCAGGCCCGGCCGGTGCCCGACGTAGGTCGCCACCCAGGTGGTGGGGAACGACACGATGTGGTTGGCCAGCGGAAGGCTGGCCGCCTTGAGCCGGGCGATGATCTGCTGGGCGCCGTCGCCGTCGAGGCCGTACCCGGCCGGGTCGGCGACCGCCTGCCGCGCCTGCGCGATGTCCGCCTGCAGCAGCGCCCAGTCCTGGTCGGTGAAGTCCGGCGTCCGCTGGACCTTTTCGGAGGCGTCCAGCGCCTTCGCGACATCGGCGGCCGAGGCTGGCGTGGCGGGTCTGGTCTCGACAACGCCGACCGCGTCGACCTCCAGGGTCCCGGTGACCACCTCGATCGTCACGGTGTGGTGGCCGTAGGGCAGGCCCCGCAGCGTGAACGCCTGCTGGTAGTTGGTGGACGAGCGGGCCGGAACGTTGATCGCGATGAGTTGACCGTCCACGCGGACGTTGAGCTTGGCGCTGCCGTCGTCGATGCCCACGATGTCCAGACCGGAGCCGGTGAACCCGTAGCTCACCGTCGCGCCGGCGGCCTGGCTGGTGGACGACGAGCGCTGGTACTCGTACATGCTGCCGCCGTCGGCGTGCTTCCAGGCTCCGCCGTAGACGAGCTTGGGGGCCGGCGGATCGCCGAGGTCGTTCATCTCCATGTTGTCGAGGTACTCGCCGTAGTACGGCTCGTAGCCCGGCACCCGTTCGACCTTGAGGTTGTCGAAGTCGGTGTAGTAGAAGCCACTGGCCAGGTCGACCCGGCCGGACAGGAACGGTGCGGTGTCCGTCCAGGCGAACAGTTGTTGACCGTCGATGAGGCCGGTCACCCGCGCCCCGGTGACCTGGATCGCGAGGTTGTGCCAGGCGGTGTCCTGCGCGCCCGGTACGGTACCGCTGGCGATGGTCTTGCCGAGCCGTTCGAACAGCCAGGAGCCATCGGAGTTCAGCCGCAGGGCGTACGGGGTGCCGGACAGCTGGTTGGAGTTGCTGCCTCCGGTGGACCGTGCGCCGATCGCCGCGTAGTTGTCCGCGGCGGCTCCCCGTTCGAAGTGCACGTCGACGCTCGCCTGATAGTTCGTCCAGCGCAGGTCGCCGATGCCGGTGATCGGGTCGCCGCCGTTCCATGCCCCGCCGACGCCGGTCGCGGTCCGGTCTATCTGCTGACGCAGGACGTAGTTGCCGTCGTCGGCCCGGTACGCCTCAAAGCCGCCGTTGCGATCGGAGGTGTACAGCGGGATCGCGCCGGCGGCACCACCGCGGGAGTCGATGAAGCTCTCGGTCTGACCGGACAGGCCGCCGCCCTCGGCGATGACCGGGACGGTCGTGTCGGAGTAGTCGAAGTCGTCGGACCACAGCACACCGTGCGCCGGGTCGGCGTCCAGCACGGTGCGCTGACCCTCGACGGGCAGCGGGGTGGTCCAGTTCTCGTCGCCGGTGACGTCCAGCGAGGTCACGGTGACGATCGAGTAGGGCTTGACGCGCACCGTGTAGGTGCCGGCCGCGCTCCGGCCCGCGTCGGCGACGTGCCGCTTGTAGTTGGCGTTGAACGCCTCACCCGCGTCCGCCGCCCGGGTCTCCCAGACGTGCAGCTTCTGGTCGGACCCGAAGGCGAAGTTCTGCGGCGTGATCTTGTAGGTTTTCGGGTACTCGGAGTCGTTGACGATGACCGTGGAGAAGTCGCTCTTGTCGGGCGCCGCGAGCGTCAGGTAGTTCGGCAGGCCGTTGCGGCCGTTGACCGGGTTGGTACCGGTCGCGCCGGCCGCGCTGGCCTGCGGGACCACCCGCCAGATCCCGGCCGTGTCGGTGGGGTTCTCCCAGCCGGTCACCGCGAAGTCGGCGAAGTGCTGCAGCACCGCGAGGCCGGCGTCGTAGTGGATCCACCCGGACCACGGGTCGCGCGCGGACAGCAGTTCCTTGTACGCGTACTGTTCGCCCTCGTAGAACGAGCCGATGGCCGGCTGGTAGATAAAGTTCGTGCGTCGCGAGTCGACGAAGCCCTTGACGACGGTGTTGGCCATCTCCAGCGGGCTGTTGATGCCGCCGATGCCGGTACCGGCCACGGTCGGGTCGGCGGTGTTGTTGTTGGGCCGGAACGCCGTGTTGGAGAAGGTGGCCTGGGCCTCGCTGTTCCAGACTTCCTTGTCGTACTGCTCGGCGAGCCTGGTGAAGTCCTTGGCGCTGTCGTCCTCGGTGGTGTAGTGGTAGCCGGCGACCGCGACGGCGTCGCGCAGCGACGCGTCGGCGACCATGTCGTCGCCGAAGCTGCCCAGGCCCGACTCGTCGGAGATGACCACCTTGATCTGGTGGTACAGGTCCGCCTCGCCCGGCCGGAAGCCGTCCTGCGCCGGGTTCGATCCGACGTAGCCGGTCGTGTCGGTGCGCACGAGGTTCGCGTACTGCTTGGCCCAGTCCAGGTCCGGCCTGGTCTCGTTCACGCCGGGGTTGATGTAGTCGACCATGTACCCGTAGCGGCGGTACGCGGCGAGGATCGTGTCCTTGTACCAGGTGTAGATCTTGTCGTTCGTGTTGGCCCAGACCGGTGCCTCCCAGCGGAGGATGGCCACCCGCAGGTTCGGGTTGAGCTTCTTCGCGTCGGCGGCGAGTTGGAAGCCCGGCTCCCGCGCGACGTCTGCCGGTTCGTCGGCCGTGCGCATGGTGGCGGGTTCCGGGCCGGTGGAGGTGTTGCGGTCGTCACCCATCTCGATCTTGACGGTGTTCATGACCGGGTGGGCACCACCGAACAGGATCTGGAGCAGTTGGGCGTACGCGTCGGGGTGCTGCGCCTTGTAGTCCATCAGCAGTGCGCTGGAACTGTTGCCGGACAGAACACCGAAGCCCTTGAAGGTCAGGCCGTTGACGTTGTCCGCGGCGATGTCGTTGGCATCGACGTTGACGTCGACCGTCGCGGACGCGGCGGCGACCGCGTCGTCGAGGGTCTTCTTGACGTCGCCCTTGGCGATGGCGAACCAGCTCAGGCATGGCGCCTCGCCGGAGGTCTGGTCGTAGGACAGCGTGATGTCGCTCGCGCCCTGCGGGACCGTGAAGCGGCTGGTGAGCAGGGTGTGGGTGCCCGCGGCGGACGAGGTGAGGGTGACCGGGTCGAGCTTCTGGCTGGTTGCCGCGCCGTCGACGGTGTAGGTGAGCGTCGGCTGGATGCCGCGGGAGCGGTTGCCGTCGTAGAACTCGGTGAACCCGGTGGACAGGGTGTAGGTGCCCGGGTCCAGGGCGAGGCGGTAGCCGATGGAGTCGCTGTTGGTGCGCAGACCCAGGTCGTATTTGCCGTAGCCGGCGAGCGTGTCGGGGTCGCTGGGGTTGGGGTCGCCGCCGACGGTGGAGATTTTGAGGTTGTGGGTGCTGTCGTAGGTGTAGCCCCAGTCGGTGGATCCGGGCGTGTAGCGCTGGTCCGGCAGGGTGTTGTGCAGGCCGGCGCCGGCGAAGCCGGACACGGCGGTGAACGCGTGCGAGGTCGTCTGGAGGTGCGAGTAGGACAGGTTCTGCGAGTCGCCGTTGTGCCCGGAGTCCACGAAGTACACCAGCGGATGGGCGGCCGGCGGGATGACTTCGACCTCGGCGGTGACGCTCTGGCCTCCGGCCGTGCCGTGGATGTCCGCGGTCGCGTAGGGGACGGCGAACGAGTCGGCGTCGAAGCTCCACGTCACCGGGGTGCCGCCGGACAGGGTATCCGGCAGCGAGGTCTCCTTCAGGTCGCCGGCGCCGAGGTAGGCGGCGGCGTAGACGGTGGGTGGCGGTGTCGCCGCGGAGGCGGCGGCGGTGAGGGTCAGTTGCGAGGGCAGGGCCGCCGTGGCCAGCAGGCCCGTGACGAGGGCGGCGCGCAGCAGCAGGCTGCGCGGGCGCCGGGACCTGGACAGTTCGCTCAACGTCTTCTCCTTGGGGGCGAAGGTGAAGCGGGCAGATGAGCAGGGAGGGTGTGGAGGAGGGCCGGTTGCCGGTAGGAAGGGGGATACCGCTGGGACGGGGGCCAGACAGTCAGCGGGCGAGCCAGCCGCCGTCGACCGCCAGCACGATGCCGTGCACGTAGCGCGCCGCGTCGGAGGCGAGGAACACGACTGCGCCCATCAGGTCCTCGGGGGTGCCCCACCGTCCGGCGGGGACGCGGTCCAGGATCGCCGCGCTGCGCTGCGCGTCCTCACGCAGCGCAGCGGTGTTGTCGGTGGCGATGTAGCCGGGCGCGATCGCGTTGACGTTCACGCCCCGGGCCGCCCACTCGTTGGCCAGTGCCTTGGTCAGCCCGGCGACCGCGTGCTTGGCGGCCGCGTAGGCGGGTACCCGGATGCCGCCCTGGAAGGACAGCATCGAGGCGACGTTGATGATGCGGCCACCGCCCTGGGCGAGCATGACGAGTCCGGCCGCCTGGCACAGGTGCCACACGGCGTCGAGGTTGACCGTCAGCACGTCGTCCCAGTCCCGTTCCGTGGTCTCCGCGGCCGCCGCGCGGCGGATGATGCCGGCGTTGTTGACCAGGATGTCCAGGCGTCCCAACTGGTCCACGGCGGACGCGACCGCGGCGCCCAGGTCGGCCGGGCCGGCGGTGGCCAGGTCCACCGGCAGGTGGATGGCGCGCCGGCCGGCCGCTCGGATCCGGGCCGCGGTGCGGCCGGGATCCGAGCGGGACAGCAGCGCCACGTCGGCACCGGCCTCGGCGAGGGCCACCGCGTACCCCTCGCCGAGGCCACGGTTGGCGCCGGTGACGAGCGCGACCCGGCCGTCGAGCCGGAAGCTGTCGAGAATCATCAGGCCGTCCGTTTCTCAGTGGCCGAGGTCGCGCAGCATCGGCACAGTGCGGCTGACCCAGGCGAGGTTGGTGTCCTCCAGCGCGCCCTGGGTGCGCTGGGTGCCGGCGAGAAACCACAGGAGATAGGTGGTGTATCCGGGCGCGCTGACCACGGTGTGGTAGCCGGAGGGCATCATCTGCATCGCGTGGTTGCGGACGGTGTAGTTCTCCTCGTAGCCCTCGTCGGTGTAGACGCGGCTGATGCCGAAGCCGTCGCCGGGGTTGACCCGGAAGTAGTACATCTCCTCGTGCTGGGCCTCGGTGGGCAGGTTGTCATAGGTGTGCCGGTGCGGTGGGTAGGTGCTCCAGTTTCCGGACGGGGTGTAGGTTTCGCCGACGATGAGCCGGGCGGCCGGCAGGTCCGGCTGGGAGATCTCGGTGAGGATCTGGTGGTAGGGGCGGGCGAAGTTGGCCGCACCCCACCGGCCGGCGGCCACCCGGTCCGGTCCGATGACGTACGGCTCGACGGCCAGGTCGCTGGGCGCGCTCGGCAGCGCGACCTCCACTGGGCCGGCCACGGCGCTCACGGTCACGTCCGCGCCGGCCGGGATGTAGACCGAGTGCGGTTTGCCGGAGAAAACGTTCGACCGCTCGCCGACCGCCTCGAACCGGTGCGCGCCGACCGTGAACGTGGCCCTGCCGCCCAGGATGACGGCGAGGATCTCCCGGTCGCCGGACGAACCCGACCAGGACTGGCCGTCGTCCAGCCGGAGCAGGGTGAAGTCGAGCAGGCGGCACGGGTTGACCGGCAGCGTGTTGCGGCCGTGCTCGGCGGGGATGTCGCAGTGGTACCTGTAGTCCATCGGGTCGGGTCTCTCCTTTTCGGTCGGTGGCGGGCGGGCGCTGGTGACGGCGCGCCTCACCAGGGGCAGGTCCACTCTGGACGCTGCGTGCGGGTCAGCGCCTCCAGGTAGAAGTAGTCGCCCCACAGGTTGCCCTCGTCGACGCCCACGCCTTTGGGTTTGTCGTAGACGCCGTGCAGGATCAACGCCTGGGACACGCCAGTTGCGGGAGTGTACCGGTTGATCAGGGAGCCGAGGATGCCGTGGGCGGCGGTGTGGTAGCGGTCGGCGTCGGCCCCGGCGGGCAGGCGCCCGGCCAGTTCCAGCAGTCCGCTGACCGCGATCGCCGCCGCCGAACTGTCGCGCTCCTCACCGCTGCCCTCGGCGAAGACGAGGTCCCAGTAGGGGATCCGGTCGGCGGGCAGCCGGGCGAGGAAACCGTCGGCGCACCGGCAGGCGGCGTGCAGGTACGAGTCGTCGCCGGTGTGGCGGTGCCCGAGGGCGAACCCGTAGATGCCCCACGCCTGCCCCCGCGCCCAACACGAGTCGTCGGCGCTGCCCTGTTCGGTCTCGCCGTGCAGCGGCGCTCCGGTCTCGGTGTCCCAGTAGAACGTGTGGAAGGTGCTGTCGTCCGGGCGCAGGATGTGGTCACGCAATTGGCCGGTGTGCCGCCGGGCGACGGCGGCGTACCGGTCATCCCCGCTGATCCGGCTGGCCCAGAACAGCAGCGGCGTGTTCATCAGGCTGTCGATGATGGTGCGGCCACGCTGCCGGCGGTCGTTCAGATCGCCCCACGCCTGGATGATGCCGGCCGGTTCCATCACGCGGGTGAGCAGGTGGTCGGCGGCGGCCAGCGCGGCGCGCCGCGCGGCGGGGTCGTCGGTGCGCCGCCAACCGGTGACACAGGACAGCGTGTACAGGAACCCCAGGTCGTGCGTCTCGACGTCGATGCGGCGCTCGATGCGGTCGGCGAAGCTGCGCACGTGTGCGGACGCGGCCCGCCGGTAGCGTTCGTCGCCGGTCAGGTCGGCGGCGAGCCACAGCATCCCCGGCCAGAATCCGGTGGTCCAGCCGATGTTGGCGCCCGCGGGGCGGCCGTCGGGCGTGGGGCGCAGTGGGTAGTGGCCGTGCTCGGTCGTGTCGGCGGGGTAGCGGTCCCCGAAGGCCGCCAGGTTCGCGTCGACCGTACGCAGCGCCGCGGTCACGGCGTGACCCACCACCTCGGCGTCCGGACTGAAACGGACGTCGATCGCCGTCATGTGGTTTCCCTTCTGTTCATCGTTCGGGAGGTGATGCACCCCGGCTGTGGAGTCGCTTCGCGTCATGTCCGGGTTGCCGGCTGCGCCGCCGGTTCCAGCGCCGGGCGAAGGCTGTACCGGCCGTTGGCCCACACCACGTACAGCAGCGGGGAGGCGGCCAGCCCGAGGGCCACCGCGGGCCGCGCGGTGAGCAAGGCATCCAGGACGCCGAGCACGGCCAGCGACGCCGCGGTCAGGTACCAGCGGCGCACCGCCAGGTACAGGCAGGCGCGCAGCGTGTCGCGCAGCCGCACGGTGGGTCGCTCGGCGAGGACCACCAGGCTCAGCAGTGCCGTGGCGGCGACCAGTACCATCGCCACGACCAGCACCGGGATCGCGGCGGCCCCGACGCTGCGCCCCCACGCCGCGCGCGTGTCGACGCCGAGCACGACGAGTGCGGCGGCGGCCAGGGCACCCGAAGCCATGGCCCGGCGGGCCGACGTGCGCCAGACCCGCACGAAGGTGCGCAGCACGGTGGTGGACCGCCGCTCGGAGTACGCGGCGAAGACGCCGAACGTGGCGCACAGCGCGGGCGCGCACAGCGGGGCCACCAGGGCCAGCAGCGGCCACGACCGGGCGGGGTCGGTGATGACCAGGCCGGTCACCAGCGGCAGGCAGCCGACGACCAGCAGCAGGTTGGTCACCAGCCCCAGGTAGACCAGGTCGAAGACGCCCTGGAAGGTTTCGTGCCGGATGCGCATGCCGCTCACCCCTTCAACCCGGTCGACGCGATGCCCTCGACGAAGTAGCGCTGCCCGACCAGGAAGATGATCGCGATCGGCAGCACGGACAGCACTGAGCCGGTCATGATGAGCGCGTACTCGGCGTTGTAGGTGGTGATGAACGACTTGAGTCCGATCTGGATGGTCCAGATGCTGTGGCTGCGCAGGTACAGCAGTGGACCGAGGTAGTCGTTCCAGGTGGTGACGAACGTGAGCAGGGTGAGGCTGGCCAGCGCCGGCACCGACAGCGGCAGCATGATCCGTCGGTAGATGCCGTACTCGCTCATGCCGTCGATGCGTGCGGCCTGCACCAGTTCGTCGGGTATCGATTCGTAGTACTGTTTCATCAGGAACACGCCGAACGCGCCGAACGCCTGCAGCGCGATGATCGACCACAGGGTGTTGGACAGCCTCAGCTTCGACATGAGGATGAACTGCGGGATCATGTACGACTGCCAGGGCACGGCGATCGTGGCGAGGTAGGCGAGGAACAGCACGTCGCGGCCGGGGAAGCGGACCTTGGCGAAGCCGTAGGCGGCGAAGCTGCCGGTGAAGACCTGCAGCGCGGTGACGGCCACGGAGAGGACGAGGGTGTTGCGCAGCCACGTCGTCATATCGGACTTGTGCCAGATGTCGACGTAGTTGTGCCACACGACGCTGTCCGGCACCCACTTGACCGGGAGGGTGAAGATGTCGTTGTTCGTCTTGAGCGACGACATGACCATCCAGTAGAAGGGCAGCAGCACGGCGGCTGCCGCGACGGCGAGCACGACGTAGCCGAGCACTCGCCAGGCGCGGCTGCGGCGCCTGCCGGCGCGCCGGGGCGCGGCAAGGCCCGCGGGGGCGGACGGCCGCGCATCCAGAAGAGCGTCCATCACGAACTCCTGCGCCGGTTCACGGCGAACTGGACGACGGTTACCACGAGGCAGATGAGGAACAGCACGATCGAGACGGCGGAGGCGTACCCGAACTGGTTTTCCACGAAGCCCTTCTGGTAGATGAACTGGGAGAGCACGAGGGTCGACTGCCCGGGCCCGCCGTTGGTCATCACGAGGATCAGGTCGAAGACCTTGAAGCTGCCGATGGTCAGCATCACCGTCACGAAGAAGGTGGTGGGTCGCAGCCCGGGCAGCGTCACGGCACGGAAGCGTTGCCAGGCGTTCGCGCCGTCCACCCGGGCGGCCTCGTAGAGGTGGCCGGGGATGGTCTGCAGGCCGGCGAGGAACAGCAGCATGTAGTAGCCCATCTCGCGCCAGGTGCCGACGATGATGACCGCCGGCATCGACCAGTCCGACGAGGTCGTCCACCCCGGCGGGTGGCTTATCCCGACCCAGCGCAGGATCTCGTTGATCGGCCCGTAGCCGGGGCTGAACAGCATGTTCCAGACCTGGGCGAGCGCGACGATCGAGGTGATGTACGGGAAGAACGCCACCGTACGGAAGAACGCCACCCCGCGCAGTTTGCGGTTGAGCAGCAGTGCCAGCGCCAGCGACGCCGCCAGGGTCAGCGGGATGTGCGCGACGGTGTAGTAGAGAGTGTTCTCCAGGGCCGTCCAGAAGCTGTGGTCGTGCAGCAGCTGCCGGTAGTTGGCAAGCCCCGACCACTGCGCGCCGCCGAACACGTCCCAGTCGGTGAAGGCGTAGTAGAACAGCAGCACGACCGGTACCAGGGTGAGGACCGCGAAGCCGACGAAGTTGGGCAGGAGGAAGCTCCACCCCACCAGGGTGTTGCGCCACACCAGCCGGCCGCGGCGGCGGCGGGCCACGGGCATCGATGTCATTGGTCACTCCCGTTGAGTGGTCGTACGGGGCTCCCGCGCGGGCCCGGTGCGGCGGCTACGCGCACCGTGCCCGCGCGGGGGCTGAGATCCGGTTACTTGTTGAGGACCTCGTTCTTGGCCCGCTGCTGCGCATCGGTGATCGCGGCGTCGACCGGCTTGTTGGCCGACATCACCGAGGTGTGCAGGTCGTTGAGGATGTTCTGCAGGCCCGCGGTGTACTTCGAGACCGGGTTCTCCGGCTTGGTGTTGTGGGTGGCGAACGCGAACTTCGACAGGTCGTCGGTGGGCATGCCCTTGAGCGCGAAGAACGTGCCGGTCACGGCGGAGGTGTTGGCCGGGGTGATGCCGATGCCGGCCAGCGCCTTGGCGCCGTCGGTGCCGGCGGCGTAGGCGAGGAACTGCTTGGCCACCGCGACCTTGTTCTTGCTGATCTTCGGGTTGATGCCCAGGCCGGTCGGGTCGCCGAAGCTGACGGGCGTGGCCGAGGTGCCCGTGGTGCTCTTGTCGAACTGCGGCGCCGGTGCCATGCCCCACTGGAACTGGTCCGCGTCACCGCTGGCCTGCTGGGAGAGCAGGGTGGCGATGTACCAGGTGCCCATCAGCATCATGGCCGCCTGCTGCTTGCCGAACTCCGCCTGGTAGGTGAGGCTGTTGGTGGTGGCGTCGCCGAGGCTGACCTGCGCGCCCGACTTCTGCAGGTCCAGCGCCCGGCTGTAGTACGGCTTGAGGTAGGAGAAGTTGCCGCTCTGCAGGCTGGCACCGGGCGTCTGGGCCAGGGCGAACCCCTGCACCGTCGACTGCCAGGTGTGTTCGTAGTCGCCGAGCGCCTTGGATCCCGCGCTCTTCAGCTTCGCGGTCAGCTGCTTGGAGGCGTTGACGTAGTCGTCCCAGGTCCAGGACCCGTCGGGGTCGGGGACGCCGGCCTTGGTGAAGAGGTCCTTGTTGTAGAACAGGACCCAGGTGTCCTGCCGGTACGGGATGGCGTAGGTCTTGCCGTCGACCTGGTAGTCGGACAGGCCGCCGACGCTGTCGCCCAGCTGCTTGGCGACGTCGGAGACGTCGAGCAGCTGCTTGCCGTGCTGGTAGGTGTAGAAGTTCTTGAGGTTCTTCTGCACGTAGATGTCCGGCGCCTTGCCCGCGGCCAGGTCGGCGATCATCTGCGTGTCGTAGTTGGTGGCGTCGTACTCCTTCAGCTGCACCGTCACGTCGGGGTGCGCGGCGTGGAAGCCGTCCGCGAGGGTCTTGAACTCCGGCGTGGTGGACAGGCTCCACCCGGCCAGGGTGAGCGTGACCGGACCCGACGAGGAGTCCGATGAGTCGGACCCGCTGCCACAGCCGGTCAGGACCAGCGAGATCGCTGTGGCGGCGGCGCCGAGGACGACCGCGATCGAGCGCTTCATCCCGTCTCCTTTTGGTATTCGTCCCCGGGGCCCGGGCCCGCGCTGTCGCGGACCCGCCGGGGGTTGGGGTCACCGGTCGCCGTCGCGGCTTCCGGTCGAGGGGTGGATGTCGATTCGGGTACGGGTGCGGACGCCATCGGGCCACTCGACCCGTACGTCCAGGCCCGACCCGCCGGCCGTGTCGAGGTCGACGCGGCAGGCGGGCGGCTCCGGCGGTGGGTCGCCGCCGGACAGTTCGATGAGCGCCGCCACCCAGGCATCGGGGTGTGCGGCGTGGTCCAGCCAGGGCACCCGTACGGGCGAGCCCAGCGGGCCGGCGTCGTCGTGGACAGTGAGGCCGGCGGTGCCGTTGCCGATCAGGCTCACCACGCGGGAGGTCAGCCCCGCCGTCGCCGGCCAGCCGCCGACGCGCAGCCGCAGGTCGGCGGCGCAGCCGGCGTCGGCCAGCTCGTCCACGGTGCACAGCCGCACCTCCCAGGCGCGGCGCACCAGCGACACCGCGGTGACGCGGCCGGCCGGGCGGGCGTCTCCGGGGCGGCCCTCGCCGTGGTCGCGGCCGCTCGCGACGGTGTGTACCCAGTGCACCGCACCGGTCGACGCGGCGACCCCGACGGCCGTGTCGCCGTCGCCGTCCACCCGCGCGGCCAGCGTGCGCATGCCGGTGCGATGGGTGGTGGCGCCGGTCGCGTCGACCAGCGTCACAGACTGGTCGACCGGGGCCGACCAGCCGCTGTCGTCGAGCACCGGGCAGGTCGCGGTGGAGTAGCCGATCCGGGCGTACAGCGGCGAGTCGGCCAGTACCGCGCCCTCGTCGGCGTGGTCGGTACCGTGGTTGACCACGCGCACGATCCCGTCGTTCCCGGTACCGGCGACCAGCCACCCCGGGGCCGGCAGCGCGCGTAGCACGTCGCCGGTCTCGACCGGCAGCGCTACCGGCGGGTCCGTCCACACGGGATGGTCGGCGGGCAGTGCGAGGCCGAGCATGCCCTTGGCCGCCCAGTAGGGGGAGCCGGGGCCGGAGTAGGACTGGGCCAGCCGCCGCCACGGCCCGTGCCAGCCCATGGTCAGCAGCCCGTCGGCGTCGGGGGCGCCGCGGGTGACGAAGTGCCCGACGATGCGGGACGCGGCGTGGCGCAGCTGCCCCGGTGGCAGGGACGGCACCCCGGCCAGCGCGCCGACCCAGAACGGTGCGGCGGCGGCGAAACGGTAGATGAGGCTGCGCCCCTGGATCAGCGGTGAGCCGTCGCCGCCGACCAGCGTCACCGCGTCGCGCAGGTACGCGTCCAGCGCCGCCGCGTCGCGCTCGCGTCGCCCCTCGAGCAGCTGCGTCAGCCCGCCGGCGGCCGGGTCCGCCGCCAGGTCGGCAACGCCGGACATCCGGGCCCACAGTGCCGGGTACAGGTGCAGCGCCCACCCGGTGTAGTGGTCGAAGGCCCGTGCCGGCCCGTCGGCGATCCACCCGCCGGTGCGCCGGTACGAGTCGTGCCGGGCCAGGTCGTCGGCCATATCCGTCGCCGACCAGGGGCCGCCGACGGAGCGCAGGAAGGTCTGCACCACCAGGCGGAACCACAGCCAGTTGTTGTCCGGGTAGGTGGCGTCGCCCACGACGGGGGACAGGTACTCCACCACGCGTTCCTGCACCGAAGGGCTCAGCCGGTCCCAGATCCACGGCCGGGTCAGGTCCAGGATCAGCGCGATCGACGCCGCCTCCACCTTCGCCTGGCCGTGTTCGGTCAGCCGCACCCAGCGCTCCGGTGAGTGCGGGTCGGTACCGGTCGCGATGCCCCGTGCGTACCAGTCGGCCAGCTCCTGCAGCCCGACGCCGCGTTCCCCGGCGATGCGGAAGCCGGCGAGCAGGAAGGTACGGGCGAAGCCCTCCAGCCCGTCCACGTCCCGGCCGTACCCGCCCTCGGTGCCGGGTGGTGTGATCCGGGCGTGCCCCGGCGACGCGTACCGCCGTGCGGCGGCGAGCATTCGGTCGGCGAGCGCCGTCCAGGTCGCGCGGTCGCCGCGCCACGCGCCGCCGCCCGGGGCCGTCGCCGCCCCGGCGGGAGAGCCGGTGTGGGGTTTGGGCAACGCGTTCCTCCACGAGGTGGGGTAGACCCCCAGGAACGCGGGCTTGCCTGACGGCGACGCTCCGGCGGACGAGGGGCTGTTTCCGGGAAGTAAAGCGGTCGCAAGTGACCATGTCAAGACTGTGATCAGACTATGGGGATCTCATACGATCGCGTTGACACATGATCCGATCTCGTTCGTTCTGCTGCCTGTCCGAAACGCCCCAGAGACGCCGCCGCCGGCTCGCCGGCCGTACCTTTTCTGAGTTCCGGCGACACCGAACCCGTCTCGAACGAGCCGGGGCGACCGAGCAGTCGGGCCCTGTTTTCGTCGCCAGAACCCGAAAAAGCACTCTGATACGATCGCGTTCGATCACAAGTGCTTCGTCGAGGACCCCCGTCGAGGAGACATGACCACCCGCGATCGTTTTGCTGGCCCGCTGGCGGCGGCGCTTCCGCAGTTCGGCCGCGGCCGGACCGGAGAACTGCTGGCCGGGCCGGCCCACAGCCTGCCGGTGCCCCCAGCGGCCGACCGCCGCGCCTGGACCCCGGTCGCCACCTGGAGCCGGACCCTGGAGGACCTGCGGCAGCGGGCCGACGCGGAGTTCGCCACCCCCTGGCCGGTACCGCTGGCGCACGCCTACGCCCGCTATTTCCGCGACGGCGATCGCGACGGCTACGAGCAGGCCGTCTTCGCCCGCCAGCGGCGGCTCAGCCGGGCCGCGCTCGTCACGGCGGTCACCCTCGACCCGGCCTGGGTCGACGAGGTCGCCGACGGGGTGACCCTCCTGTGCGAGCAGAGCAGCTGGTGCTGGCCGGCGCACGACGACACCCGACGGGTCCACGGCGCCGTGGTGCCCACCGTCACCGACCCGTTCCTGGACCTCGGCGCCGGAGAGGTCGCCGCCCAGCTGGCCTGGATCGACCACCTGCTCGGCGAGCAACTCGACGCGCACGTGCCGGGGGTGCGGGCCAGGATCCGGCACGAGGTCGACCGCAGAGTGCTCACCCCGTTCGCCGAACGCCGCGACTGGCACTGGCTCGGGCTCGACGGCGACGTGCACAACTGGAGCGCCTGGATCCACGGCAACACGCTGGTCGCCGCGCTGCGCCTGGTGGACGACGCACCGCGCCGGGCGCACCTGGTCGACCTGGTCGTCGAGGGCCTCGACCGCTACGTCGCGTCGCTGCCGCCCGACGGCGCGATCGACGAGGGGTACGCGTACTGGTGGAACGGCGCCTGCCGGGCACTCGAGGCGCTCGACGTGCTCGCCCACGCCACCAGCGGCGCGCTCGGCGACGCCGTACCCGACGCGGTGCGCCAGACCGCGGCCCTGCGCCAGACCGTCGCCTTCCCGCACCGGGCGCACCTCGGCGGCGACTGGTACCTCAACCACGCGGACGGCCCGGCCCATCCACCCGCTGACCAGCCGTGGCACGCGCTGCACCGGGCGGCGCGGCTGGTCGGCGACCGGGATGCGCAGGCGCACGCCGCCGCCCACCGCGCGGGTGGGCCGGTCGCGCACGAGTCGCAGGGGCTGGGCCGGCTGCTGCGCGCGCTGACCGACCCGCACTGGCTCGGCGCCGAGCCAGGCACCCCGCCGCTGCCGCGCGACACCTGGTTCGCCTCCACCGAGGTACTGCTGGCCCGACCGGGCGCCGGCAGCCCCGCCGGGCTGACCCTCGCGGTCAAGGGCGGGCACAACGGCGAACACCACAACCACAACGATGTCGGCAGCGTGGTGGTGGCCCTGGGCGGCGTGCCGGTGCTGGTCGACGCGGGCCGCCCGACCTACACCGCCCAGACGTTCGGCCCCGACCGGTACCAGATCTGGACCATGCGCAGCGGCTGGCACAACGCACCGCTCATCCGCGGCGGCGAGCAGGCGCCCGGCCGCCGGTACGCGGCGCGTGGCGCCTCGGTCACCGTCGATGACGCACGCTCCGGCCTGGCGCTCGACCTCGCCGGCGCGTACCCGCGCTCCGGCGTGCGGTACTGGCGGCGCGATGCGTGGCTGGACCGCGCCAGCGGCCGGATCACGGTGCACGAATCGTGGTCGCTCGACGATGCCGCGGCGCCCGACCCCGGCGCGCCGACCGTCGTGCACTGGCTCGCAGCCGGCACCGTACGCACCGCTTCGGGGCGCGCCGAGATCGACGCGCTCGACGGCGCGGGCACCGTCCTGCTCACCTGGCGACCCGGGCACGCACCCGTCACCATGACGGTGGTCGCACTTGACGACCCACTGCTGTCCGGAGTCTGGGGCGAGCGGCTGACCAGAATAGGAATCGATGTGAGCGCACTGGGACCGACCGGTACGCTCACCGTGACCGTGGAGGAGCGACGGTGACCGTGTCGGAGAGGGGACCATTGCAGGTCGCGCGCCGGGCGCGGCTGCTGGAGGCGCTGCAGCGCGACGGGGTACTGCGCGTCTCCGAACTCACCGACACCCTCGGCGCCGCGGCGGTGACCATCCGCCGCGACATCGCCCAACTCGCCGCCGAGGGCCTGGTGCGCCGGGTGCACGGCGGCGTCGCGCTCATCGCCGCCGGCGAGACCCCGACCGCCGAGGAACCCGCGGCGGCCGCGAACCCGGGCGCGGCGACCGGCGGCAGGTCGATGGGCATGCTGGTGCCGTCGCTGGACTACTACTGGCCGGATGTGGCGCGGGGCGCGGAGGAGACCGCCCGGGAGATCGACATGCGGGTGGTCCTGCGCGGGTCCTCCTACGAGGCGGAGGACGACCGCCCGCAACTCGTCCGCATGGTCGAGCGGCTGAACGTCGATGGCCTCATCGTCGCGCCGAAAATGGACGCGCCGACGGCGCAGGCGACCACCGAATGGCTGGCGTCCACCGGGCTTCCGGTGGTGCTGCTCGAACGCACCGCCACCGCCGGGCCGCACCGCGCCGTGTTCGAGTCGGTCGTGACCGACCACGCGTTGGGGGCGGCGATGGCCGTGCACCACCTGCTCTCGCTCGGGCACCGTCGCGTCGGCGTGCTCACCGCGCAGCCCAGCCCCACCCGGCCGCATGTCCACCGTGGATGGTTGGAGGCGTTGGGGGAGTGCGGCCTCGACCCCGCCGAGACCGTCGACAGGGTGATGCCCGACGCGCACACGCCCGAGTGGGAGGCGGCGGTCGACGAGGCTCTCGACGCCTGCCTGGCCACGCGCACGACCGCCCTGCTGGTCCACGCCGACCCGGAGGCGATCGCGCTGGTGCAACGCTGCGAGGAGCGCCATCTCGCGGTGCCGGGTGACCTGTCCGTGGTCGCGTACGACGACGAGGTGGCGGGGCTGTTCAGCCCGCCGCTGACCGCGGTGCGTCCGCCGCGCCGCTCGATCGGACGCGCGGCGGTGCGGCTGGTCGCCGGCCGCCTCGCCGATCCCGAGCGTCCCACGCACCGCGTGGTCATCAGCCCGTCGCTGCGCATCCGGGAGTCGACCGCGCCGCCGCGCCCGAGAGGCTAGCGCCGCGTCCGTCATGCCGTGCGGATGGTTGGTGCCTGGCCAGCGCGCAGGGCGCCCCGATCAGTGGCTGACCGGCCCGGCGGTCAGAGCGAATCAGCCGTGCGTACCTCATCCACCGGGCAGTCGCGGGACTACCATCACTGGGCGGTCGAGCAGACCAGGCGGCCTGGTGCGGCGCGAAGACCGGTTGAAGGGGTATCTGAATGAACCGTGAGGAGCCGGCCCCGCGCGCTGGCCTGCGCATCTGGGAGCGGATCGACACCACGGTCGCCCACCCGGCGCGCCGCTACGACTACCTGCTGGGCGGCAAGGACAACTTCGCCGCCGACCGGAAGTCCGGGGATCGGATGGTCGCCGCGTACCCCAGCACACGGATCGCGATGGTCGAGAACCGGCGCTTTCTGCGACGGGCAGTCGCCTACCTGGCTGGCCAGGCTGGGATCCGTCAGTTCCTCGACATCGGCACCGGCATTCCGACCAGCCCCAACGTCCACGAAGTCGCCCAGCAGATCGCTGCCGGGTCCCGCGTGGTGTATGTCGACAACGACCCCATCGTGCTGGCCCACGCCCGCGCACTGCTGACCAGCTCACCCGAGGGCGCCACCGCGTACATCGACGCCGACCTGCGCCGCCCCGCCGACATCGTCGGTCACCCCGACCTGCGCGACACCCTGGACCTGTCCCAGCCGGTCGCGCTCATGCTCGTCGCCGTCCTGCACTTCATTCCCGACTCCGACGACCCGCGCGGCCTCGTCGGGCAGTTGGTTCGTGCACTACCTTCGGGCAGCTACCTGGCTATCTCCCACGCGACCTACGACTTCGTGCCCGCGCGGACCGCTGACGAATTGGACCAGGCCCTGGGCGCGGGACCGTTCCGCGCCCGCACGGAGGCGGAGTTCGCCGCGTTCTTCGACGGACTCGAACTGGTCGAACCCGGCATCGTCCCGGTCATCGACTGGAACGCCGAAGGGGAGGAGCAACCCAGGCCAACCACCGCCGAAGCCGGCATCTACGGAGCGATTGCCCGCGTTCCCTGACCCGTACCAGATCAGCGATATTGCGTACCTCGATCAACTCGGCGACAATCCACTCACCGAAGACCACACCAAGCCAACGGGGCACGGGCGAGCGCGGCCGCGGCGAGTGAGGTACCGATGATCGTCAACGACCATCGCGGCGACACCGTGCGAGCGCGGTGGTGAGCGATGAAGTCGCGCCGCCGGTCCGGCATGGCCGGCTACCGGTCGAGTCGATGGTGCCGCGCCCACCCCGGTTCGTCGGACGGGGGCGGGAACTGGCCGCCCTGGAACGGGCGTTGGCCTCGGCGCCGGTGCTGGTGCTGGTGGAGGGTGAGGCGGGCATCGGCAAGAGCCGGCTGCTGCGCGAGTTCCTTCGCGGGCACGCCCGCCACCGGGTACTGCTGGCCGGTGCGCCACCGGTCCGGCAGCCGTACACGCTCGGGCCGGTCGTCGACGCGCTGCACCGGGCCACCGACGGGGTCGGTGGGCTGCGACTGAGCATGCTCGCCGGTGCGCTGCGCCCGCTGTTTCCGGAGTGGGGTGCCGACCTGCCGCCCGCCCCGGAGCCGGCACAGGACGCACCCGCCGCCCGGCACCGGCTCTTCCGGGCGCTGGCCGAGCTGATCGGTCGCCTTCAGATCGAGGTGCTGGTGGTGGAGGACGTCCACTGGGCAGACGAGGCGACACTGGAATTCCTGCTCTTCCTCACCGCGCAGCGCCACGCGCCGGTGAGTGTGGTGGTGACCTACCGGCCCGAAGACGTGCCATCCGATTCGCTGCTGCCCCGGCTCTCGTCCCGTCCACCGCCCGGCATGGCGCTGCTCCGGCTGGAGCTGACTCCGCTGGACGTGGCGCAGACGGCCAGCCTGGTCTCCTCCATGCTGGCCGGCGGCCACGCCTCCGCAGCCTTCGCGAAGTTCCTGCACGAGCGCACGGAGGGTGTGCCCCTCGCGGTGGAGGAGTCCGTACGGCTGATGCATGACCGCGCGGATCTGATCCAGCGCGGCGGGGAGTGGGTACGGCGGCGCCTGCACGAGATCGACGTGCCGCCGACGGTACGCGACGCCGTGCTGGAGCGGGTCCGGCGGCTGCACCCCGACGCGCAGGCGGTACTGCGCGCCGTCGCGGTAATCGGCGAGCCGAGCGATCCGGGTGTCGTGCTGGCCTGCGCCGGGCTTTCGGGCGACCCGGAACCGCCGGGCTGGTCCGAGGCGCTGACGTCGGGTCTGCTCGGCGAGGCCGAGGCGGGCCTGATCGACTACCGGCACGCGCTGGCCGGCCGGGCCGTGTACGAGTCGATGACCGTGACCGAACGGCGGCTGCTGCACCGCCGTGCCGGTACCGTTCTGGAGTCCGTACCGCGGCCGCCGGTGGCGCGGCTGGCATGGCACTTCAGGGAGGCGAGGGACACCGAGCGCTGGCGGCGCTACGCCGAGTCGGCGGCCGGAGCGGCCCTGGCTGCTGGCGACGACGCCACGGTCGTCACGCTCCTGTACGACCTGCTGGTCACGGCGGACCTTGCCCCGGCGGCGGTACTGGCACTCGTCCAGCGGCTGCCGAAGGTGGCGCTGGCCGGCCCGGACCGCATCGGCGACCTGGTGAGAGTGCTGCGGGGCGTCGTCGCGGCCGGCACGCTCACGCCCAACGAGGCCGCGCGGCTACGGTTCCAGCTCGGGATGTTGCTGGACCTGCTGAACGAGTTCGACGCCAGCCGTGCCGAACTGGAGCAGGCCATCCCGGACCTCGGCGACGGTTCCGAGGATTCGGTCCGGGCCATGCTGCTGCTCGGATGGGCGCGCGGAACGACCGCGCACAGCCGGGTACACCGCCAGTGGCTGCACCGGGCCGCCGAGGCGACCCCGCTGCTTCCGGCGTCGGCCCGGTCGGCCATGACCAGTGCGGGTGCCGCTGGTCTGCTGCTGCTCGGCGAGGAGGAGGGCTGGGCGTCCGCCGCGCAGGTGCCGGACGACACCGCCACCGTGGCCGGCCGGTACAGCATGCTGCTGCGCGACCTCAACGTCGGTGACCTGGCCATGCGGTGGGGCCGGTACGAGCAGGCCAGGATCCTGCTGCGCCGCGGGCTGGAGCTGGCAGAACTCCACCAGTACCTGCGCCACCGCGCGGCGGCCCTGTGCACGCTGATCCATCTCGACTGGTTCGTCGGCGGCTGGTCGAAGCTCGCCGAGCGGGTCGACCGGCTCAACGAGGACAACTCGGTACAGGCGACGGACCGGTTGGAGTGCGAACTCGTCTCGCGCAGGCTGGCCGCCGCGGCGGGTACGGACGTTGCCGGCGATGTGCTGCGCCTGATGGACGAGTGGCGGGCACGCGGCGCGGTGGACTGCCTGATGGAGCCGGCCGCCGTGCTGGCGCGCGTGTGGCTTGCCGCCGGCCGGGTCGACGACGCGCTGAGTGTGACCGAGGAGCCGCTGGCGATCGTGGCTCACAAGGACATCTGGCTGTGGGCCACGGAACTGGCGCCCGCCCGGGTCGACGCGCTGGTCGCTGCCGGCCGGGCCAGCGACGCCGCGTCACTGGTGGCCGATTTCGCGCGCGGTCTGCGCGGCCGGAACATGCCGGCGCCGGCCGCGGGCCTGGCGCTGTGCCGGGCGATGCTGGCGCAGAGCGCGGGGCAGCCCGCGCGGGCGGCACGGCTGTTCGCCAGCGCGGCCGCCGCGTGGCAGGCCCTGCCCCGGCCGTACGACGCGCTGCTGGCCCGCGAACGGCAGGCACGCTGCCTGCTGTCCGACGGCGGGGCCGAGGCAGGGCTGAAGCTGCTCGGCGAGGTGCGGCAGGGACTGAGCGAGCTGGGCGCCTCAGGGGACGCGGAACGGGTCACCCGGACACTGCGCGAGCGCGGGGTCGCGCCGACGCCGGTGTGGCGGCGTGGACGGCGAGGCTACGGAGACCGGCTTTCCCCGCGCGAACTCGAGGTGGTGCGCCTGGTCGCCGCCGGCCACACCAACCGGGAGGTCGCGCAGTTGCTGCACCGCTCACCGAAGACGGTGGCAACCCAGGTCAACTCGGCCATGCGCAAGCTCGACGTGTCCACCCGCACGGCGCTCGCGGTCGGCGCGATCGAGGCCGGCCTCATCGTCGCCGACCCGCCTGAATAATTCCCGCGGCGCCCCGGGGTGCCCATTCTTTCGGTGATCTGACTGATCGCACCGCCCCATGAGCTGATCAACACTGGTTAGTCCAGACAGCCCCATTCTCTTGAGAGGCCGAACGGCCATGCCCGAACCCCCGCGCGATCCGCAGCCCGCCGACGAGCACGGCAGTACGGCAAGCGCATTGACGGCCGAGCCGGACCAGACCGGTACCGGCGAGGTGGCCGTGCCCGACGGCACCGCCACCACCCGCGATGAATACGAACCACTCTGACCAGACGGAGGAGCTTCCTCATGAAGACCCCGATTGTGGCGGTCCTCTCGGTCATCGGACTGGCCGTCCTGGCCGGCACGGCCGCCGCCGCACCCCTGACCGGGACACCGGTCGACGCCTCGGCGAGCCAACCGTTGACCGCCAACACCCCGGCGGCCTGCAACACCAAGCCCAAGAAGGGCTTCGCCCAGTGCCTGGCCGTCGTCCGCACGCCGGCACCCGGCCTGATCCGCCCGCAGGCGGCGGCGCCACCGGCCACCGCGCTGGGACCGGCGGACATCCGGTCCGCGTACCGCCTGCCCGCGGGCGGCGGAGGGCAGACGGTAGCGATCGTCGACGCCTACGGTGACTCGCACGCCGAGGACGACCTGGCAACCTTCCGGTCCCACTACGGGCTGACGCCCTGCACCACGGCCAACGGCTGTTTCCGCAAGGCCGACGAGGCCGGCGGCACCGACTACCCGGCGGACGACGCCGGCTGGGGCCTGGAGACCTCCCTGGACCTGGACGCCGTGTCGGCGGCGTGCCCGGCCTGCAACATCCTGCTCGTCGAGGGCGACAGCCCGAGCCTGGAGGACCTCGCGACCTCGGTGGACACCGCCGTGTCGCTGGGCGCGAAGTACGTCTCCAATTCCTACGGCCTCGCTGGTGAGGACTCCTCGGAGACCGACTACGACGGGCACTACGACCACAAGGGCGTGGCCGTGGTCGCCTCCAGCGGTGACGACGGCGGCGTGGTCAACTGGCCCTCGACCAACCCGCACGTGATCTCGGTCGGCGGCACGCTGCTGACCCGGGACGGCTCGGTCGCGCGCGGGTGGGTCGAGTCGGCGTGGGGGACCAGCTCCGGCGGCGAGGGCGGCGGCTCGGGCTGCTCCCCGTACGAGCCGCGCCCGGACTACCAGACCGGCATCGACACCAACTGCCCAGCGGGCCGCGCGACCGCGGACATCGCGGCGGACGCGGACCCGGAAAGCGGCCTGGCCACCTATGACACCCTCGGCCAGAATGGCTGGCTGCAGGTCGGCGGTACCAGCCTCGCCGCGCCGCTCGTGACGGCCATGTACGCGCTGGCCGGCGAGCCGGTGCCGGACGAGTACCCGGTCACCGAGCTGTACCACGATCCTCAGCTGGCCGAGCACGTGTTCGACGTCGTCTCCGGCGCCAACAGCGGCTGCGGGAACGTGCTGTGCCAGGCCGGCCCCGGCTGGGACGGGCCGACCGGGCTCGGCAGCCCGAACGGGGTGGGCGCGTTCACCAGCGCCCCACACGGCACGCTCGCCGGAAAGGTCACCGACACGGCCGGTCAGCCGCTCGCCGGTGCCACCATCTCGACCAGCCCCGGTGACTATGTCACCCATAGCGGATCCGACGGAAGTTACCGGTTGGACCTGCGGGCCGGCCGCTACGACGTGACGGTGGCGAAGTACGGGTACACGAGCGCGACCGGCACCGGACTGACGACCACCGCCGGGGACACCACCACGCGGGACTTCACCCTCACCGCGCAGCCGTCGGCGATCCTGTCCGGAACGGTCACCGACGGCTCCGGACACGGCTGGCCGCTGCACGCCCGCATCGGCATCAGCGGGTACCCGGACGGCGCCGTCTACACCGACCCGACCACCGGCCGCTACCGCGTCGTGCTTCCCCAGGGCGACTACACCCTCGACATCGACACGGACCTGCCCGGGTATCAGCACCAGACGCAGCGCATCAGCGTCGGACCGCAGGGGCTGGCCCGCGACATCACCCTCGGCGCCGACCTGGCGGCCTGCACCGCACCCGGGTACGGGTGGAGCGGGGCAGGCGAGGACTTCACCGGTTGGCAGGCGGCCACGCCGCGCAATGGCTGGGCGGTGACCGGAACGAAGGGCGGGTGGCGCTTCGACAACCCCGGCAACCGGTCGGCGCCGCAGACGCCGCCGTCCTACCAGGCGGGCGGCGACGACAGCTTCGCCATTGCCGACTCGGGTACCGCCGGTCGCGTCGACACGACACTGACCTCGCCGATCATCGACCTGTCCGGTGTGGCCAAGCCGCGGCTGGAGTTCGACACGAACTACTACGCCGCGCCGCGGCAGAGCGCGACGGTGGAGCTCAGCATGGACCGCGGGCGGTCCTGGAGGCCGGTGTGGCGCCAGACGACCGGCAACTCGATCGGGCACGTGAGCGTGGCACTGCCGTCGTCGGCCGGCCGCTCCGGCGTGCGGGTGCGCTTCCACTACACCGGGCGCGGCGGCTGGTACTGGGCCGTCGACGACGTGCTCATCGGTGCCCGTACCTGTGTCGCGCAGCACGGCGGCCTGCTCGTCGGAGTGGTCAGCGACGGCACGACGCACGCACCGGTCAACGGTGCGCGGGTCACCAGCTCCGCCGACCCGCAGGCGCACGCGTGGCCGGCCGGAATCGCTCAGGTCACCGGTGACCCGGCCGTGGCCGGCGGCTACTACTGGCTGTTCACCCCCAGCGGCAAGCAACGGGTCACGGCCGCCGCCTCCGGTTACGACGCGGCGAGCACCACCCTCGACGTCGCGGCGAACGGCATCACCCGGCACGACGTGACCCTGACCCGGCACGGCAGCTGAAGGAGAAGACGATGAGAACGCAGTACCGCAGACGCCTCGCCCTGACCGCCGCCGTCATCGGTCTCGCCGCGATCAGCCTGGCCACCCCGGGCAGCGCCATGGCGCGCGGCACCGGGGACGACGCGGCGAGCGGCGTGCGCCCGCTCGCCCTGCCGGCGCTTCACGACGCCATCTACCATGTCACGCTGCTCACCGGCGACCGCGTGACGCTCACCTCGTCCGGCCAGGGTCGCTACAGCGTCGCCGCGACGCCCAACCCCGGGGCCACCCCCGCGGTCGCGATCACCGCACGCGGCGGCTCCCGGGGCAGCGTGGCCACCGTCTCCGCGACTCCGTTCGCCGCGTCGGCACTGGTCGCCTCGGGCATGCTCGACCCCAACCTGTTCGACCTCACCTGGCTGGCGACCCACGGCGACAACGGACCCGCCGCGGTCATACCGGTCACCGTCCAGTTCTCGGGCAAGCTGTCGGCGGCCGCGTTGACCGGCAAGGCCGCCGCGCTCGGCGGGGCCACCGTGGCCGCCGCCCATCCCGAGACCGCAACGGTCGACCTGAAGGTCAGCGCCGCCCACGCCGCGCCGTTCTGGGCGGCACTGTCGGGGCAGACCTCCACCGCGGCGGGTGGGGCGCCGCACCTGACCGGCGGGGCCGTGCACGCCTGGCCCACCGGCGACCGGACCGTGGCCGCACACCCGTCGGCGGGGCAAGTCCTCAACCGGGTCACCGAGACCATCACCGGCACCCGGGGCAGCGTGTTCGGGTGCAACCACTACCTGGCCCTCCTGTGCGTCGAACCCGGCACGCTGGCGCTCTACGGCGTCGCCGGCGACGGGATCGACACCGTCTTCCCGGGGTCCGGGCTCACCTGTGTCGACGCCGATCCGTGCACCACGTACCAGGTGACCTACTCCGTGCCCTCCGGCATCTACTCCGCGTCGGGCTTCGGGTTCTTCGTATCCGGTTGGCAGAACCAGTACGTCGACCTGATCGACCCGCAGGTCACCGTCGCCGGGGACACCACCTTTGACCTCGACGTCGACACGGCCACAAAAATCAGTATCGACACGCCGCGGCCGAGCCAGGCGTTCTTCGGCGAGCAGAATGACGACCGCACCTCGGTGGACGGCACCGCGATCTACAATGCGATCGAGGCCGCGACACCGAATTACTGGGCCGTGCCGAGCGCACCGGTCAGCGTGGGCACCTTCCACCTGAGCAGCGCCTGGGTGCTCGGCCGACCGGAAGTGTCAATGACGGTGACCGCGCCGCAGCGGCTGGCTCTCGACCCGTCGTACTTCGTGTACCGCACCGCCGCGACGTACGGCAACCTCGGTGCGGTCCGCTTCACGGGACGGAAGAAGGTCGGGCTGGTGAACGCCGGTGCCGGTCGACCGGAGGACTTCGCCGGCATCGACGCCCGCGGAAAGTTCGTGCTCATGCACGAAGACGACCAGGTCTGGTGCCAGAACGGCAGTCTCGCCATCGTCCTCGATTCGCAGCTGAACGACGCCATCCAAGCCGGCGCGATCGGCGTACTCTTCGATCCGATGAGCCCGGGGTACACCCGTGGTTACTGCACCTCGGTGACCCCGCAGTGGTACGGCCTGAGCGACCCGATCGACATGCCGTTCGTCACGATCCCCGTCGACCAGGGCGATGCCCTGCTCAAGCTGCTGGCCAAGGGAGCGGTGACGATCGATGCCAGTGGGTACGACGGCAACAGCCCCTACATCTACACCCCGAGCCTGTACCAGGAGGGACAGGTGCCCGCGTCGCTGCACACCACGCTCAGCGGCGCGCAGCTGACCACGGTCACCGATGCCTACCACGCCGGCGGTCCGTCCTCAGCCGACGAGCTGTGGAGCGTGTGGCGGTCGAACGAGTTCCTCGGCGTGGCGAGCACCTACGAGGGGATAGCCGCACCGGGCACCATCACCGAGTACCGCGGACCGGCCGCACCCGATGTCGTCATCCAGCGGTGGCTACACACCGATCAGGGCAACCAGATGCGGTGGGACATGGTCACCCGGCCCGGAGGCGAGGCGACCCAGAACTGGGACGCCGCCCCCGAGACTCCCGGCTCGTCCGCCATCTCGTCCGACATCCTGCGCGACCAACCCGGCAAGTACGACAGCTACCCGAACATGTTGGCCTACTGTTCCTTCTGCCGGCAGGGCAACACGCTCTACCCCGTCATGTTCCTGAGCGCCGGCGCGGACCCGGTGCTCGAAGACGGCGCGTACGGCTTCTCCGCCGACAGCATCCACCTCTACCACGATGGGCAGGAGGTGCAGCAGACCCTGTTCGCCGGTGGCCTGGTCTCCTACCAGCTCCCGGCCAGCGCGGCCCGCTACCAGTTGGTCGCCCGCGACAACACCACCACCACGACGTGGGACTTCACCTCGGCAGCACCGGTGACCGACCGGACTCCGATCGGCACCGCCTGCCTGGGCACGGCCTTCGGGGCCAGCGACCCGTGCGAACCCGACCCGTTCCTGTTCCTCGGGTACGACCCCGGCACAGACCTCACGAACACGGTCACCGGTGGCGGCGAACACGAACTCCACGTCACCGCCTACCATCAGGCGTCGACGCCGATCGTCATTCGTGGCCTCAGCGTCTGGACGAGTACCGACGGTGGCAAGAACTGGACGAAGGCGACCGTGGTCGGCGGTCACGGTGGCGCCTACACCGTGAAGTACCGGACGCCGACCGCCCCGGCCGCGAACGCGAAGCTGAGCATCAAGGCCCAGGCGACCGACGCGGACGGTAACGACGTCACCCAGACCGTCATCGACGCCGTGGCGCTCGCGGCACGGTAACGCGTCCCGCACCGGCCAACTCGGTTCAACCCCCGCCCGGGGCTTCCGTCCGGGCGGGGGTTGAACCCTGGTTCCCGGCGCCGTTCGGGATCGCCGCGGTGGTTGGTCCGATCGGCGGGGCGGTGCTGAACATCTGTTCGTCCGGCCTCCGCGGGTGCGGGAGGGCTACGCGGACAGCCTGCCGGCCAAGCGGTGCGCCACTCGATCAAGTCACCACGCGGCGACGATCGGCTCAGGTGACAAGTGTGACGCCGGCCAGACCGGCCAGGCCAGCAGCGAATGCCTCCGGGTCGCGGTCGTTGACACGGGGACTCACGCTCAGCTGCAACGTGGCATGCCCGGGCGCTGGCACAGCCTCGTCATCCGGGCCCCCGTAGGCGTTGGCGCAGAGCACCAGCCCACTGAGGTACCGCCCGCCGCCCGGCCAGCCGCAGCTCCACCTGACGCAGGCCCGATCCGGCACCGGACTCCGACTTCGAAGTCACAGGGCCCGTAGTGCCGAGTCGAACCCGCGTCTGCCCGGTAGGCGGGCCTGCGCAGCCGAACACCGTCGCTCAGAAATGATCTATTAGCCGAGTATGCCGGCTTCGTAACACCGGACCACCAGCTCGGTTCGGTGCCGGGATCCGGACTTGGCCAGCAGGGAACGCAGGTGGCTCTTCACCGTTTCAACCGATACCACCAGCGACTCGGCTATCTCGGCGTTGGTCTGGCCGCGGGCCACATGGGTGAGAACGTCGCGCTCCCGAGCGGTGAGCCGACGCGCCCAGGCTGGCTTGATCGTCGTACGGCGGGTGGTCGCGATCCGGCGGATCGCGTTGGGGAAGACCAGACAGTCCGTGCGGGCGACGGTACGCACCGCGGCCAGCAGCTCTTCGGGACGTGCCCGCTTCAGGACGAAGCCGCGCGCACCGGCCAACAGGGCGTCGTGCACGGCGTCGTCGCTCTCGAATGTGGTGATCACCACCACCGCCGGGCTGCCGGGCCGCTCGGTGAGCCTGGCGGTTGCGCCTATGCCGTCGACGCGTGGCATTCGCACGTCCATCAGCACCACGTCGGGCCTGCTCCGCGCAACCAGCGCGGGCACGTCGACTCCGTCGATGCCCTGTCCCACCACATTGATGTCGGGTTCGAGGTCGAGGATTGCGGCGAGGCCGGAGCGCACCAGATCGTCGTCGTCGACCACGACGATCCGGATCATCTCGTTGGTGCTGGCCGGCTGATGGGCAGTCTGGCGGTCAGCAGCCACGAGGCACCCCCCTCCGGTCCTGTCGTTATCTGCCCGTCGGCGAGGAGCACGCGTTCGTGCAGGCCGGCCAGCCCGGCGCGCTGCGGTGCCGTCGGGCTAGCGTGGCGGATCGGGTTGCGGACGTCGATGTACACATGCTGTTCGTGCGAGTGCAGCCGGAGCGCGGCTGATCCGGTGCCGTGGCGGGTGGCGTTCGTCAGCGCTTCGCGGATCACGGCCTGTGCGGCCTCCGCGCAGCCGTGGTCGACGTGCAACGCCTCTGGCACGGGAAACTCGATGTCCAGCGTCGACTCTTGGACGAGCGCGCGGGCGATCTCCGCCAGATCCACCGCCGCGGGTGCGCCGGCCAGGGGGGTAGCGTCCTTCGCACTGTCGCGTAGTGCGCGCACCACGCCGTCGACGTCGGCCTGAGCCCGCCGGCCCAGTTCCTCGATCGCGGCCAGGGCACGTCCCGTGGCCTGGGGGTCGGTCGGCAGCAACCGGCGCGCGGCGGTGGCCTGCACGGTCATGGCGGTCAGGGTGTGCCCGAGCCGGTCGTGCAGGTCGCGGGCCACGGCGTTGGCGCGGGCCAGCACCCGCTCCCGTTCGGCGGCGACGCCGACCCGTTCGGCGAGCGTAGGGCCGAGCACGCGTGGCGCCAGGGCGATGAGCAGGCGGGCCGCTGCGCCCAGGACGGCCAGGAACGCGGCGAGGGCCAGGAGACCGGGACCGACCAGCCAGACGGCGTGCCAGCCGGATCCGGTGTGGGTGGACTTCCCGATTCCCGGCCAGGTCAGGGTGCTGTCACCGGACAGGGGGAAGGAGACCAGGCTGATCCCGAATGGCACCAGGTACAGGATCGCTGCCGCGACCGTGAGCCCGACCCCTACGAGAAGCGCCAGCCAGGCGACGCCGCGCCGTCGGGAGGCCCAGGCGCGCGGCGAGCGTACGTCGGGCAGGGCCCGCTCGTCGTATTCGAGCAGGGCCCGCGCCGTCGACACCTCTACCTGCCGCACCGACGGCAGAAGGGAGGCCCACACCACCACGGCGAAAAAGACGATCGCCAGCAAGGTCAGCAGCCACAAGTTCAGCTCGCTCGAGTCCTGGGCGACCATCGAAACGCCGATCATGGCGCCCCCGGCAACCAGCGGAAGGCAGAGCGCGACCGCGAGGAACACGTGCGCGACGCCGCCCCGTACCGATGCCCCCGAGCCCTTCACCAGCCCAGCCTTGCACGCGGCGCCTGCTGCGAACACCCTCGATCGAGGGAGGTTGTTCACTCCGGAGGAGGATGGCCGGCGGTTGAGTTGTGGCGACCGTGGACGCATGACGATCTCGAACACGATGCCGGGCCTCGACACCTGTTCCCCGGACGCGGCCGTCGGCAAACGTGCCCGGCGCACCACCTGCGCCGCGTACACGGCGCTGGGATGGGTGGTGCTGTTCTTCTCCTTCCACGTCTACTGGTACCTCGGCGGCTCCCTCGCGAGTCCCGGCGAACTGCCACCCCTCATGCCCGGCACGCACTCGGCTGCGGCCGGCTCAGCGCACGCACGAGTGCAATTGGTTGCCTGGATCGTCGAAGTGCCGGTCGACTCCGCCTGGCCGCTCGGTGCCCTGGTGTGTCTCGCGATCGCTCGCGGATGGGCACGAGGCCGACTCGCGCGGGCCACCAAGGCCCTGGTCTGGATCGGTTGCGTGGTGCTGCTCCTGCGCGGCGGCTCCGGAATCCTCGACGACGTGACCCGCGCCGCCGGCCTCCTCCCGAACGGAATCACCGGACTCTCCCTCAAGGCTACGACGGGTCACGCCCACCTCCGCTGGGCCGACTGGACGATCGACGCCTACTTCCTGGCCGGCGGGATCATCTTCTGGCTCCTCGCCACTGTCCACTGCAAGCAGCCAACCCACTCCCAAAACCGCGGTGTCCCAGGCTCTACTGAAGATCGGCTGCCCAGAAGCTAGCTCGTCGCAGTCACCGAGTCGGCACGTACCGAGGTCTTGTCCGAGGACACCCCGGCCTTCGAACCCCTGGCGCAGCGGCCAGTGCCGCGATGGCGAAGCGTCTGTACGTCATTCCGCTGTTTCCGCAGTCAGCGGCGTGAGGCCGGCCCGGCGGCTGGGTGTGGCGAGTGCGCCGCAGGTCACATCATCGGGCGTCCCACGAATATATACGACGTGTATGGTGAAAAAGAGGGAGGGTCGTCACGGCCGCCCCGATCGTCGAGCCGCCACCCGGATGAAGGTGCAACTGCGTTCATCGTGGCTCCGGCCGAGTGTGCCGCCTCGGCGCGGCCACGATGCCGGTCGCCGGTGTCTACCGGGCCCGACCTCCCGGAAGGCGCGACCGGCCGGCGCGGCGGGGCGGCGCGGCGGGGCGGCGCGGCGGGGCGGCGCGGCGGGGCGGGTTGGGCGGCCGTTCCCGCCGGCCGGACGGATACGGCCGGCATTGGATGGGAGGAGTTCGCGATGACACGGCAGGACGCGGGGTGGCAGGAGTCGTCACGGCCGCCTGGTGGGCGTGGGCAGCCGATCGTGGTCGGAGTGGACGGCTCGCCGAGTTCTCTGCGGGCGCTTCGGTGGGCGGTGGGGCAGGCCCGGCTGGTCGAGGCGCCGGTCGAGGCGGTGATCGCGTGGCAGGACCCGGCGGTGTACAGCCTGGGTTTTGAATGGGGACAACTCTCGTTGAGCGCGGACAGTCTGGCCGCCGCCGCCGAGAAGGTTCTCGCGGACAGCCTCGCGCAGGTCACCGGCGAGCAGCAGACCGCGCCACCGACGCAGGTGAATTCGCGGGTGGTGCAGGGGCATCCGGCGCAGGTGCTGCTGGAGGCCGCGCGCGGGGCGCAGTTGCTGGTCGTGGGCAGCCGCGGGCACGGCACTCTGGCCGGGGTGCTGCTTGGCTCGGTGAGCCAGCACTGTGTGCAACACGCGCCCTGCCCGGTGCTGGTGGTCCCGGCCGTGCCGCAACTGTCCCCGGCCACGGCACCGGACACCGCCGGCTGAACCGGCACACCCCGTCGGTCCTGGCCAACACCCACGGCCACGGCCCGGCATTCGCGGGCAGCCGCGATGCGACACCGAGGAAGGCAGCACCGGGAGGCCAACCATGACCGGCATCACCATTCAGCGTGACTCTCTCGTCACGTCGGCGCTGGCCGCGGCGGCTGCCACGGCCGCCCGGTACGCGCCCTCGATTCTCAACACCCAGCCCTGGCGCTGGCGGGTGCACCCCGGCCGGCTGGAATTGTTCGCCGACGGTGCCCGTCACCTCGCGGCGACCGACCCGACCGGCCGGTGGCTGATGCTCAGCTGCGGCGCCGCTCTGCACCACGCCAGCGTCGCACTCGCAGCCCAGGGCTGGTCTCCAACCGTCAGCCGACTGCCCGACCCGGCGGCGCCGCGCCTGCTGGCCACGCTGCATGCCGCCAACAGTGCGCCGGTCACGGCGCAGACCAGCGCCCTGATGTCCGCCATGCGGGCCCGGCGCACCGACCGCCGGCCGGTCGCCGAGGTGCCGCTACCGCCCGCGGCGCTGCGCGCCATCCTCGCCACCGCGACCGGCCGCATCGGCATCCACGTGGTGAGCGCCGAGCACGTCCTGGACCTGTCGGTCGCGGTGGAGCGCGCCGCCGCCCTACAGTCCCACGACCGGCGCGTCTGCGACGAGCTGGCCTACTGGACCGGCCCCGGCGCGCCGGCGGGCACAGGTCTTCCGGCAGCGGTGCTGCCCGACCGCCCGGCCCAGACGCCGGTCGCAGGCCGCGACTTCGGCCGGCCGGGAACGCTGACGATCGGTCGCGGGCACGACCGGGCGGCCGTGTACGCGATGCTCTACGGCGACAACGACCGGACCGGGGACTGGCTCCGCGCCGGCGAGGCACTGTCCACGGCGTGGCTTTGGGCCACCCACCTGGGCGTGGGTCTGGTACCGCTGAGCGACGTCGTCGAGGTCGACGCCACCCGGGCGATGCTGCGGCGCCGGTTGCTGGCCGGCCTCGGCCACCCCTACCTGGTGCTGCGACTGGGCATCCCTGACGACGAGGCCGAGGCGCCACCCCACCCGCCTCGCCTTCCCCCCGGCGAGGTGGTGGACACCGGCACCGCGGCGGTCCCCCGTGACGCGGCGGACCGCGACTACGCATGACGTCGGCCCTCGTCGGCCGACCCCGCACTGCCCGAGAGGCGGAGGACAACATGGACACCCAGTCACTGCACCGCCCGGCCCTTCCTGACGGACCGCCCACGCAGCCGAGCGACCCGGACCCGGAGGAGACCCTGGAATGGTCGCAGTCCTTCGACGCGGTCGTCGACCACGCCGGACCGGACCGGGCCCGGTACCTGATGCAGCGCGTGCTGCAGCGCGCCCGCGAGCGGCAGATCGGTGTGCCGGCACCACGCACCACCGACTACGTCAACACGATCGCGCCGCGGGACGAGCCTGCGTTCCCGGGTGATGAGTACGTCGAGCGTCGCATCCGCGCCTACATCCGGTGGAATGCGGCGGTCATGGTGCATCGCGCGCAGCGGCCAGGCATCGAGGTCGGCGGGCACATCTCCACCTACGCCTCCGCCGCGTCCCTGTACGAGGTCGGATTCAACCACTTCTTCCGCGGTCACGACGCGCCGGGCGGCGGCGACCAGATCTTCTTCCAGGGTCACGCCTCTCCGGGCATCTACGCACGCGCGTACCTGGAAGGACGGCTGTCGGAGGACCGGCTCGACGGATTCCGCCAGGAATTTTCACACCCCGGCGGGCTGCCCTCCTACCCGCATCCGCGGCTGATGCCGGACTTCTGGCAGTTCCCCACCGTGTCGATGGGACTGGGTCCACTCAACGCGATCTACCAGGCCCGGTTCAACCGCTACCTGCACCACCGCGGCATCAAGGACACCTCGCAGCAGCGCGTCTGGGCGTTCCTGGGCGACGGGGAGATGGACGAGGTCGAGGCACTCGGCGCGATCGGCGTTGCCGGCCGCGAGGAACTGGACAACCTCACCTTCGTCATCAACTGCAACCTCCAACGCCTGGACGGGCCGGTCCGCGGCAACGGCAAGATCATTCAGGAGTTGGAGGCGCTGTTCCGTGGCGCCGGGTGGAACGTCATCAAGGTGATCTGGGGCCGCGAATGGGATCCGCTGCTGGCCGCGGACACCGACGGCGCGCTGGTCAACCTGATGAACGCCACGCCGGACGGGGATTACCAGACGTTCAAGGCCGAGTCCGGCGCGTTCGTGCGGGAGCACTTCTTCGGCCGCGATCCGCGCACCCGCGCGATGGTCGAGCACCTCAGCGACGAACAGATCTGGAATCTCAAACGCGGCGGCCACGACTACCGCAAGCTGTACGCCGCGTACAAGGCGGCAACCGAGCACACCGGCCAGCCGACGGTGATCCTGGCCAAGACGATCAAAGGCTGGACACTGGGGTCGCATTTCGAGAGCCGCAACGCCACCCACCAGATGAAGAAACTCACCTTGGAGGACCTCAAGGGCTTGCGGGACCGGCTCTACCTCGACATCCCCGACGCGGACCTGGATGCGAAGCTGCCGCCCTACCACCGTCCCCCGGCCGGTTCATCGGAACTGGAGTACCTGCACGAGCGGCGACGGGCTCTCGGTGGGTACCTGCCAGCCAACACCGTACGCAGCGCACCACTGGCCCTGCCCGACCAGTCCGCCTACGCGGCGGCCCGACGTGGCTCGGGCAACCAGCAGGTTGCCACCACCATGGCGTTCGTGCGGCTGGTGAAGGACCTGATGAAAGATCCGCACATCGGGCCCCGGTTCGTCCCGGTCATCCCGGACGAGGCGCGCACGTTCGGGCTGGACGCCCTGTTCCCCACCAAGAAGATCTACTCCCCGCACGGGCAGCACTACCTGTCGGTGGACCGCGACCTGCTGCTCAGCTACCAGGAAGACACCAAGGGTGTCCTGCTGCACGAAGGAATCACCGAGGCCGGGGCCACCGCATCCTGGACCGCGGCCGCAACCTCGTACGCCACCCATGGCGAACCGATGATCCCGGTCTACATCTTCTACTCCATGTTCGGGTTCCAGCGCACCGGCGACGGGCTGTGGGCCGCCGCCGACCAGATGAGCCGCGGGTTCCTGCTCGGCGCCACCGCGGGACGCACCACGCTGAACGGTGAGGGCCTGCAACACCAGGACGGCCATTCGCTGCTGCTGGCCTCGACCAACCCGGCCTGTATTGCCTACGACGCCGCCTTCGCCTTCGAACTGGGCCACATCACCCGTGACGCGCTGCGGCGCATGTACGGCGACGACCCGCAGAACGTCTTCTACTACCTCACCCTCTACAACGAACCGATCACCCAACCAGCGCAACCCGTCGATGTCGACGTCGAGGGCATCCTCGCAGGCATGCACCGCTACGCGCCGGCCGCCGACGGTGACGGCCCCCCAGCGCAGATCCTCGCCTCGGGGATCGCGGTGCCCGCCGCCCTGCGGGCGCAACAGCTGCTACGCGACGACTGGGGTGTGCGCGCCGACGTGTGGTCGGTGACCTCGTGGACCGAACTGCGCCGCGACGCGCTGCGCGCGGACGAGTGGAATTTCCTCCATCCCGGGCAGCCACGCCGCACCCCGTACGTCACCCGACGGCTCCGTGAGCGACCGGGACCGGTGGTGGCCGTCTCCGACTGGATGCGGGCCGTCCCCGATCAGATCGCACCGTTCGTACCCGGCTCCTGGTCCTCACTGGGCACCGACGGATTCGGTCACTCCGACACGCGCGCCGCGCTCCGCCGGCACTTTTACGTTGACGCGCCCTCCATCACCCTGCGCGTGTTGGAGCAGCTCGCTGACAACGGGGATGTCGACCCCGCCACGCCCGGCAAGGCCGCCGCAACCTACCGGCTCCACGACACCGGCATGTCGCCATCACGGCGCGACTGACACTGCCCGGCGGCTTGCCGCGCAACGCGGCCTGCTTCCGCACCCGGAGATCTACCTCTGTCTGCCGCCAGAGCAGACCTGCGACGACCGGTGCCGACTACGGCGCCGGATCGGCCTCGCCGCACGCCGTCATCCGCCGGCTCGCGGGGCCGCGGCCTGGGGGTGTGCGCGTGTGACCGCGGCCGACAGCGCCGCGCTCCACCACCCGGTCGAGGTCATCGGCGATCCAGGCACCGAGCGGGGCAATCGCGGCATGCGGCATCCGGTACAGTGACAGCGCCATCGCGGTGTCGTCGGCCCACGGGAGAATCAGGTCTCGCCGATTGCGTCGTCCAGCGCCGGGCCGTCCAGCGACTGATTCGCGGCGCCGGTGATGCCGATCAGGCCGTGAATGGTCGCAGCAAGCGGTGCGACGGTCGACTCAGTTCGCGGGTCTCGATGTCCGCGGTCGGAGGTGGGCGTCACGTTTCGCCGAGCTGTTTCGTCGGGGTAGGAGAAACCTCAATCACGTTAAGGAGAGCCAAAGTAGTGATCAGAAAGCGGTTCGTTCGGGTCCTGCTCGGGGCGGCGCTCGTGGCCGCCTCGCTCGTGGTCACGTCGCCGGCGGGGCCGGCCTACGCGGGCGGGTATGGCTGCACCGGCATCTCCGTCGGCAGTTGGGCGGTCTACGGCAGCGAAGGTGCGGCCGGCGACATCCATCTGTACTACGACTCGAGCACCGGCTGGAACTGCGCCGTCGTGGTGAAGCGGACCAGCGACGTCTTCTACGGCCTCGCGACCAACATGTACATCTACATGCACAACAGCTCCTACGACGACTACCACATCAAGAACAACTGGTCCGACGACAGCGGCATGTACAAGTACTACGCCGGGCCGGTCAGGGTCTACGGCAAGAACATGTGCATCTGGATCGAGGGAGCAATCGCGGAGAACTCCGGGCCCAACTCCGACTACTGGGACTACGACGTGCGCGATGTCAACCGGGTCGCGTGCGATTGATCTTCGCGTTCGGGTGAACATCGGCCGCCGGCCCGCGTTCGACGAGGCGTAACGGGTCACGCCGGCAGCAACCGTCGGACGAGTTCGGCTGGCCGTGGCCGGCAAGCCTTCCGCGACGGGTGGTGCGTCTGCCCCAGGCGGAACCCTCCCGGGTCGGAAGGTACTTGCCGGCCGCCGCGCCTTTCCGGGCGTGAGTCAGGCTTGGCCGGACCTGGACTACGCCAGTCTTTTGTCGCGGCCCCCTGCTGGCCGTGGCGGCCCGTCGATCTGAGGCCGATCCGCCGGTCGGGCCCCGAAGAGCACCGGTTCAACGGGTTGCCCGGGGCCGTACAACGCCGACACCCACAGGTGAGTGAGCGTGTCGACGAGCACCGCTCGGTCGTGGAACGGCGGCACCCCGCACGCGGCCAGGTAGTACAGTCGCTCGCCGGTCCAGGTCAGCGATGCGGCGAGGGCACGCACGTTGACGCCGTCGAGCCGGGCCGCGGCCTCGGGATCAGCCTGCCGGTCGGCCTCGATCCGCACGATGGCCGCCTCGGTGAATGTCGCCATCTGAGCCAGCCACAGTGCGCGCAACTGCGGGTCGGATGCCCAGCTCTCCACGATCGCACGAAGCACTGCCGCGTTGTCCAGCCACAGCCTGGCGCCGGCGTCGATGCCGGCTCGGAGCGTCTCGGGCGGGCTGCCCTGGGCCTGTACCCATGGCTGCGCCGCCTCGTGGCCCGCGCCGACCGCGCGGCGCACCAGCTCGGCCAGTGCCGCCTGCTTGCTGGAAAAGTAGAAGTAGAAACTCGCCCGGGACACGCCGGCGGCCGCGATGATGTCGGCCACGCTGAGGGTGTCGAAGGTGCGCTCGCTCAACAGCTGGCGCAGCGCGTCGAGGATTCGGTCGCGCAGCTCGGAGCCGGTGTGTTGGGGCTCATCACGTCGGGCGGTCACTCCCGCACCGTACCGCATGAAACGTCTGGACGCCGTGACCATACAGTGTGTATGGTCACGGCATGGCGCAGATCGCGGTCCATCTGGTGGTGCACGATCCCGACGACGAGTTGGCCGAGCGCGTGGCGGCGATGTTCGCATGAGGTACACGACGTTCGGGCGGACCGGTCTGCGGGTGTCCGAGCTCGTGCTCGGCGCCATGACGTTCGGGGAGCAGGGCGGCGTGGGGGCGCCGATCGGGGAGTGCCGGCACATCCTCGACGCCTACGCCGAGGCCGGCGGGAACATGGTCGACACCGCGATCAACTATCGCGGCGGCGCGAGCGAGGAGATTCTCGGCGAGTTGCTGGCCGGGCGGCGCGACCGGTTCGTGGTGGCCACGAAGTACACGGTGAGCCGCGACCCGGCGGACCCCAACGGCGGCGGCAACCACCGCAAGAACCTGCGACTGTCGTTGGAGACCAGTTTGCGCCGGCTGCGCACCGACCACGTCGACGTCTACTGGGTGCACATCTGGGACCGGCACACCCCCGTTGAGGAGACCATGCGGGCGCTCGACGACGCGGTCAGTGCGGGCAAGGTGCTCTACGTCGGTGTGTCCGACACCCCGGCGTGGGTGGTCTCCCGCGCGAACACGCTGGCCGAGTGGCGTGGCTGGACGCCGTTCGCCGGCCTCCAGGTGCCCTACAGTCTGATCAACCGCGACGCTGAGCGCGAGCTGCTGCCGATGGCCGAAGCGCTCGGCCTGACCGTGACGGCCTGGAGCCCGCTCGGCGGTGGCGTGCTGTCCGGCAAGTACAACGCCGGCGCGGACGCCGGGACAGCGCGGCTGAACCGGCACACGATCAGCGACGCCGACCTCGGCGTGGCCCGGGTCGTGAAGGAAGTGGCCGACGAGCTCAGCGTCACGCCGGCGCAAGCGGCCCTCGCGTGGACTCGCCGAGCCGGGATACTTCCGATGATCGGCGCGCGGACCGTCGACCAGATGCGGGACAACTTGGGCTGCACCACGGTGACGCTTCCGCCGGAATCGGTCGAACGCCTGGAGGCGGCGACCGGGTTCCGCCCCGGCTTTCCGTACGACTTCATCGCCCAGACCAGGTCCTGGGTGCTCGGCGCCGCCGCGCTCTGACCTGCGACAACGGCCACGATCATCGGCGCGCTCGCGGACGTACAGGCCAAACGTTGCCGCGTCGGCCGCTGACCCGACGGGCAGGCCCGATCGGATCAGCGGCCGGCGTTCACCCGACGCGGACGATGCTCTTGCCGTGGGTCGTCCCGCCGGCCAAGTTCGCGATCGCGGTCCCGACATCGGGCAGGTCGTACTCGGCGGTGATGTCGATGCGTACCGACCCGTCGGCGACCAGCGCCATCGCGCGGGTGGCGCTGGCGGCCAACCGCTCGGGCCGAGTGTGACTGGCCAGGTTGCTGTTGTAGGTCATTAGCGACTGACCCCGCATCAGCAGATCGTTGGTCGACACGGTGACCGGTTCGAAGGTGGCGATGTTGCCGTAGACGACGATCCGGCCGTGCGGGGCCAGCCGTGCCAGACTCGCCAGGCGGGTCTGACCGCCGATCGGATCGAGGATCACGTCGAACGCTTCATCGCCGACAGCGTCCGGGAACTCCTCAGGCACCAGTACCTCGTGGTAGCCGAACCGCCGAGCGTAGTCGACCTGGCCGGCGTTGCCGACCACGCCGACGATCCGCTGCGCGCCCGCCGTGGCGGCGAATTGTCCGGCCAGGCAACCGACGCCACCGGCCGCGGCGTGGATCAGCACGGTGTCGCCGGGCCGTACCCGCGCGACGGTGTTGATCAGGTCGTAGGCGGTCGGGGTCACCCATCCGAATCCCGCCGCGGTGCGCGGGTCGACCTGCGCCGCGCCGATCGCCAGCATCTGCGGAGCGATCGCGACCTCGCCGAAGCCGCCCCCGCTGATCAGCGCGGTGACGTGCTCGCCGATGCGGGACTGGTCCACGCCCTCGCCTGCGGCGACGATCTGGCCCGCGGCCTCGAAGCCCGGCACGAACGGGCGGGGAATCGGAAGGTGCCCCTTGCGGACGAGCACGTCACCGTACTGCACTCCGGCGTAGACGACCCGGATCGCCACCTCGTGGGGACCGGGCACGGGTTCGGCGACCTCGGCGATGCGGAACTGGTCGTCGGTGTCCAGCACAACAGCCTTCATCACTTTCAACCTTCTGTAGTGACTCAGTATCCTGACACTCAGGAACCTAAGCAGTATCAGATACCTGAGTCAACTGAGGTGGCTGTGACATGATCGACGTGCCAGTCGAGGAATACCTGTGCACCCGCATCCGCCGCGCCGAGCAAGCGCTGATGGCCCATCACGAAGCCGTTCTGCGCGGCTACGGACTGACCATGACCCAGTACACCGTGTTGCTGGCCCTCTCCCGTGAAGACGGGATGTCCGGCGCCCAACTGGCCCGCGCCTGCGGGGTCACCCAGCAGAGCATGGCCAGCGTGCTGACCGGCCTGCAGAACAAGGGACTCATCGACCGGCACCCGTCCCCGGTGCACGCGAAGGTCCTGATCGCCGCGCTCACCGACGGTGGACGCGCCGCGCTCGACCGCGCGTACCAGGAAGTCATCGTGCTCGAGCGCGCGCTCACCGACCGATTCACCTCCGACGAGCACAAGCAGTTCTGCGCGCTTCTCGACCGCGCCACCGCCACCCTCATCGAACAGACATCGACCACGCACACCAATCGGTGACCCGTCACACCCTCTACCCGGCCGTGCGGGCAGACGTGCTGACCGCCGCTGTGCCGGATCGTCTGGCCGCCGGTGGCGAGATCTCCTGGCCACTGAGTCCGTTGTCATGCAGTGGTGTGTCGTGGCACCACTGGCGCTCAGCGGTCCACGAAGACGCTGCCGCCCGTGGTCCGACCGTCCCCGGAAGCTCCGAGGCGCAGCACGTGCGCCGTTTCGTCGCCGGTCACCGTGAAGCCGTGCACGGTGCTGCAATCAAACACCATCATGTCGCCGGGCCCGACATCGAACTCCTCCTGCCCGATGCACGCCCGAGCGGTACCCGAGATGACGAAGTACGCGTGGTCGGCATCGATCCCGGCGTGGTAGTGCGGGTCGATGCCCCCGCCCGGCTCGATCACGTTGTAGGTGACGTGTAGCCACCGAGACTGCTCGGTGCCGGGCCTCATCAATCGATACGCGGCGGTGCCGGGGTGGCCTTCGAGGCCCAGGGTGGGTGCGACCTCGGCCATCCTGATGACGCCGCCGCGAGCATCGTGGCGAACAGGACTGTCGTCGCTCATGACAACGCTCCCGAAGGTGAGGGGTGAAACCGCAGGCCGCCCCACGCCGCCGGTCGTCGCGAAGCGACCTCGGGGTTGAGGACGAGTTCTGGATCCAGGTCGTGGGCCAGGTAGGCGCGCAGTTGTCTCGCGGTGGTTTCCGCGAAATCCTCAAAGGCGGCGTCCACCGTGTACCCGAGGTGGGGTGTGCAGATGACGTTGTCGAGCGTGCGCAGCGGATGTGGCGCCGGCAGCGGCTCGACATCGAAGACGTCCAGCGCTGCGCCCTCGATGGTCCGGGTCGACAGCGCCTCCACCAAAGCGGCCTCGTCCACGACGGGGCCGCGCGAGGTGTTGATGAGCAGCGTGTCAGGCCCCATCAGCCGCAGTTCCCGGGCCCCGATCAGCCCGACGGTCTCCGGTCGCAGCGGCACGTGCACGCTGACCACGTCGGACCGGGCCAGCAGCGCATCGAAGCCGGCGGCCTGGGCATGCCGCGCCGCGGCACGCTCCGGAGTCAGCGACGGGCTCCAGGCGAGCACGGTCATTCCCATCGCGTGCGCCCGCTGGGCCACCGTTACGCCATGCCGTCCGAAGCCGAGCACGCCGAGCGTTCGACCGCTCAGCATCCGGCCGAGCGAGGCCGGCCAGCCGCCCGCGCGGACGCCATTGACTGCCGGGACGAGGTTGCGGTACCACGCGATCATCAACCCGAGCACGAGCTCGGCGACGACCGGCGAAGGGGAGGACTTCGACCGGCGACCAAGCGCGATCATCACGTTGTGGCGCCTCGCGGCGTCCAGATCGATGTGGTAGGCATGCCCCCCGGTCTGTAGTACAAGCTCCGCATCGGGCAGCCGGGTGAGCACCTCCTCGCTCAGGCGCGTGCGTTCGCGAATCGTGACGACGAAGGGCACGCCTCGGGCCCGCACGGCCAGCTCGTCCGGGCCCACCGGCTCGCGCAGCGTTTCCAGGTCGATCAGATCGTCAAGCGCGGCGAGGTGCGGCGAGCGGCCCAGGCCGGCCTCGTAGTCATCGAGGACGAGCACCCGCGGCCGCGAGTCAGGCATCTGTGCCCTCGCCGAGCACAACCCCGAGCGAGATCTCCTTGAACTCGTCCACGGTGAGGTAGTGGTGGCGATACGAGGTGGCGACGGCCTGCCGCGCTCGGTGCAGGATTCGTTGGAACTGCGGCTCGGTCGCTTTGATGTCCCAGTGCGCCAAGAGTTCGCGGAGGAACGCGGGGTCGCTGTCGCGGGCGCTACTGCGTTCCCGGCCGAAGAGGATCTTCGAGCCTATGACGCCCTCGAACGCGCGGCCCACCACGCCCGGCGCGATCGCGATGGTCGCAATGTCCTGGGTCTCCCCTTCCAGGTGCCCCGCGCCCTCCTCCTTGTTCCAGTTCTCCCCGACGATCGGCTTCCATGGCGGTAGGTCGACGCCAAACGCCTCCTGGGTGAAGCGGCCCAACTCGTACAGCCGGTCCAGCCGGATATTCGTTGGGAAGCCGTACATCTCGAACACCACGGCGGCCTCCTCGATGGCGACGCAACCGCCCCGGTCGCCGATGCCGAGGACGCTGGCGTCGGTGACGGTCGCTCCGGCCTCGACCGCGGCCAACGCATTCGCGGTGGCCAGGCCGAGGTCATTGTGGTGCTGCACGTAGATGTCGCAGTCGGGACGGATCGCGGCGCGGATGGCGGAGATGAAGACCCGGGTCGCCAGGGGATTGCTGTTGCCACGGCTGTCGACGACGTAGACCCCGTCGACCCCGGCTTCGGAGAGGGCGTGGTAGAACGCCACCGCCGTGTCCAGCCGGGTGCGCATGGAATCGGCGACCCACGGGACTACCCGCACACCCAACGTCTTGCTGAACGCCGCGCTCTCGGCCAGCATGTCGATCAGCGCGGACTTCGTCAGGTCGCCACTGAAGTCGTTCAACGTCTCCCGAAAAGGCCACTTGTAGATCGGGCTGATCGTCTCGGCGCCGAGCCTGACGTGGTGGCGCAGCCGTTCCTTCCAGCCCTCGCGCAGTGGCATTTCGATGCCGGGGCCCTTGGCCACCAGCGGCGTACTCAGGCCACGACGCCGGTACGCCAGCACGATGTCGCGCTCCTCGTCAAGGGTGGCGTGACTGGGCAGGGTGATCTCGTCCACGCCCGCCTCGCTCAGCCGCTGCATCAGCGACAGCCGGGCGTTCCAGCTCAGCTGATGACCGACGCAGTCGTCTCCCTCGGAAAGGGTGCAGTCGATGAACCGTGCGGGCGCGGAGGCGGTGACCCGCTGCGCCAGGGCGTCCGGGTCCCAGTAGGTCGGGTTGGCCAGCCAGCGGCCGGGTTGGTGCCAGGGCGTGGTCTCGGTCATGTCTCTCCATTCTGGACTGCTCGGACGCCGGGCTCCGGCGTCGGAGCCTGTTCTGCATCGGGCATGTCGGCGCGGTGGCGGTCGTCGCGGCGGCCGGGGACGAGGGCGAGCCCGAGCGTCGTGCACGCGAGCACGGTGGGTACTCCGCCGGCCGCGAGCGACCAACGGGCGCCGAAGGTCTGCCCGATCCATCCGACGATCGGTCCGCCCACCGCGGTTGACCCGTTCCAGGCGCTCGCCCACAGTGCCATGACGCGGCCCCTCATGGTCGGAACCGCCCGGATCTGCAGCAGGGTCTTGGCGACGGTGTTGAAGACCACGCTCGCGTACCCAGCGACGAACAGCGCGGCGCAGATGACCAGCAGGGTCGGGCCGCCCGCGGCGATGAGCATGGTGGCGCCCCAGGTGAGTCCGGCGATGACGAGTCCCCTCATCCGGGTCTGCCGGAAACTGCCGCTGACTAACCCACCCATCACCGCACCGACGCCCATCGAGCCGAACATCGCCGCGAGCGCGTCGGGTCCTCCGTTCAGCCCGGCCTTCGCCATCAGGGGAAGCGTCACCTGGTACTCCCAGGCGAACACGCCGGTCACTGTCACGAGGAGGAAGGGGGCGAGCAACTCCCGGGTGGACAGCAGGTACTGGACCCCGGCCCGGAGTTGGCCTGGGGCGCGCGGCTGTCGCGCCGGCAGGCGCATGTCGCGCTCGCGGACCAGGCCGAGCATGACGAGCACCACGACAAACGAGGCCGCGTTGACCGCGAAGCACAGGCTGATGCCGGCGAACCGGATCAGCACGGCCGCGATCGAGGGGCCGACGATACGTGCCAGGTTCACGATCACGGAGTTGAGCGAGATCGCGTTGCGGGCGAGATCGGTGCCCACCATTTCCACCACGATGGTCTGCCGCACCGGGCTGTCAAACGCGTTCGCAATCCCGGTGCACAGCGAGAGCAGGTACACCATCGGCATGGTGATGGCATCGGTGGCGACGAGCAGCCACAGCACGACCGCGACCGCCGCGAGCGAGCCCTGGGTAACCAGCAGCAAGTGGCGCTTGTTGACCCGGTCCGCGACCACCCCCGCCCAGGGACCGAGCAGGATGATGGGCAGGAACCGCGCCGCGGCCGCGAGCCCGAGCGCGGTTCCGCTGTCGGTCAACAGCAGGACAAGCCAGGCCTGGGCCGTGGTGTCGACCCAGGTACCGGCCTGCGAAACCGCCTGTCCGCTGATGAACAGGCGGTAGTTGCGTACGCGCAGAGACGAAAGTGGCGAAGGCCATCTCGTCGCGTCAGGCATCGTCGCCGCGGGCGAGACTCATGATGGTGTCCAGGTTCTCCGCCTTCTCGATTCCCTGCAGCTCGTGCAGCAGCCTTGTCGCCCGGTCGGTATCGAACACCCGCGTGGCGCAGCCCATGAACTTCGCCTCCAGTTCCCCGGGTTCGAGCGGCACGCCCTGCATGCCGCTGAGCTTGTCCACTCGTTGCCGGTACACGGTTCCGGAGGTGGTCCGCACCGTGAGCCTGATGTGCATGGTGTCGAACTCGGGCGGAATCGACTCGTCGACGACGAGCTCGACCTTTGGCAGGAGCGCCTCCACGTCCGGGGCGAACCGGCGCTCATCGGTGAAGGTGTCGATGGTGACGGCGGCATCGAGCAGGGCAACGGCGACCGTGTATTGCACACTGAACTTGCCGTCCAGTCCGGTCTTCGGGTTCGGCCGGTTCACGTAGTCCAGCGCGGGAAAGGCGATGGAGACGGACGCGATGTCCGCCGGATCGAGGCGATGCTCCCGGCGCAGCGATATCGCGGCGTCGATGCCTCGGTGGGTGAAGTAGTTCGACGGGTACTTCTTGAAGCCCACGCCCGGGTCGGTCATCCGGAACGGGCGGCCGAAGTCTGTGATGAGCAGCCGTGGCTCCTGCTCCTCACGGAGAAAGGTGTCGAAGTAGCCTTTCGGGCCGAAGACATCGTCGGTGGCGGTGAAGCCGCGCGCGGCGAGCATCCCGCACTCCGCGCCCATCCGGGCGGCGTGTCCGGAGTGGCTCGACTTCGTCATGGTGCCCGTGTTGAGGCTCAGGCTGCCGGCGCGCGAGCCGGCGATCCCGAACGCCATCTCGGCCTGCGTCCGGTCGAGGTCGAGCAGCTTGATCGCCGCCGCTGTGGCGCCCATGATGCCGGTGGTCCCCGGCTTGTGGAAGCCCTTACCCGTATGCAGGCCGGTCGACGCCATGCGCAGCCGGGCCTGCACCTCGAACGCCGCCACCACGGCCTCCAGCACTCGCCACCCCGGCAGCCCGTGGTGCTCTGCCAGGGCCAGGATCGCCGGCAGGGTCGGCGAGGTCGGGTGGTTCATCGGGTACCAGGTGTTGTCGAAGTCGAGCGCGTGGGCCATGGTCCCGTTGGCGAAGGCCGCGTTGCCGATGGAGGTCCGCATCCCGCCGGCGATGACCGATGCCTGCGGGTTGCCGCCCGCCTCGCGCACGTAGTCGACGACGATCCGGCCCAGCCCGCTCGGCTCGGTGTATCCGGCGATCGTGACGCCGATGCCGTCGATGCACACCTGCCGGGCAATGTCGATCTCCACCGGCCCGAGGTCGTCGTACCGGACCATACGGACGAGGTCGACGAGGTCACCGGTGAGGCTCATCGCGTCACCGCCGGCAACTCGGCCGCGGCGTTACGCCCGGCGCGCAGGCCGAAGACCGCGCCCCGCATGAGCCCCGACCCGCCCGGATAGTTGTTGAAGAAGAAGCCGCCGGTCAGCTCTCCGGTCGCGTACAGCCCGCTCATCGGCTGGCCCTCGGTGGTCAGCACGTGTGCCTGAATGTCGATCGCCAGGCCCCCGTAGGTGAAGGTGATCCCGCACGTGACCGGGTAGGCGACGTACGGCGGGCAGTCCAGTGCCAGGGCCCAGTTGCTCTTCGGAGGTTGGATGCCACGGGTGGCCAGACCGTCCTCGACCAGCGGGTCGAAGCCGTCAGGCGCGGGCACCGAGGCGTTGAACGTGGCGACCGTCTCCGCCAGCGTTTCCGCCGGGATCGCGAGCAGCTTGGCGAGCTCTTCGATGCTGTCCGCCACGACCGGGGTCTGTGTGCTGTATCGCGGCTGGAGCAGACGGACCGTCTTCTGGTCAAAGATCTGCACGGCGTACGCGTTGTGTTGCGAGCGGATCGCCGCACCCGTCTTGGCATACGTGTGCAGGTAGTACTGCTCGCCCTCGTCGATGAACCGCCGGCCACTGTCGTTGACGAGCAGGCCGTACGGGTACGAGTGCCGGGCGGACTTGTCGCGGATGCGCAGATCGCCGATGTCCGGCGCGTCGATCGCGACCGGGGTCGCGTGGCATCCGCCCCAGTGCCCGGCCGTGCCGGCACCGGCCTGCAGGGCGCGCTGGAGCATGTTGCCGGAGTTGAACCGCGTCCCCCGCAGCTTCACGAGATCCCATCCGCTGCCAAGGTAACGCACCCGCATCTCGCGGTTACCCTCGAAGCCCCCGCTTGCCAGCACCACGGGACCGTAGAGCTCCTCGTAGCTGTCGGCGAGGCGCACCCGTACGCCGAGCACCCGGTTGCCCGAGGTGATCAGGTCGTGCGCCGGCGTGTTGTAGCGGATCTCGATGCCGGCCTCTTCGACCGCGGTGAACAGATCCTCCACCAGGCCGGCGCCCTCACCGATGGTGCGCAGAGCACCGCCGGGCGGCAGCACGTACGGCTGCTCCTCGGAGAGCGTGTCACGCTTGATGAACTTCAAGGTGGACAGTTCCCAGCGTACGCCGTGGTCCCGCATCCACAGCGCGGTCGGAAAGGACTCTTCGACGAGGGTGCGGACCAGGTCGGAGGTGGACCTGCCGCCCGCCATGTCCTGAATATCGTCGTAGTAGTCGTCGGCCGTGTACGGCCCGACGGTGGTGTACCGGTCGAGGTATGCGTTCTCCGGCGCGAGGAGCGGGCGCAGCGAGTCGAGCCCCTCATGCGTCATCCGGAAGACGGCCCCGGCGAACCGGCTGTTGCCGCCGCGTTCCTCGTAGGGTGCCGCCTCGAGTACGACCACCCGGGCACCGCTCTCGTGTGCGGCCAGTGCGGCGACGAGCGCCGCGTTCCCGGCACCGACGACGATTACGCGTGGCTGGTTCATGGTGCTTTCCGGTCCTCTCTCTGGGTGTCGACGGTGGTCAGTGAGCGCCGCGCCAGATGGCGGTAGCAAGGGGGCGCACATCGGCGACCTGCGACACCGAGCGCAGAGTGTCCAGGAGTTGTTGCGCAGGCTGCGTCCCGCGGTGTTCGCCCACGCACGCGAGGAACTTGCGGTCGAGGTCGGCGTCCGTGCCCGGGTTCGCCTTCGTCCCCTTCGGCGCTGCGACGTAGGCGGTGAAGCTTTCTCCCGCCACCGTCGTCACGGTGACGCGCGCGGCGCGCGACCCGGTGGACGGACCGGTGCCCTCGGGCATGTGGGTCGGGCGTAGCTCCACTTTGGACATCAGCTCCTGCCGGGCCGGCTCCAGTACGCTGTCGCTGGTGAAGTCGGCGAGCGTGAGCCGGCCGGTCAACGCGGCGACCGCCTGGCAGTACTGCATGCTGAACTTTCCCGCGAGCGCCGTCTTGACGACCGGTCGGTTCGTGTGCGGGAGACGGTTGGGGTCAACCTCGGTGACGATCGCGGCGATCTCATCGGGCTTGATGCCGTGGTGCGCCACCGCGTCGAGCGTGGCGAAGACCGGTGAGTGGATGCTGCCGCAGCAGGGTAGGAACTTGATGCGGACGCCCTGCCGCACGAATTCCCAGTCGGTGCCGAGGCTGTCGGTGATCGCGGCGCGATCGGCGTCCGGTGCGAACAGTTCGAAGTAGGCGCCGAACTGCGGGTCGAACAGCGCCGGGTTGCCCGTCACCCCGGCCCGCGCCATGAAGGCGGCATCCAGGCCGGTGCGTGCCGCCGCACCCACCTGGACACACTTGGCGCTCGAACCGATGCTGGCCTTCATCCCCGAGGCGAGCGTGCCGGCCAGCCCCAGCGCGTGCGCGACCTGGTCCTCGTCCAGCCGGAGGACCCTGGCGGCCGCCGCGGCGGCGGCGACCGCGCCGAGCACGGCCGTCGGGTGCCACCCAGACGTGTACAGCCCGGGGTTGGCGGCCTTGCCCAGACGCGAGCCGACCTCCGCGCCGACCGCGATCGCGGCCAGGATCTCCGGACCGGACGCGCCCGCGCCGTAGCCGGCGGCGAGCGCGCTGGAGACCAGGACCGCGGCGGAGTGACCCAACTCGGGCACGATGTCGTCGTAGTCGAGAATGTGGATCGCCGCACCGTAGAGAAGCGCGGCCTGCCCCGGGTCGCGGTCCAGCCCGCCGGGCGCCGGCACCGGTCCGGCACTGCCGGTGTCGCGGGAGTAGCGGACGATCGCGGCGAAGTCCTCGTGCCGTTCACCCGCGATCGCGACGCCTACCGCGTCGATGAGCAGATCGAGCGCGAGTTTGGCCGCTGCCGGGCTGAGCTGGTCCGGCCCGGTCGCGGCGACGTATGCCGCGAGGCTCCGGGTGGCCTGGTCGGTACTCATGTCCTTTTCCTCCATCTCCAGCCGGGTCACTGCCCCGTCCACGGCGAGCCGAGGAAGAAGTAACCGTCGGGCAGCACGAAGTTGGCGTAGGTGGTCAGCAGGTACAACAACCCGACGGTGGCCACGGCGTAGATCGCGATGGTGTACGCCTTCATGCGCGACACGCGCCAGAGGAAGGCGACGGCGAAGACGACGGCCGTGATGGCGAAGCCGAGCAGGAGGGTCAGGACCGGAACCACGGCGACCCAGGCGAACGCGACGATGATGGAGCGGATCCACCGCCGCTCCGAGCCCGCGCTGACGGCGGTCGCGCTGCGGCGGGCCGCGCGCACCTTCCGGATCTCGATGGTCAGCAGGATGGCGACGGCGCCGATGCCGACCACCGATACCAGCCGCGGCGCGAGCCGGGCGTCCGCGTCGTACCCCAGCGACATGACGAACGCCATCACGATGATGGCCGCGGCCAGGATCGTGACACCCAGCGACCAGTACCGGTCCGCCCGTGCCGGGTGGGGCTCGGTGGACACCGCCGACTCCGGCGCCGCCTCGGCGAGCGCGACCGCGGCCTCGCGCGCGCCGCCCGTTCCGGCGGGAGCCGCGCCGCCGGTGCCGACGGGAGACCCGCCGCTTCCGCCGGCGTGGGCCGAGCCCGCGCCGGCGTCGCTGGTCGCCGGCTGCCGCGGCCCGGCCGGGGCGTCGCTCTTCCTGCGGCGGCGGACTATGCGCACGAGGGCGATGACGATCGGAGCGAGCAGGATCGCGAACATCACCAGCACGTACGGGCGCAGCATCCACTGCCGCGGCGTGTAGAGGTTCTCGGTCAGGAAGTAGTACCGCTCGAGCGGTTTGCTGAGCACGAACCCGATGAGCAAGGGTGCTCGGGGGAAGTCGGCGCGACGCATCAGGGCGCCGAAGACGCCGAAGAAGAACACGACGAGCATTTCGCCGTAGGAGTTCGTGGCCTGGAACGCGCCGACCATCATGATGACGATGAGTGCCGGTGCGAGGCGGTGCAAGGGAATCGAGGTGAGCTTCGCCAGTGGACCGGCGAGCGGGAAGCACAGCAGGGACGCGATGACGCTGCCCAGGGCCATCGACCAGACGATCGAGTAGGTCGAGTCAAGGTGGTCGGTGATGAGCCGCGGACCGGGTTCGATGGAGTAGTAGAGCAGAGCACCCATCAGCAGGGCGGCGGGTGCCGCGCCGGGCACGCCGAACAGCAGTGTCGGCACGAGGTCGCCGGATTCGCAGGCGTTGCCCGCGCTCTCCGGGCCGATCAGGCCCCGCGGGTCGCCCTTGCCGAACTTGCTCTTGTCCTTGGCCGTCGCCACCGTCTGCCCGTAGGCCATGAAGGCGCCGGCGGTGGCGCCGACGCCCGGCAGGATACCGGCCCAGATCCCGACCAGGGCTCCCCGGAGCACGAGCTTCCAGTGGCGTACGAAGTCCCGTGCTCCGTCCAGCCAGCGTCCCTGCAGAGCAACGCCGCCGCCGACCGAGCGGCGACTGGCGACGAGGTAGCTGACCTCCGCGATGCCGAAGATGCCCAGTGCGACCGAGCCGAGTCCCAACCCGGGGTTGAGGAAGATCGATCCGAAGGTGAACCGGTAGGTTGCCACCGCTGGTGCCGAGCCGACCATGCCGAACAGCATGCCGAGCGCCGCGGCGACGATCCCCTTGAGGACAGCTCCGTTGCTGACCAGCGCCGTGAGGCTGACCCCCAGGACGCTGAGCATGAAGATTTCCGGCGATCCGAAGGTGAGCACGAGCGGCCGGGCAATGGGGATGGTGAAGGTGAGGCCGATGGCGCCGAGCACGCCACCGGCCATGGAGCAGAGGAAGGCGAGCGACAGCGCGTGCGCCGCCTTCCCCTGCTTGGCCATCTCGTGGCCGTCCAAAACCGTTGCGGCGGCTGCCGCCGACCCTGGTATGCCGAGCAGGATGCCGCTGATCACGTCAGAGTGGTGCACGGAGGCGACCGCGCCGACGAGCAGCGGCAGGCCGTGCTCCACCGGCAGATCCAACGAGAACACGAAGGGCAGCAGCAGCGCGACCGCCGCCGTTCCGCCAAGACCCGGTAGCAGCCCGATCAGCAGGCCACAGGCCACGCCCAGGAGCAGGAACAGCAGGGTGGACAGGTGCGCGAATGTGCTCAGCGCGGAGAGTGCGGCGCCCATGCGGCTACCTTTCCCGTCGTATCCGTGCGGGGGTGTACTGGAAACGGGATTACTGGACGCTGGTGTTGTATTTGTCCTTGAGCAGGTCGGTCACGTAGCTGCGAACGCTGGGCGAGATGTTGAAGACCTGCTGGGTCAGCTTGGCGATCTCGCTGCCCTTCACCAGCGGGTAGCTGCCGAGCGCCTCGGTTCGGCTCTGCTGGAATTTCGCGTCCTTGGCCAGGCCCGCGACCGCGTCCAGATAGGGCTGGGTGATGGATTGCGGGGTGCCCGCCTTGGCCCACAACGTCTTCTCGAAGGCGTACAGGGCGACACCGAAGGTGAGATAGGCGTCGTACGCCGGCCCGTTCGGTGCCGAGCCGAAGTGCTTCTCGTAGACCTCCGGAACTGTCGGCAGGTCGGGGAAGTTTGGGTCGCGCACGATCTTGCCGCTCGCCGGGTCGAGCACGCCGTAGGTCATCAGCGGAATCGCGTCGCCCTTGTCGGTCAGCGGCTTGACCGACTGGTTGTAGACGGCGGTCGTCTGGTGGTCGATGGTGAGCTCACCGCGCTGGAGCGCCAGTGCGACCGGACCGCGACCCTCGAAGCCGAACGTCGCCTTCACCGGTAGTTTCAACAGGTCGAAGCTGATCAGCGCGCCGAGATCCGATCCCGTGGCGCTGATGCCGCCGTAGCGCAGATTGGCGTTCGGCGCGAACAGGTCGTCCACAGTCTTGATGCCGCTGGCCTTGGTCACATACACCACGCTGCCCGTGCCGTTGGAGATCAGCGGGGTCATCTTCTTGAAGTCGTACTGGACGCCCTTCTGCCCGAGCAGCGAGGGAATGTATGAGGAGCCGGTGCCGACCAGAATCCGGGTGCCGTCCGGCGGGTCTTGCTGAGCGAACCGGTTGTTGCCGGGGATCCCTTCGCCGCCGGGCAGGTTCTGCACCTGCACGGTCGGATTGCCGGGCAGCAACGGATGCAGGGACGTCGCGATCAACCGGGCCCAGATGTCAGTGCCGCCACCGGCTGCGAACGGCACGACGAGGGTGACCGACTTCGGGAACTTGGCCGACTGTGCTGTGCTGCCGCCGTGCTTCACGCAGCCGGAGGCGACCAGGGTAAGGGTTGCTGCGACGGCGACGAGTCTGACCCCCGAGTGTGCTCTTGTCCCGCCTCGCTTATGGAGCTTCACGCTGACCTCCTGTATCCCGCTCGCTTTGCGAGCGCCGCGAGTGAGCTGGGTACGGGCATGTGACCGCGAGCCGGTCGGTTGCCGGCGCGGCGACTGATGGTTTGTCTCTAGAGTGGACCGTCTAGCGAAACACTGCTGTGATCGGACTAGGTCTAACACGTCTTGACTTGATGGTCAACGGGCCAGTTATGCTCAGCCCACAAGGTGATTCCGAGACAGGAGGGCACGCGTGCCGGGTCGGAATACCGTTCCTCTCAGCGGAACGGACTCTTCGGATCGATCGAACGGCACCACCGCCGCCGATCGAGTCGCCGACATCCTGATGGCATTCGTCGATGGGCCGCGGACACTCGGTGTCAGCGCGATTGCACGAAAGGTCGGCATCTCGAAGGCCGTGGTCCATCGCGTCCTGCAGTCGCTGGCATCACGCGGGCTGGTCGAGACCAGCGGCAGCGGGGAATACCAGCTCGGCCCCGCCGCCGTCGCCATCGGTGGACGGGCACTGCAGAATCTCGACCTGCGCCGCACGGCGCAACCGACCCTGGTGCAGCTGAGGGACGTCACTCGCGAGACCACCACGCTGTCGCAGTTCCTCGGCTCCTCCCGCATCTACCTCGATCAGTACGAGGGCCCGCAGGAGGTCAAGGTTGTGCTCGAAGCGGGGCGGCCGCACAAATTGCACGCGGGGGCCACCGGCAAGTGCATGCTCGCGTTCCTGCCCGAGGAGGCGCAGGAGAGCGTCCTCGCCGGCTCGCTGGACCAGCTCACGCCCGCGACGATGTCCGACCCGGAACTCCTGCGCGCGGAGCTGAAGGACATCCGGGAGACCGGCGTCGCGGTCTCCGTCGAGGAACGGCAGCGGGGAGTAGGGGCGATCGCGTCGCCCCTGTTCGGCCCGCACGGCGAGGTTCTCGGCGCGATCAGCGTCGCCGGACCGACTCAGCGGTTCACCCCCGAATTCATTGCTGAAAACCGGCCGCGAGTCCTGCGAGCAGCCCAGACGATCTCGCAAAAGCTCGGCTGGCGTCGTCCCTGAACCAGCTCCACCCCTGAACCGTCTGAACCATCTCCGGAGTCACCATGCATGCACGGCAGGCCCTGGCGGGTCTTAAGGTCGTCGACATCGCCACCCTCTTCGCGGGACCCATCGCCGCGACCCTCCTCGGCGACTTCGGCGCCGACGTGGTCAAAGTGGAGCACCCGCGCGGTGACCCGGTCCGCAACCACGGCGCCAACAAGGACGGGCAGGGCCTGTGGTGGAAGGTGCTCTCGCGCAACAAGCGCGCGGTAAGCCTCTATCTGGGCACGGCCGAGGGGCAGGATCTGTTCCGCCGGCTCGTCGCCGACGCCGACGTCGTGATTGAGAACTTCCGGCCCGGCACTCTGGAGCGCTGGGGGCTGGGATACGACACGCTCGCCGCGGGAAACCCGGGGCTCGTCCTGACCCGGTTCAGCGGATTCGGCCAGTTCGGTCCGTACGCGAGCCGCCCGGGTTTCGGCACCCTCGCGGAGGCGATGAGCGGGTTCGCCGCGATGACCGGCGAACCCGACGGGCCGCCCACCCTGCCACCGTTCGGCCTCGCCGACGGGATCGCCGGCATCACCGGTGCGTTCGGCATCATGACCGCCCTGCATGATCGCGACCGCAACGGTCGGGGGCAGGTGCTCGACATCTCCATCATCGAGCCGATCCTGGCGGTCCTTGGGCCGGCGGCCACCGCGTATGACCAGCTCGGCGTGATCCCACCCCGAACCGGCAACAGGTCACCGAACAACGCCCCACGCAACACCTACCTCACCAGGGACAACCGGTGGATCGCCATCTCCACCAGCGCTCAGAGCGTCGCCGAACGGGTCATGCGCCTGGTGGGCAGGCCCGAGGTCATCGACGAGCCCTGGTTCTCCTCCGGCGCCCAACGCGCCCAGCACTCCGACCTGCTCGACGACGCGGTGGCGAACTGGGTGCGTCAGCGCACCCGGGACGAGGCAATCGCCGAGTTCGAAGGGGTACAGGCCGCCGCGGCGCCGATCTACGACATTGCCGACATCCTCCAGGACCCTCAGTTCCAGGCGTTGAAGTCGTTCATCCGGATCCCGGACGACGACCTCGGCTCGGTCCTCATGCAGAACGTGCCGTTCCGGCTCTCGCAGACGCCGGGGCGCGTCGACTGGGCCGGCCGGGCCGTCGGCCAGGACAACGAGGCGGTCTTCGGCGCCCTGGGCGTGTCGAAGCAGCGCCTGTCGGATCTGGCGGAAATGGGCGTCGTATGAGCGAGACCTACCGCAGCTACCTCTACGTCGCAGGGCACGACGAACGCCGCATCGCCAAGGCGTACACCACCGACGCCGACTGCGTGGTCCTCGACCTGGAGGACGCCGTGCCCGCCGACCGCCGTGACCGGGCGCGCGCCACCGTCGCGGCGATACTGGCCGCCGGGCCAGCCAAACCAACCCAGGTCCGCCTCGGCCCCGACTGGGCGGCGGATCTGCGCGCACTCGGCGATTGTCCGGCCGTCGGCGTGCGCCTGCCGAAGTGCGAGTCGCCGGACCAGATCCGCGACGTCGCCGCAGCCCTGGACAAGCACGAATCCCGCGCGCTCATCGTCGCGCTGATCGAGTCCGCGCGCGGAGTCGAGAGCGCCTCAGTCCTCGCCCGCGCGCATGCGCGCGTCGCGGGCATCATGCTCGGCGAGGCTGACCTGTCCGCTGACCTGGGCGTCACCGCCGACGACGGTCTGCTCTACGCCCGACTCCGGGTGGTCTGCGCGGCCCGCGCGGCGGGGCTGGCCGGACCGGTGCAGTCCGTCTACACGAACGTCGCCGACGACGACGGGCTGCTGCGCAGCTCGCGGTGGGGCCGGTCGGTCGGCTTTTCCGGCCGCTCGGCCGTCCACCCGCGACAGTTGGCGGCCATCAACGCGGCGTACACGCCGACCGAGGACGAAGTCGCCCGGGCCCAGGAAGTCCTCGACGGATTCGACGCGGCCCTGCGGACCGGGGCCGCGGCCGCCCTCACGCCCGACGGGCGATTTATCGATCCCGCGACCGTCGCATCGGCGCGGTCCGTACTGCGACGAGCCGGAAAGGAAACACCGTGACCTCAGCCCTGCTGGCGGCGCTGGCGGGAAGCCGGGTGGTGGACCTCGGACAGCCACTCGAAGCGTCCTCGCCGGTTTCGCCGAATCACCCCGGGTTCCGGATAGCACTGCTGCGCCGGCATGGCGACATGGTACGAGCCGACGGCAGCTCGGCAGCGAACGAGATCATCGTGACCGGTGGTCATGTCGGCACGCACATCGACGCGCTGTCGCACGTGTCGTACCAGGGCAAGCTGCACGGCGGCGTGTCGGCCGAGCAGACCCAGTCCGGCGGCCGGATGTCGACCTACGGTGTCGACACGATCGAACCCTTCGTGCGCCGGGGCGTGCTGTTCGACATCGCCCGCACCCGCGGCGTCGCGGTGCTGCCCCCCGGCTACGGGATCACGGCCGCCGATCTGAAGGAGGCCGCCGCCGCGGCGTCGGTATCGCCGGCCCCGGGCGATGTTGCCTTGGTCCGCACCGGCTGGGCATCGAACTGGTCCGACCCGCCACGCTATCTCGGACACGCGACCGGGGTACCCGGCCTCACCGTGGACGCCGCCGAGTGGCTTGTCGGCAACGGCATCACCGCCGCGGGCGGCGACACCATGGCATTTGAACAGATACATGCCGACGTCGGGCACGCATTGCTGCCCGTGCACCGGTTCCTGCTCGTCGAGAAGGGCGTGTTCATCATCGAAAACCTCAACCTCGAGGGGCTTAGCACCGAGATGCCGCGCGAGTTCATGTTCATCCTGTCCCCACTCAAGATTGTCGGCGCGACGGGCTCCCCGGTACGCCCGCTGGCGGTGATCGGCCGTGACTGAGTACGCCCGCCAGGTGGCGCGGTTCGCGGTATCGGTGCGCGACCACGGGCTCGATCCCGCCCTGACCCGCGACGCCGCGCGCCGGGTCCTCGATGTCGTCGGGAACGCGATCGCGGCCAGCACCGAGGAACCGGCCCGGATCGCGCAGGCGGTCGCCGACGAGTGGGGCGGACACCCGATCGCCACCGCGATCGGGCTCGGTGGCCGCTACAGCCCGGCCAGCGCCGCGCTCATCAACGGTGCGCTCGCGCACGCCTTGGATTTCGACGACACCCACCTGCCGTCGGTGCTGCATCCGAGCTCGAGCGTGGTCCCGGCCACACTCGCCGCGGCCGAGGCGACCGGGGCGAGTGGCTCGGCGCTGCTCGCCGCGGTCGCGGTCGGGGACGAGATCTGTGTGCGCCTCGGCATGGGCGGCTACAACGAAAAGCTCGGCAACTCGGTGTTCTTCGAGCGAGGCCAGCACGCCACCTCGATCTGCGGCGCGCTGGCCTCGGCGGTGTCGGTGGCCATGCTCTGGGGCCTCGACGAGGACCAGATCATGTCGGCGATGGCCATCGCGGCCAGCATGGGATCCGGTGTCATCGAGGCGAACCGGACCGGGGGCACCGTCAAACGGGTCCACTGCGGCTGGGCCGCCCACTGCGGCACCGCGGCGGCCGACCTGGCCCGGCACGGGCTGACCGGACCGCCGACCGTACTGGAAGGAAGGTTCGGCTTCTTTCAGGCGTGGTGCGGTGACGAGGCAGACCCGGCGTACGTCGTGCGCCGGCTGGGTTCGGACTGGGAACTGATCAACAACATGTTCTTCAAGCCCTACCCCTGCAACCACTTCACCCAAGCCGGGATCGACGCCGCCCTGGCCCTTCGCGCCGATGGCCTGCGTGCCGAGGACATCGTCGAACTCGAACTCGGTGCGCCCGCACCCGTCCTGCGTACCATCGCCGAGCCGCCAGAGGTCAAGGCCCACCCGCCGTCGGGGTACGCCGCGGCCTTCTCCGGCCCGTACACGGTCGCCGCGGCGCTGGTCGGGGGCGGCGGTCTGGGCGTGTGGCTCGACGACTTCACCGATGCCGCGGCCTCCGATCCGCAGCGGATCGCGCTGGCCGGCAAAGTCCGCTGCGTGCCGGACCCCGAGGCAACGGCGGGTTTCCCGCATCAGCTCCCGGCTCGCCTCACCGCGCGGACCACGTCCGGCCAGACGCTCACGCATTACGTGGCGTTCAATCGGGGCGGGCCGCAGAACCCGCTGTCGGATGACGAACTGCACCACAAGTTCGCGCTGGGCGCCGGTCGCCTGCTTTCCGGCAGCCATGCGGCCGACCTCGGCCAGCGCATTCTCGGGCTCGAAACGGCCGGCTCGGTCTCTCCCCTCATGGCTGCGACAAACCCTCACCCCGCGAGCTGACACGCGGGGCGTGTCCCAGACCCTTCGATCCGTAGCCGCCGCGGCCACGGCGGCTACGGAGGGCCTTCCAACCGGGCAGGGCGCGCGCCCTGGCAGCCCCCTCGCCGGGCGGCGCCATCGCTTGGAGCCGTCGCCGGCGTCCAATGATCCACGCGTGCGGCCGGTGCGTTACACCGCACCGTCGTGCTCCTGGGTCGCGCGGCTGCGCAACCGGCGCAGCATCCTGCCGTCGGCGAAGCCGACCTCCCGGGCCGCGGCCTCGGCGGTGGCGCCGCGCCGCATCAGATGTTCGGCTCGCTCCAGGCGCAGGCTCTGCTGGTAGGCCAGTGGTGTGATGCCGGTGGCCTGCTGGAACTGGCGCGTCATCGTCCGCGGGCTGCATCCGGCCTCGACAGCGAGGAGGCGCAGCGGCAGCCGTTCGGTGAACCGGTTGTCGATGACGTTCTGAACCCGGTGGACAGTCTCGTCGACGTGTGAGCGGTAGCGCAGCGCGGTGCTCTCCTGGTTGTCGGTCCCGTCTCGCCATGTCTGAACGACGAGGGTGCGTGCCACCTGGGAGGCGGCGGCCGGCCCGTGGCGCATGCTCAGCAGATGCAGCGCGAGGTCGATCCCGCTGGCGACGCCCGCGCACGTGACCACCCGGTCGTCGTAGACGTACAAGACGTCGCGTACGACGGTCGTGGCCGGGTACCGCTGGGCCAGCTCCTCTTGGATTGTGTGATGGGTGGTACACCGGCGGCCGTCGAGAAGTCCGGCTCGGCCCAGGGCATCGGCGCCGGCACACACGCTGGCGACCGTGCCGCCGGCGGTGTGATGTGACCGCAGGCGCTCGGCTGTGGCGGCGCTCAACATCCGGGTTGGCCCGCGCCAGCCCGGAATGATCACGAGATCCTCGCGGTCGAGTTGCGGCCATTGGGTCTCCACGCTCAAGGTCAAGCCCTGAACGGTCGCCACCTGCGGTACCTCGGCGACATGGTGCAACGTGTAGGAAAATCCGATGTCGGCGGCGGTAGAGAACACTTGCGCGGGACCGGCCAGCTCCAGCAGGTGCACGGTTGGCACCAGGACGAACAGGACCCGAGGCATCGCCGTCAGCCGTCTACGACGCCGGTCAACTCCGCGACCGTGCTGATGGTGGCGAACCGTCCGCTGAGCACGTACTCCGTCCGCTGGAGGATCTCCCGCACGCCCAGCTCACCGTCGCCGCTGGGGTGAGGGATGGGACAGGTCGCCGTGGCGTCGATGGCGAACGTGACGTCGAACCCCAGGTCGGAGGCGACGCGGGCGGTGGTCTCGCAACACTGTTCGGTCTTGATGCCACAGATGGTCAACCCGCGGATGCCACGGCGGGTCAACTGCTGCTGCAGACTCGTCGTGGTGAAGGCGTTGTGGGAGTTTTTGACGAGCAACGGCTCGTCGTCCCGCCGGTCGAGCCCGTCCATCAGCCGTATCAGTCCTTGCTCCGGGTCAAACACGGTGCCGGCGCCAGGCCGCGACCCGAGGATCCAGACGATGAAGTCGTCCCGGCACCGCGCCCAGCCCGCCAGCTGGTTGACCTTGCCGACGATATCCGGCTCGGATACAAGATGCCAGTCCGGAAGGTGCTCAAACGACTGCTGTACGTCGATAATGATCAGCGCGTTCCTCATGGCCCAAGGATCCGTTCCCGGTATTGCTCCCGGTAGGCATGAGCTGGCCAGATACCGGTCCGATGTTGACCGCTTCGCGCCACGGAGGGTCTGTGCGGCGAGGTGACCGGTGTGAAACGGTGGTTGGCCGGGCGGGCCGGCCGTTGTCGCCGAGCGGGCAGCATCGTGCCGGATGGCTGAATGTGGTGAGCCCCGCCGGCTGCGGTACCGGCGGGAGCTCGTTGTCCTGGGGCAGGTCGTCGCCGAGGTGGCTGGGCTGAGAACCGGCTGGGGGGACCGGTCAGCGGTAGCCGTAGGTGCGCCAGTTGGCCAGGACCCGGTGCTGGATGTGATCGGGCCAGCCGTTTTCGAAGCTGCCTTTGACGGGGAACTCTTCCTTGGCGAAGCGGTCGGCGAGCAGGCAGTTGTAGATCACTTTGCCGGCGCGGTAGGTGTGTTTCTCTTCCTCGCTGAGATAGACCGATAGGGCCGCGGTGGGTTCGGCGGGGAAGTGGGCCTCGCCGTGCTCGGGATGGGTGCGGGTGGCGAACGCCCAGACGACCTGGTTCACGTCGGTAATGTCGATGTCGTCCTCGACCAGTAGGATCTTGGGTACACCGAACCCGGCCTTGCCCGCGAAGACGACCTCGCCGATCTTCTGCGCGAGCTCACCGGCGTGGATGCCGAGCGTCTCGTACCAGTCCCGCCGGATCGACACGATCAGCCAGTGGAGGGCCGATTCGTAGGAGAACCAGGTGGAGGCGATCGGCAGGCCGGCCGATCGGAGGTTGTAGAGGATCTCGGCGGCGTGCATGGTGCCGGTGCCGGTGTGGTCCTCCTCCACCGGCGGCCCGGCGGCGACCACGGGAAGGATCGCGCCGTCTCGGTAGGTGATCGCGCTGACCCTGAACAGCGGCTTGGGCGAGGCATCGAAGGCGTTGTAGCCGGGATATTCGTTCATCGGTCCCTCCATCACCTCCTCGTCGAAGGCGACGTGCCCCTCGATGACGATCTCGGCGGTGGCGGGCACCTGGAGGTCGACGGTCTCGGCCTGGACGACCTCGATGCCCGCACCGAACAGCGCTCCGACGAAGTGGCTCTCGTCGGCGCCCTCGGGCAGCGGCATGGCCCCGGCGTAGGGGAGAGCGGGCTCGACCCCGAGTGCTAACGCGATCGGGAGCGGCTTGCCGAGCTTGGCCCACTGAGCGCGGATGATGCCAAGGTGCTGGGGGCCGGGGATCAGGCAGGCCAACCGGTCCTTGCCGGCGATCATCATTCGGTTGATCGACCAGTTGGTCCAGGACCCGTCCGGGGTCTTGGCGATGTTGATGCCGTAGGTCTGGATGTAGCGGCCGCCGTCGTTGCCGTGGATCAGCGGGGTCGGGAATGCCAGCAGATCGATGTCGTCGCCGCACATGATGTTCTGCTTGCAGGCGGCGTCGCCGGCGTCGACGACCACCGGCGCGATCCCGGGACGACCGCGGGCGGCAACGATGGCTTCCATGATCTCCTGACCGGTGGCCGTGGCGGGCAGGCCCAGCGCCAGGGCGACCCGGGCCAGCGGGTGAGCCGGGCCGCTCAGGCTGCCCGGCGCGCCCAGCACCCGGAAACCGGTGTCCCGATAGCCGGTGATGCTGTTGAACAGTGGCGCGGGAGCCTTCAGGTCGTACGAACGGCGGATGATCGCACCGATTTCCAGATTCCAGTCCACCTCGGCGTCGATCTCCTGGATCTCGCCGATCGCCGCCAGCTCGACAATGAACTCGCGCAAGCTACGCAGATGCTTCACAGAGTGGTTTTCCTTTCGGTCGACCTCGAAGCGGGCGTCACGCGCCCCACCGGGCAAGTTCGGGCACCTCGATGCCCAGTAGGTCCAGTGCGCGCCCGGTGGTCAGATCGGTTTCGTACGCTCGCGTCTGCTGCCCCGCCGGGGTGACCACCAGATGCGTCTGCACCCCAGCCTTGCGGGCCAACTCCAACACCCGGATTCCGTAAGCGATGCCGGTCGCTCCAGAGATGCCCACCACCAACCGCCGCGCGTCTGCCACCGGACCATGGTCCTGGTAGCCCAACCTGACGATCAAGGGGGAAGTAGGAGAGGATCGAGAACCTGGACTTATGGATGGTGGCAGTCGTGGCTGATGAGCATGTGGAGCTGGGTGAGCTGGAAGTCTTCCTGACGTTGGCGGACGAGCTGCATTTCGGGCGGACGGCCGCGCGGCTGCGGCTGTCTCAGCCCAGGGTCAGTCAGCTCGTACGCCTGCTGGAACGGCGCGTCGGTGGGCGGCTGTTCGAACGAACCAGCAGACGGGTGGCGCTCACCCCGCTCGGTACCCGGCTCAGGGAAGGCGCGCAACCCCCCTTCGACCAGCTTCGGCAGGCGTTGGTCGAGGTCCGTACCTTCGCCCAGGGGCTGCGGGTCGGCTTCCTGGGCTCCTACGGCAGCACCCTGGACGGGGCCCTCGCCGCCTTCCACGCTCGACACCCCGACTGCGGGGTCACCATGGTCCAACTCACCTGGACCGACGTGTTCGGGCCGCTGCGCCGGTCCGAGGTCGACCTCCAGGCTTGCCTACTGCCGGTCGAACAGGACGATCTCACGGTGGGTCCGGTTGTCGCCGAATGTCCGAGACTGGTCGCCATCGCCCGCGCCCACCCGCTGGCCGCGCGGCCGGTTATCACCATCGAGGATCTTTCCGACCTGAAGGTCGTGCAACCGGCGGCCACGGTACCGGCGGAGCTCAAACGCACCTTCTGGCCGCCCTCGTACACCCCGGCCGGTCATCCGATTCGGCGGGCGACCGTCGCGCGGACCGAACAGGAGATGCTGAGCGCGGTCGCGCACGGCTCGGGCGTGTTCATCACCACGACCGCCATGCCGCGTCACTTCACCCACCCCGACGTCGCCTTCATCCCTTTTGCGGGCCTGCCGCCCGCCCGGGTCGCCCTCGTCTGGCGCCGCGACAACGACAAGACCAAGGTCATCGAATTCGCGAACCTGGTTGGTCAGTGACCGCGTAGCGAGCCACGACCCGCCAGTCGAGGCGCTGGCCCGGCCTCCCGCTAGACCACCGTCACCGCCTCGCTCTGCCGCTGCTTGACCAGGTCGAGCGCGATGTCGACGATCATGTCCTCCTGGCCGCCGACCATCTTGCGGCGCCCGACCTCGACCAGGATGTCGCGGGTGTCCAGGTCGTACGTGGCGGCCGCCGCCTCCGCGTGACGCAGGAAGCTCGAGTACACGCCCGCGTATCCCAGCGACAGCGTCTCCCGGTCGACCCGTACGGGCCGGTCCTGCATCGGCCGGACCAGGTCGTCCGCGGCGTCCATCAGGGCGAACAGGTCGCAGCCGTGCTCCCAGCCGGTCAGGTCGGCGACCGCGATGAAGGCCTCGATCGGGCAGTTGCCCGCCCCGGCGCCCTGTCCGGCGAGGGAGGCATCGACCCGGTACGTGCCCTCCTCCACCGCGACGACCGAGTTGGCCACGCCGAGACCGAGGTTGTGGTGGGCGTGGATGCCGATCTCGGTGTTCGGGTCCAGGGCGCCGCGGTAGGCGCGTACTCGCTCCCGCACGCCGTCCATGGTCAGGCGCCCGCCGGAGTCGGTGACGTACACGCAGTGTGCGCCCGCCCGCTCCATGATCTTCGCCTGCTCGGCCAGGGTGTCCGGCGGCGCCATGTGCGACATCATCAGGAACCCGGAGACGTCCATGCCCAGTTCCCGGGCCGCCGCGATGTGCTGGTTGGCGATGTCGGCCTCGGTGCAGTGGGTGGCGATCCGGATCGACCGGATGCCGTAGTCCCAGGCCTTCTTCAGATCGTAGACGGTACCGATGCCGGGCAGCAGCAGCCCGGTCAGCTTGGCGTTTTTCACCACCTCGGCCGCGGCGGCGATCCACTCCCAGTCGGTGTGGGCACCGGGGCCGTAGTTGATGCTGCTGCCGGCGAGGCCGTCGCCGTGCGACACCTCGATGGCAGCCACGCCCGCCGCGTCCAGGGCGGCCGCGACCTGGCGTACGTCGGCCAGCGAGTACCGGTGCCGGATGGCGTGCATGCCGTCGCGCAGGGTCACGTCCTGGACGTAGATCTTCGTGCTCATCAGTGGCCGCCGCCCAGCAGCACGAGGCGCTCGCCGACCCGGCGCGCCGCGGACGTCATGATGTCGAGATTCCCCGCGTATGGCGGCAGGTAGTGCCCCGCGCCCTCGACCTCGATGAACACGGTGACCACCATTCTGTCCGCCGGATCCACGTCAGGGATGAGATCGGCCTCGAAGCTGTCGCGCGCGATGCGGCGGAACTGCACATCCTGCTTGAGCCGGTAGCCCGGCACGTACTCCTGAACTTCCTTGACGATCTTGTGTACCGACGCCTCGACCGCGTCCCGGTCGCACTCGTCGACGATCGCGAACACCGTGTCCCGCATGATCAGCGGCGGCTCGGCGGGGTTCAGCACGATGATGGCCTTGCCCCGGCGTACTCCACCGACCTGCTCGATCGCCCGGGAGGTCGTCTCGGTGAACTCGTCGATGTTCGCCCGGGTACCGGGGCCGGCCGACCGCGAGGCGATCGACGCGACGATCTCGGCGTAGTGCGTCGGCGCGACCGCGGAGATCGCCGCCACCACCGGGATGGTGGCCTGCCCGCCGCACGTGACCATGTTCAGGTTCCGCGAGTCCAGGTGCTGCTCCAGGTTCACCGGCGGGACGCAGTACGGGCCGATCGCCGCGGGTGTGAGATCAACCAGGCGGACGTCCGCCCCGGCCAGCGCCTGGGCGTTCGCGATGTGCGCGGCGGCCGACGTGGCGTCGAACACGATACGGATGTCACCGAAGCCGCGATCGGACATCAGGCCCTGGACCCCGGTGGAGATGGCGTTGACGCCCAGGCGCCTGGCCCGCGCCAGGCCGTCGGAGTCCGGGTCGATGCCGACGAGCGCGCCGACCTCCAGGACGTCCGAGAGCCGCATTATCTTGATCATCAGGTCGGTGCCGATGTTGCCCGACCCGATGATGGCAACCTTGACCTTCGACAACTGTCACTCCTCTAGTGCGAACCCGACGTCGACCCGTCGCAGGCCCGGATTCCGGCAGTTCGGCTGCGATTGTTGGACTCCGTCACGGTGCCGCCGCGCGTCGAGCACCAGTCCCTACCTGTATAGGCAGCCGCCCTCCGGCCGAACAAGGTAGCGTCTCATGCAGCGGAACGCTTTCGTGGCCTGCTCGCCGCCGGTGCGGGACGACCGGACCGCCCGGTGGGCAGGAAATGCTGATGGGCGACGAATTCTCTGGGCAATGAAACTCTGCTGGGCAACGAACTCTGATGGGCGACAGACGCTGATGGGCAACGAACCGCGGTGAGCGGCGACGAGGCGGGCAGGCAAGAGCCACCGCGCGGCAACACCCTGGAGCGCGGCCTGCAGATCCTCCAGGCTTTCCGGGGCCCGGGGACGGCTCTGCGGCTGTCCGAGATCGCCCGCCGCACCGGCCTGCCGAAGGCCACCGTGCACCGGCTGACCACGCAGCTGGTCGAGCTGTCCCTGCTGCGGCGCACCGAGTCCGGCCTTATACCGGACATCGGGCTGTTCGAGCTGGGCGAGCTGGTGCCGCTGAAGGTACGGCTGCGGGAGGCGGCGCTGCCGTACATCCAGGACCTGTACGAGGCGACCCACGAGACCGTGCACCTGGCCGTCCGCGACGGCCTCGACGTGGTGTACGTCGAGAAGATCCGGGGCCACCGGGGCGTGGACGTGCCGTCCCGGGTCGGCGGCCGGCTGCCGCTGTCCACCACCGGCGTGGGCAAGGTGCTGCTGGCCTTCTCGGAGGCGGAGCTCATCGACGAGGTGCTGCGGCGGCCGTTGCGGCGGTTGACCAGCCATTCGGTCACCGATGCCGGGCTGCTGCAGAGCGAATTGCGGCGGATCCGCATCGCCGGGGTGGGTTACGACCGCGAGGAGGCGTCGCCGGGGGTTTCCTGCGTGGCGGCTCCGGTGCTGGTACGCAACGAGATCGTCGCCGCGCTGTCGATCTCGGTACCGTCCCAGCGGATCAGCAACCGGTTGGCGCCCGCGGTGCGTACCGCCAGCCTGGCGCTGTCCCGCGTGCTGAACCGCATGGCGCCCTTCTCCTACGGCGGGTGAGGGCCCGGCCCGCCGCCGGGCCGCCCGGCTGGGAACGGCCGGCCCGGCAGCGGCCGGCACAGGAACGACAGACTCAGCCGGTCAGCAGCTCGAAGCGGTAGCCGTCCCGGTCGGAGCGCACCAGCCCGGCACTGGGCCACGCGAAGTGCGCCGGGACGAAGACGGTATCCGTGTCGGCGACCTCGGCCAGCCGCCGCCGCCGTACGGCCGCCGCCGCCCCCGGATCCACGCAGTAGCGGGTACTCCAGTCCGGCATCGCCAGCTGCAGCGGGTGGTGGATCATGTCGCCGGCCAGCACCGCGCGGCGCCCCGCGGACATCAGCTCGACATAGCCGCAGCCCGGCGTGTGGCCGGCCGCCTGCCGGAAGGTCACCCCGGGGACGACCTCGACGTCCCCGCCGACCCAGTCGACCAGGCCGGCCCTGACCAACGGCTGCACGCTGTCGCTCAGGTAGTCGCCGGTGCGGGCCATCGCCGCCTGGCCACCGGCGCCGCGCCAGTACACGCCCTCGGCGGCCGGTATCAGGTGGCGGGCGCGGCCGAAGGTGGGTACCCAGGCCGTACCGTCGAAGATCGTGGCCCAGCCGACGTGGTCGACGTGCAGGTGGCTGAGCACCACGTAGTCGATGTCCTCCGGGCTCAGCCCGAACCCGGCCAGGCCGGCGGGCAGATCCGTGTCGAGCCGGTCGAACTGCGGCCGCCGCCGCGACTTGCCGGCGCCGACGGCGGCGTCCACGAGCACCGCCGCCTGCGGGGTACGCACCAGAAACGCCTGGATCGTGTACACCAGCCGGCCGTGGCGGGTCCACGGCGGGCGCAGGTACCAGGGTGCCGGGTCCGCGCCGGAAAGGCCGGCCGCCTGGGGGAAGAACTCGGCCGGCTCGATCAGCAGCTCGGCGATGTCCACCAGGCTGCTGACCTCGATCTCGCCGACCGAGAATCCGGTCGTGTCGGTGCCGCCCACCAGGTCCTCCTCGCGGCTCACACTACCTCGGTGGTCAGCGTCGAATCCTCGAACAGCTCGGCCACCGCAAGCGACGCGTCGGCGATGTGCTGCTGCCGGGCGTACCCGACGAACATCTCCAGCGCCGCCCGGTTCGCCGGGTACCCCGGCTCGAAGACCGCACCGAACGTGGCGCGCTCGGCCCGGGCGTATTCGGTGGTCCACAGCAGGCTGGCGCTCTGCACGGTGTCGTCCAGCAGCAGCTCGGTTGACCGGGCGGCGGACTCGGCGAAGGCCCGCAGCAGCGAACCGGCGAGCCACCGGTGCCGTTCGACCAGCTCGCGGCGCACCACCACCACGTGCATGATCGGTACGACGCCGGTACCCCGGAAGAACTCGCGCTCCTGCTCCGCCGCGTCGGCGAACAGCTGCCGCGCCTGCCCCGCTTCGATCAGCGCGCGCGGCGGCCGGGCGCTCAGTACCGCCGAGACGGTCCCGCCGGCGAGCATGCCCGGCAGCGTAGCGTCCGCCGGCGCCCAGCTCAGGTCCAGCTCCTCGGGCAGGTTCAGTTCGACCTTGTCGACCCGCCCGCCCGGCGCCAGCCCGGAGATGATCCAGCTCGCCTCGCGATGGTCCAGCCCGTAGAACTCGCCGAAGATGCCGCGCATCCAGACCCCGGCGGTCTGCACCCACTCCGGAATCCCGATCTTGGTGCCGCGCAGCTGGGACGGGTGCTCGATGCGGGAGTCCGTGCGCACGTACACGGAGCGGTGCCGGAAGCTCTTCGACGGGAAGACCGGGATCGCGGTGAAGCGGTCGTCGCCCGCCGAACGCATCGCCACGTACGCGGCCAGCGACAGCTCCGCGACGTCGAACTCGGCGTACCTGGCCTGCCGCCAGAACACCTCCTCCACCGGCATCGGCATGAAGTTCAGCTCCACCCCGGCCGGCGACACGGCACCGCCCAGCAGCGGAACCATCCGGTCGTACGCGCCACCCGCATAGGTCAACTCGACGCGCCTCATGCCCGTCCTCCCGTGGGGTTGTCAGCTCTCATGCCTGCCCTCTCCCGAGGTCGTCGCCCGACCACGGCCGGTCCCAGTCCGCGACGACCAGTTCGGCGCAGCTGGCCGCGCCGATCCGGAACGTGTCGTGGCGCTCGAACAGCCGCGGGTCGTGCCCGGGCACCACGTGGCCGAGGTCGTCGCCCACGAAGTCCCGGATGCTCAGGAAGTCGTCGATGAGCTGCATGGACCTGCCCTGCCCGGCGCCCGGTGGCCACATCTGTTCGAGGTTCGAGTACCACATGACGGTGTCGCCGGCGATCACGTACCGCCCGCCGGTACCCGCCTCCACCAGCAGCCACTGCGAGCCGAAGCTGTGCCCGTCGCTGCACGCCACGCTGAGCCCGCCGCCGAGGTCGGTCGGCCCGTCCAGCAGCCGCAGCCGGGCCTGGCCCCGGGCCGCCGCGGCGGCCAGCTCGGTGATCACCGGTACCTCGATCGGGCGCCGGATCCAGCTCGACCCGCCCTGCGGGAGCGCCCGCTCCGGCGCGTCCAGCGTCCGGTGCCAGCCGTCGAGCTCGGCGCGCTGCACGACCACGGTGGCGGATGCGAAGTCGGCCAGCGTGGCACAGTGGTCGCGGTGCAGGTGGGTGAGCACCAGCAGGTCGATGTCGCCGGGCTCGATCCCCATCGCGGCCAGCGTCTCGGCGGGTGCCTGCCAGAGCCGGGGCGCCGGGCGGCCCCCGGGGCGCGGGGTGTTCGGTACCCCGCAGTCCACCAGCACGTGCCGGGGCGTACCGGCCGCGCCGGGCATCGAGACCAGCGCGGACAGCATCGGGATGAGCACAGTGCCCTCGTTGCTGTGCAGGCCGACCCCGCCGCAGAAGTCCGGCGTGCTGTTGACCCACGCGCTGCTGAAGACCCGGATCGAGACCGGCCCGCCCACTCAGCTCACCCGCTCGTGCCGCCCGCCGCGGCGGCGGTCGCCGGGGCCGAACTGGCCCCGTTGGCGCTGGCGGTCGCCGGGGCCGCGCCGGCACTGGCGAGGCCGAGGAACTCCTGCGCGGTGGTGGACAGCACCATCCGGCGCTCCCGCTCGTCCAGCAACTGGCTGCCGCGTACCACGCCGCCGGCCGGGCGTTCGCCCAGCGGGTACGGGTAGTCGCTGCCGACCATCACCCGGTCGGCGCCCAGCACGTCCACCAGCAGCCGCAGCGCCGGGTCGGAGAACACCACCGAGTCGACGTAGAACCGGCCGACGTACTGCGAGGGCGGCAACGCCGAGGTGCCGATGATGTCGTGCCGCTGGTGCCAGGCATTCTCCGTCCGGCCCAGCCAGAAGGCGAACGAACCGCCGCCGTGCGCGAAGCAGATCTTGAGCGACTCGGGTACCCGGTCGAACACCCCGCCCAGGATCATCGCCAGCAGTGACATGTGTGTCTCGGCCGGCATCCCGGTGAGCCACTGCGACATCCAGCGCCGGTTGCGCGGGATGCTCAGCATGTCCCACGGGTGCACGAAGACCGGTGCCCCGATCGCGGCGCAGTGTTGCAGGAAGGTGACGATGCCTTCGTCGTCCAGGTCGCGGTCGCCGACGTGGTTGCCGATCTCCACGCCCACGTGGCCGTTGGCCAAGCACCGGTCGACCTCGGCGCAGGCGGCGTCCGGGTCCTGCAGGGGCACCTGGCAGAACGGCAGCAGCCGGTCCCGGGCCGGGGCGCAGATCTCCAGCGCCAGATCGTTGAAGATCCGGGCCGCCCGGGTCGCGTCGGCCGGCGTACGGGTGTACCCGAAGAGCACCGGCGTGGGGGAGACGACCTGAGCGGTGATGCCGTCCCGGTCCATGTCCGCCAGGCGCACCTCGGCGCTCCAGCAGTCACTCTGAATCTTGCGGAACTCCTGAGAGCCCACCATGATCATCGCATCCGCCTCGGAATCGACGCGCAGCCACGGCCACTCGTCCGTTTCCTCGGCACCCACCGACAGGTCCGGCCAGTCCTTCGGGACGTAGTGGGTATGCACGTCGATGATCGGATCGACGGCGCTCACCCTCGGCCCGGGTGGATCGCGCCGCAGTTGGTGCAGGCGCGCAACCGCTCGTCCTCGTAGAACCGCGTGAACACCGGCGGCAGGTCGGCGACGATGTCCCGGACCTGAAGCTCCACCTCGTACACCAGCGCGTCGCAGTTGCGGCAGTACCACTGGAACTTCTCCAGCGTGCCCTCCTGCCGGATGCGCTCGATGACGATGCCGATGGAGCCGGCGTTCGGGCGCTGCGGCGAGTGCGGGGTGTTCCCCGGCAGCAGCCACATCTCGCCCTCGCGGATGTTGACGGTCTGCGGCCCGTCCTCGGTCATGAGGTTGACGTGGATGTCGCCCTTGATCTGGTAGAACCACTCCTCGTACGGGTCGACGTGGTAGTCGGTGCGCTCGTTCGGGCCGCCGACCACCTGGACGATGAAGTCGCCGGTCTGGGTCCATACTTGTTTGTTGTTCACCGGCGGCTGGAGCAGGTGCGCGTTCTCGGCCACCCAGGCCGTGAAGTCGATGACCGGTGGAATCTTCGTCACTGCTGGTTCTCCTGACTGCTGGCTGCTTCGGTAGAACCGGCGCCGGGCAGCAGCGCCACGGCTTGGATCTCAAGGAGCAGGTGCGGATGGGGTAACTGGTGCACGGCCACGGTGGTACGGGTCGGCCCCCACTCGTCGAAGTATTCGGCGTAGACCTCGTTGTAGCCGCCGAAGTCGTTCATCGACACGAGGTACGCGGTGACCTGAACGAGGTCGCAGAGCCGGGCGCCGAACTCGGCGAGCAGGTCGCGGATGTTCTCGATGACCGCCCGGGTCTGCACGCGGATGTCGAGGTCGACGGTACCCATCGCGTCGACCGTGGCGCCGGCGATCGTGTTGTCCGGGCGGCGGCTGCTGGTACCGGAGACGTAGCAGAACCCGCCCGCCACCTTCACGTGCGGGAACCTGCCGCGCGGAGTCGCCTTGCCGGCCACCACTCGTGCCTCAGTCACCGTTCGCGCTCCCTCGCGCCTGCACCGCCACCCGGCCCAGCCCGGCGACCCGGAGGTCGACCGAGCCGGCCCCCAGCGGTACCGCAGCGGTCGCCGCCCCGGCCAGCACCACGAACCCGCGCCGCAGCGGGATCCGGTGGCGTCGGGCCATGGCCAGCAGCGCCCCGAAGGTGCGCGTGGGCGAGCCCAGGATCGCGGCGGTGGAGCCGATTTCGACCGGTACCGCGTCCACCGACAGCACCACCGCGCGGTTGGCCAGGTCGATGTCCGGCGCCCGCCACGGGCCCACCACGAACCTGGCCGCCGACGTGTTGTCCGCGACCACGTCGGCCAGGCTGAACCGGAAAGCCGCGTACCGCGAATCAATGATCTCCAGCGCCGGGGCGACGGCGTCGATGACGCCGTAGAGGTCCTCCAGCGGCTCGTCCGGCTCGACGTCCCGGCCGAGCCGGTAGGCCACCTCGGGCTCGATTCGGGGGTGGATCAGCCCGGCGAGGTCGAGATCCGCGCCGTCATCGACCCGCATGGCGCCGGTGAGCTGCCCGACGATGACGTCGTCCACGCCCATCTGGGCCATCTTGGCCCGGCTGGTGAAGCCCAGCTTCACCCCGACCGGCCGCTCGCCGCGACCGGTGCGCAGTTCGATGCCGCGGTGCTGCACCGCGTACCCGGACTCGACGTCGATGCCGTCCCCGGGACCGAACTGCGGCACGGCCTTCGCGGCCAGTACCGCCCGGTCCAGGCGTTCGGCGGCCACGGTTACCGCGGCGTCGCTGATCATTGATCGGCTTCCTTCACGAAGTGCGCCCGTACGCTGCCCAGACCGTCCAGTTCGGCCCGGTAGCTGCCCGGCTCAGTCACCGGCACCATCGGCCCCAGCGCGCCGGACAGCACCACCTCTCCGGCTCGCAGCGGCGCCCCGCGGCCGGCGAGCTCGCGGGCGAGCCAGGCGACCGCGGTGACCGGTGAACCCAGGCAGGCGGCGCCCGCACCGACCGATACCGGCTCGCCCCGGTGCTCCAGCACCATGCCCACCATCGCCAGGTCCAGACCGGTCAGCAGGTGCGGCACGGTACCGAGCACGAACGCGCCGCTGGAGGCGTTGTCCGCGACCGTGTCGGTGATCGTGATGTCCCAGCCGGCGATCCGCGAGTCCACGATCTCGATCGCGGCGAGCACGAACTCGGTCGCCCGCATGACGTCAACGATCGAGGCGACCGGGCTGTCCAGGTCGCGGGAGAGCACGAAGGCCACCTCGGCCTCCACCCGCGGCGCGTGGAAGCCCCCGAGCGGTACCGGCTGGCCGTCGGCGTAGGACATATCGTCGTACAGCACACCGAAGTCCGGCCGGGCGACCCCGAGCTGCCGCTGCACGGCCGGAGAGGTCAGCCCGATCTTCCGCCCGATCACGGTCGCGCCCGCGTCGACGCGCCGCCGCCCGAGCAGCGACTGCACCTGGTACGCGGCGTCGATGTCGGTGGTACCGAGCAGGTCCCGTACCGGGGCGCAGGCCGGGCCCCCCTCGATGGCGGCGGCCAGCCGGCCGGCGGCCAGTTCGATCCCGGCGCTCATATCCGCACGCACACGTTCGTCGGTTCGGTATAGAAGTCCAGCGACGACTCGCCGCCCTCGCGCCCGATGCCGGACAGGCCCACGCCGCCGAAGGGGGAGCGCAGGTCGCGCAGGAACCAGGTGTTGACCCAGGCCATGCCGACCCGCATCCGGGCGGCGACCCGGTGCCCGCGGGACAGGTCCGTGGTCCAGACCGCCGCCGCCAGGCCGTAGTCGGTGTCGTTGGCGAGCCGGATCGCCTCCTCCTCGGTGCGGAACGGCACCAGGGCCGCCACCGGGCCGAAGATCTCCTCGCGCATCACCCGGTTCTCGTTGGTCAGTCCGGTCCAGAGCGTCGGCTCGATCCAGGACCCGCCGTCCAGCTCACCGCCCAGCGCGGGTATCCCGCCGCCGACGATCGTTTTCGCGCCCTCGGCCTCGGCCAGCCGGTAGTACGACAGCACCTTGTTCCGGTGCTCCTGCGAGATCAGCGGGCCGGTGGTGGTCCCCTCGTCGCCGGGACGCCCGAGCCGCAGGTCTGCTGCCCGCTGGGCCAGCCCTTCGGCGACCGCGTCGAAGACCTCGCGCTGGATGTAGACCCGCTCGGTGCACAGGCAGACCTGGCCGGTGTTGGAGAACACCGAACGGGCGAGCCCGTCCAGGGTGTCCTCGAGGTTCGCGTCGGCGAACACCAGCGCCGCGTTCTTGCCGCCCAGCTCGAACGAGACCGGCCGTACCCGCGGCGCCACGGCCGCCATGATGCCGGCCCCGGTCGCGGACGAACCGGTGAACGTGACCCCGTCGATGCCGGGATGCCCGGTGAGGAACTCGCCCGCCGAGTTCGGGCCGAACCCGTGTACCACGTTGTAGACGCCGGCCGGTACGCCCGCCTCGGCGATCACCTCGGCGAGCAGGGAGGCCGAGGCCGGGGTCGACTCGCTGGGCTTCACGACCACCGTGTTGCCGCACGCCAGCGCCGGCGCGACCTTCCAGGTCAGCAGCAGCAGCGGCAGGTTCCAGGGGACGATGACCGCGACCACGCCGAGCGGCTTGCGCACCGCGTAGTTCAGCGCCCGCCGCCCACCGGGCAGTTCGGTGAGGAACGACCGCAGCCCAGCGGACGCGATCGTGTCGGCGAACGAGCGGAAGTTCGCGACCGCACGGGACACGTCCAACTCGCGCGCCTGCGTCAGCGGCTTACCGGTGTCGGCCACTTCGGCCGCGACGAACTCGTCGAAACGGGCCTCGATCCGGTCGGCGATCCGGCGCAGCAGGGCGGCCCGCTCGGGCACCGTGCTCGCGCCCCAGGCGCCATCGAGCGCGCGCCGGGCAGCGTTGACGGCCCGGTCGACGAGGCCGCGGCCGGCCTCGTCCACCCGGGCGATGACCTTTCCGTCCACGGGGTCGATGTCGTCGAAAGGCTCGACGTCGCCGCCCGTGTCGATGTACCGGCCATCGACGAAATTGTGGATACTACGCATTTCGGTCCTCACCAGCGAGCGGCATTGATCAGTTGTCACTGTCCTGGCCCCGAGTTATGGTTGTCCAATGCCAATCCGCCGGTACCTCATAGCTTTTTGAGCATATGACTCCCGACGTGAGCGGCTCGGCGGTCGACCTCGCACGACTTCGGCGTGACCGGCTGCTCGACGGGCGCCTCAAACTCCGGCATCTGGTGCTGCTGACCGCGATAGCCGACCACGGCACGCTGGTCCGGGCGGCCGAACATCTGCACATCACCCAGCCGGTGGTCACCCGCGGACTGCATGACCTCGAAACCGCCCTGCAGGTGCGCCTGTTCGACCGTGGACCGTACGGGGTGACGCCGACCATCTTCGGCAGCGTCTTCATCAGCCACGCGCGCGGCATCCTCGGACAGATCCGGCAGGCCGGGCAGGATCTGGACGATCTCGCCCACGCGCACGCCGGTACCGTCCGGGTCGGTACCCACCTGGCGGGCTCCAACATCCTGCTGCCCAAGGCCATCGGGCTTCTCAAGGCGTCCAGCCCCCGGGTCACCGTGATCGTCCGCGAGACCACCCCGGACGTGCTGCTGGCCGCGCTGCTGGCCGGCGAACTCGACCTGATGGTCGGCCGGCTGACCGCGTCCCCGACGGAGGCCGGGGTCCGCCAACAGACCCTCTACCGGGAGCCGATCGGCCTGGTCACCAGGCCGAGCCATCCCGCACAGTCGATGGGCACCGTCACCCTGGCCGACCTGGTCGACTACCCCTGGATCCTGCCGGTCGAGCAGACCGGCCTGCGACTCGAACTCGAGCAACTGTTTCTCAACGCCGGGCTGTCGCTGCCGGAGAACCGGATCGAGTGCACCTCGATCCTCACTCTGACCAGTCTCCTGATCGACACGGACGTGATCGCCGCGCTGCCGATCCTGATCGCGCACACCGACCCGAGACTGGCCGTGCTGCCCACCAAGCTGGAGCCGCTGCGGCGCGCGGTCGGCGTGACCGTCGCCGCCGGCCGGGAGCCGAGCCCGACCCTCAACGCGATGCTGACCAGCCTGCAGGCGGTCGCCGCGGACATCCTCAAGCGGCCGGACATCAGCAGCGTCTGAGCCCAAGGCTGTGGGTATGCTTGCCACGCATACGCCGCGACCAGATTGGCATTGGACACCCGGCACCGGAGCGGTTGTATTTCTACCGACCCTCTAGCGTTCGGAGTAGCCCGTGGTGCCACAGTCCGCCGCCCCGTCAGACGTACCCGGCGAGCCGCCGGATGGCTACGACCTGCGGCGCTGGATCGAACGGATGGACAGGCACGGGGAGTTGCGCCGGGTCGACGGGAGCGTCGACATCGACGAGGAGATGTCGGCGATCACGTACCTGGTCGGTCGCGAGGCGGGCGCGCCGGCGCTGCTGTTCCACGACCCGCGGCGGGCCGGGCACCCCGAGGTCCGGCACCTCTGGAACATGATCGGCTCCAGCCGGGCGCGGCTGCGGCTGAGCCTGGGGCAGCCGGCCGAGGGCAGCTTCGTCGAGCTGATCAAGCACGTCAAGGCCGGGCTGTCCAGGACCATGGACCCGGTGTACGTGCAGCGGGCGGACGCGCCGGTGCTGGAGCACACCATCACCCCGCCCGGCATCGACCTCGACGCCTGGCCGTTCCCGCGACACTGGCCGGACGACGGCGGCAACTACGCCGGTACGGGCGACATCGTGGTGACCGCCGATCCGGACACCGGGGCGCTCAACGTCGGTACCTACCGGATGATGGTGCACGGCGGCGACCGGGTCGGGCTGCACATCTCGCCCGGCAAGGACGCCCGCCGGCACCTGGAGGCGGCCGCCCGGCAGGGCAGGCCGGTACCGGTCGTGGCGGTGTGGGGCGTGCACCCGTCCCTGATGATGGTCGGTTCGCAGAACTTCCCCGGCGACACGTGCGAGTACGACGTCGTGGGCGCGCTGACCGGCGAGGCGCTGCCGCTGGTACGGGGGCCGATCACCGGGTTGCCGATCCCGGCCAGCGCGGAGATCGCGATCGAGGGCGAGATCCTGCCGGGAACGCTGCTGGACGAGGGGCCGTTCGGCGAGTTCACCGGGTACTACGGGGGACCGCGCGAGCCCGGGCCGGTGGTGCGGGTACTGGCCATGCACCACCGCACCGACCCGATCGTGACCAACGCGCTGATGGCCGACTCGCCCTCCAACGAGCAGCAGGAGTTCTACTCGACCCTGCGGGCCGCCCGGATCTGGGCCGAGCTGGAAGCCGTCGGGCTGCCCGGCATCCGGGGCGTCTACAGCAACCCGTCCGCCGCCGGCGGGCTGGGCATGACGGTGATCTCCATCGAACAGGGCTACCCCGGGCACTCGGAGCAGGCGCTGAACCTGGCCGCGCACGTGCCGTCCGGCGCGTACTTCACCAAGTGGGTGATCGCGGTCGACCACGACGTCGACCCGACCGACCTCCACCAGGTGGTCTGGGCGATGAGCACCCGCTGCTCGCCCGCGCGGGGCGTGTCGGTGCTGACGGATACCTGGAACACGGGCCTCGACCCCGCGATCAACCCGCCAGAGATCCGCAAGCTCGGCTCCCGCGCGCTGATCAACGCGTGCGAGGAGTTTCGCTACCGGGGCCAGTTCTCGCACCGCACCCGGCTGCGCCGCGCCACGTACGACCGGGTCACCGCGCGCTGGCAGGAGCTCGGGCTGCCGGGGGTGCCGCCGCACATCGACGTCTTCGGCGCGTAGCGCCCGCGCCCGGGGTCGGGCGCGGGCGCCAGCTGACGTCGCGCCCGACCCTGGGCTGGGCTACAGGTTGAGCGTGTCCGGCGCGAAGACCTCCTCGAGCGGTACCACGCGCGAGGTGAGGCCCTGCTCATGCGAGTACTCGGTGAGGGTTCGCAGCACCTCGCGCTGGCCCCTGACCCCGTACGGCAGCGGATCGGTGTGCGCCGCGGCCAGCAGACCTGCGGTCGACTCCAGCGTCGCGTACGGGCCCAGCATCCGGCCCAGGTCACGCCGGGCCACATGCTTCGCCTCCAGGAAGGCGTCGTAGAGGTTCAGCGCGAGCCACGGGTACCGATCCAGCAGGCGGGTGCGCACCACCACACAGTGGTTCACCGGCAGCAGCCCCGTCTTGCGGTGGTACCGGAAACCCTCCGCGGCCGGGTCGGCGAACAGCGGCCGGATCCCGGCGTCCGCCGACAGATCCGCGGTACTGCGGTCGATCAGGTTGCGTTCGCGCAGGTACATCACCGTGGCGTCGAGCGCGCCGTCGTGCAGCATCCGGCCGATGTCGGTGTGCTCGGGGATGTGCTCCAGCCGGACGCCGGGCGGCGGCGTGAAGCCCATGGTGCCCCCGTGGCTGCGCTCCAGCGGCCGCTCCATGTACCAGCGCAACTCGCCGGGGCGCACCCCGAACTCGTGCTGGAGCGCGCCCCGTACCCAGACGGCGCCGGTCTGCTGGTACTCCGGTACCCCGACCCGCTTGCCGACCAGGTCGGCCGGTGACTCGATCCCGCTGCCGGAGCGCACCAGGATCTGGTTGTGGAAGAAGCGCCGGGCCGGGAACACGGGAAGCGCGGTCCAGGTCCGGTCGCCCCGGTCGATCGCGATCAGCAGGGACGAGACCGACAGCTCGGAGACGTCGAAGTGACCGAAGGCGAACTGCCGCCAGAACATCTCCGACGGGTGCAGGTCGATCGGGGTGTACCGGACCCCCTGCACCTCGATCCGGCCGGACAGCAGCGGATCGGTGACCGGGCTGCCGGTCAGCGCCATGCTGAGCTCGACGGGCGACGCGGCGCTCATTCGGCGTCGCTGCCGCCGCCGAGGTGCCTCCAGAGCCGCTCCCGGGCGTCCAGCCACAGCGGCTGGTGCCGGTACTCGGAGAGCCGCGCGGCCCGCGGGTGCGGAAAGTCCACGTCGACCACGTCGCTGACCCGACCGGGGCGGTTGGACATCAGCACGATCCGGTCGCCGAGGGTGATGGCCTCCTCGATGCTGTGCGTCACCATTATCACGGTCACGCCCTCGTCCTCCAGGACGCGCAGCAGCTCGATCTGCAGCTGCTCGCGGGTGACCGCGTCCAGCGCGCCGAGCGGCTCGTCCATGAGCAGCACGTTGGCGCCGGTACACAGGGCCCGGGCGATGCCGACCCGCTGCCGCATGCCGCCGGACAGCTCGGACGGCAGCGAGTCCGCGAACCGCTCCAGACCCATCACCTCAAGCAGCCGCTTCGCGTTGCGCTCCCGGGTCTCGCGCGGGATGCCGAGCTGCTTGGCGCCCCACTCGATGTTGTGGCGCACCGTCTTCCAGGGCAGCAGGTTGTGCTCCTGGAAGACGAAGGCCACGTCGCGGCGCGGCCGGTGCACCGGCTCGGACTCGACCAGGATCTGCCCTCCGGTCGCCTCCTGGAGCCCGCCCATGATTCGCAGCAGCGACGTCTTACCGCAGCCGCTGCGCCCCACGATGCAGACGAACTCACCGCGCCGGACGGTGAACGAGACGTTGTCCAGGACCTGAAGGTCGCCCGGGGACCGGCGTCCCGCCTTGGGATAGGCCAGCGAGACCTCTTGGGCCTCCAGGATGGCGTCCGGCCGCCCCGCCGAGGCGGAGCGGTCGGATTTCGCGTTCGTCGTGCTCGTCGACGAAACCGTGTTCATAGGAATGTCCTTACACCCGCGAGAACTTGGAGAGCGGGCCGTTTTCGAGTCGCTTGAGCGCCGCCGAGGCCAGCACCCCGATCAGCGTCAGCGTCAGCACGCATACGAAGTAGGTCGACATCTGGAAGCTGCCGGCCGAGTTCACGATCGTGTACCCGAGCCCCAGGTTGCTGGCGAAATACTCGGCCACGAACATCGTGATCAACGCACTGGCGATCGCCAGCCGGATGCCCACGATCATCGACGGGACGCTGGCCGGCAGTACGACCTCGACGAACTCCCGCCACTTCGGTGCCGAGTACGCGTCCGCCAGCTCGATCCAGTTCCGTGGTACCGCCCGGCTGCCGCTGCTCACATTGATCAGGATCACCACGACCGAGCCGACGAAGATCAGGCTGACCTTGGCCAGCAGCCCGACGCCGAACCACACCAGGGACAGCGGCATGAGCGCCACGATCGGGGTCGCCAGGATCGCCACCAGGAACGGCTGGGTGGTCAGGCCCAGCCGGGGTACCCGGCCGAGCAGCAGCCCGACCGGGATCCCGAACGCGATCGAACAGGCCAGCCCGAGCGCGACCTCTTCCGCGCTCTGCCCGACCGCGGACCAGATGGAGCCCTTGGAAATGTAGAGCTGCCAGGCCTGGCTGATGATGGCCGACGGCCGGCTGAACAGCACCGGGTTCAGCGCGCCCGCCCGGCTCAGCACCTCCCAGAGCCCCAGGATGACGACCGCGAGCAGCACCTGCCAGATGAAGACTTCCGTCCGCCGGGGGCGGCGCGTGAACAGACCGCCACGTGATGCCACGGCTCAGCCCTTCGCCGAGTCGGCGATGTACGCGCTCGGGTCCGATGGCACCTTCAGCTTGGCGGCCTGGGCCACGGTCGCCACGTCCGTGCTGATCTGGTCGTCGGTGAGGGCGCAGGCGCTGAAGTTCTTGAGCGCGCTCTGGACACTCGTCTTGAGGTCGTCCTTGCTGGCGCTCACCCCGAGGTGGAAGTAGGTGATCGCGTCGGTGGTGACCTTGTCGATGTTGGCCGGGTCCAGCATGAACGACACCGCGTCGCAGTACGCCCCGTCGACGGCCTTGACCACGTCGGGGTGCGCCGAGGCGTACGCCTTGGTGGTGGCCACGCCGGAGTAGGCGAGCTGGTACTTGCTCAGGTCACCGAGATTGGTGAAGCCCTTGCCGTCCAGGGCGACCTCGCTGGGCTGGGAGACCAGGGCGGCGGTCGCGGTACCCGACAGCAGTTGCGGCACGGAGTCGCCGCTCGGCTGGGTCACCGAGTTCGGCGAGACGCCATGGTCGGTCAGCCAGTGACCGATGATGAGCTGGGTCAGCGTGTTGCCGTTGCCGACGATCGCCTTGCCGGACAGCTGCGACGCGGAGGTGATTCCGGGCTTGGCGTAGATGGCGCCGAGGATGTGGTTGGCGCCGACCGCCGTGACGATCAGCGAGGCACCGGCGAGGGCGGCCTGGATACTCGGCGACGGTTGGCTGTTGAACTGGTAGGAACCGGAAACGGTACCCTGCACGGCCACATTGAAGCCGGCACCCTCAAGGTTGAGCGTGACGTTGTTCTTCGCGGCGAAACCCTCGTGGACCGCGATCCAGAAGGGCAGCTGAGTCATCGATGGCGACTGCGCCACGGCGACCTTCACCGACATCGGACCACCGGCCGAACCACCCGTTCCGGAGCCGGAGTCGGCGCCGGAGCCCCCGCACGCGGTAACGAGCGCCATTACTCCGACAAGCGATGTTGCCCAAATACCGCCATGCGCAAAAGAGCGCTTTCTCATTACCTGCTCCTGCCTTCGTGACGTGTCGCATGACCGATCTGGCGAGCCTGTGGCATCTCGCCTACGGTCGCGGCCGTGTTTCCACGGATGTTTTTAATGTCGTCCCCGCGATTCTCATGTGAGCGCGGCACTTCCGGTTGTCGACGGTTAACGTAAAACGTATAGATGACGTAGTAGGGGAGTATGGTCGCGGCATGTCATGCCGGGCAAATGCGATTCTGGTTGGACAGCATGCCCGCCCAGCTATAGCTCGCGTCAGGCAAACGGGGTCAAACGATCTACAAAACCGGCATTGTTTCCCTGATCCGGGCTACGCCCGGAGCCACCCGCTCCGGGCGTAACCAATCGGCGAACGGGGAGCCGGCGATCCTGTGCTCCCAGCCCGAGGACGGCAGTGTGGCCAGCTCGGTCAGCAGTTCGAGGCACTCTAACATCCGCTCGGCCAGTTCAGGTCCGCCAGCCGGGCCGTGGCCAGGCACGATGACTTCAGGCTGGCGGGCCAGCAGGGCCCGGAGGCTGGCCGTCCAGCCCGCGACGTCGGCATCGCGCAGCACCGGCCAGTGCCCGTTGAAGACGATGTCGCCGGCGAAGACCACCCGGTCGCCTTCGGTCCAGACGGCGATGTCGCCGGGGGTGTGCGCGGGGCCGGCCAGCTCTACGGAGAGGGCCTGCTCGCCGGTGTGGATGGCCGTGGTGCCGGTCAGGCCCAGTTCGGGCAGGTGCGGAGCTTGGATGTCGAACTCGTCGGCCTGCTGCGGGCGGCCGGCGGCGAAGTGACGCGCCTCACTCTGCCAGCGCTCCTCCAGGGCTTGGCGGGTCCACTCGCTGGCGACGACGACGGAGTCGGCGAAGCCGCTGTTTCCCATCCAGTGATCGCCGTGGTAGTGCGTATTGAGCAGCAGCGGCGGTACGGCGGCGCGGGAATAGGAGCGCAGCGCCTCGCGGAACTCGGCGCCCAGCCCCGGAGTAAGCCGACTGTCGATGACGACGGTCAGCCCGGAATCGACGAATATACCTGCGTTGGATGCCGCCTCGGGACGGCTCAGCAAATAGAATGCGCCGTCGCCGAGAGCGGTTATCTCCCCCGACGTGACGGTCGGCGAATGATCGATCACTTCGCCAAGGTAGCGGAGGCGGGTGATTGACGGCAATGGCGCGGACACCCTGCGTTCTCAATCTCGTTGGATACCTTCGAGCGACAACTCGACACGAGGGCTGTGTCATACTCATACGTTCACAAAGACACCGCGACGGCGGGGTGCGCGTTTATCGGGCAAGCCGGGAAAGCAATCACCGCCGATTCGGATACCCCGGAAGCTACCGCCCGGCGCCCACCGGCGTGCCCCGGGTGCGGATGACGCGCGGCGGTGCCTCCAGCGCCCACCGCCGGTTCGGTCGACGGTTGACCGTCGGCGTATCCGTGCAGATCGGCGAAAAGCTGGCCGTCGGGGTAGGGCTTCCACTCCGACATCCCGATGACACGTACCTGACAACGGGGCGGTTCATCCTGGTACCGCTCTGTGAGTCCGAACGATGTGGAGGTCCGTGCCCGGCTGGTTGGCGACGGCGCTGATCCCGAGTGTCGCCGTACCCGGACCGGCCACTATCACCAGCCACCGGGCCGGTGCGAGTACGTGTCTGCCCATGCGGTCCGATCGGAGGGACGCGACGTGATGCGATTGCGGCTGACCACGGCGGACCTCGCCAATGTTCGGTTCGCGGTCTCACCGGTACAGCAGATCGGACCGGCGATTTTCACCTCTGTTCACCCGGCCGAACCGGCCTGGCGCCGCCGCGAGCACCAGCGGGTCATCGCCGGTCTGAGCGCGGCCGCGGAACCCGTGATGCGCCTGCCGATCGGGCCCGGCAACTTCCTTCCGGACTTCCTCCTGCCGCCGCCCAAGGACTTCTCGCCCCGACTCGACGACGAGATCGACGACATGATGGCGACGCCCGCGTGGCAGGTCGAGCGCGACCTGGCGCCGTGGTCGACGGTGGATCCCGCGATGTGTGCCGACGTGATCACGGGGGCGCGGCGCTCGCGCCAGTCTCTCGGATCGGCGCTGCGCAGCATCCACCGGGCGGCCCACGGTGAGGACTGGCCGGACGTACGGCGGCTGCTCATGCGCGACGTGACGCGGCGGATCTGGGACGCCGGGCAGCACGGGATCGACTACGTGCTGGACAACCTGCATCCCCGGATTTTGTGGCGGCATCCCGTCCTGATCTTCGATCTGTCGGTGAAGGGCCTGCCCACCGAGGTCCAGTTGGCAGGCCGCGGGCTGGTACTGGTGCCGAGTGTGCGCTGGTCGCTCTCATTCAACACCAAGATCAACGCGACGGGCCCGGTGGTGCTGGTATACCCCTCCAACGAATACCGGCCACGGAGCGGGGACCGGTCGGCATATCTCGAACGGCTGGCCAAGTTACTCGGCCGCACGCGCGCATCGGTGCTCGTGACCGTCTACCGCCGCCCGGGCCTGTCTACCAAGGCGCTGGCTTTCGCCTGCGGGATCTCGACCGCGTCGGCCAGCGAGCACGCGGCCGTGCTGCGAGACTCCCGGCTGAGTACCACCGTGCGGCAGGGTCAACAAGTCGCCCACCACCTCACCGACCTCGGCGTACGCCTCGTCGAGCAGGCGTGAAAGGCCGCCCGGCGGCGATCCGCGCCGCGACCCGTTTCCGGCGAGCGCGCGGCGGCGCGAGGTGGCCTGGCGCGAGGTGGCCTGGCGCGAGGTGGCCTGGCACGAACGGCGGAATCAGGCTCTGCTGCCGTGCTCCTCGGCGAAGCGCGACCGAGGCCGTGGCCAGTCACCCAGGCTGCGCCGCACTGCGTCTATGGGCGAACCGCATCCAGCCGGTTCTGGATCCGCTGTGCCTTCGGGTTGTTGAGTTCGGTGAAGATGGCTACTGCCTGCTGCCAGTGGTACCGCGCGGTGGCGGAGTCGGACTCGTGCACCGCCTCAGCGATACCCTGATGGGCCACGGCCTGAAAGTGCGGGTGGGCGATGCGCTGCGCGTCGGCGAGGGCCTGCCGGTACTCGCGCTCGGCATCGTCGAGGCGGCGAAGCAGGCGCAGCGTTTCGCCGAAGTCGTTGCGCACGTCGCACTCGCCGACCTCATCACCCGCCGCACGCATGAGCTCAATGGCTCGCCGGTGGGAGGCGACGGCTTGGTCGGCGTGGCCGAGTGAGGCATGCGCCAGGCCGAGGTTTGACAGGGCGCCGCCTCGGCCGCGCTGGTCCCCGATGAGCGTGTACAGCTCGTAGGCGCACTGGTTGTGCCGGAGTGCCTCGTGCAGCCGGCCGAGAGACCGGTACGCCACAGCGATGTTGGCGTGCATCGCAGCCTCGTATACGCCGCCGTCACGGTGTACCGCCAGGGCCCGTTGGCCATGGTCGACGGCCTCGGCCGACCGGCCCATCACTTGCAGAGTCAGTCCGATGTTGCTCAGTGTTATAGCCTCGCCGGGTCGATTACCCAGCTGCTGGTACATGCGCAGCGCCCGGCCGTAGCAGTCGAGTGCCTGGTTGCGCCGGCCGCTGCTGTGGGTGGCAACGCCAAGGATCCGCACAGCGTCGGCACGCGCGAGGCCGTCATCGAGGCGCTCCGCGGCCTCCAGGGCCAGCCGCTGGACGTTGATCCAGTCGGAGTAGCATCCGCGCAGGCGCAGGAACCACCACAGCGCATCAGCGAGCTGGCCGACGCGCCGGTCCCACCTCTCGGTGGCGGCGTACGTCACTGCGGCCACGAGATTGGCCCGTTCCGTCTCGCACCACTCCAGCGCGTGGCGCCGGTCCTCCATGGCGGGCAGGTGCGCGGGCCGGTACTCGACTGTCACCGGCCGCGGCAAGCCGCCGGGCGGGAAGTGGCCGCGGGCGCGGTGAACCATCCACAGGTAGTAGTCCAACGCCCTGCCGGTGGCCGTGCGCCGGGAGGCCGCATCCTCCTCCCGGTCGGCCTGCGCCCGGGCGTACTGGCGGAGCAGATCATGGAAGCGGTACCGGCCGGGAGCCGGTTGTTGAAGGAGATGTACGTCCACGAGATCCTCGAGCACCCGCTCGGCCTCAGGCGGGCTGACGGTGGCGATGGCGGCCGCGACGAAGGTGTCGAAGTCGGCGCCGGGGCACAGCCCCAGCCGCCGGAACATGCGTTGGTGTCCGGGCGGTAGATGGCGGTAGGAGACATGAAACGCCCCGGCGGCATTGCGTGTGCCGACCGCCAGCTCCGCCCATCGTCGCGCATCATCGCTCAGCCGCTGGGCCAGGTAATCAACGGTCCACGCGTCGCGGGCCGCAAGCCGGGCACCCGCGATATGGACGGCCAGCGGCAGGTTGCCGCACAGCCGCAGTACCTGCGCGGCGGCGTCCGGCTCGCCGGCCACCCGTTGGCTACCGGCGACGGCGCTGAACAACGCTAACGCGTCATGTGCCGGCAACACATCGAGCGACAGATGCCGCGCCCCGTCGAGTTCGGTGAGCCGCCGGCGGCTGGTCACGATCGTCAGGCATCCCGCGGTACCGGGTATCAGCGGTCTGACCGTGGCCGCCGCGGCGGCGTTGTCCAGCACGATGATCAGGCGTCGACCGGCCAGCTCGGAGCGCCACAGCGCGGCGCGCTCGTCCAGGTCATCGGGTACCTGCGCGCCGACGACGCCGATGACGCGCAGCAGCGCCTCCAGCGCCACTGCCGGGTCGGTCGGCGGTTGACCGTCGGTGTATCCGTGCAGATCGGTGAAAAGCTGGCCGTCGGGGTAGTGCGGGGCGAGCAGGTGCGCGGCGTGCACCGCAAGCACGGTCTTGCCCACGCCGGCCATTCCGTCGATGGTCCACAGCGGTGCGGGATCGGCGGAACCGTCGCCCGGGGCAAGGACGCCCAGGATCCCGCGTAACTCCGCCTCCCGGCCGACAAAGCCCTCGATGTCTCGTGGAAGCTCACGCCGCGGCCACCTGGCGGAGCCCGCGCGAGATGGCGCACCCGCGGCGGTCGAGGCCGACGTGCCGAAAGCCTCGGTGCCGTCCCGGGTTGGCGACGCGACGGCCCGCGGCTGCGCGAGCAGGCGCTGGTAGGCCTCCCGCAGCCGGGGGGAGGGATCGACCCCGAGGCGCTGTCGCAACAGGCGGCGCAGCTCGTGATAGGCCGCCATCGCGTCGCCGTGCCGTCCGCTGCCGGCCAGAGCGGCCATGAGCTGCTGCCACAACGTTTCCCGCAACGGGTACCGCGCGGTCAGCGTCCGTAGCTCGGCCACCAGCCCCTGGTTGGACCCGTCGGTGAGGTCCCACTCCACGCGCAGCTGATAGGCCGACAGTAGCTCCTCGACCAACGATGGAGCGACCTCACGGCGCAGCGCCTCCGACGCCAGCCCGTCCAGCGGCTCACCGCGCCACGACCCGAGTGCCTCGCCGAGCAGTTGCCGCGCCCGATGCCGATCGGCAATCTGGACCGCCTCGCCGACCATTCGACGCAGCCGCAACAGGTCGACCCGGTCGGGATGCAGGTCGAGCAGGTACCCCGCCGGTACGGTACGGATCGTCGACGCGCCAAGAAGGCGCCGCAGCCGGGTGATGTGACTGGCCAGGCTGGCCGAGACCGAGTTGGGCAGACGTTCACCCCACACCCGGTCCGCCAGCGTGTGGGTACTGACCGGTCGGCCGGCCTGTAGACCCAGGGTCGCCAGCACCACGGCTGCCCGCCCGGTGACCGGGACCAGTGCGCCGTCTCGCCGGACTTCGAACGGTCCGAGCAGGGACACGCGGACACCCGAATCGATCATGACCGGCGCCCCCCTGTACGAACAATCACCGCTGATCCACGCTCACCGGCGCCAAGCGCGTCCGCCCCTGGCGCCGCCGAGTCGCGAACAGGGCCGTGACACGTGCCCCTGTGTTGACACGGCGCGAAGGCCGGAACGGTTCAGCCCGCCGCCGCCACCCACCCCAGCCTCGTCGAGTGCGGCAAGCCATCGGGCTTCCTTGCGGATGCCACGAGTGTCGACAAGACTGGTTCGGGTGCATCTTGACGATATCCCGCAGCCAGGAAACTCCACCGCCCGTGCCGCGCTGGAGATCGCAACCACCTACTGTTCTGCAGCCTTGGTCAACCATTGCCTGCGCTCCTACGTTTGGGGGGCCGCGTACGGGGTGCTGCACGCCATCGACTTCGACGCGGAACTGCTCTACGTGTCGGCGATGCTGCACGATGTCGGCCTGGTGAAGGAATTCGACAGCCACACTGTGCCTTTCGAGGAGGCCGGCGGCCACGTCGCCTGGGTCTTCTGCGCAGGGGCAGGCTGGCCAGTCGAACGGCGTGTACGGGCTGCGGAAGTTATCGTTGCACACATGCGGGACGAGGTGGACGTTGAGTTGGACCCCGAAGGGTTCCTGCTGGGGATAGCCACCGGCCTCGACATTACCGGGCGTGATTCTGAAAACTGGCCGGCCGGCTTCCGCTCGGAGGTTATCGGTCGGTTCCCTCGGCTGACGCTGGGCGAAGAGTTCGTTCGCTGCTTCGAGGATCAGGCGCGGCGAAAGCCTGCCAGCTCAGCGGCGAGTGCCGTGGCGAGCGGGCTCGCAAGGCGTGTCGCAGAGAACGTCCTCGACCGGGCGTCCGCCCGGGAGTGCTGACCCACGATCCGTGGGTCGAGGGTTGGGGGCGCTTTTCGGGTCTGCGGTGGTTGATCGGGCCAGCGGGCCGGTAGGTGCCGGCGCCGGATCGCCTGGTAACCCAGGGATGGCTGCCATTCTTCGCAGGTCGGCGCATCCATTCGGCATGGGCCGAATGGAATTGAGTGTCCGGGATCGACGGCGGATGATTCGTTCGCCGAGGTCGTGGGGCCGCGGCCGCGAATCTGTCTGGAGGCATGATGTCCGCTGGATTCCCGCGCCTCGCCGGTGCCATCTCTGCCGTCCTGGTAAGTGCGGTGGTCGCGGTGCCCTCGACGGGTTGGCTGCCGGACGCGGCGCCGACGACGGGCGTGCCGCGGGGTGCTCCGGCGGGCCAGGACACCACCGGGAGATCGACGTCGTTCAGGTCGGCATCCGCGACGCGAGCGGCTGACACCAGTTCGGCGCAGGACGCGGCCTCGAAGAAGGCGGTTGCCGGCAAGCGTGCGGTGGTGGTCGACTCGATGACGACCGGCACCGAGCAGACGACGGCGTTGCCCGATGGCACGTTCCAGTTGGTGGAGCACGCGGCGCCGGTGCGGGTCCACCAGGGCGGCGGCTGGGTGGCGGAGGACACCACACTGCGGCGCAGCACGGCGGGTCTGTCGACGACCGCGACCACTGTGCCCCTGACGCTGAGCGCGGGCGGCAACACGCCGCTGGCCACGCTCGCGGTGGGTCGCGGCACGCTGGCGGTCAGCTGGCCGACCACGTTGCCGGCGCCGAGGGTGTCGGGTGCTGCCGCGACCTACCCGGATGTCCTGCCGGGCGTGGACCTGCGGATTGCCGCCGCGGACTCGGGCTACACCGAACAGCTGGTGGTGCGTTCCCGTCGGGCCGCGGCGAACCCCGCCCTGAGCGCCATCGTTCTCGGGGTGCGGACCACCGGCGGCGTACACGTGGTGGGTTCGCCGCAGGGCGGCCTGACGGTGCTGGACGCGGGCGGCAACGCGGTGCTCTCGTCGGATCCGGCGCTGATGTGGGACGCCACGGTCACCGACCCGTCGGTCGGCTCGCCGGCGCACGAGGCCCGGGTGTCCACAAAGGTGAGTGCCGAATCCGTCACGCTGAGCCCGGACACCGCGTTGTTCACCGCGCCCGGCACCACGTATCCGGTGACGATCGACCCGGACTTCCACCCGACCCGTACGGTGTGGACCAAGACGTTCTCCGGGTTTCCCACGCGCAACTACCTCAACGGCGGCGTGGATGGCGCCGAGGCGAAGGTGGGCGCCTGCTACGTGCCGTCCGGTGAGTGCAATGGGCTGGGCGTGGCCCGCACCTACTACCAGTTCGCGATCTCCAGCCTGCGTGACAACGGTGGGCTGGTGAAGCACGTGGAATTCAATGTCGCCGAGACCTTCGGATCGTCGTGCTCGGCCCGCAACATCGAGCTGGAGTCGACCGGTGGTATCAGCACCAGCACCACCTGGAACACCCAGCCGTCCGGCCCTGTGGTGGGTACGATCGCGATGGGGTGCACGCCGACGTCATTCGCCTACAACATCAGCGCGATGTGGCCGAACAAGCCGGTGACCCAGGCGACGGTGACTCTCATGCTGCGGGCGAGCGACGAAGCCGACCAGTTGTCCTGGCGCAAGTTCACCAACAATCCGAGTCTCGTGTTCACCTACAACCGCAAGCCGGGTACGCCGACCGGGCTGACCACCGCCGGCAAGGCGTGCGCGACGAGCGCCGGTGCCCAGGTCCTCAACCCGGTCCTTCAGGCCAATGGCGCCCAGACGGTCGGGCTGGGGGCGAAGTCGACGGATCCCGACGGACAGAATGTGAAGATCACCTTCACCTGGTTCGACGGCGCCACCCAGTTGGGCACCGCCACCTCACCGTTCGTGGCCTCGGGCACAGCGTTCGTGCTCCAGGTTCCGGCATCCGCGTTCACGGACGGCCAAGTCATCGACTGGCACGCGCAGGCGTCCGACGGCACCGACGTCGGCCCGCTTTCGGGGAACTGCTTCTTCACGGTCGACGAGACCCCACCGGCGGTGGGGCCGAGCGTCACCTCGTCCGATTATCCGGGCAGCGCCGCCGCCGACTGCCCGGGCGTGGTACGCGCGGGTGGGATAGGCCAGACCGGTACCTTCGCGTTCGGCCCCAACGGCACCGGTACCACCACCACGACGACCTCGGACATCGCCGGCTACATCTACGGGGTCGACACCCCTCCAGCGGTGCGGGTGAACACCGCGACGCCGGGCGGGGCTGCGTCCGTGCAGATCACGCCGCGGCATGCCGGCCCGAATCTGTTGAACGTGCAGAGCGTGGACAAGGCTGGCAACGTCAGCCCGAAGGTCACCTACTGCTTCAGCGTGTTACCCGGCGGCAAGGACGCGGTCCACCACTACCCCCTCGACGGCACGATCAACCAGGCGGCTGCGCCGGACTCGCCCGGTGACGGCGTCGCGCCGCTGAACGGCACCATGACCGGCTACGGGAACGGCGGCACCTGGACCACCGGTCAGATCGGCGCCGCCGCCCTGTTCAACGGCACGCTGAACGATTACATCCAGGTTCCGGGCAAGCCGGTGGACACCTCGAAGACCTTCGCCGTCTCGGCCTGGGTCCGGGTGGACAAGCTGGGCAACTTCCCGACCGCGGTGTCCATGGATGGTGTGCACGCGCCGGGCTTTCAGTTGCAGGCACAGCCGGACGGGCATTGGGCCTTTGTCATGATGGGCACCGACACCAACGGCGGCGGTCTCAACTATCGACTAGTGTCCAAGTCGAGTGTCGTGGTCGGGCAGTGGACACAGGTGATCGGCAGCTACGACGACGGCGCCCAGCTGATGTCGATCTACGTCAACGGTGTACTGGAGGGCACGCTCGCGCACGACAGCAGCTGGGCGGCGCCTGGGCCGTTGAGTATCGGCCGCTCCATGTTCGACGGGGCGAATTCCGACCCGTTCACCGGCGCCGTGGACGACGTGCGCCTGTTCGACCACGCGATCGTGGCAACCGGCGACATCTCGGACGACACGCTGACCAACGCGCAGAACCTGGCGACGCAGCCATTGCAGCAGAAGGCGTGGTACGACTTCGAGGAAAGCTCCGGATCGGTCGCCACCGATGTGACCGGCGGCTGGAACCCGGCGACCCTCTCCGGTGGGGCGAGTCGGGAGGACCCGGCCGACGACAGGTTCGGCGGCGGTGCGCTGGCGCTGGACGGGTCGACCGGCTTCGCCGCGACCAGCGGGCCGGTGGTGGCCACCGCGACCAGCTTCACGGCCAGCGCCTGGGTGAACCTGGACGACCTGCCCGACACGCCGATGACGATTCTGGCCGTGGAGGGCGCCCAGACCAGCGACTTCGCGTTGCAGTACCGCGATGACGGCGGAACACCATCGTTCGCCGCGGAGGTTGCCGGGTCCGACGTGGCTGCGCCCACGGAGAATCTGGTCACTGGCGGGATCCCGAGCGCCGGGGTGTGGACCCAGGTGGGCATGGCGTACAACGCCGTCACCAGGAACTTCGCGTTGTTCGTCGACGGGCAGCAGGTGGGGCAGTCGGCCACCGTGGTGGCCACGCCCTGGACGGCGACCGGGCCGGTGGAGATCGGGCGGGGCCGGGTGGCCGGTGCGGGTGCTCAGTACTTCGCCGGCCGGATCGACAACGTGCAGCTGTTCACCGGCGCGCAGTCCAGGACGCAGGCAGCCGACGCGCTGTTCGCGGTGCAGAAGGCCCCGACCTCACCCTACGACGGTGAGCTGACCCGGTGGGCGAGCAAGTCCACCCCGGCGCACGTCAGCACGGCGTCCGGCGCGGCGCCGCAGGGCTTCGGGCTGGAGGGGCCGCTGGGTGCGCTCGCCCCGGTCGGTGCCGCGGACACCAGCGAGCTGTACTCCTGCATGGCCAACGGCGCCGACGAGTTCAGCTCGGTGGATCCGGCCTGCGAGGGCAAGACGCTGCTCGGGCGGGTCGGCCCCATCTTCAACCAGGCGGCAGACACACCGGGTGCGGTGGCGCTCTTCCGTTGCTCATGGATCGTGGGCAGCCTCACCTACCACTTCGACTCGACCGGCTCGACCTGTGAGGGCAAGACGGTCGAGTTCCGACTCGGGTACCTGCGGCCGTTGGCCACCCTGGCCCGCTACCGCAACCCGGACACCGGACAGTTCTGGGCCAGCGCGAACAACGTCGGGCTGCTGCCGGACTACGACGTTGACTCCGCCTTCGGTACCGCGGTGGTCAGCACCGCCGCCCTAGCCGGTACCGCCGCCCTGCGAAACTGCCAGAACGGCACCGGGGACTACCTGTCGACCAGCCCCACCTGTAACGGGGACACCGTGCTGGGCGGCAGCGGCTTCATCTGGACCAGCCAGCCGACCGGTGCCGCGTCCACCCAGCTGTACGCCTGCGTGCTGCCGGAAAGCGGCCAGCGGTTCGAATCGCTGGACTCCGGCTGCGAGGGCTTGACCTCGACCGCCCCGACGGTACTGGGTTGGGTGCTGACTCAACTGTAGGACGTGCCGGTCCGGTCCGTAGTGCTCCGAGAGAGGCAGTCATGAGACTCAAAGCGCTGACCTCAGCGGGTTGTACCGTCGCCATGACCGCGGCGGTCCTGGCCGGCGTGCCTGCGCTGCCGGCCGTCGCGGCACCAACCCACCGTGCACCGAAGGTGCAGCAGCTAAAGCCCGTCCCCGTTCGTGCCGCGCCGCGCGCTTCCGCGGCCGCCGGAGACGACGCCGCCGCACACCGACTGCGTGCGGTGCCCGCGGTGAGCTGGCCGGCGCCGGGCACCGCACGGGTGGCAATTCCCTCGCCGCCGGCCACGACCGCGGGCTCGCCGCCCCGACCCGCCGTCCGGGCCGGCCGGCTGCCGGTGTGGATCGGCGCCGCCCGATCCGGCGGACCGAAGTCCGCTCAGGCCAACGCCTCCGCGCCGGCCGCTTCGATGAACGTGCAGGTGCTGCCGCACGACACGGCCGTCGCGGCGGGACTGGCCGGCATGATGTTCAAGCTGCACCGCACCGACGCCGCGGCCGCGGTGCCGGCGACGGTGTCGGTGCACTATTCGTCATTCCGTAACGCCTACGGCGGCGACTGGGCTCAGCGGTTGCAGATCGTGAAGCTGCCCGCGTGCGCGGCAACCACCCCATCGGTCGCCTCCTGCCGGAGCGGGACGGCGCTGGCGTCGACGAACGACGTCCCGGACGGTCAGGTGTCGGCGCAGGTCAGCGCGACCGGGACGGACGCGCTGTTCGCGGTGGCGGCTTCGCCGTCCGGCGATGCCGGTACCTACACCGCGACGGCGCTGACCGATTCCGGTACGTGGCAGGTGTCCACCCAGGCCGGTGAGTTTTCCTGGTCGTACCCGATGATCACACCGTCGGTACCGGGTGGGCTCGAACCGACTGTGACGGCACTGTACTCGTCGTCCTCGGTGGACGGTCAGACCGCGACGACGAACAACCAACCCTCGTGGGTCGGCGAGGGTTGGTCGCTCGACGTCGGGTCGATCCAGCGAGGATACGAGGCGTGCGTGGACGTGTTCGGCAAGACGTCGGCGAACGGGACCGGAGACGAGTGCTGGGGTCCGGACAATGCGACGATGCTGCTCAATGGCCAGTCGACACCGCTGGTGAAGGTGAACAACACCACCTGGGTCCCGCAGAACGACAACGGCGAGACGGTTTCGCACCTGACCGGTGGGACCAACGGCGACGACAATGGCGAGTACTGGGTGGTGACGACGACCGACGGCACCCGGTACTACTTCGGCTTGAACAGGCTGCCCGGCTGGGCGTCGACGGATCCGACGACGCAGTCGGTGTACACGGTGCCGGTGTTCGGTTCCGATCCAGAAAACCCGTCCACGGCGGCGTTCGCGGACTCGGCCAGGACGCAGGCGTACCAGTGGAACCTGGACTACGTCGTGGACGCGCACGGTGACGCGATCGCCTACTACTACGCCCCCGAGACCAACGCCTACGGTGAGCTGTTGGGCAAGAAGGTCGGCACGTACGTGCGGGGCGGCACGCTGGCGCGCATCGAGTACGGTCTGCGCGAGCCCAACGCGTACAGTCCGGTGGCACCGGCGCGGGTGATGTTCGGCACCGCCGACCGGTGCGTGGTGACGGGTACCGCGTGCAGCACGCACACCGCGGCGAACTGGCCGGACGTCCCCTTCGACCAGGCCTGCGCGACCAGCGCCACCAGCTGCGGGACGAAAGTGTCGCCAACCTTCTGGTCCACCAAGCGCCTCGCCACGGTCACCACCCAGGTACGCAACGGCACCGCCTACACCGCTGTCGACCAGTGGAAGTTCTCTCAGTCGTACCCTGACCCCGGCGACGGCAGCGGCGACGGCTTGTGGCTCAACAGCATCCAGCACATCGGCCTGGTCGGCGGCACGGCCTCGACGCCACCGGTGGTCTTCCACGGCATCACCTTCCCCAACCGGGTCAACACCCCGGGCGATGGCATCGTACCGATGGACAAGTACCGCATCATTTCGATCGACAACGAATCCGGCGGGGTGCTGGACGTTCACTACGCCACGCCGGACTGCGACCCGGCGTCGTTCCCGGCTCCGGCCTCGAACACGACCCGGTGCTTCCCGCAGATCTGGACGCCACCGGGCGATTCGGCACCGCGCACCGACTGGTTCACGAAGTACGTGGTGGCGCAGATCAGCCAGGAGGACCAGGTCGGTGGCAACCCGGACGAGGTCATGACGTACAACTACCCGCCGGGTGGCGGCGCCTGGCACTACACCGACAACCAGCTGATTCCCGCGTCGCGGCGGACCTGGTCCACCTGGCGCGGCTTCCAGAGCGTGCGGGTCGTCAAGGGCGACCCCACCAAGACCGACCAGAACGCGGACCTGTCCGAGGTGGACTACACCTACTACCGCGGCATGGACGGTGACAAGCAGGCGACAGGTACCCGCACGGTCAGCGTCAGCGACTCGCAGGGCGTCACGCACCCCGACTCCAACCAGTTCGCCGGCATGCGACTGGAGGAGGTGGTCCGCGACGGTGTGGACGGCCCGGTGGTGACCGACGAGATCACTACCCCATGGCAGAGGGGCCCCACCGCCACCCAGGGCTCACTGAGCGCTTTCATGGTGGAGACCGGCAGGGATGTCACCCGGACCGCGCTGGCGGCCGGTGGCTTCCGAGCCACCCAGATCGATTCCACCTTCAACACCAACGACCTGCCCAGCCAGATCTCCGACCTGGGAGACACCAGTACCTCGGTCGACGACCGGTGCACCATCACCAGCTACGCCGGCTCCGCCACCGCCAACCTGGTCGATCTGCCCGCGGACGTGGTCACCGTGGGCACCACCTGTGGCACTACCCCGTCATTCCCGGCGGATGCCATCTCCGATGAGAAGAAGACGTACGACGCAGCCGGCGACGCGCTGACCACGGCCGAGGTGACGGCCTACTCGGGTGTCACGCCGCAGTACGTCACCACCGACACGTCCACCTACGACATGTACGGCAGGGTGACCTCGCGTACGGACGCCCTCGGTCACCGGACCACCACGCACTACGGGGCGGTGGTCGCGGCAAGCCCGGCGCCGACTCGTGAAACCGACGTGACCGACGCGCTCGGCACCACCACGACAACAATCAACTCGGTCGCCTTCGACCAGCCGGTCAAGTCCATCGATGGGGCCGGCAACACGGCAACCCTCACCTACGACCCGTTCGGTCGGTTGGCTCAGGTCTGGGACCCCACCCGGCCCCTCACGAGCAGCCCGAGCCAGAAGTTCGGGTACTCCGTGAGCACCACCGCGGCCAGCTGGCAGAGCACCTCCACGCTGGATGCCAACGGCAACTACCAGACCAGTTACACGCTCTACGACGGGTTCTTGCGGCAACGGCAGACCCAGGCGCCCCAACACAACAACACCACCACGTCCTCCGCGATCTGGCGGAATATCACCGACACGTTCTACGACTCGCAGGGCCAGGTCACCCGGGAAAACGCCCCCTACATCAACGACTCGGCACCGTCCGGGACGCTGGTGGTCAGCACCGTCGCGGCCGGAATCCCGCACGCGAGGCTGACGAAATATGACGGTGCCGGGCGCCCGGTAATGGTCACGGAGGTGGAAAACGGCGTCGCGGCCACCGACGCGGCCGGTAACCCGTGGAAAACGGTGACGGTGTACGGCGGCGACCACATCGATGTCACTCCACCCGTCGGCACCACGCCGACCAGCACCTACACCGATGCTCGCGGCCAGACCACCCAGATTCGCCAGTACCACGGCACCAGCCCTACCGGAGCCTTCGATACCACCGCCTATACCTACACCCGGGCGGGCAAGCTGGCCACCATGACGGATGCCGCCGGCGACACGTGGACCTACGGGTACGATGTGCGGGGCAACCAGACCAGTGTGTTCGATCCGGACAAGGGCGCGTCGACTTCTACCTACGACGAGGACGACAACCGGCTGAGCATCACCGACGCCCGCGGACAGACCCTCGCGTACACCTACGACGCACTGAACCGCAAGACCGGCGAATACGACGGCGGCGCCGCCAACGCAACCCTGCTGTCCTCGTGGACGTACGACCCGCTGCTGGGGTACACCAGCTCGGCCAACAGCTTCGCCGACGGTAACAAGTACAGCACCACCATCGACGCCGTTGACGCGGACGCCCGCCCGACCAAGCAGTCGGTGGTCATCCCGCCCAACGAGACCGGTCTGAGCGGAACGTATTCAACGACGACGACGTACAAGCCGGATGGCAGCCCGAACACGGTCACCCTGCCGGCCATGGGCACCCTACCCGCCGAGACGCTGATCTACGCGTACGACTACCTCGGCTCGGCAAAGAGCATGGTCGGCCTCGGCGACTACGTGACCAACACCCTCTACGGCCAGAACAACGACCTCGGGCAGATTCAGTTCGGGCCGGACACCGCACAGGCATGGGAAACCATCACCCACGACCTGTTCACCGACCGGCTCACCAGCATCGGTGTGCAGACGCTGAACACCACCGGCAATGTCGATACCCAGCAGTACAGTTACGACCTGTCCGGCAACGTCACCTCAGAAGCCGACAGCATGCCCGGCCAGGCCATCGACCGGCAGTGCTTCAACTACGACTACCTGCAACGCATGACGCAGTCCTGGACAACCACCGCCGCGTCCTGCGGCCTCGCCGGCTCCTCGCTTGGTGGACCCGCACCGTACTGGCAGAGCTACACCTACGACCTCCTGGGCGACCGATCCAGCCAGATCGTGCACGCCACCACCGCCAGCGGTACGGATCTCACCAGGACCTACCATTACGCCGACGCCGCCCACCCCCAGGCCGTCTCCGGCGTGACGAGCACCGGTCCGACCGGCAGCACGATCAGCTCCTACACCTACAACGCAACGGGTGACACCACGAGCCGGCCGGCCCCGGATGGTGGCACCCAGACCCTGACCTGGAACCCGGACGACCTGACCAGCCAGATCACCGAGGGGACCAGCACTGTCAGCTACACCTACGACGCCGCCGGCGACCGGTTGATTTCCCGCGATGCCACCGGCGTCACCCTCTACCTGCCCAATGGCGAAGTCCACGTCAACCCGGCCGGCACCGGCGCGGTGGCAACCCGCTTCTACAGCTACTCAGGACAGAACGTCGCCGAGCGCGTCGGCAGGACGGTCACCTATCTCGTCGGCGACGATCAGGGCACCACGACCCTGCAGATCGATGCGAGCACCCTGGCGGTGACCAAACGCCGGTTCGACCCGTTCGGCGACCCGCGCAACGGTGCCGCCTTCGCCGGCGACCGGGGTTTCCTCGACGGTGTCAACGACACCGCGGTGGGCCTGCTGCACCTCGGCTCCCGGGACTACGACCCGAGCCTCGGTCGGTTCGTTTCAGTCGACCCGATCCTGGGCACGAACGACCCAGCCACCATCAACCCGTACGCCTACGCGCAGGACAACCCCGCCACCCTCAGCGATCCCACCGGCAACTTCACCGGCTGCATCTCCGACGGCAATGGCTGCGTACCGAATTCGACGTTGCCCCCCGAACTGACCCGGCACTACAAGTACGCCTACGTCCCCGCGCACGACCGCTACGGCGACATCGACCTCCGCGGGCCGCGCTGGCACCGGGTCGTCGTCAGCAAGGACGACGTCGCGACTCCCAACGACAACAGCCATCTCAAGCCACGTAAGCCCAAGTCGTCGGGGGGCGGCCTGGGAGCGCTGCTCAAACGCGGCTTGCACGCCGTTGGTCACGGCCTCGCACGTGCCGGTCACTTCGTGAAGAGCCATCCCGTTGTGGTCGCGGGACTGCTCGCCGGGGCGACCATCCTCAGCTTCGGCGCGCTGGGCGGGTTCGCCGCACTGGGCGAAGGCGCACTGCTCGCCGACGCGACGGTGGCCGGTGGCGAAACAATCGCCTCCACCGCCGTCGATGCCGGGGCCGCCATGCGGGTCGCCGTCAGCGCTTATGACGCGACCGCGGCGGTCGTCACCGCAGGAGCCGGCATGGTGGTTGTAGGAGCCGCCGCCAACCTTCCCAAGAGCCCATATGAGGGGACGGAAAAAATCGCGAGGAAGGTCGGGATGCGTGAGACCCAAGAGGAATATGACAAACTCCACCCATTCAAGGAGACAGCACCACCGAGCGCCATTGCCAACCTCTTGAAGTTGATTCACAACATCGACGATGTCGTCCGGGGAAACTAGCGTGATTGTCGACCTTCGGCTGACCGGCATCGACCCCGTCCGATCAAAGGGACAGCAGGCCGGTGCCGTCGCTGCCGGGTCTGTCGCTGGTGGCAGAGTACCGCCGGGGGCACGGCGCGTCGTACGGCTGTCTCGCGGCGGGCCGACCCGGTGCCCCCGGCGAACTCCGGGTCAGCCGTCCGCGCTCGTGTGGTTGGCCGTACCGCACTTCGCCGGCGAGGGATCCGTGTCGCCGTCGACCAGGCACACCTTGAGCCCGACGATGTCACCCTTCGCCACGTTCTCGTCCGGGTTGAAGTCCTTGAACGGATCCCAAATCACCGGGTCCCCGGCTAATCCGTTGCCGTTGTACTTCCCGCCCAGGTAGAAGGTCAGCGGCCCCTGGGTGGTCTTCTGGGTGATCCAGGCCCAAGCCTTCACGCCGTGGCCGTCCCCGCAGTAGTCGTGGATCACGAGGTAGTCGTCGTTGTCTCCGCCACCGTCCGCGCCGGGGCCGTAGTCGATGAAGTTGACCACGCCGCAGCCGTCGGTGGTCGAGGCGCTGAAGTCGTCGTTGCCCGCCGCCTGGGCCGGGCCGGCCATCAGCAGCATCGTGCTGAGGGCGGCGCCCGTTGCCATCAGCGCCGTCGCTGTCACTCGTCCCGCGTGCAAGCCCACGCTGTGTCTCCTCTCGGTCAGACCGCCGGCGGCCGCACGGGACCGGGCCGTGTGACGGTCGCGCGGGGGCCGCGGTTGTCGGGGTCGCGCCTTGGTGCTCCCGTTGGGGTGGCGCGTTCGGTCGATACTCGACGCTAGTTCATTGGGACGCGCCGGGCGTCGAACCGTGAAGGCAGTAACCTCGAAACCCACGGAGTAGGCGGCCGGGATGCGTACAACCAAGGCGGTACGAGCGGAAGCCGTCTTGAGCGGGCCGGGCCTGGGGATGTCTCGGACCTTGGTTACGGCCATCCATCGGCGGTTGTGACGCCGACGTCGACGCCGGCGTGGCCATCGACGTGCTCGCCGAGTTCGTGGACCACCGCAACCTCAACGTCATTACTGTGCCACCCCGGGACGGCTGTCGCTGCTCGCCGATCGCGGCGGTGTCGGTCGCGCCGGCGGGGCGGCCACGGGAAGTGGCCGCCCCGCCAGGGACAATGAGCGCGAGCGCCTCGGATAGGCGCTACGTGACGGGCTGGGCTTTTCTAGTCGCCCATCCGGAACACGTGGAACCAGGTGCCGGTCGTGAAGTCCAACGCTTCCCTCGACGTTGCCGTGCCGTGCGGGCAGGTGATGACGTCATCGATGTCGCCGGGCCCGAGGGTGAATTTGGCGGTGCAGTCCGTGTTGTCGGCGTAAAAGGCGAACATCCCGGCGCGGGCCGCGTCATCGCTGGTCTGATCCAGCGCCACCACGTCGGCCACGGTCTGCGACTGCAGGAGGAAGACCGGAGCCTGACCCGGCAGGTGTGGCAGCGGAACCTTGGTCTGGTCCCATGTTCCGCTGTCGCCACCACCGCCGTGGCTGCTGGGTGTCGCGGCAGAGGCCGTGCCGATGCCGGTCAGTGAGAGACCCAGCACGGCGACGGTGCCCACCACGGCACCGGTGAGGACCCGCCGGAGGACGCGGTGCTTCGGGGCCGAGTCGACCGCGCGGGCCGCGGATTCGGAGGAGTTGCCGTTCTCGTACACGTCGATCTCCTTGATTGACGGTGCCCAAGGCGAAACCTGCGCACAGGCTCATGCAAGAAACCGCGAAGACAATGAGTTTCTTTCCAGGCTCCGCCTGGGCTCTGGACGGTGGTTTGTCGTTCGGGTCAGGCGTCAGAGGTTGGCTCCGCCGACTACTGACCATCGTTGATCCATACGCCGCCTCACCGGCAACGGTTCAACCGCATTCCGGATTTTCATAAGGAGAAAGAACGGTTGCTCTGCTGCGTGGTGAACCGTCTCGTTCTGGGCCCGTTCGAGTGCGGGTTCTGCGGCCGCGCGACGATCTGTGCCCAGACCAGTTGGACGGCACGGATTTCGCGGGTCGGCTGACGAGTCGATCGGGGTTGATGTCCGGCGGCGATCAGAACCCGCCGTGGTTTGCCGATGAGCGGGCGCCTGGCGTGGTCAGGTGGCTTCGGGATCGGGTCCGTTGGCTGCCCGTCCTCCATCGACGGGAAGGATGGCGCCGTTGACGAATCCCGCGGCGGGCGACAACAGGAACGCGACAGCGTCGGCTACCTCGCTCGGGGTACCGACCCTGCCGAGCGGATGCAGAGCGGCCATTTGAGCGTCGACTTCCGGGTGTTCGGTTCGGTACTGCTCGAACCGGGCGGTGGTGATCGAGCCGAGTGCGACCGCATTGGCGCGGATCCCAGCTGGCCCGTGGTCGACCGCGACGGCGCGGGTCAATCCCTCGACTGCCGCCTTCGCGGTCGCGTAGGGCAGGGCTCCGCGTACGGGGCGCTGCGCCTGGTGGGAGGAGACGTTGACGATCGCGCCGGCACGCTGATGAATCAGGAAGTGGTTGACCGCGGTGTGGCAGCCTGTGAGGGCCAACGCCACATTCGCGGCGATGAGATCGATGATTTCGGCAGCCGGGGTGTCAGCGAGGCCGGCGTCGCGGAACATCGCAGCGTTGTTGACCCATCCGAGAAGGGGACCCGTCGTCTCGGCGGTCGCGGCTGCTCGTTGTGTCGCCTCGGGATCGCGGGCGTCGCCGGCAACGAGCGTGACCCGTTCGTGCCGCCAGTCGAGCTGGCTGTTGACGTCGAGGATGACGACGTCACCGTCGTCCGCCAAACGCTGGGCGATGGCCCGGCCGATGCCTTGGGCGCCTCCGGTGACAACGAACGACGGTCGAGCGGTCATGGCGGTGTGAACCTTCCTGTTGGCACCTCAGGCTCGGGCGGTGTTTCGGCCGGCGGCGATGGGTAGGCCCTCCTCGCGATCCACGACGAGAAGGAGATGGCGGGGAACTGACCCCCTGGTCATGGCTCGTGGGGCCGATGGCGTGGCTGTCCCAGGCAGGCGAGCGCGGCGACCGCGGTCGCCGCGACCGTGAACCACCATCCACGATCGAAGTCGGCGGTTGTGATACGTGGTCCGCTGCCGTTGCCCAGGAAGGCGATGAGCAGCGCAACGCCGAGTACCGAGCCCAGCTGCCGGACCATCGTGACGACACCCGAGCCGGTGGTGAAGCTGGCCGGCGGCAGGGTGGCCACGGCGGTGCCGATCAGGGTCGGCAGGGTCAGCCCGACGCCGAGACCGGTCAGCAGCATGCCCGGCAGCATGTGCAGGTAGTCGGCGTGGGTGTCCAGGGCGGCGAGCCACCACGCGACGCCCGCCGCGAACACCACGCAGCCGCCGGCAGAAACCGCCCGGGCGCTCGCGCGTCTGATCAGGGCGGGGCCGATCAGCACCGCGCATGGTGGGACCATGACGGGCCCGGGCGCAACGGCGAACCCGGTCGCCAGCGCCGACCAGTGCCAGACCTGTTGAGCCCACAAGACGATCGACAGCAGCATCGCCGCGAACGGGACCGCGAACAGCAGATTGGCAAGCGATGCCGGCGCGAAGCCCGACACCCGCAGCAACGGCGGCGGTAGCACAGGCGCCGAGTACCGGGCCGACCATGCCGCGAAGCACAACAACAGCAGGGTACCGGCAACGAGGGCCGCCAACGTCAGGCCGGAGTCCCAGCCCCACGCGGGACTCTGCACGAGCCCGAGTGCCAGCAAGCCGATGCCGGCCGCGAGCAGCACGACGCCGAGCACATCCACGCGCGCATGTTGATCACGACTGGGTGGGCGTGGCAGTAGCGTGGTGCCGGCGATCACGACGACCGCTCCGACCGGGACGTTGATCAGAAAGACCCAGCGCCAGCTGGCCGCGGTAAGAAGACCGCCCGCGGTGGGTCCGAGCGCGGCGCCGGCGCCGCTGATGGCGGTCCACCCGCGCACGTAGAGCATCCGCTTCTCGGGCGGAGTCGCGGTCAGCAACAGTCCGAGAGAGGCAGGCACGAGCACAGCCGAACCGACCGCTTGGACCAGGCGGAAGCCGGTCAGCCACCACAGAGTTGGTGCGAGTGCGCAGGCCAGCGAACTCGCCGTGAACACCGCAGTCCCGGCCAGGTAACAGTTGCGCGGTCCGTAACGGTCGGCCATGTTGCCTGCCGGTACCAGCAGCGCCGCGAATACCACCGCATAGGCGTTCAGCACCCACGACACGGACCCGAGCGGGGCATGGTGGAACTGGCGCGCGATCTCGGGCAGGGCAACGTTGACGACGAACGCGTCCAGGTTGGACATGACCACGCCGGCGGCTACCAGCACGAAGACCCAGGCTGGTCGAGTCGACGTGCCGACCCGCCGCGTCACGGACTGCGTCATCGTCGACCTCAGCTCTCGTTCGACGAGTGGTGCCATGCCAAACCTGAGATGCCATCGGACGCTAGGAGGCTAGGTAGGAGATCACAACCCAGTGTGTAGCAAGTCACAACTCGGTTAGTAGGGGATCACAATCCACTATGGTGATGAGCACCATGGCTGAATCGATTCCTTCGCGCGGCGTTCGGAGCCGGCCGGTCCGGCGGCGCGCATCGGACGTGCCCGGGCGGCCGTGCTCTATCGCGGCCGCGCTGGAGGTCGTCGGCGAGCGGTGGGCGCTGCTGGCGATCCGTGAGATCAACTTCGGCAATCACCGCTTCGATCAGATCGCGCGCAACACCGGGGCGGCGCGCGACATCCTGACCGCTCGGCTGCGCCGCCTGGAAGAAGCCGGCGTGATCTACCGGGTTCGCTACCAGGACCACCCGCCCCGCTACGAGTACCGCCTCACCGAAGCAGGAGTGGGCCTGCGGCCGGTGTTGAACGCACTGCGCGGATGGGGCGACCGGTGGATCGTGCGGCGCCCCCCGGTCCTCGTCAGGCATGCCTGTGGCCAACCCCTGGACGTGACCCCCGTCTGCGCCCACTGCGGCGAGCCGGTACGCGCGAGTGACGAGTCCGCCTGGTCGGAAGAGTTCGTCGCACCCGGCTGGGATCGCGTCGGCCCTCTCGCCACCCACCACGGCCGCGCCGGCTCGTCGCGGACCCCCACCAAGACCCCCGGTGGCAGCCAGTGACGGTCCGCGACGGAGCGGTCACGTAGGCTCGAAGTTCCGCGACGTTGCAGTGACCGCGACGGGGTGGACCACCGTCTCAAGTCGACAGCGATGGGCGTTGAGCTGGAGCCACTGCGTGCGGCTCGCCTTCGTGTGACATGTCATCAGTACGGTAGGCTCGGTTGATGGATCAACTGCTCGAGTTCGCCTTCCTGGTGAAGGCGACCCACCACGAGATACAGCGTCGGCTCAACGAGTTGGTCCGGCCGCTGGGTGTCACCGCAGCTCAGGCCGAGGCGATCTTGGTGATCGGGCAGGCTGGTCCGCTGTCGCTGAAAGAACTGGGGGAGCTGGTGGTCGCCGAGACCGGGCACCCGAGCCGGCTGGTGGACCGGCTGGTCGAGGCGGGCCTGGTGATCCGGCGTGAGGCCGAGGAGGATCGCCGTCGAGTCGAGCTGGCCCTCAGCCCGCGCGGGCGGCGGTTGCAGACCCGGATCGCGCAGGCCCAGAGCACTCTGCTGGCTTGGGGCCGGCGAGCGCTCGACGGGCAGGACCTTGGCACCGCGATAGACGCCATGCGGGCCCTCGTGACGGAGGGCCCGCTGGCCGTGACGGTCAGTCGGCGAACCGAGGGGTGAGCCCGCGGCCGGTGACATCGCTCCGGTGGTGGCCGCACCGCTACCTGGCGGCGGCTTCGGTCGGGCCGCCGGCACTCATCGTGGATGAGGTCTCGGCTCGGGCGAGGAGATGAGCGGCGGCTGGGTCGTGCGCCGCCAGAACGGTCAGTCCGTCGGGCAGTTGACGGTGAAGTGCGCGGACCCGGTCGAGGGTGCCACGGGTGGCGCGCTTGTCGCTGACTCCGGGTACCTGGCCGCGTTCGATCTGTGCCGCGTTGAACACGAGGTCGCCAACGAGGAGGAGGGACGACCGACCTGGCCGACTGACCAACATGGACAGTGAGCCGGGCGTGTGGCCGGGTGTCGGTAACAGCACCAGGCTGCCGTCGCCGAACAGGTCGTGACCTCGGGCGAAAGGGCCGGGGCGTGGTTGCAGGGCGCCGTCGGGTGTGACGAACCGCCACCGCAGGCCGGGCAGGTCGATGTGCTGTCGTAACAGCCCACGCAGCTGCGGTGAGCGGCCGTCGAGCGTTTCCCACTCTCTGAGGCTGACCAGGATCTCGGCGTGGCGCAGTTCGCGCAGTCCACCGATGTGATCCTGGTGCAGGTGCGAGAGGACGGCCGTGCGTACCGCGGCGATGTCGTATCCGAGATCGGCCAGCCCCGCGGTCAGGGTGTCGGCCGGACTCATGGTCGCGTAACCGAGGCGGCGATAAATCATGCCGGCCACGCCGCCCGGGTAGTAGTCGGAGTCAGTGAGCGACGCCAGGTCCTGGCCGGTGTCGAAGAGCACGAGACCGTTGCGGTGTTCGATGACAAAGACGTTGATCGGCACGGGCGCAGCCCATCGCCGGGTGGTCAGCAGCCATAGCGGCGAGGGCTGCCAGGTAGCTGTACCGACCTGGGGGCGGGTGGTCTGGGTGCCGGTACTGAGAACTGACACCCGCGTGATCGGATCCGGATCAGGCGTCGGTCGCATGGTGAACCCCAATTTCGTCGGTGGATTCGGTCGCTACGGAATGTCGATCAATACCTTGCCCAATGTGCCGGCCTCCACGGCGGTATGGGCCGCCGCGATGTGCTCGAGCGGATGCCGCACTGCGGGCAGGGGAAGCAGGGCCTTGGCGCGCAACGCTTCGGTGATGTCGGTGACCGCGTGGTGTAGCGCCGTCGCGGGTGTGGTGTAGATGAGCATGAACCGCAGTTGGACATTGCCCGTCATGAGCCGCAGGAGCGGTACGGCCGGATCCGGGTCATTCCGGGCGTAGCTGACCACGGTCCCGCCGGGTGCCAGGACGTCCAGGTCCAGCGGCAGGTTGGCGCCGAGCGCCACCTCCACCACGCGATGCACACCGGAGGGCACCAGCGCGCGGATCTCAGCGGCCACGGACGGCCGTCGATAGTCGACAATGACCTCGTCGGCACCCGCCAGATGAGCGATGTCCGCCTTGCCCGCGGGACTGACCGTGGTGATCACCCGGGCGCCGGCGTGCTTGGCCAGTTGGATCGCGGCGTTGCCCACCGCGCCTGCGCCGCCCGCGACCAGGATGTCCTGGCCGTGAATCGGCCCGTCGGCGAATAGGCACCGGTGTGCCGTCATGAACGGGATACCCAACCCGGCCGCCTGGGTGAAGCCGATCTGGGGTGGTAGCGGTACCGCTCGCTGCGCCGGCAGGGTCACGTACTGCGCGGCGGTGCCGCCGGATCGACCGAGCGCCGCGTGGAACACCCACACCCGCTGTCCGACCAGGTCCGGATCGACACCCTCGCCCACCGCGTCGATCTCACCGGCCCCGTCCTGGCCAGGCACCTGATACGAAGCTGTCATCGGCAAACCGACACCCTGCCGGGCCAGACAGTCGCTCGGGTTGACCCCGGATACCCGAAGGCGCACCCGGACCTCACCGCTCGCCGGCCGGGGATCGGCAAGTTCGGCGACCTTCAACACCTGGTTGGCCGGCCCCGTCGCTTCGTAGATCGCTGCCCGCACACATGCCTCCCGGTCGCGCAGGTCGCACAGGTGCCGCGACCTGAATCGATGATATGTCATATGAAGAGATGTCACACAATAGACTCTGCCCCGGCGCGAGTGCAAGCATCGTTGTCGAAAGCGGACAGTCAGGTGCGGTGAAACGCGGCCGTTCCCGCCGCGCTGTTACGGTGGGTCCGCGTTCGTGGCGGCGTTCACCGGCCGGACGGCCGTCCGGCCGCCGCGTCAAGAGGTACCGCCTGCCCGGACGGGCGATGCTGGTCCAACGCCCCCCGGTACGTCGCGCAGCTGGCTGCGGTCGGCGACGAGTCCGGGGGCGGGATGCAGGCGGTCAGTTGCACCGGTTCGGGGCGGAGGCGACCGGGCTCGACCACGCGAGGAAACTGCGGCGGGCACCACGGCAGCGGCGGAATGCCGGTTGCGCGGCGCAGGACGCACGGGAGCCCGACGCGCGGCCACGCCGATCGCGACTGCCGATGCTGTGCGGAGCAGGGACTCGACATGCCGGCACCGCCGAGGAACACTGTGTGGTGGATCTTGGGAGGTTCGCGTGGTGGCCAACGTCGAGTCGCTGAGGCAGGCGAGATTCGTCGGCCGGGACCGGGAGATGACGGTGCTCCAGCAGGCCTTGGAACTCGGGCCCGCGGTCGTCCTGATCGAGGGCGAGGCGGGAATCGGCAAGAGCCGGTTACTGCGGGAGTTCCTCGACCATCAGGGGCCGGGATCGCTGGTCGCGGCCTGCCCGCCGGTGCGTCAGCCCTACACGCTGGGGCCGATCGTGGACGCGGCACGCCAGGCCGGGCCGCCGGACGGCCTCTCCGAACTGGCCGGGGCACTGCGTCCGTTGTTCCCCGAGTGGTCAGCCGCCCTGCCGCCGGCACTGGAGCCGCTGGGCGATCCGCACGCGGCCCGTCACCAGCTCTTCCGTGCCTTGATGGACCTGCTGGCCCACCTCGGCGTGCGGGTGCTCGTGATCGAAGACGTGCACTGGGCGGACGAGACGACACTGGAGTTCCTGCTGTTCCTGGCCGATCGGCAACCGCAGCCGGTGAGCCTGGTCGTCACGTTCCGTCCGGAGGACATCGTGGACGGCTCACTGCTGCCCCGCCTGACCTCCCGCGCCGCCCGGACGCGGCTGACGCTGGCACCGCTGGACGTCGCCGAAACCCGGGTCGTTGTCTCGTCGATGCTCAGCGATGAGCCGCTGTCCGATACGTTCGCCGCGTTCGTGTACGAGCACACCGACGGCGTGCCGCTCGCGATCGAGGAGACGGTGCGCCTGATGCACGCGCGGGCCGACCTGACGCTCCGTGACGGCCGCTGGCTGCGTCGCCAGGTGAGCGACATCCACGTCCCACCGACGGTACGCGACGCGGTGTTGGAGCGCTCCGGACGTCTCTGCGCACCGGCTCGCGCCGTGCTCGGTGCCGTCGCGGTCCTGACCGATCCGGCCGACGACGCGATCCTCGCCGCTGTCACCGGCCTGCCCGCCGACGATGTGGTGGCCGGCCTGACCGAGGGGCTGGCCTGCGGTCTGCTCGCCGATGACCGGCGTGGTGTGACGTTCCGCCACGCGCTTGCCGCACGCGCCGTGTACGAGGCGATCCCGGCGCCGCACCGCCGCGCCCTGCACCTGCGCGCCGGCCGGGTACTGGAGAGCGTGAGCCCGCAACCGGTCGCCGCACTCGCCCGGCACTTCCGGGAGGCCGGCGACAGCATCGCCTGGTGCCGCTACGGAGAACGCGCCGCCGACATCGCGTCCGTCTCGGGCGACGACGGCGCGGCAGCCGCGATCCGGTACGAACTGGTCACCCGCGCCCAGCTGCCGGCCGCCGACCTCGTCCGGCTCGCCGGAGGCATCTCATTCGCCGCCCTGTCCGGCCGCAGCCGGCTGCACGATCTCTGCAGGTCCCTGCGCCGGGCATTGGTCCCTGGGTTGGACGAGTCCGTCGAGGGCGGGCTGCGGCTGCAACTCGGCCGCGTGCTGTCCGCGATGGACGACCGCGGCGCGAGCCGCCACGAACTGGAGCGGGCGGTCAGCCAACTCCACGACGAACCCGTCCTGGCGTTTCGGGCGATGATGCATCTCGCGTTCCCGAATGTCAGCGGCGATCATGACATCGCTGCCCAGTGGCTACGACGGGCCGAGCGACTCGCCGACACCCTCCCCATCGAGCGGCTCCGTTTCCTGGTCGACCGGGCCGCCATTCTGGCCGAGTTCGGTGATCCCGGGGTATGGTCGGCCGCCGCTCAACTGCCCGACGACGCGGACTCGGCCGCCGACCGGGCACAGATCGCCCGCGGCAACCTCAACGTCGGCGACGGCGCCATTGTGTGGGGCCGGTACGCCGAGGCCCGGGAGCGGCTCGAGCGCGCTTCCCGGCTGGCCGAACGCCACCAGTACCAGCGGGTACAGGAGATGGCCCTGGCGCATCTGCTGATGCTCGATTGGTGCACTGGCGCCTGGGACGGGTTGGCCGAGCGGGCCGCCGCCCTGGCCGAGGACCACGACCTGCATCCGCTGACCAGAATGGAGGCCGTGCTGGTTTCCGGCCTGCTGGCCGCGGCCCGCGGTGCGAACCCCGTCGCCGAAGCGGCGCTGCTGACCGCCCTGCGGGAGTACCGCGTGCACGCCGATCTCAACTCGATGACGTGCGCCGGGGAACTGGCGAGGATGTGGCTGGCCGCCGGACGCGTCGACGACGCCCTTGAGGTGACGCGGCCGGAGATGGAAGTCGTGGCGGCCAGCGGCAACTGGTTACCGGCCACGGATCTGGTACCGCCGCGCGTCGAGGCATTGCTGGCCGCGGGTCGGCGCGAGCAGGCGGGAGAGTTGGCCGACGCGTTCGAACGCGGCCTACGGGGTCACGAGGCCCCCGGGCCGCAGGCGGGGCTGGCGCTGGTGAGGGCACTGCTCGCCCCGCGAGGCGCACACGCGGCGACCCTCTTCGAGGCCGCGGCAGCCCGGTGGTCGGCGCTGCCCCGACCCTACGACGCGCTGCTCGCCCGCGAGCGACAGGCGGGCTGCCTCATCGAGGCCGGTCGGCATGATGACGGGCTTTCCCTGCTGAGCGCGGTGCGGGGTGGACTGTCCGAGATCGGTGCGACTCTCGCCGCGGAACGCGTCGCCCGGACCCTGCACGACCGCGATGCCACCGGGTCGCATGTCTGGCGGGGCGGTCGGCGCGGGTACGGCGACCGGCTCTCGCCGCGCGAGCTGGAGGTGGTACGGCTGGTCATCGCCGGGCGTACCAACCGTGAGATTGCCGATGCGCTGCACCGCTCGCCGAAGACCGTCGCCAACCAGCTGAACTCCGCCATGCGCAAGCTCCAGGTGACCTCCCGCACCGCGCTGGCGGTCAAGGCCGTGGAGATCGGCGAGACGGGCGACCGGGGCGACTGACGCCGCGCCTGCCGGCCCCCGACCGGCCGGAACACCTATCGGAAGCTGGCGCCCCGCGATGAACTTTAGGTGACCCAACGCCGATCTTTGGGTCATCTGACCGGTCGCGCGCGCATCGCCCGTGTACCGACACTGATCTTCCTGGCCGAAGACTCGCACAGGAAGGAGCTGGACATGCCCGCTCGGCAAGAGCCCGAAGACGGTTGCGTTGATGAGGAGGTCGAGGCAGCCGCGGCGACGCCATCCGGCGCCGACGAGGTTCGTCACGCCGAGGCGGGCAGCACAACCACGGACGACGACGGCTACGTGCCGCTGTAGCGGCAACGCGCAGACGCAGGACCCACAACGGCCGCGGCATCGGGGGACCACCACGGCCGCGGCAGCGGCAGGGGCGCAACCGCGCCCGGGGGAACCGGACCGGCCCGAACCCGATCGCGACGCTCCCGAGGCGTCTCCGGTCGGTGGCCGGTCGGCCGGACAGCGGCGAACACCACTGTCTTTTCGAGCGGGACGCCGCCAGGCGCGGCGCATCCCCGCGATGAAGTCCGACGAGCGAGCCGGGAGGCGGCAGATGGTCGGTAGACGCAGGGCGTGGCGCGCGGTATGCGCGCTGCCGGCAGCCCTGATCCTTTCGATGGGGATGGCAGATGTGGCGGCTGGCGCCGCGTACGCTGCCACCCCGACCGGTAGTACGCACGCGTCGACGGAAAGCGGCAGCGCGTCCTACACCCCGGCGGGGTGCAACGCGCCACCGAAGACGACGAAGCCCGGCGTCCGGTACGCACGGTGCTTCGCCCTGCTGCGATCGAGCGGCGGGCGGGTGACGGCGTCGGCCGTCAGCCCGAACACGGCGGCGCTCGGACCGGCCGATATCCAGGCGGCCTACCGGTTGCCGGCCACCGGCCAGGGGCAGACGGTCGCGATCGTGGACGCCTTCGGCGACTCGGCCGCCGAAGCCGACCTGAGCACGTTCCGGTCCCACTTCGGCCTGCCGGCCTGCACCACGGCGAACGGCTGCTTCCGGAAGGTGGACCAGACCGGGGGCGTCACCTTCCCGGGCGACAGTTCCGACTGGGCCCTGGAGACCTCGCTGGACCTGGACGCGGTCTCCTCGGCCTGCCCGAACTGCCACATTCTGCTGGTGGAGGCCGGCTCGGATGCGTTGGCCGATCTCGGCGCCGCCGAGGACGAGGCCGTGGCGCTGGGCGCGAAGTTCGTGTCCAACTCCTACGGCTGGTTGGGTGAGTTCACCGGTGAGACGGCATACAACCACTACTACGACCACCCGGGCGTCGCCGTCACCGCCTCCACCGGTGACGTCGGCGATGTGACCAACTGGCCGGCGTCGGACCCGAACGTGATCGCGGTCGGTGGCACGACCCTGACACGGGGCTCGGGCACCGCGCGCGGCTGGTCGGAGTCCGTGTGGGGTGGCGGCGGCTCCGGATGCTCACCGGAGGAGCCGCGGCCGGCGTACCAGGCCTCGATCGTCACCGGCTGCACGATGCGGGCGATCGCTGACGTGTCGGCCGACGCGGATCCGGTTACCGGCCTGGCGGTCTATGACACCATGGGATACGGCGGCTGGATGCAGGTCGGTGGGACCAGCCTGGCGGCCCCGTTGGTCGCGTCGATGTACGCGCTGGCCGGCACCCCGACCCCGAACAGCTACCCGGTGACCTACCCGTACCAGAAGCCCGGCGGTCTTTTCGACGTCACCGAGGGCACGAACGGCGAGTGCGGCAACGTGCTGTGCCAGGCCGGCCCGGGCTGGGACGGTCCGACCGGTCTGGGCACCCCGAACGGTGTGGCCGCGTTGAGCAACGGTCCGCACGGCGACTTGGCCGGGCAGGTCACCGACGCCGGCACCGGCAAGCCGATCGGCGGTGCCGTGGTGACGCTGACCCCGAGCGGCTACTCCGCCACCACCGACGCGTCCGGCCACTACGACGTGGCCGTGCCACCCGGTAGCTACGCGGCCACCGCGACGACGTTCGGCTACACGCCGGCGTCCCGACAGGACCTCACCGTGACGCAGGACCAGACCGCGACGGCCAACTTCACACTGACCGCCGTGCCCGGCCACACCGTGACGGGTACCGTCACCGACTCCGGGCACCACTGGCCTGTGTACGCCGCCATCACCATCGACGGCTACCCGCACGGCACCATCTACACCGACCCCTACACCGGCGCATACTCGGTCACACTCCCGGAAAACGCCACGTACACCCTGCACACCAGCGCGATCAGCATGCCCGGGTACCAGACCGACGCGCGCCAGGTCGTGGTAGGCACCGGCGACGTGACGCAGAACGTCGGCCTGGCCGCCGACGCGACCACGTGCAGGGCCCCCGGCTACGGCTGGCGGTACACCGGCACCGGCACCGACTTCACCGGTTGGACCGGGAACACCCCGCGGGACGGCTGGACGGTCAGCGACGGCAACAACAGCGGCCAGACGTGGACCTTCGACAACCCGTTGAACATCTCCCCACCCCCGGGCGGGGACCTGAACTTTGCCGGTATCCAGTTCCAGGTCCCCGACAAACTGGGGCCGCAGGACACCTCCCTGACCTCGCCGGCGGTGACGCTGCCCAGCCAACCCGCCCCGGCCATCGATTTCGACACCACCCACGATTCCTCCGGCCCGGGAGCCTATCAACAGGTCGCGGACGTCGATCTCAGCCTGGACGGCGGCCGGACCTGGTCCCACGTCTGGGAGAACATCGACGATCCCATCTCCGGGCATGTCAGCGTCCCGATCCCGCAGGCCGCCGGCAAATCAGGGGTCCGGGTCCGCTTCCACTACGTGGGCTACTCACCGCAGGCCTGGGACGTCGACAACGTGGTGATCGGCGGCCGTACCTGCGCCCCGATCTCGGGCGGGATCGTCGCCGGCGCGGTCACCGACGCCAACACCCACGGGCCGGTCGACGGCGCCACCATCACCAGCGCGGACAAGCCGGCCGAACGCACCGTGTCGGCGAGCCTCCCGTCCGTGCCCGGGGCGCCCGGCGGGTACTACTGGATGTTCAGCTCGCTGACCGGCAACCACCCGTTCACCGTCACCGAGGGCCACTACACTCCGGCCCACGACGATGTCGGCGTGGCGGCTGACGCGGTCACCAGGCACGACTGGACACTGGCCGCCGGACGCCTGACGGCCAAGACGACCGGCGTCACGGTCACGCAACCCTTCGGTGGGGCCAGCACGGCCACGGTCACCGTCACCAACGACGGCACCAGCACCGTGCACGCCACACTCGGTACGCAGGACGGTGGGTTCACCCCCATGGCCGGCCTGTCGAAGACCGTGGACTCGGGGGCGCCGCTGGTCCGGGTGAAGGTACCCGCGCCGAAGTATCCGCTCGGCCTGACGTCCATCAAGCCAGGTAAGACGGCGAAGGCGGCCCCGGCGAAGCCGGCACCGAGCGGCGCGGCGAAGAAGACGCCTCCACCCGTGGCCGGCACCGCCTGGACCAGCATCGCGAACTACCCGATACCGATCATGGACAACGCCATGGCCAGCTTCGGTGGCAAGCTCTACTCGGTCGGCGGCATGAACACCGGAGGGATATCCAGCACCACGGACGCGAGTTACGTCTACGACCCGCGCGCGCAGAGCTGGAGCCCGATCGCGCCGCTGCCGGTGCCCCTGCTCGGCGCCGGGGCAGCCTTCATCGACGGCAAGATGTATGTGGTCGGCGGAATCACCAGATCGGTCAGGATATCCACCGCGACCTACGTCTACGATCCGCAGGGCAACTCCTGGGCGCGGGTGGCCGACCTGCCGGGAAACGGCACGGCCGGCGCCGGCATCGCGGTGCTCGGCGGCGACCTGTACGTCGTGGGCGGCTACAGCCCGACCCTCAGGCCGACCTCGACGGTGTACCGGTACGACCCGCGCACCGGCACCTGGAGCAAGCCGGCACCCTACCCGCTGGCGATCGCGTCGGAGGGGTGCGCGGGCATCGCGGCTCAGGTGGTCTGCGCCAACGGCCAGACGGGGATCGACACCACCGCCGCGACCTACCGCTACCAGCCGGCGACGAACACCTGGACCCAGGGCGCCGACTCGCCGTACAGCGCGGAAGGGGTGGGCTACGCCGGCTCGGGCGGCAAGCTCCAGATCGCCGGCGGGTTGATGATATTCGGCGGCGGCTGGTACATCACCAACCAGGCCGTGCAGTACGACCCGGTGGCCAACCTGTGGTCCGACCTGCCCAGGCAGGCCAACGCGCTGGAGAACAGCGGCTCGGCGTGCGGCTTGTACCAGGTGGGCGGCGACGACGAGACGCACACCGCGACGGACGCGGGTGAGGTGCTGCCCGGCTACGACCAGTGCGGCGGCACACCGTCCTGGTTGTCGGTGCCGGACACCCCACTCACGCTGGCGCCGGGCCAGTCCGCGACGGTGACCGTCACGGTCAACTCGGCGTCGTTGAGCCAACCGGGCGACTACACCGGTGGGATCTGGTTCGACACCGACACGCCGTACGTGGTGACACCGGTGAGTGTCACCGACCACGTCACGCCGCCGGCCAGCTGGGCCAAGCTGACCGGCACGGTCACCGATGCCAGCGACGGCACACCGATCGATGGCGCGACCGTGCAGGTGTGCACCCAGTACCAGACAAAGAAGGGCTCGTGCGGTCCGACCACGTTCACCCTGACCACGGACGCCAACGGCCACTTCCAGCTCTGGCTGTCCCAGAGCTTCAGCCCGCTGATGGTCAGCGCGGCCAGGGACGGCTACCAGCCGCGCGCCCGGATCGTGACCCTCAAGTCCGGCACGACCAGCACCGTCGACTTCACGCTCACCAGGAGCTGACCACGATGAGACACCTACCGCGACGCCTCGGCGTCACTATCACCGCCGTGGCCGCCTCGCTCGCCCTCGCCGGTGCCGGGACCGCCTATGCGGGGCCCGGCACCGGGCCGGCACCGGCCACCACATCCGCGAAGCCCGGCGCGACCCAGGCGGCCGGCGTATCCCGGGCAACCAGCCCAGATAAGGCGACCAGCACAACCGCCTCCTACGTTCCCGCGCCGTGCGCCGCCGCACCGAAGAACGGCGCCGACGGCCCCTACGCACGCTGTTTCGCGGAGGTGCGCGCCAGCTCCGCGCACCGGGTGACACCGGACGCGGACGCCCCACCGCCCGGGTCGCTCGGCCCGGCCGACATCCAGGCCGCGTACCACCTTCCCGCCGACGCACCGGGCGGGACGATCGCGATCGTGGACGCCTACGGCGACTCGCATGCCGAAGCCGACCTGGCCGTGTTCCGTTCCCACTACGGGCTGCCGGCGTGCACGACCGCCAACGGCTGCCTGCGCATCGTGGACCAGAACGGCGGCAGCCACCTTCCCGGCGATGACCAGGCCTGGGCGATCGAGACTTCACTCGACCTGGACGCGGCATCCTCGGCCTGCCCCAACTGCCATCTGCTGCTCGTACAGGGATATTCGCCCACAGCCGATGACCTGGGGATCGCGGTGGACACCGCGGTGGCAATGGGTGCGAAGTTCGTGTCGAATTCCTACGGTCTCGTCGACGAAATGCCCGGCGAGGCCGTCTACGACCACTACTACAACCATCCGGGCGTGGCCGTCACCGTGTCCACCGGCGACATTGCCGCCGTGCCGAGCTTTCCGGCGACCGATCCTCATGTGGTCTCGGTCGGTGGCACCACTCTGACCAGAGACTCGAGCGCGCCGCGCGGCTGGACCGAAAAGGCTTGGTACGGCGGCGGCTCGGGCTGTTCGGCCTATCTGCCGAAACCCAGCTACCAGCAGTCGGTGAGCACGGGATGCTCGATCGGCCGGGCCACAGCCGACGTGTCCGCCGATGCCGACCCGGCCACCGGCCTGGCCGTCTACGACACCGTCAGCGAATTGGGGGTCGGCTGGTTCCAGGTCGGAGGCACCAGCCTGGCCGCGCCGCTGATCGCCGGCATGTACGCGCTGGCCGGCGCGCCACCGGCGAAGGACTATCCGGTCGCCGACCTGTACGACCAGGTCAACAGCGGCCACTTCAACGACGTCACGACCGGCGCGAACGGCACCTGCGGCACCCTGCAGTGCCAGGCGGGGCCGGGCTGGGACGCCCCGACCGGACTGGGCACCCCCAACGGGACCGCCGGTCTGCGGACCGCGCCGCACGGTGACATCGTCGGGCGGGTCACCAGCGGGGGACGGCCGCTCGCGGGCGTCCTGGTCGCCACCTCCGACGGCTACACCGCGCGCACCGACGCCACCGGCCACTACGATCTGTGGGTCCGGGCCGCGAGCTACAACCTCACCGCGTCCATGTTCGGCTACACCTCGGCCAACCACAAAGGGGTCAAGGTGAAGGCCGGCGCCCGGGTCAGCGTGAACTTCTCCCTGAAGCAACTGGCCAGCCAGACCATTTCCGGCGTGGTCACCGACGGCTCCGGGCACGGCTGGCCGCTCTACGCGAAGATCACCGTGGCTGGTATGTCCGGGGCCGTCTACACCGACCCGTACACGGGCCGCTACACGCTGACCGTGCCCCGCAACGCCAGCTACACGCTGCACGTGGCCTCGGCCGTGCTCCCCGGCTACCGGGACGTGGACGTGCCCGTCCAGGTCGCCGACCGCGACGTGCAGCGCGACGCCACGCTCGGCGTCAACCCGCTCACCTGCCTCACCCCCGGATACGCGGCGGGACACCGGGGCACCGTCGAACAGTTCACCGGCTGGTCGACCACGACGCAGGACGGCTGGACCACCACCGACAACAACGACTCGGGCACGACCTGGACCTTCGACAATCCCTACCAGGAGGCCCCACCGCCCGGCGGTGACAAGGACTTCGCCTACGCCGACAGCCTGGAAAGCTCCCCCGACACCGACCTGGTCTCGCCCGTGGTGGACCTGACCGGGCAGAACGCACCCGAGATCGGCTTCGACACCGAGTACAAGACGCACCCCGACTTCCCCAACGCGCTGTCCGGCGAGGTCGATCTCAGCCTCGACGGCGGCACGACCTGGACCCCCGTCTGGCACAAGGTCTCAGACACCTTCGACGGGCGGGTCGACCTGCCGATCCCGCAGGCCGCCAACCAGAAGGCCGTGCGGGTCAGGTTCCACTTCACCGCTACGGCCCACCAGGGGTTCTGGTGGATGCTGGACAACGTGGTGATCGGCACCCGCACCTGCACACCCACCACGGGCGGGCTGGTGGCCGGCACCATCTCCGACGCCAACACCCACGCGGGCCTCGATGACGCCACCGTCGTCGGCGCCGGGCGCGCCACGGACACCGCTTCCAGCCTGGCCATGCCCGACGACCCGAATGCCGGCCACGGCTTCTACGTACTGGTCAGCTCCCTGACCGGCGACCAGCGCTTCACCGTGGCCGACGGCCGTTACACGGCAGCCGACGCCACCGTCCCGGTCGCCGCCGACAGCGTGACCCGCAAGGACTGGGCCCTCGGCGCCGGACGGCTGACCGTGGACGACACCAGCGTGTCGCTCACCCAACCACTGGGCGGCACCAGTACCGGCACGGTGACGCTGCACGACACCGGCACCGCACCCGTTCACGTGTCCCTCGGCACCCAGGGCGGCGCCCTCACCCCACAGGTCGCCGTCACCGGTACCGGCGCCCCGCTACAGCACGTCAGGGGGCAGTACCTTCCGTGGCGGTCCGTGACCGCCACTCCGACGGCCGCCGTGTCGCCGCAGGCCACACCGCAGTCCGGTCCGTGGACACCGCTGGCCGACTACCCGATGGCGGTCTTCAACAACGCGGTGGCCTACGACGACGCCACCGGCAAGGTGTACTCGGTGGCCGGTCTGGTCAAGGATGCCGGTGAAATCGCCAACGGGTATGTGTACGACCCCGCCGGCCGCACCTGGCGGCCTATCGCCGATCTGCCCCGAGCAACGGAGGCCCCCACCGCCGTGTCCCTGAACGGCACGCTGTACGTGATCGGCGGATGGGACGTCAGGAGCGGCGAGCTCCTCAGCGCGTTCGGCAGCGTCTACGCCTACGACCCGGCGACCAACACCTGGTCCCACAGGGCCGACCTGCCCGAACAGGTCGGTGGTGCCAGGGCGGTGGCGCTCGGCGGTCGGGTGTACGTGATCGGCGGGAGCTCCGACGGGGTCTCGGGCTCGTCAGCGGTGTTCAGATACGACCCGACCCGCAACACCTGGACGCAGGTCGCCGACTACCCCGTGCCGGTCGCCGCCAACGGGTGCGCCGCCATCAACGGGCAGGTCGTCTGCGCGGGCGGTTTCTCCAGCAACGGGAATCCCACCCGTACCACCTACCGTTACGACCCGGGTACGGACAGCTGGTCGCGGGGGGCGGACATGCCCTACGACGACTGGGGCATGACCTACAGCGGTGCGGGCGGCAAGCTGCAGGTGGCCGGCGGCATCACCGACGCCAATTCGGACGCCACCAACCAGGCGGCCCAGTACGACCCGGTCGGCGACACCTGGTCGGCGCTGCCCAACGCCAACGATGTCTCCTACAACACCGGCGGCGGCAGCGGCTGCGGTCTCTACCAGATCGGCAGCGCCGTCTATGACGGCTTCCAGGTCGAACCGTCCGGCACCAGTGAGACGCTGCCCGGCTACGACCAGTGCGGCGATGGGTTCCACCTGCCCTGGTTGTCCGTGTCCTCCGGCAGCCTGGACCTGAAGCCCGGGCAGTCCGCGACGGTGAGCCTCACCGTCGACTCCTCGTCGATCACCCAACCCGGCACGCTGACCGCCGCGCTGGGGATCGGTACGGACACGCCGTACCCGGTCGCGCCGGTCACCGTGACCACGACGGTCACCCCGCCCGCGAACTGGGGCGAGTTGGCCGGTACGGTCACCGACGCGGCCACCGGCAAGGCCATCGCCGGAGCCACGGTGCAGATCTGCGCCGGGTACGACGCGCAGACCGGCGACTGCGGTACCAGCTACACGCTGCGCACCGACACCGACGGCCACTACCAACTCTGGCTCGAACAGAGCGAGATCCAACTCATCGTGGCCAAGGACGACTACCAGCAGCAGGTCCGCATGGTGAGCGTGAGGAGAGGGCACACCGCCACCGTCGATGTGGCACTCCAGCGGGACGCGTGACGCCTCAACCGACACCGAGGGGCTGGCCGGCGGCGATTCGCCGCCGGCCAGCCCACGCCTCTGCACCGGACGTTCGCGCTTCACCTCGACGGCGGGGTCGCGCCAGCGTAGCCAGCGGTCAGCCGCGCGTGGAGCGTGGGGTCAGGTGCCGCCGATGAGGTCGGCGATCGCGGTGATGCCTTGTTTGATGGTGGTTTCGGGAAGATGGCCGTAGCCGAGGACGAGTTGCGGTTGCTTGCCATGGTGGGAGTCGAGCCGGTAGGAGCTCATGGGATGCAGACCGATGCCGCGAGCGCGGGCCGCGGCGACCACTGGCGTTTCGTGTAGTTGATCGGGTAGTCGCGCGACGGCATGCAGGCCCGCGGCGAGGCCGGTCACCCGCACGGCCGGTGCGTGTTTACCCAAGGCGGTGACGAGGTGGTGCCGGCGGATTGAGTAGAGCCTGCGCATCGCGCGTAGGTGCCGGTCGAACCGTCCAGAGCTGATGAGCATGGCCAGTGCCAGCTGGTCGAGCAGCGGTGTGGCGCGGTCGTCGAAGCGTTTCTGGGCGGTGATCGCCGCGACGAGGTGTGCCGGGGCCAGCGCCCAGCCGAGCCGCAGCGCTGGCGCGAGTGACTTGCTGACCGTGCCGAGCAGGATGACTCGGTCGGGTGCGAGGCCCTGCATCGTCCCGATCGGGCTCCGGTCGTAGCGGAATTCCGCGTCGTAGTCGTCTTCGATGATCAGCCCGTTTCTTGTGCGCGCCCACTCGAGCAGGGCGTGCCGCCGGCGGGCGGTGAAAACGACGCCGGTGGGGGACTGATGCGCCGGGGTGAGTACGACGGCTCGGACGCCGGTTGCCGCCAACGCCGCCACGTCGAGCCCTTCCTCGTCCACGGGGACAGGTACGGCGCGGGCGCCGGCGCGGGCGGTGATGATGCCGCGGTAGGTCGGCCCCGGCTCTTCGACCGCGATGTGATCGATCCCGGTCTGGGCGAGCGCGCCGAGTACGAGCCCGAGGCCCTGGGTGAAGCCGCCGCAGATGATCAGGTTCGCCGGGTCGGTCGCGGCCCCGCGGACCCGGCGCAGGTAGCCGGCGAGAGTTTCCCGCAGGAATGGATCGCCCTGCGGCTGGCCGTAGTCGAGCGCAGGGCTGGGCGCGGTGCGGCATGCCTGCGCCAGTGCCCATGACCAGTCCCGGCGCGGGAACCGGGACAGGTCCGGCACGCTGGGCCGGAAGTCGATCGTCAGTGGTGACTTCTCGACCGGTGGTGCACCGGGCGGCGCAGGTGCGGTTCCGGCGGCGGCGGCGACCCGGGTCGGCGACCCCGGCCGCGAGGTGAGGTAGCCCTCCGCGCAGAGTTGCGCGTAGCAGTCGGTCACCAGCCCGCGAGAGATGTTCAGGTGTGCGGCTACCTGACGCGAGGGCGGGAGCCGCTCGCCGGGCCGGAGCCGACCGGAGCGGATGGACTCTCGAAGTGCGCGCTCCAGCTGCGCACGCAGCCCGCCGGCCGACCGATCCAGGGAGATGAGCAGGCGCGTGTCCGAAGCGGTCCAATCAACTGGCACAGAAGCGGACCTTACGGCAGAGCCACTGGGACGACCAGAGTCGAACACGTTCCACCGCTCGCGAGAAAGGAAACCCGATGCCAGGGGGCGTAGGCAGCCGGGTCACATCGTGATGCCGCCTCCACATCCCGCGCTCACAGGTCCACAACGTGGCCACCACATGTTTGGAGAAACGATGACACCCGACCCAGCTCCGATGACCGCCCAGGGCAAAGTGCATGCGGCGTTCATGATGTCCCTCGACGGCTTCGTCGCCGGTCCCGGCCACACGATGGACTTCATGGACCGCGCGACGGTGCGCGAAGGCCTGCTGCAGGAGTACATCGAGGCCACTGGTGCGATCTTGGCCGGCCGGGACGGGTTCGACGGTGCCATCCGTGACAAGCCGCCCTATGGCGGAGTCTGGCAGGGTCCGATCTTCGTGCTCACCCACCATCCCGAGGACGCCCGCCCGGCCGAAAACGTCACCTTTCTCAGCTGCTCCGTCGAGGAGGCTGTGCGTATCGGTCTGGAAGCCGCCCGCGGCAAGAACCTCCAGGTGTTCTCACCGCCCATCGCCAAGCAACTGCTCGCGTTGGGGCTTGTCGACCAGATCGACATCCACGTCGCGCCGGTGCTGCTCGGGGACGGCATCCGGCTCTACGACGCACCGGGCGGCGAGCTGGTGCATCTGCTGCGCGACGGCGCCGACCCCACCCTGGCGTTCGACCTCCGCTACCGGCCGGCCGAACGCGGTCGCGCGTAGACCCGCAGGTGGGGCACCGCGGAGGGATCCGGCGCGCGCCTGGACCCGTTCGATCTGCGCGAGACTCTGTCGCGAACGGCGCTGACCACCTGGTTGGCGGTATCACCGGTCTATTACCTGACCACGCCGGTCAGCACATCACCGTGGCCGTGAATGGGCTGGGCGCATCGGGATGGCGGTGTGTGACCACCTGTGCGCCCAGCCCCGACCGGTGTCGGCCCGGTCGACGGCGGGATCACCCGAGGCCGTCAAGCCCGACGATGCCGGTCATCGCTTCGCCGGACATGGCTGGCTCCGCGTTTTCGGCCTGTTCGGGGTGGGCCGGCAGGGCGATCACCGTGGCGAGCGCGCCAGCGAAGGCGGCGATGGCGGCGACGATGCAGGCAGCGCGCAGCCCGTGCATGAAGGCGTCCGTCGTCGCTTGCTGGACCGTGTGGCCGAGCGGAGAGCCACCGCGCATCACCGCTTGGGCGACGGCGAAGCCGCCGTGCACGGAGCCCTTCACTGTCGCGAGGGTGCCCCTGGGCATGGACGCGGTACCCAGAACATCGGTGATGCGCTGTTGGTACAGGGAGCTGTAGACGCTGCCGATCACCGCCACGCCGAGGGTGCCGCCAACCAGGCGGGTGGCGTCGTTGACCGCCGAGCCCACGCCTGCTGTCTTCGCGCTGATCGCCCCCATGATCGACTCGGTCGCGGGTGCACTCGTCAGACCCATCCCTAGACCTCCGACCAGCATTTGCATGCCGATTACGGCATAGGACAGATGCGCCGTCGTGGTGATGTCCCAGGCGTAGAAGGCGCCGGTGAGCAGCAGGCCCGCGGTGACAATCTGCTTGGTGCCGACGCGGACGGCGAGGCGTGTGCCCAGCATCGAGCCGACCGCTACGGCGGTGGCGAAGGGGAGTAGGCGCACACCCGCGCCCAGTGCGGAGTAGCCACGGATGAACTGAAAGTACTGCGTGATGACGAATATGAAACCCATCAGCGTGAAGAAGCTGACCGTGACGGCCGCGCTCGCGGCGCTGAAGCGGGCGTTGCGAAAGATCCGCACATCAATCATCGGTGCGACCGAACGCAGTTCGTGGTCGATGAAGAGCGCGATGAGGGTGGCGGAGACGACACATCCGATCAGAGTCCGCGCGCTGCTCCAGCCGTACGTCGGCGCCTGGATGATGGTGAACACCAGGGCGGCCATCGCCAGTGCCGAGGTCGTGAGTCCCATGAGGTCGAGTGGATTGCTGCCGTCGCCAGGCGTCCTGGGCAGGAATCTGAGCGCGAATCCCATCGCCGCGTAGGCGACCGGTGCCATCGCGATGAAGATGCTCGGCCAGGTGAACGCGGAAAGCAGCCAGCCTCCAACGATGGGCCCGAGGGCGATCGCCGCCCCGGCGATGGCGCCCCAGAGCCCAATCGCGGTCGCGCGCTCCCCTCGCTTGGGGAAGGCATCCAAGATCAGGGACAACGTTGCCGGGAAGGCAAGTGCCGAGCCGAAGCCCATCACGGCCCGCGCGGCAACGAGTTCGGCGCTGTTCGTTGCCGCCGCCCCGAGCAGGCTGGCTGTTCCGAAGACGGCCAGGCCGACCACAAGCATCCGGCGTCGGCCGAGACGGTCGCTGAGGTTGCCTGCGCTGAGCAGGAACGCCGCGAACGCCAGGTTGTAGGCGTCAATGACCCACTGGAGACGGGCCGTGGAGACATCGAGTTGTCGGGAGAGGTCGGGGAGGGCGACGTTGACCAGCGTGGTGTCCAGGTTCACGGCGAAGGCCGCGAGGAGAAGGGTGATCAGCACGGAAGCTCGTCTCATGATTGAGAAATTAAACCAACAGCTTTAGATTTGCAACTCATTAAGCTGATCCGGCCGGCTCCCGCGGTCTGAGGTGCCTGCCGGTGCCGCCGTCGCCTCTTGTGGAGCTGCCACCAAGGGCCGACACCCGGCCGACGCCCACAGCTGGCCGCCGCGGGATCCCCCAGCAGCGCCCCCCGGTGCGCCGATCCGGCGGTAACGATCTCGCACCCTGACATCAGCGCTCAGTGGACGCGGCGCGGTCTGTCGTCCGCCACGAGGCCGCCTGCTCGCCGGTGACGCTGGCAGCGCCGAAGTCGGGCGGCACCCCGTCCCGAGGAACGAGGTGCCGCCCGATCTCATGGCAGGAGCGTTGGCTGGGGCCGGCAGCGGAGGAGCCTCCGGCACCAGGTTGGGGCTGGGTGTGGTTCAGCCCTCGGCGAGCGCGACGCGGCGGTACAGGCCGCGCAGCGGTGCCGGGGCGTACCAGGCATGCCGGCCCAGCAGCCGCATGGAGGCCGGGACCAGCACGCCGCGGATCAGAGTGGCGTCGAAGAGAACGGCGAAGCCCGCGCCGAGGCCGAACAGTTGCAGGAAGCTGATGCTGGACACCGCGAAGGCCAGGAAACTGACGGCAACCAGCGCGGCGGCGGTGCTCACGATCCGCCCGGAGCGGGTCAGCCCAGCAGCGACCGCCTCGGCGTCGCCGGCGCCGCGGTCGTGCAGTTCCTTGATGCGGCTGAGCACGAACACCTCATAGTCCATGGACAGCCCGAAGCTGATGCAGAACAGCAGCACGAGCATGCTGGTATCCAAAGGCAGTGGGGTGAAGCGCAGGGCGCCGGACAGGTGTCCGTACTGGAAGATCCACACCATCAAGCCGAGCGTGGTGGCGAGCGTGAGTAGGTTGAGCAGCAATGAGCGCAGCGGCTGTAGCAGCGACCCGGTGAACAGGAAGAGCAGCACGAACGTCGTCAGGACGATCCAGGCCGTGGTGACCGGTAGCCGCACCCCGATCGCGTGCAAGGTGTCGACCAGGTCGGCGGTCGGCCCGCCGACGAGCACGGCCGTGCCGGGCGGTGGCGCGGTGGCGCGCACGGTGCGCACGAGTTGCTGTGCGCCGGCGGAGCGCGGATCGGCGCTGGTGATCACGGTCATCCGCTGTGCGGTGGGCCGAGCCAGCGTGGCGTCGGCCGGATCGACGCCGGTCCTGGTGCCGTGCGCGTAGTCGCCGGTGCTGGCCTGCACGCGAGTGACCCCGCGAAGCAGTGAGAGCCGGCGGGCGTAGTCGGCCAGCGGCCCGGGCGCGACCGGTCCGGTGGTGACCAGTTCCAGCGCGGTGCTGGCGTCGCCGGCAAAGTGAGCGCGCAGCACGTCGCCGACCTGACGGGACGGTGCGCTGGTGCGTAGTACCCGGTCGTCGGGCGTACCGACGCTGGCGTGCAGCAGGGGAGCGGCGATGGCGACCAGAACGACGACGATCGGGACGGCCGCGAGTAGCGGTCGGCGCCAGGCCAGACCTGCTAGCCGTCCCCACCATGGGGAGGATGCGCTCGGCGGGTGTTTCGACCACGGGAGGCGACCGCGATTGACCCGCGGGCCGAGCACAACCAGGAGGGCGGGCAGCACGAACAGCGCGGCGGCGGCGGCGATGATCACCACGCCGATGCCGGCGTACGCGAAGGAGCGCAGGAAGTACAGCGGGAAGATCAGCAGCGCGGCCAGCGCGGCGATCACGGTAGCGCCGCTGAACACGATGGTGCGGCCGGCCGTGCCTACGGCGGTGCGTACGGCGCGCTCGGTGCTCGCGCCCGCGGCGAGCTCTTCGCGGAAGCGGTTCACCATCAGCAGCGCGTAGTCGATGCCCAACGCCATGCCCATTGCGGTGGTCAAGTTGATCGCGTAAATCGAGACGTCGGTCACCGAGCCGAGGACCGACAATTCGGCGAACGTACCCACGATCGCGAAGGCTCCGATGGCGAGCGGCAACAGCGCGGAAACGAGGCTACCGAAGGCGAAAATCAGCAACAGCAGCACGATGGGCACCGCGATGCCCTCAGCGAGCGCGAGGCTCTTGCCGACGTTGCCGCTGACGTCGTTGTCGACTGCCGAGTCCCCGCCGACGCTGATGCTCGCCGCCGGACTGTGCAGGGCGAGCTTTGCCAACGTGGCAGCGCTGAGTGTCTTGTCGCTGCGCTGGCTTGCCACGATCAATGCGTACCGGCCGTCCGTCGATCGCAGCGTTGGGTTGTGGGTCTGCCAGTAGGAGGCGACATTGGAGACGCCGGCCTGCTCGGCGAGCAGGCCGGCCGCGCGGCCGCCGAGGCTGGCCACCGCCGCGTCGTCGACGGAGCCGGTCTTCGCGTGCACGAGCAACACAAGCCCTGCGGCGCCGTCGAAGCGGTCGTCCAACTGGCGAGTGGCACGCGCGGAGGCCGAACGCGGATCGCTGAATCCTCCCGTCTTCAGTTGTGCGAACGCGCCGAAGCCCAGCGCCGTCCCGACGACGAACACAATCAGGCAAGCCGCCAGCACCGCTCGAGTGCGTCGCACGACCAGCGTCCCGATGCCATCGAAGATGCGGGGACCTCCGCGCCGGGTGGTCAGATCAGCCACGACCGTCTCCCAGGATCAGCGCGGACGGCAGCCGCCACGGGGGAGGGGTCAGAGGTACAGGAGTCCGTTTCATGGTTGAGAAAATAAACCATGACCTTGAGATCTGCAACTGAGACCTGATAAGGTTCAGGGTGTGAAGAGCTATCAGCAGTACTGCTCCGTGGCGCGGGCCTTGGACGTGGTGGGTGACCGGTGGGTTCTGCTCATCGTTCGCGAGCTGTTGGCCTTCGGGCCCAGCCGTTACAGCGATCTGAAACGCGGACTGCCGGGCATCGCGAGCAACCTGCTCGCCGAGCGCCTCAAGTCCATGGAAGCCGATGGCCTGATCGAACGCCACGAGGCACCCGCGCCGATCGGGTCTGGCGTTTACCGACTCACTGCCCGCGGTCGTGAACTGGAGGACGTCGTGCGCGCGCTGTCCCGCTGGGGGCTACCGGCTATGACGTCGGGACCGTCCGAGGACGACGCGGTGCAACCCCAGTGGACCGCTCTGTTCGCTGGGCTGAACCTGCCCGGGAAGCTGCCGCCCGGCACCGAGGTGGTCATCGGGATCGAAACCGGCAGCGAGTCGGTCCGGGCGATTCTCCGGGGCGGAGACTTCCAGATTGATCGGGCGTTGGGCGACGGCGCAGACGTGACGTTGCGCGGGGAGGCGCTCCTGATCAGCGGAGTCTTATCGGGCATGCTCGCCGTCACCGAGGCGACCAACCTGGGGCTGACGATCACCGGTCGCACCGACCTGTTGGCCGACCTCGTCAACGACACCCGCTCTCAGACCGCGCCGACCGACTCCTCCCGAGCCTGAGGCTTCAGGTGGCGCGGTCGGCCCGGACGGCGCGGTTGCAGTTGCGACACCGGTATCGGCGTCCGGTGCGGAGCCGGACGCCGATACCGCTCAGGTCAGGCCGCTGACGCACCGACCCGGCCGAGATGCCGGGCCAGGAAGTCCGGGTCGGCCCCCACCCAGCGCATGGCGCGATGGGTGCCCGGGTTGGCGAGCAGCGTCTTGTCCTTCGAGGCGAAGGCGTCGAACAGCCCGAGAACGGACTGGCGGTCGATGTACTCCTCGTCCAGGGGCAGCAGGAACTGGACCGGGACGGTGATCTGTTTCGCCGCCTCGATCAGCGCCTGGTGGACGAAGAAGCCGCCACCGAAGATGGCGGCGGTGATCCTGGGTTCGACCGAGGTCAGCGGGATGCCGATCGCGGTGCCCAGCGACATGCCGCCGCCGTAGCCGATCGGCGCTTCGGGCCCGATCTCGGGCAGCTTCTGCAGAGCGTCCAGGGTCGCCTGCCATTCGGGTACGGCACGCTCGGCCAGTGACGTGACGTAGCGGACGCTGACCGACTCGAAGCGCTCGGTGTCGCCTGCTTCCAGGGCCTGCCGGAGGTCGGTGCGGGCCTGTTCGTCTTCCGCCGTGCGGGGGCGGTCGCCGTGTCCGGGCGCGTCGATGGCGACCACGGTGAAGCCCCAGGTCGTGACGGTGCGGTGTGCGCGGTCCATGAGGCCCTGGGTCTTCTTGTGCAGGCCACCGCCGTGACCCATCAGTACCAGGGGCGCGTGATCGGGGCCGGATACGGCCGACCAGAGTACGCCGGGGACCTCGCCCACGATGAAGTCACGTTCGACGACGCCGTTCGACGATGTCTCCGCCGTGAAGTGCACGGAATGCATAGGTAGTTACCTTTCGGGAGTGCCGTGGTGTTGGGGCGCTCCCGGCGATCCCTACGTCAATCGCCTGGCCCGTGACGACGAGGGGAGCACCCACGTGCGTGCAACGTTCATGGGTCTCACCTCCTCGGGTGGTGTCACGGTTTCCCGACCATATCAGCCCGAACGTCGTCCCGCCCAACCGCCCGCCGTGGTGGCACCCAGGCAACGGCGGGGCGGGCATGACCCGGGCCGGGCCGCCGTCGCCGTTCGCTGCTACGCCGTGCCGGCATGGTGCAGGTAAGCCACCTGGCCGTATGAACCTTCCAGCGCTCCGGCCACCAGCGACATCACGCGGTCGGTGGCCGCGACGACGATGTCGTGGCGCGTGCCGGTGTCGTGTGCCGCTTTGTCCGTCCAGATCTGCGTCACCCAGATCGCGTCAGGGTCGTCAAGAACCGTGTTGACACTGCACCACTCGAGGCCGGGGATGCCGATTCGTAGCACATCTGTGAATCGCTCGATGAGTGCGTCGCGCTGTCCCGGACGCGCGGTCATCCTCCCGTAGACGCTGAACCTGCTGCCATCAGCCACGTCGTCCTCCTCGTGGGTGTCCGCTACTCGCAAAGCGTCAGTCATGTCTCTAGATGAGACAAGAATGTCTCATCCAGAAAGCGCGTTGTCAACCATCCGATACGATGTGACCATGAGCAAGGGTGGGGCCCTGCGAGATCACACTGCTGCCGCGATCGTCGACAGCGCCGCCGCGATCATGGCCGAGCGGGGCAGCGCCGTCAGCATGCACGAGATCGCAAGCGCCGCTGGGGTCAGCCGCGCCACGCTCTACCGCTACTTCCCCCACCGCGAGGCGTTGCTGCACACCATGGTCACGACCAGCATCGAGGAACTCGCGGCGCGCATAGCGGACGCGGATCTCCGGGGCATTCCCGTCGAGCAGGCCATTGCCCGCCTGGTCCGCGGATTCATCGCGGTCGGCAGCAAGTACATCGCGCTGTCAAGCGGAGGCTACGAACGGACCGACGAGCACCCCGATGCCGACGCTCTCTTGACCGAACCGGTCCGTGAACTCTTCCGCCGGGGCATCGCCGACAAGTCGCTGCGGGCCGACCTCACCCCCGAGTTGCTGACCGACCTGCTCAGCGGCCTCATCAAAGCGGGGCTCAGGATGACCGCCGACGGGCGAGTGGGCGTCGAGGAGGCTGCCGCGGCCGTCATCGCGGTGTTCCTCGACGGGACGCGCGGGTAACGACCGGGGGATCGTTGATGGTGGGCCGACGCGGCCCGGCGTCTCGAATTGTTCGGGACACGACGAGATCGTGGACAGCGTACGGGGTTGAGCCGGCGGGGCCGCTGCCGCGGCGGTCGATCGGCTACCCCACGAGAGTCTGGATGCCGAGGACGGTGACCAGCGCGAGGCGGTCGGCGTCCTCGGTGCCGGGCGCAGCCGTGTAAATCATGATGCGCAGGTCACTGCCCACCACCGTGAGAATGTCGCAGTCCAGCGTCAGGGCGCCCACCTGCGGATGGTCGATGATCTTTCGGCCGCCTTGCTGGCGGCCGACCACGCCGGAGTCCCACAACTCGACGAACCGCTGGCTGGTCGCGCGCAACTCGGCGACGAGTTGCCGCAGGCGCTGGTCGGCCGGGTAACGGGCGGCGGCCGTACGCAGGTCGGCGACGAGTGCGGCCTCGAAGGCGCGCCGCTGGTCCGGCGTGTACCGGACGCGGGTACCCAGGCCGACAAGGTTCCGCCACACCCCGTTGCGCTCGTACCCCTGCCACCCGGACGGATCGCCCATCAGGGCCGCGTACTGCGGGTTGGCCATCAGCAGCGTCCAGGACGCGTCATACACCGCAACGGGTGTCCCGGCCAGCCGGTCCAGCAGCCTCTGGACACTCGGCGGGATATACGCCGGTACCGCTTCCGGCCCCGGCGGCGCCATTCCCGCCAGGCGGTACAGGTGCGCGCGCTCCGCCGGTGACAGCCGCAGAGCCCGGGCAAGCGCCTCGACCACCTGCGACGACGGGTGCGACGCGCGACCCTGCTCGAGGCGGGTGAGGTAGTCAACGGAGATCCCGGCCAGCTGGGCCAGCTCCTCACGGCGCAGCCCGGGTGCCCGGCGGTACCCACCGGTGTGCAGCCCGGCGGCCTCGGGTGGGATCCGATCGCGCCAGCGCCGCACCGCTTCGCTGAATTCCGCCGTTGCCATACGACAAGTGTGCACCGCTCGGCGGCCATCTTCGGTGGTACCGCCATTCCCAGGAACAAGGGACGACTGGGTGACCGCACCGCCACGTCGCAGCCTTGAGGCATGACAACAACCCTGATTACCGGAGCGAACAAGGGCCTCGGCTTCGAGACCGCCCGCCGGCTCATCGCGGCCGGCCACACTGTCTACATCGGCAGCCGGGACGCCGAGCGCGGGCGCCGGGCCGCCGAGCAGCTGGGCGCGCGGATGGTGGTGCTCGACGTCACCGACGACGCGTCCGTCGCCGCCGCGGCGAAGACCATCGAAGCCGACGGCGGGCTGGACGTGCTGATCAACAACGCCGGCATCGAAGGGCGTACGGAGAACGCGGGCATACCCGGCGCCGCGGAGACGACCGCCGACCTGATGCGCACCGTCTTCGAGACGAACGTCTTCGGCCTGGTACGCGTCACCCACGCGTTCCTGCCACTGCTACGGCGCTCCGCCGCCCCGGTCGTGGTGAACCTCAGCAGCGGCCTCGGTTCGCTGACCCGGGTCACCACCCCGGACACACCGGCGTACGGCTACCCGGGCGTCGCGTACCCGGCCTCGAAGGTAGCGGTCAACATGGTCACGGTGCAGTACGCGAAGGCGTTCCCGAACATGCGCATCAACGCCGTGGAGCCCGGTTACACGGCGACGGACCTGAACGGCCGTACGGGGACCCAGACCGTCGAGGAGGGCGCCGACATCATCGTCCGCATGGCCCAGGTGGGTCCGGACGGCCCGACGGGAGGCTACTTCGAGGCAGCGGGCACGCTGTCCTGGTAGGCCGATCACCCTGCCCGCGCGGCAACTGTGGTCCCCGGTGCTGGCGCCGGTCGAGGATTTGATGGCCGGGGAGCCCGGCGCAGCGGCCCAGCCAACTGTCGACCTGGCGGCCGGTCGGCGCCGAGGTCAACGGGCTTCGGGGCGTGGGCCCATGCGGTTCGGTGGCGGTGGTGCGCTCGCCAGGAAAAGCACCCCGGCGGTGACGGCTGCGGTGGCCGTGATTGCCCACCAGGGGCCGGAGGCCAGCGAGGTGGGCATCCCCTGGTCGGTCAGAGGGTACTGCGTCATCAGCCCGCCACCCCACAGCCGGATGATGCCCGAGGTGTTGAGCACGGCGACAACCGCGAGAGCGAGGGCGGGCACCGCCATAATCCCGCTGGCCCGGCGCACCCGGTCGTTGCGGGCCAGTGCCATCGCCGTGGCCACCACAACCAGGCCGAGGGCAAGCAACGTGCTGTCGCGGGCAGAGAGCTGGCCGAGCGTGCGGGATACCGTGTCGTCGCCGACTATCTGCCGCTCCTTCGCGCTGGTGGCGATGTGCACGTCCACCCACGACGGATACACCGCGGCCACGACCATGCCCACCAGACCGACCAGAACCAGGCTGCCGCCGATCGTGCGCCGTCGCCGTGGACGCAGCCACGCCGGCCGGATCCACCGTTCGCCGTCGATCTGGGAATCCTTGTTCAGCACGGACACATCCTGGCACAGCCGGGTGACCGTCGGCCGGCCACCCATGGGCAGCGAAGGCGTCATCGCGTGACCCCGGGCAGGCTCGCGGGCCCGCTTCGGTCCTCGCGGGCCCGCTTCGGCCGCCGCTACACTCACCACGGCCCAAGACACTCCCGTTCCATGTCCGTAATGGACTCGTCGGATTCGGCGCCCGGCTCGTTGCCCCATGTGATCTCGGCGGCGCGGTAACACCCAGGATCGGTTCCGCGGCCGTCGATGGTCATCGTCACCTGAGGAGATAGATCACTATGAACGAGGCACTCCGGCCTTTTACGAAAGACCGCTACTACCTGGACTTCCGGATCGCCACAGCGGTGTGGGGAACGGTGTTGGTCGTGACGCTTCTGGTCACCTCGGGTGCGCCCTGGGCGACGGCCCGCGAGGAGCCGGGACCGTTCGGTGAGGGACCGCTCATCGGCCGCAGCGTGTGGACGCTGGCCAGCTTCCAATCCATCGAGCGGTCTGATCCCCGGCGTTGGTGGGCCAGGCTCGCCGTGGTCTGCCTCGTGGCGACCGTCCTGTTGGGCATCGGCGCGGCGGCCACGGCCGGCCGCACTTTGGCGCGTTCGGCGGGCGTGGCTGCCGGGCTCACCGCCGTCTCCGAGGTGATTGTCGGGTTGACGGTGCGCGGCGACTACTTCCGACCGGCCGCGGGGCTGTACGCGGCCGTGCTGGTTGCCGCCGCGCTTGCCGTGTGGGGGTTCATCGTGGCCGCGAGCGCCGGTGCGCACGACGCGTGGGCCGATGCCGGCTGAAGCCCGCATGGATCGGCGAGCATCGCAACGACGCGCTGCCCGCCAACCCGTCCGTCACCGGCCCGTAGACGTTGTGCGCGTAGCGGTAGGTGACCGCCGGCGAACACGGCCACGCGCAGCGGCGGCAGTCGCAGCGGCTGGAGAATTCGGTTGGTCATGCGGACGAGTCGACATGACGACAGGCGTCGATGCCAGGTCGGTCGTTCACCGCACGCGGCAGGTCCACCCGGCTGTGGTGCGTGCCCACTCTTTGCCCGACGTGACCGTGCGGGCGCTCGGCAGGGGACAGTCGGGGAGGCCGTGGCCCCGCCGGCCGGCACGCTCGCCGGCGGGGCCGCTTTGAGCAGGAGGTGGCGACCTGGCCGGGGCGCCGAGGATGCGCCGGCCACCATCACGCCATCGTGGTGGTCGTCGTCGGGCGGGCAGTCCGCGCGGCGCGCGGATCAGTAGGCGGGCGGCGTGTTGTCGACCAGTCCGGTGAGCGGGATGGAGGCGGTCAGTGCCGCGTACCCGTCATTGGTCAGGTTGACATGGTCACCGGAGTCGTAGTCGGCCGGTGCCGCGCCGGTGCCCAGTTTCTGCTCGGCCGGCGTACTGGTGCTGTCGGGGTCGTCAACGGCGACGGCCGCGTTGAAGTCGACATTGGACAGGAACGGGGCCAAGAATGTGCTCTGCCCGCCGATCCACGTGTTGACCGCGGTCCGCGCGCTGTCGACGGCCGCGGTGCACGGGCTGTACCCGTCGCACGGCGTCAACGAGGCGAAGATGACCGTGACACCCCAGGCGTTGAGGAGGGTCGCCAGTTCCGTGTAGCCGACCGAGGTGAGCGTGTTCGCGGTGGCTCCGTTCAGCAGGTCGGTCAGGCCCTCGGTGACGATCACCGTACCGATACCCGGCCGGTCCAGGATGTCGCGGTCCAGCCGGGACAGGGCGCTGAGCCCGCCGGCATTGCCCCGCACATCGCGGAGCACGCCGTTGTCCTCGATGCCGGCGTCGATGACGCCGTAGTCCGGCACGCCCTGGGTGTTGGTGCGCAGTGCCGCGGCGAGACCGCTGCTGACCGGTACGCGGCTGGCGCCGCCCAGCGCGGTCATTCCGGCCCCGGTCGGATGGGTCAGGTTGTTGCCCAGCACGGCTACGGTGCCGGGATTGCCGGCCGAGGTGACGTCGATGTCGGTCACGATGTCGGAGAGGTAGCCCCAAATCGATCCCGTTCCGCTGAACGCCGTCGACGCGGTGTCGGCGGTGTGGTCGCCGGAGCCGACCGGGCTCATCCACGTCGTGGTCCCCGCTGCCCAACTGTGCTGCACCAGGTAGGTCAGCGAGTTGACCAGGTGGACACTGACCACGACTCGCTGGTTCGGGCTGACCGGATAGCTGACCGGATCGCTGTATGCCTCTCCGCCGATCGGGATGGTCATCCCGGCCGCGCCGCCGAACGTGAGGTTGACCGGTGTGGCGGTGGTGGCCGCTCCCGAGGACTGGGTGGCGAGCGTGGCGTGGTCGATCACGAGCGGGTTGACACCCAGCGCGTCGGACAGTCGCACCCGGACGCTGGTGCCACTCACGCTCGGGGTGGCCGTCACGCGGAACGTCTGGTTTCCGTAGTTCGTGCCGCCCAGGTAGTTGAAGCTCGCCTCGTTCGGCGCCGACCAGGCACCGGTCCACGTGGCGCCGCCCGGCGCCGCGGTGGTGTTGCGCACCGCCATGGCGAAGATGTGCAGGCCGGGCGTGCCTGCGGCGGCGACGCTGTTGGACACGTCCGGGAGAGTGACCGAGGTGACGCTGGCCCCGGGGTTGAGCGGCACCGCGAAGGCGAAGATCTTCGGGTTGGAGTTCACCTGTCCGGACGGCTTGTTGCGGTGCGGCAGTTGGACGACCGCGACCGAACTGGCGCTCCCGAGCCAGTCCGGAACGGTGAGGTAGTAGGACTGGTCCGGTGCCGTGCCACTGTAGGTGATGGTGCCGCTGGCCGGCCTGCAACTGGTCACGGCGCCGTTGGTGAAGCGGCAGCCGGTACCGGCGGTCAGGGTACCGGCCGGCACGTACGGGCTGGTCACGTCGCCCGCGATGACCCCGGGGTCGACAGCCTTCGCGTACGTCCCGGTGGCCAGGAAGACCAGTGCGTCGCCTTGGCTGCCCGTCGGCATGGTGATGGTCTGGTTGGCGGCCAGCACGTTATCCGGTGCGCCGTTGCCGAAGTCGGGAAGTGCGAAGCGGGCGCCGTCGACCGTGATCTGGCCACCGGGCTGCCAGCCGGCCGCCTGCAGGTCCTGCATGGACAGGCTCGACCCCGTGCCGTCGGCGTTGGCGGCGCTGATCGCGCTGTTGGAGCTGATCGCGGTGTTGTTGAACGCAGCGGACAGGCTCGGGTAGGTGACGTTCAGGTGCCCGGCGACGGTGAACGTGTACCCGGCCATGGCGGATTCGTTGCCGGCCTGGTCCAGGGCGTACGCCCAGAGGGTGTGGGTACCCGGGGCGAACGGAGTCTCCGTCACGGTGGCCGAGTTGTTGACCGCGGCCTGCCGTTGCCCGGTGGCCGGGTTGGTGGTCGGCGGCACGGTGTCGAGCTGGTACACGAAGCTGGTGACCGCCTCGCCGCTGGCCGCGGCGAGGCCGAACTGACCCGTGGTTCCGGCCGCCGCGCCGGTGGTATCCGCCGGGTACAGGCCGTCGGTTGAGCTGATCACCGGCGGTGCCGGTGCGTTGAGGTCGACCTGGAAATGGCAGATCGCTGACCATGCCGAGGTGTCCTTGTAGTCCGTGACCTGTACCTGCCAGTCGACCACCTGGCCGGTGGCCAGTGCGGAGACGAAGCTGGACGGCAAAGAGATCCGGGCGCTGGTGCCGCTGGCCACGGCGGAGGTCAGTGTGTTCTTGGAGGTGGATCCGTCCACCCAGTAGGAGAAGGTGCCCTGAACCTGACCGCCATCGGCGTCGGAGACGGTAGCTGACAGCACCGGAGGTGTGGTGCTTGCCGTCGCTCCCATCCATGGATACGGGGCGGCGGTGGCGCACCCTACGTTGTTCGAGCCGGAGGCCGCCGACAGGTCCGTCGGCACGTCCGGCACATGGTTGTACTCGATCTCGATCGACGGGTTGTGCTCGAACCGTTTGAAGTACACGTCATTGGTTTCGTTGGCGTTGAGCAGCCCGAACGTCCAGTTGGCCCAGTGCCCTTGCGCGGCGGTGACCATCGTGGATGTGATGGGGTAGCCCACCGCCGGATGGCTGCTGCAGGCGGCGCCGACCGACTTGGAGCCCAGATTGCTCTGCGGCGTCGGCGGGTGGCTCCAGGTCGTCGAGGAGCTGATCGCGCTGGAGGACCACAGCACCACGTTGGAGGTCGCCGAGCAGCTGGCCGAGTAGGTCTCGACGGTGTTCATCGTGGCCGACACGATGTGCGTGTCCCACACGATGGAGGGCACGGCCACCCGGAAGAACGACCGCTCGCGACCGATGCAGCCGGAGAACCCGTTGTAGCCGACTCCGGGTTCGCCGTAGGTGGTGGAGTTGTAGTTGGAGGTGGTCGGGCAGCCCTCCTGGATCTCGTCGAACGCCTGCTCGCCTCCGTTGGTGTAGTTCGGGTTCCAGGTCGGGTCGATGAACACCGGGTAGCGGGTGCCCGCGCCGCGCAGCAGCGAGGGGTCGGGGCTCAAGCGGAGCGTGTCGCCGTCGAGCCGGGCGCCCAGCCTCGCGACCCGTGCCCCTCGACCGGGTGCCGCCGCGGTGGATGGCGCCGGCCGGGACGCCGTGGCGGCACCCGCCGAGGTGGCGGAGTCCCAGATCCGTGGCGCCGGCGCCGAGAAGATCACCCGGCCCTGACCGGTCGCCGCGCTCAGGTTGCCCGCGGCGTCCTGCGACACCGTGAGGCCATGAGCGTCGACGCCCAGCGTCAGGGTGTCCAGCGCCGGGTTGGCCGCCGCCCGGGCGTCGTGGACCACGAGAACCTCGCTGACGCCGCCCAGTTCGGTCGCTGTCAACTGGAGGTCGACGCCGGGAAGCACGTCGGGGTAGGTCGCGCTCGGGCCCGACACCCGGGGCGCGGGCAGCCGCCCGGGCCACCGCAGGGTCACGCTACCGGCTCCGGTGGTCAGGCTCGCCATCGGCGCGTCGCCGCCCCCGGACAGCCGCACCCGGGCCCAGGATGCCCGGGGGCTGAGGGTACCGTCCGGGTTGGCCTGCAGGGTCGCGTCGACCGGTACCCAGGAGGTGCCGTGCTTGACCCGTACCGGTAGCACATGCTGCCGCACGGTGACGGTGCCCGACGGGTTGGCGGTCACGGTCTGGGTCTCGGTGGTCTGGGCGTCGACCGGAACCGGCCGCCCGGAGGATCGGGCGGTGCGGATCGCCGCGTCGATCGCCGGGGTGGCATGCTGGTCGCCCGTTACCACCGGCGTGGCGCTGGCATCCGCATGTCCGGTCCCGGAATCGTTGCCCGTGGCAGGAGCCGGCCGACCCGGCCCGCCGACGAAGGTGGCGGCCGGGCGTGCCGAAGCGGCTGGCGCCAGGCCCAGGTTCAGCAGCGCCACTGCCAGCCCGGCGATCGCGAGCTGCCGCACCGGCCGTCTCAGCCAGCCGGAAGCGGATCGAGGGGGCCGGTCGCGATTCATCGAATTCCTCCTTGTGGGGGCCGCCGCGCATAGCGGACAGAGCAGTTATGCCGGATCGTCGAGAATCTGGCAAGCCCGATGCGGTGAATTGTTGACCACTCTGTTCTATACATTTTTGCATGGCGCGTGTATGGGCGCTGAGCAGCGGTAATTTTCGATTCTCAATGGCTTGTGTCGATCGGCTGACACGATATGATCCGCACCAATTCGGCGGCATGACTTCCATAAAGGGAGTGCACATGTGGGCACGGCCTCGGGGAATTCGTTCCCGATTTCTGATACTGGCGACCAGCGTGCTGACCGTCGGCACGCTGGTTGTCGCGGCACCAGCACAGGCCGCACCGCGTCGCCCAGCGCCGCCGCCGGTGCCGGCGCTGGTGCCGGTCCACCCCGTCAAGGCCCATCCGGCGCCGCGCAAGACGATGCCGAGCTGGCACGCGACCGCTGTGACCTGGCCCCACGGCGCGGCCGACGTGACGCTGGCGTCCACCGCCGCCGCACCGGTGCGGGCCGGCACCCTGCCGGTCTGGCTCGCCCGCCCGGCCGCCACCCATCCGGCGGGGGCACGGGCCACGGCGGCGGCCAGCCAGCCGGTCCGGATGCGGGTCGAGGTCGCGACCCGGGAGGCGGCGAACGCGGCCGGCGTCAACGGCGCGCTGCTGACCCTCAGCGGCTCCGGCGCCGTGGCGCCGGCCGGAAGGCTGCGGCTGACCCTGGACTACCGGTCGATGCGGGCCGCCTTCGGTGGGGACTGGGCGTCCCGGCTGCGGCTGGTCGCGTTGCCGTCGTGCGCCGTGCGGACCCCGCAGGCGGCCGGATGCCGGCGACCGGCCCCGGTGGCCTCCACTAACGACGCGACCCGGGGGCAGCTGTCCGGCGATGTGGTCATGCCGTCGCGCGGCCCGCTCGTGGTGGCGGCCACCTCGGGCGTGAGCGGCGGCGGGGGCGACTTCTCGGCCACCTCCCTGCGCCCCGAGGCCAGCTGGCAGGCCGGCGGGTCCAACGGCAGCTTCGATTGGTCGTACCCGATCGACACGCCGGCGGTCCCCGGCGGGCTGGAGCCGGACATCGAGCTGGGCTACTCGTCCCAGTCGGTCGACGGGCTGATCTCCTCGACCAACAACCAGGCGTCGTGGATCGGCGATGGTTGGGACTACCACCCGGGGTACATCGAACGGTCCTACCAGTCGTGCTCGCAGAACCCGGCTGGAGCCACGAAGACCGGTGACAACTGCTGGTCGGACAACGACCCGGTCACGCTGTCGCTGAACGGGCAGTCCACGACGCTGATCCGGGACGACGCGACCGGCGGCTGGCACCCGCGCGACGACAACGGTGAGCGGGTGCAGCTGTGCTCCTCCGCCCAGGACGCGCCGTGTGCCGGCGCCGCGAACGGGGCGTACAACGGCGAGTACTGGGTCATCACCGACGCGCACGGAGTCCGGTACTACTTCGGGCTCAATCACCTGCCCGGCTACGCGCCGGGTGACGCCGAAACCCACTCGGCGTGGACCGAGCCGGTCTTCGCCACCAAGTCGGGTCAACCGTGCTACAACGCTACGTTCGCCAACTCGTACTGCGCGAACGTGGCCTACCGCTGGAATCTCGACTACGTCGTCGACCCGCACGCGGACACGGTCAGCTACTTCTACAAGTCGCTGACCGGGTACTACGCGCGGGACAACGGGACGACGGCCAACGCCGCCTACGTCCGCGGCGGATTCCTGACCAAGGCCGAGTACGGGCAGCGCGACGGCCAGGTCTACACCACCCAGCCCGCCGCGCAGGTACTGTTCACCGCGACCGGCCGCTGCAACCAGTCCGCCTGCGACGTGTCCACGCTGTCCTCCTCGGCCGCGGCTGCGTGGCCCGACGTCCCGTACGACCTCAACTGCGCGAGTGGAGCCACCTGCGGCCAGACGTCGCCGTCGTTCTGGTCCGAGTACCGGCTGAAGTCGATCCAGACCCAGGTTCTGGTCGGCGCGAACGAGCAGAACGTGGACTCGTGGTCGCTGTCCGCGTCCTTCCCGGCCACCGGCGACACCACCACGCCCGCGTTGTGGCTGGACTCGATCACCCACACCGGTCAGGCCGGCGCCGCGATCACCCTGCCGGCGGTGACCTTCACCGGTCAGTCGCTGGCCAACCGGGTGAACACCACCGACGGGTACCCGCCGATCACGCGGTACCGGCTGCAGCAGGTCATCACCGAGACCGGTGAAGACGTCAGCGTGAAGTACTCGGCGCCGGACTGCGCGTCGGGCACCCCGGCGGATCCGAGTACCAACACCACGCTGTGCTACCCGGCGTACTGGACTCCCGCCGGCCAGCCCAGCCCGATCAAGGACTGGTTCAACAAGTTCGTGGTCAGTTCGGTCACCGAAGGGGACGGGACGGGCGGCGGGCTGCCCGTGGTCACCAGTTACACCTACGCCTCACCGGCCTGGCACTACGACGACGACCCGCTGACTCCCAGCAACAGCCGCACCTGGAACTCGTGGCGCGGCTACCAGACGGTGCGGGAGTTCACCGGCCAGGCACCGGACCCGATCACCGAGAGCCAGACCACCTACTTCCGCGGCATGGACGGTGACACGCTGCCCGACAGCGGTACCCGCAGCGCGAAGATCACCGATTCGCGTGGCGACCCCGCCGTCACCGACGCGGATGAGCTGGCCGGGATGGCGTATGAAGAGATCGTCTACGACGGTTCCGGCGGCGCGGTGCTGAAGGACACCATCACCGATCCATGGAGCTCGGCGGTCACCGCGACCCACGACCTGAAGCTGACCGGGGTACAGAACCCGGTCGCTCATCTGGTCAGCGCCGGCGACGCCCGTGTCTACACGCCGCTTTCCAACGGAAGCACGCGAGCAACCGAGGTGGACAACACCTACGACGCCTACGGCCGGATCACCAAGGTCAACGACCTGGGCGACCTCGCCACGAGCGCCGACGACAAGTGCACGACGACGGCGTACGCGACCAACACGACCAGCTGGATCCTCGACGCTCCGGACGAGGTCAGCACCGTGTCGGTGAACTGCGCCGCGAAACCGTCCCTCCCGGCCGACGCGGTCTCGGACGTGCGCACGTTCTACGACAACTCCACGACGCTGGGCGCCGCCCCCACCCACGGCGACGCCACCATGGTGCAGGACGCCTCCTCCTACACCGGTTCGACGCCGTCCTTCGTCACCGAGACATCGTCCACCGTGGACGAGTACGGCCGGACGCTGACCTCGACCGACGCCGACGGCCGCACCACGACGACGGCCTACACTCCGACCACCGGTGCCGCACCGACCCAGGCGACGGTCACCGATCCGATGGGGTACGTCACGACCACGCTGTTCGACGCCCGGCGGGGCCTGCCCACCCGGGTGACCGACCCGGCGGGCTACGTCAGCGCGAGTGGGTATGACGCTCTGGGGCGGATGACCGCCGGTTGGCGGCCCGGCCAGGCCACCACCGCCTTACCCAACGTGAAGTACAGCTACGCGGAGTCGACCGACGCGCCGTCGACCGTAACCACCCAGACCCTCAACGAGGACGGCAGCACCTACCGCACCAGCATCACCCTCTACGACTCCCTGCTGCGGGAGCGGGAGACGCAGACCGAGACCGTCGACGGCCGGACCGTCAGCGACATCGTGTACAACACCGACGGATGGAAGGTCAGGACAACCGACCCGTACCAATCCAGCGGCGCACCGTCGGGCACGCTGGTCGACGCCGACGACGCCACGGTGCCGTCCTCGACCGGGTACACCTATGACGGCTCCGGCCGCCCGACGGTCGTGAGCTCGAACAAGTTCACCACCGAGACCTGGCGCACGACCTACGTGTACGGCGGAAACTTCACCACCGAGATCCCGCCGGACGGCGGCACCGCCCGCACAACCTTTGTCGACGCGCGGGACCGCACCTCGGACATCTACTACTACCACTCCGGCGTGGCGGTGGACCCGGTCAACGACCCGGCAGCCGACTACGACCATCTCCGGTACACCTACACGCCGAACGACGACGTGGCGAGCATCACCGACCCGGCCGGCAACGTCTGGACCCGCACGTACAACCTGCTCGGTCAGCAACTGACCGACACCGACCCGGACACCGGCCGCACCACCATGAGCTACGACGACGCGGGCCAGTTGCTGTCCACCACGGACGCCCGCGGCAAGACCATCACCACCACCTACGATCCGGACGGGCGTAAGAAGGCCAAGTACGACACCACGGGCGGCGCGGCACCCGGCCCGTCCAACCAGCTGGCCTCCTGGACGTACGACACCCTCAAGAAGGGCTACCTGACCTCCTCGACCGCCTACCTCGACGGCAACGCCTACACCACCGCGATACTCGGATACGACCGGCACGGCCTGCCCATCGCGAGGAAGGTGGTACTGCCCGAAAGCGAAGGCGCGCTGGCTCCCACCAATGGCTACGTGGTGCAGTACACCTACAACACCTCGACCGGGCGGCTGGCCACCCGCACCGACCAGGCCGCGGGCGGGCTGCCGCAGGAGACGGTGACCTACGGCGCGGACAACTACGGCCGGGTCACCTCGGTGAGGGGCATCTGGGACTACGCCGACAACATCAGCTACACCGATTTCGACGAGCCCCAGCAGTACACCTTCGGACCCTCCGGTGCGTGGGTCCAGCTCACGCTGACCCTCGACCGGCAGACCCACGCCCTGGACGAGGCGGAGGTCACCGACTCGGCCACGGCCGGCTTCGTCGACGACACCAGCTACACCCGCAACCACGTCGGCGACATCACCGCCATCACCGACAAGCAGTCCGCCGCGGTTACCGACACCCGCTGCTTCCGGTACGACTACCTGCAACGGCTCAGCGCCGCGTGGACCGCGACCGACGGCTGCGCCGCCACACCGTCGCCGGGCAACTCCCCGACCGTCGGCGGGCCGCTGCCGTTCTGGCAGAGCTGGACGTTCGACGCCGCCGGCAACCGGTTCGTCGAGACCGACCACGACACCGGCGGCAACACCGCCGACGACACCACCACGACCTACCATTACCCGGCCTCGGGCAGCGGGTCGGTCCGGCCGCACGCGCTGTCCTCGACCACGGCGACCGGGCCGGGCGCGTCGAAGAACACCGCGACCTACGGGTACGACCCCACCGGCAACACCAGCTCCATGTCCGGCGGCCCGGCCGGCAACCAGACACTGACCTGGAACGACCAGGGCCAGTTGAGCACCGATACGACCGCCGCCGGCACCACCCACTTCCTGTACGACGCCGACGGCGACCTGCTGCTGCGCAAGGATCCCGGGCAGACCACGCTCTACCTCGACGACGAGCAACTGGTGCTGCCGACCGGCACCGGCACGGTCACCGGCACCCGGAACTACCAGGCCGCCGGCACCGACGTGGCGGTCCGCTCCGGGAGCGGGGCGGTCAGCTACCTGATCCCGGATCAGCAGGGTACCGACGAGTTGGCCATCGACTCGGCCAGCGAGGCGGTGACCCGTCGCCAGTACCTGCCGTACGGGCAGGCCCGCGGTACCGCCCCGATCAGCTGGCCCGATGGCGACAAGGGGTACGTCGGCGGCACCACGGACCCGACGACCAGCCTGGTCAACCTCGGAGCGCGGGAGTACGACCCGGGAACCGGGCGGTTCCTGTCCTCCGACCCGATCCTGGAAGGCGAGGACCTCACCCAGCTCGGCGGGTACGCGTACGCGGCCGACAGTCCGGTCACCCACTCCGATCCCAGCGGCCAGATGGTCTACGACGACATCACCCATAAGGGTTTCGGCAGCGGCAAGGCGGTGACGCAATACCACAAGAAGCACGCCAAGGCGACCAAGCGGATGCTGGCGGAGCAGCGGCGCGCTTACAACGTCTACCGCCACTCGGCCTACTACCGTATCCAGAGCACCAAGGCCTACCAGCGGGCCTACCTGAAGCATCTCAATGCCGTGTACAAGGCGATTTCCGAGACCAACTACCCGCCGCTGCGCAAGTACGCCATGGGCCCGGTCCCGTCCGGTGGAAACGACGTCCTGTACTCCGCCACGGACAGGATCAGCCACGAACCATTCCTCAACAAGAACGTGACCTGGCTGTTCAGTGCCCCGACGAACGTCGCCTATACGTACTACCCATCCATCTCGAATGCGGACCAGCAGGCGGTGAACCACGAGTTCGCCAACCAGTGGGGGTGGAACGTGTCCAGTACGGTAGGAGTCAAGGCGAAGCTCTGGGGGCTCGAGGAGACGAGCGCCAGCCTGACGATCGGGTTCAACGGAAGTTACTCCTGGAAGAGCGGAACAACGAAAACCAAGACCGTGACGGTGAATCTCAGCCAGCAGGTAAAGGTCAAGCCCGGGCAGAGTATCGGTCTTTCCCCCGGCGGGTTCCTGGACACCTACGAGACCACCTACCTGCACGCTGATGGCCGCGTCACCACCAGGCGCTGGACGACCGCCAATGTCACCTCGTGGACTCCGACAACCTATTCGAAGCCCTGGCCGGAACAGCTCGACGCCGGCATGCAGAGGTGATCGGCAGTATGCCCGGCCCGGACGGGTCTGGCCGCTGAGCACACGGTGCGGAGCGCGGTCAACGGCGCTCCGCACCGTCGCCGAACCTCCGCGGGGACTGCCCCGCCTTGACGGCCGTGGTCACGCAGGGTATCTACAGCTGAGTGATCACAAACGCGGCCGGCTCCGAACGGGTGGTGGTGCGGGTCCTCGGGCCGGTGGAGGCGTTGCTGGACGGCACGCCGGTACACCTGACCGGGATGCAGCGGGCGCTGCTGACCATGCTCGTGCTGGACGCCGGTCGGGTGGTCGGCAGCCGGCGGCTGGCAGACGGGCTCTGGGAATCCCGAACGGCAAGCGCCGCGCCGGGCCGGATCCGGGCACTGGTCTCCGAACTGCGCCGGGCGGTGCCCGGCGTCGACCTGGTGGCGACCCGCTCCCCGGGGTACCTGCTGCGGCCCGCGGAGTGCTGGCTGGACAGCACGGCGTTCACCGCCGCGCTGCACCGCGCCCGGACCGACCGATCACAGGGACGCCTGGACGCGGCCGGTGACGGGTACGCTGCCGCGCTCGCCCTGTGGCGCGGCCCCGCGCTCGGCGGCGCCACCACCGGGCCGTTCGTTGCCGCCGAGGCCGCCCGCTGGGACGAGTTGCGACTGCGGACCATGGAGGAGGCCGCCGAGGTCGACGTGGCGCGCCACCGGTACGCCGACGCGGCGGGCACCCTGGCCGAGGTCACCCGGCACAGTCCGCCGCGCGAACGCCCGCACCAGCTGCTCATGTTCGCCCTGTACCAGGCCGGACGGACCGGTGACGCACTGCGGGTGTACGCGGATCTGCGGCGGCGCTACGTCGAGGAGCTGGGTCTGGAGCCGGGGCAGGAGCTGCGCCGGCTGCACCAGCGCATCCTGCGGGCCGACCCGGTCTCGCCGGAGGACGTTGCGGGTATGCGGCCGGCCGCCGAGCCACCGCCCGACCCGGCACCGGCCGCCGGCGCCTCGGTCACCGGCGCCTCGGTCCCGGTCGCCCCGGTCACCGGCGCCTCGGTCACGGTCGCCCAGGCCGCCGTCGCCCCGGACAGCGCCGCCCCGGACAGCGCCGCACAGGCCACCGGCGCCGCGGACAGTGCGGTCCCGGCCTGCGGCGAGCCCGGCGCCGCAATCGCCGTCGCCCTCGGGCGACGAGCCGTCCGCCCCGCGCAGTTGCCGCTCGACATCGGTGATTTCACGGGACGCCAGCGCGAGGTCGCCGCGGCGCTGGGCGCGCTGCGTGCCGGCGCCGCGGTACCGATCCTGGCCGTACACGGCAAGCCGGGCGTGGGCAAGAGCACCCTGGCGGTACACGTGGCCCACCAGCTACGGCCGCGCTACCCCGACGGTCAGCTGTACGTCAACCTCGCCGGCACGGACCCGGTACCGGAGGATCCGTACGATGTGCTGGGCCGGTTCCTGATCGCGCTGGGCGTACCGGGCCGGGCGATCCCCGACGACCAGTCGGCACGCGCGGCGCTGCTGCGTTCACGCCTGGCCGACCAGCGGGTACTGATCGTGCTCGACAACGCCGTGTCCGACACGCAGGTACGCCCCCTGCTGCCGGGCGTGGCCGGTTGCGCGGTCATCGTCACGAGCCGCACACCGCTGGCCGCGCCGCTCGGTGCCCGTTCACTCGCCGTGGACATCCTGAGCATCGGCGCGTGCCGCACGCTGGTCGGTACGCTCATCGGTGAGGGCCGGATGGCGGCCGAGCGCACCGAGACCGACACGCTCATCGAGCTGTGCGGCCGCCTGCCGCTCGCGCTGCGAGTGGCCGCCGGCCGTCTGGCCGAAAGCCCGCACTGGCGGGTTGCGACGTTGGTCGACCGGCTGATCGACCAGCGGCGGCGGCTGGACGAACTGCGCCACGGCGGCGTCGATGTGCGGGCCAACCTCCAGCTCAGCTACCGGGCGCTGTCGGCTGGCGCCGCGGCGGGACTGGACGTGCTGGGCCTGCTGCCACGCACCGACTTCGCCGCGTGGAGCCTGGCCGCGCTGCTGCACACCACCGTCGGCGAGACGCAGCCGGTCATCGACGAACTCATCCGCGCGCAGCTCGTCGAGTACGCCGGCCACGACCAGGCCGGGCAGGCCAGGTACCGGCTGCACGATCTGGTCCGGGCCTACGCCGTGGAGTTGGCTGCGCGCGTCGAGCCACCACGGCGATCCGCGGCTGTCGAACGGTGGTACGGCGCCTGGCTCGCCGCGGCCACCACAGCCGGCACCGGCCTGCCGGCCCGGCCGGTCAGCCCGCTGCCCGGAGCGGATCTGCCGCGGCCGGTACCCGGGCTGCGGATCGACCAAGCGGTTGCCTGGTTCGAAAGCGAGCGGACCGGGCTGCTGGCCGTGGTCAAGCGGGCGGCCGGAGAGGGCCGCGCCTACGCATACCAGATCGCCTCCGCCGCGGCCAAGTTTCTGGAGTCGCAGGGCGCCTTCGACGAGTGGCGCGCGCTGTACCAGGACGGGCTGGCCGCGGCGCGGACGGTCGGTGACCAGCGGGCCGCGGCGCTGCTGTGCTGTGGCCTCGCCGCGGTCGACCGGTACCAGGACCGCAATGACAGCGCTCGGCTCGGCTACGAACAGGCCCGCGACTACTTCGATCGCACCGGCGACGCCTGGGGCCGCGCGGTCGCCGAGGCGGGGCTGTCGGTGGTCCTGCGGATGACCGGTCAGCTGGAACAGGCGCTGCGGTTGAGCCTGGGTGCCATCGACACTTTCGAGGCGGCCGGCGATGGGCTGCGGGCGGCCCAGGCCCGGTACAGCGCGGCGGTGGTCCACACTGACCGCCGCGAGTGGGAAGCGGCGATCGACCAGCTGGAGCGGGCGCTGCCCGAACTGGAGGCGGCCGGCGACCAGGAGACGCAGTGCCGGGCGTGGGGCGTGCTCGGGATGGTCCTGCTGTGGCAGGGCAGGCGCGAGCGGGCCGCGGGCTATCTGGACCAGGCCGTGACGGTCACCGGCCGGCTCGGTCTGCTCATCGACAACGCGTACGCCCGGCTGGCCCTCGGCGACCTGCACGCGGCACAGGGCGACATCGCCAGGGCGCGGAGCCTGTTCGGCATCGGTCTGCAACTGGTCCGGGTCGCCGGCGATCGAAGCGGGGAGGCCAAACTGCTCCTGCGCCTGGCGCAACTGCTCGGCACCGAACGGCGCTTCGATGAGGCGGTGGCTCTCGCCGAAAGGGCCGAGCGCATGTGCTCGGACATCGGAAACCCCACGGCCGGGGCACGCGCCCTGGCGGTCCTCGGCGAGCTGCATCTGGCCAGCGGGAACCAGGCCGCCGCGATGGATGCCTGGCTCCGGTCACGGGCCCTGTACCAGGACGCCGGCTCCGACTACGCCGCCGACATCGGCCGCCGGCTGGCCGACCTGCCCCGGTGAGCCGCACCGGACGGTACCCGTGCGCGACCGGTGCGGCATCCGTGCGCCGGCTGCGCACACTGTTGCTCGCCTACGGTCGTCGATCAAGGGGCGGGCAGCAGTGGAATTCGCAATCCTCGGGCCGTTACAAGTGCGCGACAGCGCCGCGCGGCCGGTGACGGTACGGCGGCACAAGGCCCGGGTACTCCTCGCGCTGCTGCTGTGCCGGCGCAACCGGCCCGTCGCCGCGAATACCCTGGCCGACTGGATGTGGACCGGCGACCGGCCACCATCGGCACGGGCCAACCTGCAGAGCTACGCCAGCGACGTGCGCCGGACGCTGCGTGCGGCGGGCATCCCCGACTGCCTGCACACCACCGCGACCGGATACCTGCTTCAGGTGCGCACGGAGCAGGTCGACGCGGAACTCTTCGACGACCTCGCCGCAGCCGGCCAGCAGGCACTGTGGTCCGACGCGCCCACCCTCGCCGTTGAGAAGCTGACCAGGGCGCTCGGGCTGTGGCGCGGTACTCCGTTGGAGGACATCCAGGTCCCGGCCGCCCTGCAACCGGACCTTGCCCTGCTTGCCGCGCGGCGGCTGGAGGCGATCAGCGACTGCGCGGCCGCCCGGCTGTCCGTCGGCCAGCACCGCCAACTCGCCCAGGAACTGCCCGGCCTGGTCCGCGAGCACCCCACCCACGAGCCGCTGCGGTGCCAGCTCATGCTCGCCTACCATCGCTGTGGGCGGCGTCGTGAGGCACTGGAGGCGTATCACCAGTTCACCGCCGAGCTGCGCCGGGGCGGCAGGGCCGGCCCCAGCGAATCGGCCGCCAGGCTCTACCACCAGATACTTAACGCCGATCCGGCCCTCGCGCCAGCCAACGCCCCGGTGAGCGCGGGCAGGCCGGTGTTCCGCCAGTTACCCGCGCCACCCGGCCGTTTCGCCGGTCGCCAGCGGGTGCTGGCCGATCTGGACCGGACACTGTCCACACCGGACCGAGCCGCCGGTAGCGTGGCGATCGTCGGTGGCCCCGCAACGGGGAAGACGGCTCTGGCCCTGCACTGGGCGCACCGCATCGCGGCGCGTTTCCCCGACGGCCAGCTCTACGCGGACCTGCGGGGCCACGCCGCCGCCGACCCGGCCGATCCGCTGGCCGTCCTCGGGCGGCTCCTGGCCGACCTCGGTGCCGCGGGTACGGTCCCGGACACCCTGGAGGAAGCCTCGGCACGGTACCGCTCACTCATCGCCGGACGGCGGGTGCTCGTCGTGCTGGACAATGCCCGCGACTCCGAACAGCTGCGGCCCTTGCTGCCCGGCTCCCCGGACTGCCTGGCCCTGATCACCAGCCGCGATCGCCTCGACGGCCTCGTCGTACGGGAAGGCATCCAACGGGTACGGCTCGGCCCGCTCAGCCCGACGGAGGCCCGCAGTCTGCTGTACGGGATGCTCGGCACCGGCCAGGCGAACGACCCGGACAGCATGGACCGACTCGCGCTGCGGTGCGGGTACCTGCCACTCGCGCTGCGCATCGCCGGAGCCGACCTCGGCGACGGCCGCGCGGTGGCCGCGAATCCGCTGAACCTGGCGACGGCGGACGGTGAGGTCTCGGTCCGTGCCTCGTTCGAGCTGTCCTACCGGACGTTGCCGACGGAGGAACGCAGAGTCTTCCGGGCGCTCGGACGGATCCCGCCCGGCCAGCTCACCATCGAGGTGGTCGCGGCGGCGGCCTGCCTGCCCCTGCCGGACACGCGGGCGCTGCTCCACCGCCTGGCGGCGGTGAACTTGATCGAACAAGTCGATCAGCAGACGTACCAGATGTTTCCGTTGCTGCACGCCTACGCCCGAGAGCGGTCCACGTCGGGCGTTCCGGAAGATGACTTCGCCAGGCAACCGCGCGGCCTGCTACCGACGCACTGACGTGGCGAGCCTGCCGGCTGATCGACCGTTCACCGTGCCGCGCACACCATCCGAAGCGGACGGTGGAAACAGCTGTGGCCCGTGGCCCAACGGGCACGGGAAAGCAACGGGCCGTCCTGCGCCATATCTTCTTGTGTGGTGGGGATATGGCGAAGAAGCAGTCGCGCTGCTCGATTCCGGCCAAACTTTTTTCTGCTCAAGGGAAACGGTACGCTCCGCGGGAATCAGCGACATCCTCCGCAGGCGTCGATGCGGCGTCTCGGATTTCGCGCTCGCATGACACCGCGGCGCGCTGTGGCAGTGACACGGCGGGCCGCGTACAGAGTGAACTCGCCACGCCAGTGGGTGGGAGATTCATAATCAGGAGGATCGATGGCTTCTGTCAATCCGAGTCGGCTGAGCCTTGGCCGGCGGCGACTGCTCGCCGCGGCGGGCGGGTTGGCCGTTGGCTCGCTGCCGCTCGTGCGGGCCGGCACCGCCGCTGCGACCGTAGCGAGCTCACCCCGGTTCAACATCGGTGGTACCGGCGGCAACCCGATCCTCAGAAAGCGGCTACACGCCAACTGGGTGATGCAGTCCTACGCTTACGACAACGTCAACAACCACGTCTACTTCCTCCAGACCAACGTGGACAACGCCGATCCGACCCACGTCGGCGACCTGTGGGTCACCCAGACCGACCTGGCCGGCAACGAGATCGGCGCCATGGCCCTGCACAACTTCGGTCACGGCGTGTCGATCGGCGTCGAACCCTACAACGGCACCGTCTACCTGTGGACCGAATGGCAGGCCAATCCGAAGAGTGGTTTCGGCACCAAGGTCGGCCGGTTCACGTTCGTCAGCGGCACCACCCTGGAGGCGGACGACCCCTCGATCCAGGACCGCACGCCGGTCATCGCCGGCGCCGTCAATCCCCAGCCCGCCATCGATCCATCCACCGACCGGTTGCTGGTGCGCTACCACGTCGGCACCGACCTGACCCGCATCATCGCCTTCACGATGAGCGACGCACGCGCCGGCCGGCTGACCATGGACTACAACGTGGCCGATCGGGCACTGCCGTCGCGTGGAGACTGGGGCGCCGCCAACCCGTTCCAGGGCTTCACCGCGTACGGCCAGTACGCGTACCTGCTCGAAGGCCCGGTCGGTTCGCCCTCCTACATCACCACCATCGACCTCAATGGACCCGACGATTCCATCACGGAGGATCGGCATCCCACCTACGCCGGTCAGTCCCTGCCCGGCAGGGAGCCGCAGGGCATGGCGATCTGGCTCGCCAAGACGTCCGGCGGCGGGTCACCGCGGCTGACCTTCGGCATCTACTCCAACACCGGCGGCGTCCGGCAGGCCAACGTCTTCTACAAGGACCAGTTCCACTGACGGACCGGCAGGCCCGACAGCGGTGTGCCCGTCCCGCTCCCGATGCGGACGGGCGCACCGCCGGGTGGCGGTCTTCGCTGGCCTCGCGTTGACGGGTGGCCGGTGCGGTTGTGGCCAGGTGTCGCGCCACCGGTCAGGAACCGTCCCGGTGGATGCGGTCCAGGATGGCGATGTCTTCGTCGGACAGGCGCAGCCCGCCGGCGGCCGCGTTCGCGGCCAGGTGGTCGGGGTTGCCGGTGCCGGGGATGGCCAGGACGTGCGGCCCCTGGTGCAGGCGTCCAGGCCAGCCGGATCTGCGCCGCGCTGGCGCCGTGCTGGCGCGCGATGGTCATGATTTCGTCATGGTCGGTGCCGCGGGCGCGCCTGCTGACCGAACTGGACGTTCCCGCCTCCACCACCGAGCTGGCCACCCGAACCGGGCTCTCTGCCTCCGGCGTATCCCAGTACCTCACCGCGCTGCGCGACGCCGGCCTGGTCAGCGTCCACCGGACCGGCCGCTTCGTGCTCTACGCCCGCACCGGCGCAGCCGAATCCCTACTCGCGGCAGGCAAACCGGTCGACAACCCACGCTGACCACGATGGCCCGCCCGATTCTGGCCACCGTGTGGCAACCGGCGGTGCTTCCGGCTAGAGTCTCATCGTTGATCGGCGATAGACGATGAAGGTGTGGGATGGAACTTCTCGACCGGACCACCGCGACCGAGTACGCGTCCTGGTTCCGCGCCCTGGCCGACCCGAGCCGGGTCCAGCTCGTGGAACTGCTCGCCCGCGCGAGGCGACCGATGAGCGTCGCGGAGATCGTCGGGCTCATGGGCCTGGCGCAGTCGACCGTCTCCCAGCACCTGAAGATCCTGGCCGAGGTGCGGTTCGTGCTCGTGGAACCGGTCGGCAACGCCCGCCACTACCGGATCAACAAGGCGTGCGTCGGCTGTTTCCCGTCGGCGGCCGACGTGGTCATGGGCAAGCCGGCCCCCGCCCCGTCGGGGAGCTGCTGATGGACAGCCTGCCGCGCATCGATCCCGCCACCCGTACGCCACACGGTGTGGCCACGCGGCCGATGGCCGCCAGCGACGCCGCGGCGGTGCTGGCGATCTATCAGGCCGGTCTGGACACCGGCGATGCCAGCTTCGAAACCCGGGCACCGGACTGGGACGCGTTCACCGCCGGCAAGCTCGCCGACCACCGCCATGTCGCTGTCGACGCACAGGACCGGGTCCTCGGCTGGGTCGCCGCCTCCCGGGTATCCGCCCGGCCCGTGTACGCCGGGGTCGTCGAGCACAGCGTCTACATCCACCCCGCCGCCCGCGGCCAGGGTGTCGGACTGACCCTGCTGCGCGCGCTGATCGCCTCCACCGAAGCCGCCGGTATCTGGACCATCCAGTCCGGGATCTTCCCGGAAAACACCGCCAGCCTCCGGCTGCACCAGCGCGCAGGCTTTCGCACGGTCGGCACCCGCGAACGGATCGGGCGACACCACGGCCGCTGGCGCGACGTGCTGTTTATCGAACGCCGCAGCCCCACCGTCCCGTGACTGACCACGAACACGCCGATCCGGCTTCGACGATGTCGCACCACAGAGGAGAAGGACGCCATGAACGACAGTGCCACGCGACCCGTCGTGGTGATCGGCGCCGGCCCGGTCGGACTGGCCGCCGCCGCGCACCTCCACGAACGGGGGCTTCCCTTCCTTGTCCTCGAAGCCGGGAACGGCCCTGGCGACGGGGTACGCCGGTGGGGCACGTGCGGCTGTTCCCCCCGTGGCGGTACAACACGGACTCCGCTCGTACCCTCCTGGACGCCGCCGGCTGGCAGGCCCCCGACCTGGACGTGCTGCCGGCGCGGGCTGGCCACCGGCATCAGCGGCGGCCTGTTGTCCGCGCCGCTGACCCTCATCCCCGTCGGCGCGTCCACGGACGACCAGGCGGGCGGCTGCTGCTGCCCCGATGACCCGCGGCCATGCCCCGGCCCCCGCGGACCAGGCAACGGTCGGCGGGGGCCGAGACGGTACACCACGGTACGGGTGGGCCATCGTCGCGGCGCTGGCCGCCACCCAGACCGTCGGCTACGGCGTGCTCTACTACGCCTACGCCGTCTTCCTCCACCCGATGGTCACCGCCCTGCACGATCCCGGCTACTGGGTCCTGACCGTCGCGTTCCTCGCCAGCGCCGCCGCCGTGGCCGTCATCGCCGTACACCTCGTCGCCTACCTCACCGAACTCGGTCACACCCCCGGCTTCGCCGCCAGCGTTGCCGGGCTGCTCGGCATTTTGTCAGTCACCGGCCGGCTGGCCACCACCGCCACCACCCGCCGGCCCAGCGCGGGCACCGCCACCGCGATCGTGTCACCATCCAAGGCGCCGCCGTGACCTGCCTGCCTCCCATTGATCGGCAGCGGACGAAGGAGCCGGACAGAGCGCCGTGGCCGGTCCATCGTGCATCCGAGCGTTGCCGGCAACGCCGTACGCCGGTGGTTCCCCATTCGCGATGCCGAGACGCCGCTGCGCCGTGTACCGTGCTGGCCTTGTCGGATTGCGATAGTCGTGGCGTGGATAGGAATCGGCTGAAACGCGGTGACACAGGACGATGATCTCGCTGAGGCGCTGACGAAGGCGATCGCCGGGGACGAGGCGGGTT
>JBDZVD010000178.1:0-10196 GCA_040255525.1 Micromonosporaceae bacterium | reverse complement strand
AGCCCGGCCAGGGACCGCCCGGCGATCGCCACCATCGCCCGGCTGGCGGACAACAAGGCGTCGACCAGTTCCTCACGCGGGGTGGCGACGGGCTCCTCTGGTCTCCTCGGCATAGCGCAATCATTGCATCAGCAGGCTTCGCCGGGTCGCCTCGGTCATCCCTCACCCGGGCGACCGGTGGGACGTGCGCACCTGGCCGGCTGGTCCCGGTCGCGAGAAAGAGCCTTCCTCATCCGACCGTCGTACGCGCCGCGAACTCGCCCGGAGGCTCCCGGCCGGTGATCCCGGCTGCCGCGCGCAGCAGGTCGCGATGGGTGATCCAGGCGGTCAGCGCGCCCTGCTCATCGATGACCGGCAGCCCGATCCCGCCGTGGCGGGTCAGTTCGTCGAGGGCAGTCTCCAGCCCCTGGCTCGGGTGAAGCGTCGGGACGCTCCAGGCGAGGTCGGCGGCCGTGGTCGTTGAGGCGCCGTCCTGGAGCGCCCGTTCGACCTCGATGGCGGGCACGACGCCGCGCAGTTGTCGGGACGCGTCGATGACCGGGAGCGCGTCGCCGCGCTCAGTGGCGAAGCGGCGGGCCATGTCGACCAGGCCGGTGTCGGCCAGAAGCGGGACAGGCATCGGGCCGGCGGCGTCCCGAACGGTCAGGCGTTGCAGCCTCCGGATCGGCGAGTGCAGATCGATGCCCCGGCGCAGCAGCTTGCGGGTGTAGATGGTGTCCTTGGCGATGAACTTCGAAATGCCCGCCGAAAGCGCGATCGCGAGCATGAGCGGCAGGATGATGTGGTACTCGCCGGTCAGCTCGAACATGATGATGACCGCGGTGATCGGCGCCCGGGCCGCACCCGCGAAGACCGCGCCCATGCCGACCAGCGCGTAGGCGCCCGGTACCGGTACCAGCGCCGGAGCGGCCGCGTGCAGCACCTGCCCGAAGGTCTCCCCCATCATCGCCCCGATGAACAACGACGGCGCGAACACGCCACCGGAGCCGCCGATACCGATCGTCAGGCTGGTCGCCACGACCTTGCCCACCAGCAGGAGCACCAGGAACGCCACCACGTACCCGCCCGCGGCGGCGGTGTCGAGGACCGGATACCCGACGCCATACATCTGCGGCAGCACCAGCAACACACCGCCCAGCACGAGGCCGCCGACCGCCGGGCGCAGCCACTCCGGCCCACGCCACAGCCGGTCGCACAAGTCCTCGATCAGGTACAACGCCCGGCTGAACCCCACCCCCACGACAGCCGCCACGACCCCCAGCGCGGCGTAGAACAGATAGTCCACCCCGGAGTGGATGCGAAACGCCGGCAGGGCCAAGAACGGGTGGTCGCCGAACGCGGCCCGGCCGATCACCGCGGCGGCGACCGCGGCCAGCACCACCGCGGCGAACGACTCCACCGCGAAGTCGGCCAGGATCAGCTCCAGCGCGAAGAACACCCCGGCAACCGGAGCGTTGAACGTCGCGGCGATGCCACCCGCGGCCCCACACGCCACCAGCAGCCGCAGCCGCGATTCCGGAAGCCGCACCAGCTGCCCGAGGCTGGAGCCCAACGCCGAGCCGATCTGCACGATCGGCCCCTCCCGGCCCACCGACCCGCCCCCGCCGATGCAGATCGCGCTGGCCAGCGCCTTCACTGCCGCGACCTGTGGCCGGATCCGCCCGCCGCGCTCGGCCACCGCGTACATCACCTCGGGCACACCGTGACCGCGCGCCTCCCGCGCGAAGAAGTGCACCAGCGGCCCGTACACCAGTCCCGCCACCACCGGGGCGGCCACCACGAACCAGCGACCCAGACCCGGCAGGTGCGGGTTCGCCCGCCCGGGAACCGCCGCGTAGTCGGAGTGCCCGGACAGCACCCACGTCGCCGATACGATCAGCCACCGGAACGCGACCGCTCCCAGGCCCGCTCCCACGCCCACCACCACGGCGAACACCTGCAGCCCGGCCGCGGTACCTCGCAGCCAGTCCGACAGGCGGATCAGTGCCCGCGAGGGCCGCCGGACGGCCGGAGGAACCGGGCGCGAACGGCCGCCGTCGGCCACACTGCCCGCGAAGCGCTCACGGTCCGCACCGCTTATCGTTCGGGCCATCACCTGGGCCGTACTCCCCACACTATTGCACGCATGCAATAGTCGTTTTGTGTCACCTTAACCGACGACCAGCCACAGACGCTACGACGTGGCCGCGGACACACCCGCTGCGTCGGATGGCCCGGGCACGCCCCGGCGTCCGCGGGTCGCTCACATCTCGTTCACACCGCACCGCGCCGATGCCGGAGGATGTGGGGCCGAGGTGTGAGGCCGGGACGCAAGCCTGTCGGCATGGATTACGCGTTTCAGACCAGAGGGCTGGTGAAGAGGTTCGGCCCGACCGTCGCGCTGGCCGGGATCGACCTCGCGGCGCGCCCGGGCACCGTGCTTGCCGTTCTCGGACCCAACGGCGCCGGCAAGACGACGGCGATCCGGATTCTCGCCACGTTGCTGCGGCCGGACGCGGGCGAGGCCATGGTCGGGGGACTGGATGTCGTCCGGCGCGCTGGCGAGGTCCGGCGGCTGATCGGTCTCACCGGCCAGTACGCCTCGCTGGACGAGGACCTCACCGGCCGGGAGAACCTCGTGCTGATCGCCCGGCTGCTCGATCTGCCCCGGTCCAGGATCGCCAGCACGGCCGACGAACTCCTGGACCGGTTCGGTCTCAGCGATCACGCGGGGCGGCGTGTGTCGGCGTACTCGGGTGGGATGCGCCGCCGGCTGGACCTGGCGGCCAGCATGGTCGGCGACCCGCGGGTGATCTTTCTCGACGAGCCGACCACCGGCCTGGATCCGGGTAGGCGCGAGGACCTCTGGCGCACCATCCGGTCGCTGGCCGCCGATGGCCGCAGCGTCCTGCTGACCACCCAGTACCTGGAGGAGGCCGACGCGCTGGCCGACGACATCGTCGTCATCGACGAAGGCCACGTGATCGCCATGGGTACCCCCGCCGAGCTGAAGCAGTCCGTCGGCGGTGGACACGCGGTCGTGGTACGGCCGGCCGACCCGGCCCAGACCCGCGTGGTGACGAAGGTACTGATGGCCGCGGCGGGGCGTGAGCCCGATCGCCTGGCCGGTGGCGTGGTGACCGTCCCCGTCAGCGGCAGCCGGGCCCTGACCGATGTGGTGCTCGGCCTGGACGCGGCCGGGGTGGACGTCGCGGAACTGTCCCTTCGCCTACCCAGCCTGGATGAGGTGTATTTCGCGCTGACCGGTCACCACCGGACCGGCGACGACGGGAAGGAGACTGTCGAATGAACCCCTGGACGCCCGGCGCCCGTACCGCACGGCAGATTTTCGCGCTGGCAGGCCGCAATCTGACCAAGGTGCGGCGCAACCCCGGCCTGTTCCTCGACACGCTGTTCATGCCGATCACGTTCCTGCTGCTGTTCGTCTACCTGTTCGGCGGCGCGGTCGCCGGATCCAGCCGCGACTACCTGCGGTACCTGTTTCCCGGAATCCTCGTGATGACCACGGTCCTCGCCGGGCTGACGGCCACCGGGCTGAGCATCAATCGCGACATCAAGAAAGGAATCTTCGACCGGTTCCGCAGCCTGCCGATAGCCCGGTCGGCGCCGTTGCTCGGATCGGTGCTGGCTGACTCCGCCCGCTACCTGGTGACCCTGGCCACGCTGTTCGTCGTCAGCTTTCTGATGGGTTTCCGGGTCGAAACAGAGGTGCTGGCAGCGCTGGCGGCCTGCGGTGTCGCGGTCGTCCTCGGATTCGCGCTGAGTTGGGTGACGGTGCTGGCGGGCGTCGCCATCAAGGAGGAGGCGATCGTGCAGACGATCGCGTTTCTCGGCATCTTCCCGCTGGCCTTCGGCACCACGATGGTGGCACCGGCGGCGACGATGCCGGGTTGGCTACGAGCCTGGATCGACGTCAATCCGGTCACCCAGGCCGTGGAAGCCGTCCGTGGACTGCTGTTGGGCGGCCCGGTCGCCGCACCCTTGACCGCGACCCTGCTGTGGTCGGCCGCGTTGCTCGTGGTCCTGCTGCCGGCGTCGGTCGCCGTCTACCGGCGCCGGGTCTGAGCCTCGATGAGGGCCAGCGCGCCGGCGCGGTCGAGGCCACGTCCGCGCTCGAATGCCTGCGTGTAGGCGCGATCGCCCAGCACGGTCCGCAGCTCGCGGGCCAGCCGCGCCGTGTCGAGGCCGCACGCCAGCGTACCCCAGGACCACACGGCACCGAGAAGCTCCGCGGCGGTCTCCGGATCGGCCTGGCGCAGCCGCAGCGCGGCCAGGCCGACCCCGGAAACGGCCACCATCCCCATGTCGGGAGCGTCCCTACCCAGCACGAACGCCTGGGTCAGGCGGAGCCGGGCGTCCTCCAGCGCCCCGGTGTCCAGCGCCAGTTGGCCCCGGCCGGCGCACAGCATCGCCTTGACCATCACATCGTCGGGATCGGCCTTCCGGTCCATCCACCGCAGCCACCGCTCGGCCTGCTCGAGGTCGCCGGCGTGCCTCGCCAGGTCGGCCAGGGCCAGGCCGACCATGGCCGCCGAAGCGCCGGACACCGCGTCGACGAGGTCGAGCAGCTCCTCGCGGGCACGGTCGAGGTCTCCGCAGCCGAGCCGGATGACCGCCGACCAGACGCGCTGGTATGCGTCGCACCTCAGTTCGCCGGCGACGCTGACCGCCTCCGCGATGGCGCGGCTGCCGGCTTCGGGGTCTCCACTGCTGACGCTGGCCACCGCCAGGTAGGTCAGCGCCGTGGCCAGGCCCCACCGGTCGCCCGCGTCACGGAAGCCGTCGGCGGAGCCCCGCAGGTCACGCTCGGCTGCGGGGAAGTCGCCCTCGTTGAAGTGGATGAACGAACGCACCAGCCCGAACATCCCGCGCTTCCACGCGTCGCCGGGATCCGATGCCAGGGCGGCCAATCCCCTCCCGTTGTCGCCGCCTGCCAGGGCGAGCAGAGCTTCGGCCAGCGGATCGGCGACGTGCAGGACCTCACCGGCCGCCCGGATCCGCGAGGAGTCGGCGATGAGGACGGCGTGGAACAGGTAGGCGCCGGTCGCCGCCGCTCGGCACTGCGGCAAGGACGGTCCCGGCACCCGCAGCGCGGCCAGCAACCGGTCTGCGGCCAGCAGGTGCTCGCCGTGAATGGCCCAGAAGTGGCCGAGTGCGGCCGCCAGCCGGGTCGCCGTATCCGCGTCCCCGGCCTCACACGCGTGTTCGAGGGCGGCGTTGATGTTGTCCCGTTCGGGATTCAGTCGGTCCAACCACGACAACTGCTGCCCGCCGCGCAGGCCGGGGGCGGCCCGGACGGCCAGGTCGAGGAAGTACGCGGCGTGCAGATTCTTCGCCACGTCACCGTCCGCCGCCGTACCCAGGACGTACTCGCGGACCGTCTCCAGCATCCGGTACCTGCTGCCGTCGAACTGGAGCAGAGACTTGTCCACCAACGAGTCGGGGCGCACCCCCAGGCTCTGCGCGGCCTCCGCGGTGAAGCCACCGCGGAACACCGCCAGCCGCTGGGCCGCCGTCCGGTCCTCATCGGTGAGCAGCTCCCAGCTCCACGCGACCACCGCGGAAAGGGTCTGGTGCCGGGGCAACGCGGTACGGCTGCCCTCACCCAGCAGCGCGAACCGGTCGTCCAACCGCGAGACCACCGTGTCCAGCGGCATGGTGCGTAGCCGGGCGGCACACAACTCGATGGCCAAGGGCAAGCCGTCCAGCCGCCGGCACACGTCAACGATCCGCTCCGCGTTTCGTTCGTCCATGACGAACCGTGGCGCGACGGCCTGTGCGCGCTCGGCGAACAGCCGCGCGGCGGTGTCCGGATCCAGCGGTAGGAGGGGGACCAGCAGCTCACCGGTGACGCCCAACGGCTCGCGGCTGGTGGCCAGGATGCGCAGGTTGGGGCAGCGTCCCAACAATTCATGCGCCAGACGAGCGGCCGCCTCGACCACGTGTTCGCAGTTGTCGAGTACCAGCAGGACGTCCCGCCCACCGAGCGCCTCGGTCAGGCGGGCCACCGGATCCCGGTGCCGGACCCCGGTCTCCCGCAGGTCGAGCGCGGCGACGACGGCGTGCACGACGTCGGCGGGCCCGGCCACCGCGGCCAGCTCCACCAGCCAGACACCGCCCGGCGACGGCGTCTGCCCAGCGACCGCGGTCGCCAGCCGGGTCTTGCCGACACCTCCCGGACCGATCAGGGTGACCAACCGTCCGCGGGCCAACCGCTGCGCGGTCTGCCGCTGCTCCGCCTCACGACCGATCAGCCCACCCAGTGGCGCCCGCAGATTCCCGGGCCGCCGCGGCGCGTCCGCCTCCAGCGTCGCCAGGTGCGCCCGGCGTAACTCAGGCCCGGGGCCGGCACCCAGCTGGTCCGCCAGCCGCCGCCGGATGCGTTCGTAGGCCGCCAGGGCCTCCGCGCTCCGCCCACCGGCCCGCAGCGCGCCGATCAGCAGGGCGTGGGGTCGCTCGCGCAGCGGATGGGCCGCCGCGAGGGCTTCGGCCTCGGCGACGAGGTCGGCTCCCCGCCGCGGAAGCTCGGCCTCGATCCGATCCTCCAGCACAGACACGTGAAGCTCGGCGAGCCGCACACCTTCGGCCGCCGTGGCGGTACCGCTGGGATGCGCGAAGGGTTCCGCCCGCCACAGTGCCAACGCCTCGCACAGAAGCTGTGACGCGACGCGGTGCTCCCCTGCCCGCAGTGCCTGCCGCCCCTCGCGCGCCAGCTTTTCGAACTGGTACACGTCGACGGTCTCGGCCGGGACGTCGAGACGGTAGCCTCCCGACACGGCCCGCAGCGGCGCCGGCTTCGGCAGCACAGCCCGCAGGCGCGACACCAGCGCCTGGAGCGCGTGCGCGGGATCCTCGGGCCCGCACTCCGGCCAGACCGCGTCCACCAGAGCCCCGGCGGACACCACTCTGCCCGGTTCCAAGGCCAGACGGACCAGCAATGCGCTCACTCGAGCACCGGCGACCGGCAGGACGCGCCCATCGTCGTCCCGCACCTGAACCGGACCCAGAACCTCAATCCTCATGCCACCGAACAACCTACCCGCACAAACCCGGCCGGACCGGCGGCCTGGTACCCGGAAGCGGCGCGCCGCGCGGGGCAGCGGACGGCTGCGCGGGATGTGAGCGATGTGTGAGCGGCCGCGTGCACCCTGGTGGCATGGCTGGTGTCGGGCATCACCGGTGAGGCCCCCGAACTGATCGACGAACTCTGAAACCGCGCACCGGGGCGGGCCGCCGGCGACTGGAGAACCCGCGGTCAGCCGCCGGTGGTCGCCCGGGCGTGGGCGGTGGCGGCGCCGGTGCGGGTCATGCGGTGCCAGCGCAGCCGCCCACCGAGCAGCGCCATCACGGTGGACTGGAACACCACCAGGTACATCAGCTGCCGGTACACGATCTGTTGCAGGGGAAGGCTCCACAACGGCCCGTACCGTTCCCGGTCCAACCGCAGCGCGTACCCCGCCGTCGCGACCTGTACCGCGGTGAACCCCAACCACACCGCGGCCACCTTCGACAGCGGCAGGAACAGCAGCCCGTACAGGCCGTAGACATCGACCATCGGCGCGCAGAGCGGCAGGAGGACCTGGAACAGCAGCAGGTAACCCAACCCCCGCCGGCCCAACCGCCCGGCGGCGCCACCCTGAACCAGAGCCCGGCGATGCTTCCACATCGCCTGCATCGTCCCGTAACACCAGCGGTACCGCTGCCGCCACAACTGGCGCAACGACGACGGAGCCTCGGTCCAGGCGATTGCGGCCGGCTCGTACACCACCCGCCAACCAGCCCGGATCACCGCCATGGTGAAATCGGTGTCCTCCGCCAGAGTCTGCCCGGACACCCCACCCACATCCCGCACCGCCGCCCGGCGGAACGCACCGATCGCCCCGGGCACCGTCGGCATGCACCGGGCGATGTCGAACATCCGCCGGTCCAGATTGAACCCGATAACATACTCCAGGTGCTGCCAGCGCCCCAGCAAACCCTTGCGGTTGGCCACCTTCGTGTTACCCGATACCGCACCCACCCGCCGGTCACGCAACGGCTGCACCAGCCGCCCGACCGCATCCGGCTCGAACACGGTATCGCCATCCACGAGTACCAGGATCTCGCCGCGCGCGTGGCGGATACCGGTGTTGAGCGCGGCCGGCTTACCGGCGTTGTCCTGCCGGACCACGAACACCCCGGGCAGCCGCATGCGCTCGACGATCTCGGCGGTGCGGTCGGTGGAGCCGTCGTCGACGACGATGACCTCCAGCCTCGGGTAGTCGTTGCCGATCAGCGACCGGACGGTGGCCGCGATGTTGGCCGCCTCGTTGTACGCCGGCACGATCACCGACACCGGACCGAGGAACTCCAGCGGCTGCCGCCACCGGCGGTGTACCCGGCGGATGTGCGCCCAGGCACAAAACACCTGGACCAACAGGCGCAGCCCGGCCAGTACCACCGCGACCAGCATGAGCACGGTCATCGCCCGGGCCAGCCAGGACCCGCCCAGTTGAGCGAGCCGCAGCGCGTGGCCGCGCCAACGCCCGGCCGTCGACGCGACCGGAGCCGGCGGCAGCCCCAGCCCCTGGGAGACGGTGACGAACCGGTACCCCTGAGCCTGCAGCCGCGGAATGAGCAGGTTGAGCGCCGCCACGGTCTGCGAGCGGTCGCCGCCGGAGTCGTGCATCATGACCACCGCCCCGGCCCCGCGGGCCGGCTGCGCGGCCGCCGCGATGGCCGCCACACCGGGCCGGCGCCAGTCCTGTGTGTCACGGTCGGCCAGCACGACGAGGTAACCCTCGGCGCCGACACGGCGCAGCGCGGCGAAGTCCGCACCGGTGACCGCGTCCGGCTCCGACGAGTACGGCGGGCGCAGCAGCACCGGCCGGCGGCCGGTCGCCGCGGCTACCGCATTGCTGGTCAGGGTCAGCTCCGTGTCCAGCCGCCAGGCCGGAGTGCTGCCCGGCTGCACGTGCGTGAAGGTGTGCGAGCCGATCTCGTCGCCGGCCGCGACGACCTGGCGAGCAATGCCGGGATACTGGTTGACCCGCGAGCCGATCTCGAAGAACGTGGCGTGAGCGTGGTACCGGGACAGCACCGCCAGGATCCGCGGAGTCCAGGTCGGGTCCGGACCGTCGTCGAAGGTCAACGCGATCGTCTTGGCCGGCATCCCCCGGCTGGTCACCGAGCCGTCCGCACCGACCCGCTGGACCGCTGCCCCGCCGGTGACCGTGGCCGGGGCGGCACCTCCCGCGCCGGGCGCCTCGGTCGGACCGCTGCCTTCGGCGCCGACGTGAGACACGTACCCGTTGAGGCACAACTCCACCAACAGCACCAGCATGAACAGGCACAACAGCAGCCAGTGCGCGCGCGGCTCGCGCCGCCGGACCCGCTTACCCATCGACCTAATGCCGCTTCGAGGGGTGCGCGGTGGGAGTCTGCGTGGGTACCTTCCGGTGACTGGTCGGGGTCGGAGCCGGCGTGGTCGGCGGCGGCATTGACGCGACCGCGGGTGTCGTCGCAGCGGTCGCGCCGGCTGGCGTCCGGGTCGCGGCGGCCGAGGCCGTGCTCCCGGTGATCGGGTACGCGGCTGCCGGCGTCGTTGTGGACGGGTGCGGTTTCGGTGCGGCCGGCTGGGCCTGGCCTGCGCCCGGCCAACCGGGCACGGAACCGGGTCCGACACCGGTGAAGCCGGCCAACAGGGCCAGGACCGCCACGACCAGCAGGAGGCCGCCGACCGAGCCGGCCACCACGAACAGCCGGCGGCGGCGACCCGTGCCGTCCACGAAGACCGGATCGCCGCCGGGTCTGCCTGCCTGCACTCTCGTCCCTTGTCTCGCATGCCGACACTCAGCTCCGCCAGGGCGCTGCGGGTCGGCCGTACACATGTCCGTACCGGGCCGCCGGCCCCGCTCCGTCTCTTCCGCGAGGAGCGGGCTTCGGGCCTTGCCGAGGTCCACCCCGCTAACGGTGTGGACCGAAAGACGGGTGGGATCCCTGGTTTCCGGACGGGTGGCCGCCTCCACCGCCGTCGCCCGTGGCACCGCCCGGATGGCTCGGTGTCGCGGTGGCCGGCGTCGGGTGCGTCGTGGCGGCACCTGCCGGCGGGCTCCCCGTCGGGGAAGGGCTGAGCAGCGCCGCGCAGAAGGCTGCCACACCCGATTGACCGCCGGCCGCCGCCGATAGCGCCTGACGGTCCTGCGCCGGCATCGCCT
>JBDZVD010000177.1:0-10213 GCA_040255525.1 Micromonosporaceae bacterium | reverse complement strand
GTCCATCGCGCCCGCTTCTTCGAGCATGCCGACGATCTGCGCAACCTTACCGGCCTTCTGGCCGATGGCGACGTAGATGCAGATCAGGTCGCCGCCCTTCTGGTTGATGATCGTGTCGAGCGCGATGGCGCTCTTGCCCGTCGAGCGGTCGCCAATGATGAGCTCGCGCTGGCCGCGGCCAATCGGGATCATCGCGTCGATCGCCTTGATGCCCGTCTGCAGCGCTTCCTTGACCGGCTGGCGGGCCATCACGTTGGGCGCCTGGAGCTCCAGCTCCCGGTACCCCTCGTTCTCGATGTCGCCGAGCGCGTCCAGCGGGTTGCCCAGCGGGTCGACGACCCGGCCGAGGAACTTGTCGCCGACCGGCACCGAGAGCACGCGGCCGGTCCGCTTGACCCGCTGGCCCTCCTCGACGCCGGAGTAGTCGCCGAGGATCACGACGCCGATCTCGCGGACGTCGAGGTTCAGCGCCACGCCGAGCGTGCCGTTCTCGAACTCCAACAGCTCGTTGGTCATGGTCGAGGGCAGGCCCTCGATGTGGGCGATGCCGTCACCCGCGTCGGTAACGGTACCGACCTCCTCGCGGGAGATCTCCGGCTTGTACGACGTGACGTAGCGCTCCAGCGCGCCACGGATCTCGTCGGAGGAGATGGTCAGCTCGGCCATCCGCTGCTACCCCTGTATCTCTAGCTTGTGAAAGTCGGTCTCTATCGGCCGGCCGTCAGGCCCGCCCGGGTTGTGGGCGGGCCGGTCAAACGGCCGGCTCACCCCACCTCGCGGCCGGCCGTCAGGCCCGCCCGGGTTGTGGGCGGCCCGGTCAAGCGGCCAGTCCGAACCCGTCATTTGCCCAGCGCGCTACGCGCCTCGGTAAGCCGGCGCAGCACGGTTCCGTCGTAGAGGTCGCTGCCGACCCGGACGGAGAGCCCGCCGATCACGGTGGGGTCGACACTCACCCGAACGGATACCCGTCGACCGTACATCTGTTCCAGCCGGTCGCCCAACCGGCGTTCCTCGTCGTCCGACAGCATCGAGGCCGCCGTGACGTACGCCACCTGCCGGTCGCGCTTCGCGGCGGCCAGCTCGACCAGCCGCGTCAGCGACGCCGAGAACCCCCGCCCGCCGAAGCCCGCCAGGGCGAGCTTGACCAGACGGAGCGTGACCGGTCGCGCCTTGCCGTCGAGCAGGTCGTCCACGAGCCGGCCCCGCTGCTCGACCGGCACGGTCGAGTCGGAGAGCACGGCGGCCAGCTGCGGCGAACCGTCGGCGACGTGGTTGAACCGGAACAGCTCGTCCTCGACCTCGCCCAGCTCGTCGGCCCGGTCCGCGGCGGCGAGCAGCACCGCCACCCCCAGCCGTTCGGCCGACGCGAGCAGCTGGCTCGGCGCCGACCAGCGGCCGGCGGCCAGGGTGGAGGTCAGCTCCACGGCCTCGTCGCCGATCTTGCCAGCCAGCAGGCCGCGGAGCAGTTCCGCCCGCTCCTGCCCGTCGCGGGCCGAGTCGGCCAGCGCCCGGCGCAGTCGCGGCTCCCGGACCAGCAGGGAAGCGACCGCAAGCACGTCGTCGGCGACCCCGATGAGCCGCTCCGCACTCGTCTGCGAGGCCAGCGACTCCAGCTTCTGTTCCGCCGCCCGGTAGGCGTCCCGGTCGGTACTGGTCTCCATCAGCTAGCCGTTTCCAGATCGTTCAGGAACCGGTCGACCGTCCCCTGGCGCCGGACCTCGTCGGCGAGCGCTTCGCCCACGATCTTGCTGGCCAGGTCGACCGCGAGGTCGCCGATCTCGGCCCGCAGCTCCCGAATGATCGTCGCTCGGTGCTGTTCGAGCTGCTGCTGACCGGACTCGAGGATCCGGTCGCGCTCCTCGCGGACCTGGACCAGCATGTCCTCGCGGATCTGGTTGGCGTCCGCGTGTGCCCGGTCACGGATCTTGGCGGCCTCGGTCCGGGCCTCGGCCAGCTGCTGCTTGTACTGCTCGAAGAGCGCGTTGGCTTCCGCCTGACGCTCCTCGGCCCGCTTGATCCCGCCCTCGATCGCGTCGACTCGGGCTTTGAAGGTGTCCTCCATCCGCGGGAAGACGTACTTGCGCAGCACGAAGTAGAGCACGCCGAACGCGATCAGGCCGAGAACCAGCTCCTGCCAGATCGGCAGGACCGGGTTCGGCGTTTCCGCCGCCAGTACGTGCATGGGAACCCCTCCCTGGGAGCCGTTGAGGGCAAAGCCACTACGTGTGCGACCACCGGTGGTCGTGCGACCAGCCGGTCGTCGGACCGCCTATTACTTACTTTCCGGCCTGCCAGACGAAACCGAAGGCGATACCGAACAACGCCAGCGCCTCGACCAGAACGAAGCCGAGGAACAGGTAGGTCCGGGTGAGGCCGGCCGACTCGGGCTGACGCGCGGTCGAGTTGATGTAGGCGGCGAAGATGAGGCCGATGCCGATGGCCGGGCCGATGGCGGCCAGGCCGTAGCCGACGGCGGCGAGACTGCCGGATACTCCGGATCCTGCGGCGAGAATCATTACGGGATTCCTCCTGATTGCCCACGTGACCCTCACGCGGGAGGTTTGGAACGACGAAATCTAGGGCCGGTCAGTGCTCTTCGGCCAGCGAGGTCTGCAGGTAGACCGCGTTGAGGATGGCGAAGACGTACGCCTGCAGCAGCGCGACCAACAGTTCGAGGAAGGTCAGGACGATGTCCATCGCCCAGGACAGCACACCGATCGGCTTGTAGAGGATCGTGCTCGAATTGAAGAGCACGAACCCGCCGAGGGTGAAGACCAGCAGGATGAAGTGCCCGGCGAACAGGTTTGCGAACAACCGGACCGCCAGGGTGAACGGCCGGACGACGAAGTTCGACAGGAACTCCAGCGGGACCAGCAGCGGCATCAACCACAGCGGCGCACCCGAGGGCATCGTCATGTTCTTCAGGTAGCGCCCCGCGCCGTGCTTCCGGATGCCCACGTAGACGTAGAGGGCCCAGCTGATTATGGCGAGGGCGGCCGGGAACGCGATGTGCGCGGTCGGCGCGACCTGGAAGAACGGAATAATCGACATCAGGTTCATCACGCCGATGAACGACAGCAGCGTGACGACGTACGGGCCGAACCGGACGCCCTCGGGGCCGATCACGTCCCCGGCGATGCCGTTACGGCCAAATCCGTAGATGGACTCCGCTATCCACTGAGCCTTGGTCGGGACCAGCTTCGGCTTCCGATAGGAAACCAGGAAGAAGACCAGGATGGCCGCGACCGCGATCCACACCATGACGGTGAACTTGGTGATCCATGGATAGTAATAACCGGGCAGATAGAAGTCGTTGACACTGGGTGGCCATGGAACACCACCAGCGAGAACGCTTGACTGTCCGCTCACCGCTCCCCTTCCAACCCGTCAGGCTCCGAGCCGGCGCATCGTCAGGTAGATCCCCGCTGCCGCGCCGAGGATGCAACCGATCCCGATCGCAATCCCGTTCGTCCTGAACCAGTAGTCCGCCAGCCACCCGACGAATCCCCAGAATCCGATTCCGGCAATCAGGTAGCTCAGCGCCGTCCAACCGAGGTGAGCGTCGGACATGGGATCCCGACGCTCGTTCGGAGGCTGGTCACCGGCCATGACGCGCGAACCATATCAGTCGCTGAAAGGGTGTTGTGCACCGACCCCCGCCGCCTACCGCTAGCGGGGGTGTCCGACATTGAGGGCCGGTATCTCCGGTGCGGGTCACACCCTACTACTCCGGCGCGCCTTGGCGAGCCCATCTCGCCAACGAACCCAGACTTCGGACACCAGACCGTTATCTGCTGTTCCATGTTCGCAGCTGGCGTCCAGATTTCGCGGATGTGACTCACAGCTCCACGTACGCGATGCGGGCGTGCCAGGTCCACCACGCCTGCGCCACGATCCAGCCGAGCACGCTGCCCAGGACGGCCACACCCATCGGTTTGAGCCCGGCCCAACCGCTGGCCGCGATGGTGCTCATGACGACTCCGATGATCGTGAACTTGAGCGCGTACGTGGTCAGACCCACCGGCAGGATCAGCCTCGGGTCGATGGAGTCGGCCCAGGCGATCACCAGGCTACCGATCGTGTAGCTCGCGGCGACCAGGCCGATGCCGGCGGCCACCCCGGCGACGCCCGCGCCACCACGCAGCAACCCGCCGATCAACGCGCCGACCACGAGCAGGGCGGCCGAGGCGCCCAGGCCGGACGGGAGGTGACGCAGTCGCTGTCGCACGCTTCGAGGGTACGCGGAGCTCAGCCGGGCAGCAGCGCGGCCACCATGGGCCGGATCGTGGCGTCGATCTCGTCGGCCACCCGGGCGAAGAATCCGTCCCCGCGCCCCCAGGGATCATCGAGATCATCTTCGGCTTCCGGGGGCAGCCCGCCCCGCGCCCGGTCGACCGCCTCGACCAGGGCGACGCCCCGGGCGTAGACCGGGTCGGGTTCCGGCGCGTACGGCGGCAACCCGCCGTGGTCGATCCCGCCCAGCAGCCGGCCGAACTCGCCCAGGACGAACGTCCTGCCGGCCGCGTCCGCACGCAGCCCGAGGATGTAGTCCACCTGCTCCGCCGTTGCCGCGAGTACCAGATCGGCGGTATCCACGTGCTCGCCGAGCAGCTTGCGCGCGGCGAACCCGCCATCGAGCCCGCCTCGGCGGCGTACCTCCCGGGCGGCGGGCGGGTTCATCTCCTCGCCCGCGTGCCACCCGCCGGTGCCCCCGCTGGCCACGTAGATCAGCCCGTCGGCCTTGTCGCCGATCCGTTCCCGGGCCGCCATCAGGGTCAGCCGTTCCGCCATCGGCGAGCGGCAGATGTTGCCCATGCAGACGTGCAGGACCGAGAACGGCGGCATCATGGTCACTCTCCGGGGCCCTCGATGTCGGGGACGACCTCGCGAAGTTTCTCCAGCGGGATGGACCCGGCACGGAGGAGCTTCGGTACCGGCCCGGTCACGTCCACGATCGAGGAGGACAGGGCGTCCGGGGCGGCGTTGCCGGCCTCCAGGTACACGCTGACCGAGAAGCCGAACTGCTCCTGGGCGTCGGTGGCGTTGGGGGCCGGCAGCTGGCCGTGCTTGTTGGCGCTGGACACGGCCATCGGGCCGGTCTCCCGCAGGACCTCCAGGGCCACCGGGTGCAGCGGCATGCGCAGGCCCACGGTGCCGCCGGTCTCCCCGATGTCCCAGTCCAGGCTCGGCGCGTGCTCGACGATGATCGTCAGACCACCGGGCCAGAACGCCTCGGCGAGGTCCGCCGCCGCCGGCGGCAGGGTGAACACCAGGCCGTCGAGGGTCTGCCGGGAGCCGACCAGGACCGGGGACGGCGTGTTGCGGTCGCGCCCCTTGGCGGTGAGCATGGCGGACACCGCCCAGCTCTTGAACGCGTCCGCCCCGATCCCGTACACCGTGTCGGTCGGCATCACCACGAGATCGCCCCGCTTCACCGCCTCGACCGCGGCCTCGATGCCCCGGTCGCGCTCGGCGGTGGTGCGGCAGTCGTAGAGCATCACTGCGACAGATCCTCCCGGTCCGGCCCGCTCGACCCCGGCACCGCTGACGCGGCACCGCTGGCGGGACCCTACCTGCCTTGTCCCGGCCCGCTTGACCGCGGCACCGCTGACGCGGCACCGCTGGCAGGCCCATTGCAGTCTGCCAAACGCCGGGCGGTCGCGAACCGCGGGCGTCCGGCAAGGTCCCGGTGGTCCTCGATCTCCCCGTACCGGCCGTCCGCCCGCAGCAGCGCCGGTACCGCCTCGCCGTGCGAGTCGTCGTGCTCGACGCCGAGGTAGCCGCCCGGTCGCAGCAGCCTCGCCGAACGGGCGACGACCGGCCCGATCACGGCCAGCCCGTCCGGCCCTCCGAAGATCGCCTCCCGGGGTTCGTACCCGGAGACCTCCGGCGCCACCGGGCTCGTGTCCGGCACGTACGGCGGGTTGCACAGCACCAGGTCCACTCGACCGTCCAGCTCTGCCAGCAGGGCGGGGTCGGTCACGTCGGCCGCCACGATCCGCGCGCCGGTACCGGCGGCGTTGCGTCGCAGCCAGTCCAGCGCCGAGGCCGAGCGCTCGACGGCGTACACGGTCGCGGCCGGGCACTCGGTGGCCACCGCGAGGGCGATCGCGCCACTGCCGCTGGCAAGATCGACCACGACCGGCGCATCGATCCCGATCAGCCGCTCCAACCCCCAGTCGACGAGCAACTCGGTCTCCGGCCGCGGGATGAAGGCCCCCGGCCCGACGGCCAGCTCCCGGTACCGGAACGGCGCGAGTCCGGTCAAGTACTGCACCGGTACCCGGGTCGCCCGCGCGGCCACCAGCCGTCTCAGCAGGTCGAGGCGCTCCGGCGCCGGGTCGGTGGCGATCGGAAGCCGATTTCGGGGCACCCCGAACGCGAACTCGGCGAGCAGTTCGGCGTCCACCCGCGCCGAATCAATTCCCACATCGGCGAGTTTCTGCGTGGCCTCCGCTATCGCTTCATGTACCTGTGACACCGCATAATCATGGAGCTGCGAAGTGTTGACCGTCACTGAGGGGGTCACGGCGTGGGTAGCGCCCCTGAGAAACGCCACCCTGTCGTCGAGCCGGCCCGCGTGCCGGTCCCGGAGCAACGCCGACCCGCCGACCCCATGCCCGCCGGTGGAAGCCGTGTCCCGGCGAGCGAGGAGCGCCGCCTGGCCAACCAGGTCAATTTCCCGGCCCGCGAGGAGCTGCCCCGGCTACGCACGCTGTTCCAGCACGGCCGGTCCGCCGAGGCCGTGGTGCTGGCCGACCGCCTGCTGGCCCACACGACCGATCCGGTGGTGCGCTCGGAGGCGTTGCTGTCCCGGATGGCGGCCCTGATCAACCTGGGTCGCCGGGCGGAGTTCACCGACGCACTGGACGCGGCCGCGGAGGCCATCGACGCCGATCCGTCCCCGGGACTGTACGGGCGGCTGCACTCGCTCGCCGCCATCGTGGCCCACCTGGACGACTCGCTGGAGCGCTGCGTCACCCATCTGGTGCAGAGTTCGCGGGCGCTGAACCGGGTGGTGGAGGTCGACGAGGAGACCGCCTGCGCCTGGCACGACCTGGCCATGGCGTACTCGTACATCGGCTTTCACGGGCACGCGCTGGCCGCCATGGACCGGTCGCGGAAAATCGCCGTGGCCGCGGGCATCTCGGAGTCCGACTACGTCACGCCGGCCATCCGGGTCCGTCTGGCGGTGTGGCACGACCACAACGGCGACACCGACGCCTGCGTACGGGTACTTCGCGACGTGATCGACGACCTGGCCTGGCACCGTCAGGCCACGAAGGGCGGCGCGGACGAGATCCGCCCGATCAGCCTCGGCGCCTACGGATACGCCATCGCCCGGCTGGCCGCGCTCGGCGAGGTCAGCGACGTGCCGGCCCGGCCGCTGCTGGACAGCGCCGGCCAGTCCCTGCGCGCCCGTGACCTGCGCCTGCTCGGTGAGGTGTGCCTCGCCATCGCGGATCGCAAGACGGGCACCGCGCTGGCCCTGCTCGACCAGTCCAACGTCGCCGCCTCCACGATGGGCGGTGCGGAGCCCTACCGGCTGCGCGCCCTGGCCCACCTCGCCGCCGGCCAGCCGGCGGAGGCGTACCTGGCCGATCGCCGGGCGTACCGGGTCGCCGGGGCGCAGACCGAACAGTTGCGCAACCTGTTCGTCGACGGCATGGCGGCCCGGATGGACCACGAGAGCATGCAGCGCACGGTCGCCCGGTACGCGGGTGAGGCGCTGACCGATCCGCTGACCGGGCTGCCGAACCGCCGCTTCCTGGAGCAGCACGTGGCCAAGCTGGTCGGCGAGGGCCACCAGGTGATCATCGGGGTCTGCGACCTGGACGGGTTCAAGCTGGTCAACACGGTGCACGGGCACCTGTCCGGCGACCTGGTGCTGCAACGCATCGCCGGCGTACTGGCCCGGGTCATGCGCCGGGGCGACTTCGTGGCCCGGTACGGCGGCGACGAGTTCGTCGTCGTCCTGCCGGACACCAACGCGGACCGGGCCCGCGAGATCGCCCACCGGATCGTCGGCGCGGTCGACAGCGAGGACTGGTCGACGCTGGTCCCGGGCACCCCGGTCGGGGTCACCATCGGCTGGTCCGAGGTGACCGCCCGCGGCCGGATCGCCGAAGCGTTCGCGGCCGCGGACCGGGCGATGCTGGAGATGAAGGCGAGTTAGCCCCGGTTGCCGGCTCAGCGCCGGCTCAGGTGGTCCTCCCCGGCCAGCCGGGCCTGCCGGTCCGCCTCGGTCAGCGCGTCCAGCACGCCGTCGAGGTCGCCGGCCATGACCAGATCGAGGTTGTACCCGGTGTACCCGATCCGGTGGTCCGAGATCCGGTTCTGCGGGAAGTTGTACGTGCGGATGCGCTCCGACCGGTCGACGGTGCGTACCTGCGCCTTCCGCGCGTCCGATGCGGCCGCGGCGGCCTGTTCCTGGGCCAGTTGAGCGAGCTTCGCCCGCAGCATCCGCATGGCGCGGTCCTTGTTCTGCAGCTGGGAGCGCTCATTCTGGCAGGAGACCACGATGCCGGAGGGCAGGTGGGTGATGCGTACCGCCGAGTCGGTGGTATTGACGCTCTGCCCACCCGGTCCGCTGGACCGGAACACGTCCACCCGCAGGTCGCCGGGGTCGATCGAGACCTCGGTCTCCTCCGCCTCCGGGGTGACCAGCACCCCGGCCGCCGACGTGTGGATGCGCCCCTGCGACTCGGTCGCCGGTACCCGCTGGACCCGGTGGACGCCGCCCTCCCACTTGAGCCTCGACCAGACCCCGTGCCCGCCCTCGGGTACCCCCTTGGTCTTGACCGCGACGGCGACGTCCTTGACGCCGCCGAGGTCCGACTCCTGGTTGTCGAGCACCTCCGTGACCCAGCCGCGCCGTTCCGCGTACCGCAGGTACATGCGCAGCAGGTCCCCGGCGAACAGCGCCGACTCCTCACCGCCCTCGCCGGCCTTGATCTCCAGGATGACGTCCTTGCCGTCGTCCGGGTCACGCGGGATGAGCAGCTCGGCGAGGCGCTCCTCCAGGCCGGGCAGCGTGTGCTCCAGCGCGGCCGCCTCGGCGCCGAACCCGGCGTCCTCGGCGGCCAGCTCGCGGGCCGCCGCCAGGTCCTCACGGACCTGGGACAGCTCCTCGGCGGCTTTGTAGATCGGGGTCAGCTCGGCGAACCGGCGGCCGACCCGGCGCGCGGCGGCCTGGTCGGTGTGGATCGCCGGGTCCGCGAGGCGCCGTTCGAGCTCGGCGTACTCGTCGAGGAGAGAGGTCAGTCGATCACGACCGTCGGCGGTGCCGGCGGAGGAGGCACGTTGATCTGCGGTCATCATCGATCCCTCACATGCGAACGGCGCCCACCCCCGAGGCGATCGGGAGCGGGCGCCGTGAACGTCGCTACTTGGCCTTCTTCGCGGCGGCCTTCGCGTACTTCTGCTGGAACTTGGCGACCCGGCCGGCGGTGTCGAGCACGCGCTGCTTGCCGGTGTAGAACGGGTGGCACTCGCTGCAGGTCTCGGCGTGGATCTGGCCGTTCTTCGCGGTGCTGCGGGTGGTGAAGGTGTGCCCGCAGGAACAGGTGACCACGGTGGTCCCGTACTGCGGGTGAATGTCGGGCTTCATGCCGTTTGTGTCCTTTCGTCCTGGTCGCCGGGTCGCCTCGGGGTGATCGAGGCGTGAACCGGAACCGCAAGCGGCAACTAGTGTGCCATGGCTTGGGTGTAACACGCCCCACCGGGGGCCTATTCCAGGTGATCCGCGCTCCGGCCGGGCGTCCGCGCAGCCGGTGACCCGGGACTGCAAGGCGGGGCGGCTCGGTCGCCGCTCCGGCACTCGTGCGGGCGCGGCTGGCCGTCTGCGACCCGGTTGCGCAGCCCGCCGGACGAAGCCCGGAAAGACGGAGGAGCCCCGGCCGGGGTGGCCGGGGCTCCTCCGTCTTCGCCGCTACTCGCCCGGTGTCGACTGGGCGATCTGCATCAGGAACTCGATGTTCGTGCGGCTCTTCTTCAACTGGGTCAGCAGCAGGTCGAGCGCCTGCTGGGAGTCCAGCGCGTGCAGCACCTTGCGCAGCTTGAGCACGATCGCCAACTCCTCCGGCGCGAGCAGGATCTCCTCCTTGCGCGTACTGGACGGGTCGATGTCGATGGCCGGGAAGACCCGCTTGTCGGCGATCTTCCGGTCCAGCTTGAGCTCGGCGTTGCCGGTGCCCTTGAACTCCTCGAAGAT
>JBDZVD010000176.1:0-10303 GCA_040255525.1 Micromonosporaceae bacterium | reverse complement strand
CGATCCGCTCGCGCAGCGCGCCCAGGTCGCCCGCCGGACCGGCGAGCACCGCCGCCAGGAACGCGGCCAGCGCGCGCAGCGCCCCGCGCACCGCGGCCCGGTCCATGCGGCGCTCGTCGTAGCGGGCGCGCAGGGTCGCCGCCGGCCCCGGGGTGAACTCCAGGACCAGCGGGTACCCCTCCTCGACCACCACCGCCAGCCGGTCCACGCGCAGGCCCGCGACCTCGTCGCCGCCCCGGATCCAGGTCGGGAAGTTCTCCACCACCACGATGCTGTCGAACAGCCCGCCTCCGTAGGTGAGCCCGGCCGCCCGTTCGATCCGGCTCAGCGCCACGTGCTGCTGGGTGCGCAGCTCGACCAGCTCGCGCTGCACGCCGCGCAGCCAGTCCAGCACGGGCAGCTCGGCCGGGCAGCGGACGCGCAGCGGCAGCGTGTTGGCGAACATGCCGACGCACTCGGTGGCCCCGGGCAGCTCGGCCGGGCGCCCGGCGACCGTCGAGCCGAACAGCACGTCAGGTTGTCCACAGTGGATGGACAGCAGCAGCGCCCAGCCGGCGTGCACCACCGTTCCCGGGGTGACCCCGTGCCGGCCGGAGAGCGAGTCCAGCGCGTCCCCGGTGCCGGGCGGCAGCGGCAGACCGACCTGGGGGCGGGCCGCCGTGACCAGCTGGCCATCGACACAGCCCGGGCCGGCCACCCGCGTCGCCCCGGGCAGGCCGGCGAACCGCGCCCGCCAGAACCCGTCGGGCGGCTCCGGCCGGTCGGCGAGCCAGCCAAGGTACTCCACAAAGGACGGCCGGGCGCGCGGCAGCGCCGGCTCACCGGCGCTGCTGGGACCAGCCGTCCATGATCAGGTGGTGGTAGGTCCACACGCACCGGTGCCGCGCCGGCCCCTCGGCCACCAGCACCAGCCGCATCAGCGGGCCGGTCTCCAGGTCGAACCCGCGCAACCGGTCGTCCTCCAGCAGCCGCGCGAACGCCTCGTCGGCCGCCGGTCCGGCAAGCCCCGTGTGGTCGACCACCTCCACCGGCATCACCAGGCCCGGGTCGAACCGCTGCCGGGGCTGTTCACCGCCGGTCCACCGCACCACGCTGTGCAGCGCCGGGTTCGCCGCGAAGACCGCCCGCCAGGCCGCCCGGTAGGCGGCCAAGTCCAGCTCGCCGGTGATCTCGCAGCGCAGCTGGACCAGGTACGCCCCGGGCGTGCTGCCGCCCACCGCGTGGTACAGCATGCCCTGCTGCAACGGGGTCAGCGGCTGCTCGGCGCCGGGGCGGGGCATCGCGGCCGGGGGTAGCGTCGCGGCCGGGGGTAGTGCCGCGGCCGTGGCGCGCGCGGCGACCCGGCGCACGGTCCGCTGCTCGAACAGGTCCGGCGCGTCGAACTGGAGGCCGGCCTGCTGCGCCCGACCCACGATGACGATCGCGTGGATCGAATCCCCGCCGAGCTCGAAGTAGTCGTCGTCCACCCCGACCCGGGACACCTCCAGCACGTCCTGCCAGATCTCGGCGAGGGTCCGCTCAGCATCGGTGCCGGGCAGGGCGTACGCCGCGGACGCCCGGCGCTCCGCCTCACCCTCCAACCACCGCGCGAGCAGCTCGCGTTTCGCCTCCGACAAGCCGGCGATCCGGTCATCAAGCTCCATGGCCCCCCACCTCCGCACCGGCGCGGCGGGCGAGCAGCGCCGCCGTCTCCTCCTCGGTCAGCCCGCGCAGCCGCTCGACCAGCCCGGCCAGCGCGTCGCCGGTCAGCGCGTCGGGCGGGTCGACCGCCCCACCGCCGGCCGGCGCGGCGGAGAGGCCGACCGCGCCGTGGGGGTCGGCCACGAACCCGGCGAGCGCGTCCGCGTAGTCTCCGCCGATCTCGCGCACCCGGTCCTCGGTGAACTCCCGCGGGTCGAACTCCAGCAGCAGCCGCGGCCGGCCAGACCAGGCGTCCACGTTGCCGTGCGCGGTCAGTGGCAGGTAGGTCTGGTCGGGCGCGTACAGGCCGGACACCCGAATATCATCCATTGTGGACAGCCGCTGGTACGCGTGGAAGTGCGTGTACACGAACAGCGTGTCGAACAGCTTCGCGGCACCGTACCGGCGCTGCGCCTCGACCAGCGGATAGCGCCGGTACGGCGTCAGCCGGGCCTCGGCGCGCGCCACGGCGTGTACGAGCGCCAGCCGGTCCAGGCCGGCCAGGCGCAGGCGCAGCGGGACGATGTTGTTGAACATGCCGATGACCCGGTCCCCGTCGGCGCGCTCGGGGCGGCCGTTCATCTGCAGACCGGTGACCACCTCCGCGCGCCCGGTGGCCGCGGCGAGCACCTGGACGTGCGCGGCCAGCAGCACGTGCTTGACGCTCACCCCGAGCGACCGGGCCCGGTCGACCATCCCGTCCTCCACCGCCGACGGCAGCGGGACCAGGTACCGGCGGACGGTCGCGTCCCCGGCCCCCGGCCGGCAATCCCGGGGCAGGCGGGTCGGCCGGGCGCCGGCCAGCTCGTCGCGCCAGAACCGGCGGTGTGCCGGGGAGTCGATGGCGGCCAGCTCGGCGGCCACGAACGCGCGGTAGGTGGTGCGCGGCGCGGCGAGCCGGGGCGGTGCCCCGCGCAACCGGCCGGCGTAGTCGGACAGCAGCTCGGTCAGCAGCGTGGCGTCACACCATCCGTCGAGGCCGAAGCTGCTGACCGTGAGCCGGAACGAGCCGCCCAGGTCGTGCGCGGCGAACCGGACGAGCGGGCCGGTGCCGGTGTCGAACCGGCGCCGCCGCTCGGCCGCCAGCCAGCCGCGTACCGCCCGCTCCCGCTCGGGACCGGGCAGCTCGCGCAGGTCCACGACCTCCAGAGCCGGCGGCAGCTCGGCGTGTACCAGCTGCACCGGGCCCCCGGCCGCGGCCAGGTCGAAGCGGGAGCGCAGGTACGGGTGCCGGGCCACCGCGCCGGCCACAGCGGCGGCGAGCGCCTCGCGGCGCAGCGGGACGTGGGCTTCGAGGCTGGTCAGGTACACCTCGTAGCCGGGGTGGACGCTCTGCTGGTGCAGGATCGAGCGCTGGGCCATGCTGATCGGGTACGCGTCGACCACGCCGGGCCGGCCGGCCGCCGGCGGATACAGCGCGAACGGTTCCGGCTCCCCGTCGTCCACGGTGGACCCGCCTCGGTCCAGCAGCCCGGCCACTGCCCGGATGGTGCGGTGCCGCAACAGATCCGTGACGGTGACCGGCATTCCGGCGTCGCGGGCCGCGCCGACCAGCCGCAGGGCCATCATCGAGTCCCCGCCGGCCGCGTAGAAGTCCTGATCGACGCCGACCGGCCGGCCGAGGTGCGCGCGCCACAGCTCCGCCAGGCGCCGCTCGGTGGCCGTGTCGGCGGGCGCCCCGGCGGCGCCGGGTGCGGGAACGGGGTCCGGCAGCGCGGCCCGGTCGAGCTTTCCGCTGGCGGTGACCGGAAACCGGTCCACCGCGACGATCGCGGTGGGCACCATATACCCGGGCAGCTGCTCCGCCAGCTCGGCCCGCAGGCCGTCCACAGTAGACCCGGCCGGCGTGACCACGTACGCCACCAGCGCCGGCGAATCGCCCGCCACGACGGCCACGGCGTCCACCACACCCGGACGGCGGCGCAGCGCCTCGGCGACCTCGCCCAGCTCGACCCGGTTCCCGCCCAGCTTCACCTGGTGGTCGCCGCGGCCGAGAAACTCCAGCGCCCCGTCCGGCCGGATCCGCGCCAGGTCGCCGGTCCGGTACCCGCGGGCACCGGGCCCCGCGTCGGCGAGGGGTACGAACCGCGCGGCTGTCAGCCCCGGCCGGTTCAGGTACCCGCGCGCCAGGCACCGGCCGGCCAGTACCAGCTCGCCGGTCGCGCGCGGCGGCACGGGTACCCCGTGCCGGTCAAGCACCCGGCAGGACACGTTCGCGATCGGCCGGCCGATCGGCACGGGCCCGGGATCCCCGGGCACATGGTGCCAGGCGGTCACGTCCACGGCCGCCTCGGTCGGCCCGTACAGGTTGTGCACCTGCGCGCCGAACCGCTGCGCGGCTGCGGTGGCGAGCCGGGCCGGCAGCGCCTCACCGCTGCACACCACCCGGCGCGGCGCGGGCACCGGGGCACCCGGCCGGGCCGCCTCGGCGAGCACGGGGGCCAGCACGGTGGGTACGAAGTGCACGGTGGACACCCGCTCGCGGGCCAGCACGTCCAGCAGGTACCGGGGGTCGCGGTGCCGGGCGGGCGCGGCGAGCACCAGGCAGCCGCCCTCGGCCAGCGGCCAGAACAGCTCCCACAGCGACACGTCGAAGGTGACCGGAGTCTTGTGCAGCACCCGCTCGGCCGGGCGCAGCCGGTACTCCTCCTGCATCCACCGGATCCGGTTGACGATCGCGGCGTGCGGCACCAGCACGCCCTTGGGTACGCCGGTGGAGCCGGAGGTGTAGAGCAGGTACGCCGCCTGGGCCGGGTGCACCCGGGCCGGCTCGGCCGGCGCACCGGCCACCTCGCCGATCGCCAGCGCCGGTACCGGCAGCCGGGTGGCCCGCTCGGCCAACCCCGGCCCGCTCAGCACCAGCGGAGCGCCGGCGTCGGCGAGCACGCCGGCCAGCCGGGCGTCCGGGTCGTCCGGGTCGAGGGGGAACACCGCGGCACCGGCGTAGAGCACGCCGAGGTACGCCACCACGAGGTCGAGCCCGCGCCGGGCGAGCACCGCCACCGGCTGGTCCGGGTGTATCCCCCGGGCGCGCAGGCCGCCGGCGACCCGCCGGGCGGCCCGGTCCAGCGCGCGGTAGGTCAGGTGGGTCGCGTCCCCGCCCGAGTCGGGGTCGGCCGGCGCGACCACCGCGACCGAACCGGGATGCCGGCGCGCGGCGCCGGCCACCAGGTGGTGCAGCCCGGTCCCGTCCGGTCGCGGGACGACCGGCCCGCCCGCGTGGGCCAGCAACCGTTCCCGGGTGGCTCGGTCGACTGTGGACAACCGGTCCGCCGGGGCGCCGGGCCGGTCGGCGATGGCCTCAAGCAACCGGGTCAGCGCGGCGGCCATTGCGGCGACCGTCGGCTCGGCGAACAGGTCGGTGCGGTACTCCCAAACCCCGGCCAGGCCGGTGCCGACCTCGGCCAGGTGCAGCGACAGGTCGAACTGGGCCCAGCGGCGCGGGGCGGGGACGACCTCGGCGCGCAGGCCGTCCAGTTCCAGGGTGCCGGGTATGCCCAGGGCGAGGGCGCGCAGCCCGTCGCCGCCGTCGCCGTGCTCGCGGTGCATCGCGAACAGGCTCTGCACGAGGGGCGCGCGGCCGGGGGTGCGCGCCGGGTCGAGGTCGGCCACGATGCGGTGGAACGGGTACCGGCCGTGCGCCAGCGCGCCCCGGATCGCCCGGCCGGTACCGGCGAGGAACTCGGTGAACGGCTGCCCCGCGCGGGTCCGCGAGCGCACCGGTACCACGTCGACCAGGTAGCCCACCAGGCCGGCAAGGTCCGGGTCGTCCCGCCCGGCCAGCAGGGTACCCACCACGAGATCGTCGCGGCCGGCGTACCGGTGCAGGAGCAACTGGTAGCCGGCCAGCAGGACGGTGAACAGGGTGCAGCCCCGGGCGGCGGCGAGCGCGCGCAGCCGCGCGGTGAGCCGCGCGCCGATCCGGAACGCCAGGCCCGCGCCGGCGAAGCCGCGCACGGGCGGCGGCGGGCCGTCGGTCGGCAGGTCCAGCACGTCCGGTACCGCGGCGAGGTGGTCGCGCCAGTAGGCCGCGTCCCGGTCGCGATCGGCCGAGCCGGCGTACCGCTGCTGCGTGGCGAGCACTGCGGCCGGCCCGGGATCGGCCGGCCCGACCGGCTCCGCCGAGCGCAGATGGGCGGCCAGTTCGCGCAGCAGCACGCCCAGCGACCAGAAGTCGGCGACCAGGTGGTGCGCGACCAGGTGCAGCACGCTGGTCCCGCCGTCCCGCTGCCACACGGTCAACCGCACGGGTGCCCCACCGGGCAGCGGGAACGGCCGGTCCGCCTCCTCCCGCAGGACGGCCGCGAACTCCGCCTCGGTCAGGGCGGTCGCGTCCGCGTGGCGCAGCGCCGGACCGGACGGCAGCACCCGGCAGCCGGGCTCGCCGTCGCGCTCCTCGAACGCGGTGCGCAGCCCGGGGTGGGCGCGGACCAGCCGGTCGACGGCGGCCGTCCAGCGCGCGGCCGGGACGCCCCGGACGGCCAGCGCGCGGGCCAGGTGGTAGCCGGCCGACTGGGGGGCGAGCCGCTGCTCGTACCACAGGGCGCGCTGCCGCTCGGTCAGCGGCAACCACTCCCCGGCCGGCGACCCGTTGTCCACAATGGACTGTGCATCATCCACCGGCGCGGTGTCCACCGGCGCGGTGTCCACCGGCGCGGTGTCCACCGGCGCGGCGTCGAGCACCCGGGCGGCCAGCTCGGTGACGCTGGCCGCGGCGAGCACACCGGCCAGCCCGAGGTCCACCCCGTACCCCTGGCGCAGCGCGTGATGCACGGCCAGCGCGCCGACGGAGTTCACGCCCAACTCGGCCAGCGACCGGCCGGGATCGGCCCGGCCGGCGACCGGTTGACCGGCGTCCGGCCGCGCGGCGACGAGGTCGAGCAGCGCCTCGGCGAGCCGCCGCGCCCCGGCCGCCGGGCCGAGCGCGCGCAGATCGCCCAGCGCCGGCAGGGGCGCACCGGTCGCGGCGAGCACGGCCTGCCCGTACACCGGCAGAGTCCCCGCCAGGTACCCATCGCGGCAGGCCCGCCGGCGCACCTTGCCGCTGGTCGTCCTCGGCACCCCGCCGCGTCGCAGCACGACCAGTGCGTGCAGGTCGATGCCCTCCCGGCGCAGCAACGCCGCGCGGATCCGCTCGGCGAGCACCGGCACCGGCGGCCGGTCCTTGTACGAGCGCAGCTCACAGCAGAGCACCAGGCGCTCGGCCCCGGCCACGTCGATCGGGATCGCGGCGGCGGCGCCCGGCCGGAGCCCCTCGTAGGCATCCTCGGCGGCACGCTCGATGTCCTGCGGGTAGTGGTTCTGCCCGCGGACCACGAGCATGTCCTTGGCTCGGCCGGTGACGTAGAGCCGGCCGTCGCGCAGGCAACCGAGGTCACCGGTGCGCAGGAAGCGCAGGCCCGGCGCGTCGGGCAGGGTCGCGCCGAAGGTGGCGGACGATTCCTCGGGCGCCGCCCAGTAGCCGCCGGCCACCGGGTCGCCGGCGACCCAGATCTCACCGACGGTGTCCTGCGGGCACGGTAGGCCGGTGACCGGATCGGCGATGCGCAGCTGCGCGCCGACCCCGGGGGTACCGCTGCTGACCAGCGGGACGCCGGAGGTACCGGGTGCGGCGGCGCGCACCGTGCCGCCGCGCAGCGCCGCCGGGTCGGCGGCCAGCACCGTTGCCGGCTCGTCCCGGCCCGGGCCCGTCACCAGCAGGGTGGCCTCCGCCAGGCCGTAGCAGGGAAAGTGCGCCGCGGCGCGGAAGCCGTACCGGGCGAAGGTCTCCGTGAACCGGTCCATGGTGGCGGCCCGCACCGGCTCGGCCGAGTTGAACGCGACCCGCCAGCTGGCGAGGTCCAGGCCGGCGCAGGCGTCCGCGGTCGCGGCGGCGACGCACATGTCGTACGCGAAGTTGGGTCCCCCGCTGGTGTGCGCCCGGTACCGGCCGATCGCGGCCAGCCACCGCAGCGGGCGTTGCAGAAAGGCCATCGGCGGCATCAGCACCGACAGCGCGCCCAGGTACAGCGGCTGCATCAGGTTGGCCACCAGCCCCATGTCGTGGAACAGCGGCTGCCAGCCGACGAACGTGGAGCCCTCGTCGTGCCGGCAGGCGGCGGCGATGAGCCGCTCGTTGGCCACGATGTTGCGGTGGCTGACCATGACCCCGCGCGGGGTACGGGTGGATCCCGACGTGTACTGGAGGAAGGCCAGCGCGTCCGGGTCGGGCAGGCGGTCCGGCCACCCGTCCGCGGCGGAGTCCGGGACCGCGGCTACGTCCAGTGTGGGCAGGCCGAGAAGCTCCGGCACCCCGTCGACCGGCACCCCGGTGAGCAGCGCGGCCGGGGCGCAGTCCGCGACAATGGCGCGCAGCCGGTGCCGGCTGGACTCGGCGACCGGGCTGTCGACCGGCACCGCGATGGCGCCCGCGTACAGGCAGCCCAGGAATCCCTCCACATAGGGCAGTCCGGACGGGTATCCGACGAGCACCCGCTCGCCGGCCAACCCGCGTTCGCGCAGCGCCGCGGCGACCGCGCGGGCGCGCAGGTCCACTCGGGCGAAGTCATAGCGCGCGGCCTCGGTCTGCCCATCGGGCAGGAACACGTACGCCGGGCGGTCCGGGATCTCGTGGGCATGCCGCCGGGCGATCGCGACGATGGTGGTCCCGGCTGGCGCGCTCACGGCTGCTCCCCCGGTGCCGCGCCGACCTCCGCCAGCGCGCTGCGGACCGCCTCGCGCTGCCACTGCGCACGCAGCTCGTCGACGGTCGCGGCCAGCGAGGTGATGTCCAGCGCCTGGTAGATCCGGCGGACCGGCGGGTCGACGCGGAAGGTCTCCACGATCCGGGCATGGAACTGGGTCACCGTCAGCGAGTCGCCGCCCAGATCGAACACGTTGTCGCGCAGCCCGACCGCGGACTCGTCGACGCCCAGCAGCCCGGCCAGGATCGCGGCCAGGGTCCGCTCGGTCGCGGTGCGCGGCCGGTCCTCGGCCGCCCGGCTGGGCACCGGCTCGACCCGGGCGGCCAGCGCCGCGCGGTCCACCTTGCCGTTGCGCGTCAGCGGCAGCGCGTCGAGCACGACGAGCCGGGCGGGCACCAGGTAGCGGGGCAGCCGCTCGGCGAGGTACTGGCGCAGCGTGTCCTCGTCCCGCTCGCCGTCCGGCCGGTCCAGCACGACGTACCCGGTGAGGTAACCGCGCTGCCCGGCGGCGTGCGGTACCACGGCCGCGGCCCGTACCCCCGGGTGGGTCAGCAGCACGCCCTCGATCTCGCCCGGCTCGATCCGGTACCCGCGCAGCTTCAGCTGGTCGTCCAGCCGGCCCAGGTAGGTCACGTCGGTGCCGCCGGGCAGCACCCGGGCCGCGTCCGAGGAGCGGTACCACCGGGCGCCCGGCCAGCCGCCGGGCACCGGTACGAACCGCTCGGCGGTCAGGCCGGGACGGTTGCGGTACCCGCGGGCCAACCCCACTCCGCCGACGTACAGCTCACCCCGGCCGCCGTCGGGCACCGGTACCCCGTCCCCGTCCCGTACCACGACCAGCTGGCCGGGAATGGCCCTGCCGATCGGGCTCACCGCGGCCTGCGCGTCCCTCGGGTGCAACTCGCGGACCATTGCGTGCACCGTGGTCTCGGTGATGCCGTAGAGGTTCACCAGCGCGGGCCGCCCGGGCACGTCGAACCAGCGCCGGAACCGGGCCACCTCGCAGGCCTCCCCGGCCAGCAGCACGGCGGCCAGCGAGCCGGGCGCGCCGGCGCGCAGCGCGACCGGGGTCAGCTCGCCGAATGCGCTGGGCGTCTGGCTGAGCACCGCGACCCGCTCCCGCACCAGGTACGACCACAGCTCGTCGGGGGTACGGGCGAGCCCGGCGGCCGGTACGACCAGCCGGCCGCCCGCGGTGAGCGCGGCCCACATCTCGAAGACCGACACGTCGAAGGCCGGCGAGTGGGTCAGCGACCAGACCGTGGCACCGGCGGCGGCCGGTACCGCCCGCCGCAAGCCCGCGATGAGACCGGCCAGGCTGGCGTGGCTCACTTGGACGCCCTTGGGCTGCCCGGTGCTGCCCGAGGTGTAGATGGTGTACGCCAGGCCGGCCGGGTGGACCCGGGGCGCGGGCGCGGGCGGCGGCCAGCCTCCGGGCTCGTCCACGAACAGCTGCTCGACGCCCGGGCCGAACAGGCCGTGCCGGGTCACCACGAGCCGCACCCCGGCGTCCGCGCACAGCCCGGTGCGGCGCAGCACCGGATCGGCGGGGTCCATCGGCAGGTACGCCCCACCCGCCTTGACGATGCCCAACGCGGCGACGACGAACCGCGGCGACGGCTCCAGGCAGAGGCCGACCAGCGTCTCGGGCCCCACGCCCCGGTCGCGCAGCGCCGCAGCGAGCCGGTCGGACCACGCGTCCAGTGCGCGGTAGCTGAGCTGCGCGCCGTGCTGGCTGACCGCAATCGCGTCCGGCCGGGCGCGGGCCGCCGCGCCGACCAGGGTGTGCAGGCAGGTGTGGGCGTCCACGTCGCCGGCCGGGCCGGAGTCGGCCCGCGCGTCCAGCGCGGTGAGCGGGCGCTGCGGGTCGGCGGCCAGCAGCCGCGTGGCGGCGACGGTCAGCTCCAGCAGCCGGCCGGCGGTCGCCCTGGGCAGCCGGG
>JBDZVD010000175.1:0-10329 GCA_040255525.1 Micromonosporaceae bacterium | reverse complement strand
CACCCACTGGACACTATGGAATCGCAACCAGGTAATTCCCGTGAGGCCCCTTACGACGAGGGGCCGGCCGGTAGCGGTGGACTCTGCGGGGAGTTCAATGCGGCCGTGGAGGCTGGCGTCCTGGACGTGGCGGTCAGCCTGGCACTTGCCGCCGAAGTCCGTGTCAAGTCGCTGCACCAGCTGCTCGAACCGATCCCGGGTGCGGCGATGGTCGTAGCCGGCGGGGAATTCGAGGTGATCTGGGTCGTCCAGGGTGTGGAGGAGCTGCCGCAACTGGTGCTCGTCGAGGGACACCGGGTCATTGTGCCGGGTCGCGGTGGCGTGGAGGTTCGGGTTTTCGGACCTTGAACCGGGCGATCGGTTGGGTGGTGGTGCGGGGGACCTCGGTGAGTAATTCCGGACCGTCGTAGACGCGGAAGGTGTTGTCGGCGGTTTCGACGGTGACGGTGATGCCGGCGCGGGCCATGCCGATGTGGATGCGTTGGCGGGCAACGGTTAGAGAGCCGCGGCAGCTGACCCGACGTTCGACCCGGACGGGTTCGGGTGCGGGTTGGGGTGGTGGGCCGGCGGGGCGGGCGTCGCGGATGCGGGCCAGGTCGGCGGGGGTCAACGGGTTGAGCAGGCTGCGCAGGAGGACGCCGTCGGCGGTGATCTGCAGGATGCCGCGGTCGATGCGGACGGTAACCCGCCTGCCGGCGAAGTGGTAGCCGATGGGGTGTTGCCGGCCGGCCAGGGTGATCAGGCCGGTGGCGTTGACGAGCCGGTCGACCTCGATCGGTCCGCCGGGGTGGACGGGGCCGGTCTGGATGGGTGGTAGCCCGGCAGGGTGGCCGTCACCGTCCAAGAGTTGGTGCAACTGGGTGATGGTCAGCCGGGATGGCACGGTCTTGAGTCGCACGCCGTTGGTGAGCAGGTGCACGACGGTGGTGTCGGCCCAGAACGTCACGGTGGTGCCGGCCCGGTCGGGGCCGAGCCAGAACTGTTGGCCGCAGACGGTCAGGTTCCCGGAGGCGGGCACGACGCGGGTGAACTCCACGGCGAGGTTGACCGGGTCAGCACCGTTGGCCGACAGCACCGGCGGGGTGGGCGTCCCTGGCCCGGCGGCGACCGGGACGGACGTCTGTGGTGGGTCGGGTACCGGTTGAGGTCGGGACGTGGCCCCTGTGAGCGTGGATGGCAGTCGCAGCGGCAGCCGTTCGTCGGTCTGCCGGGGGATGAACCGGTCGGCGGGGAACGCCATGTCCAGGGACTGATGCGGCCGGTTGGTGTTGTACTCGGTGCGGAACTCGTCGATCGCCGCCTGGACGGTCTCGATGTCAGGCCAGACCGGGACGTCGTCGAGGAGTTCCCGTTGCAGGGTCTGGTGGAAGCGTTCCACTTTCCCGGTCGTGGTCGGCGTGCGGGGCTTCGTGTTCCGCGCCACGATGCCGTTTTCCCGGCAGATCCGTTCGAACATCACCTCCGCAGGGCGGGGCTGGTTGAACCGTCCGGTGAACTGCTTGCCGTTGTCGGTCAGCACCTCGTCGGGGATCCCGAACCGTTGCAGCGCCTCAGCGAACGCCAGGCACACGGCCCGGCCGGTGGCCTTGCGGACCACGGTAGCGATGACGCAGAACCGGGAATGGTCGTCCACCCCAGTCACGACCTTGGCTTCGCCACCATCGGCCAGGCGGATGCCGCCGACGATGTCCAGCTGCCACAGTTCCATCGGCACCTCGCGCTGCCACCGCTTGTAGTCCTCCCGGCGGCGCCGGCGAGGGACGACTTCGACCAGGCCGTGCCGGATCAGGACCCGATGCACGGTCATCCGCGACGGGACCGGTCCGGGACAGCCGTTGCGGCCCAGCTCGAACTCGATCCGCCGGGCACCCCATCGCGGATGGTTGCGGCGCAGTTCGCAGATCGCCGCTTCCACTTCTGGCGGGGTCTGCCTCGGTGAGCTACGTGGGCGGCTTGGCCGGTCGGTCAGCCCGTCCAAGCCTTGATCGCGGTACCAGCTGACCCAGCGGTGAATTGCCTGGCGGGATACCCCGAACCGCTCGGCGACCTCGGTCACCGGCACCCCGGCCTGGACCTCCAACACGGCCCGATAACGCTGCTCTGTCACGGTCAACTCCACCAGCATTCGGCGGAGTGTCACGCAGGTCCTGTTACTGATGTGTCACGCAGGTCATGAGACCGGACACGGCTCCAACATCATCCCCGTGAGAACTTTCCATACGTCTTCAAGGCGGCCGCAAGCGGGCGCTGTGCGGGCTCGTCCGGGGCACGGCGCGCCTTGCCGCTGGCGCTCCCGGCGCGCCGACCCCGGACCGTGTCGACCGCAGGCGGGCACCACGAAGCCCCGGACAACCTCACCGGGAGGAAGCCGGGGCCGCAGTTACTCTGCGTCTACCGAACGCAGCTGAGGTTCGTCGACGCTGCGTGACCACCGGGGACCGCCGCTACGGCAGGCCGGCCGGCCCGGACGCTCCCGGCCTTTCCGGACGCCATCGCGCCGTGCTGCCCTACCGCGCCGAAGCCCACCGTGCGACGATCAGCCTGGACTCGCACGAATTGTGAAGCTGACTGGCGGTGACCGTGGACCCGATCGAGGATCTTCGGCGTACCACAAGATGGCGTCTCTGGATCCGGGGAACTCAAACCGCAGTTCCCGCGTTCGCGGCGACGTTCGCCTTTGGGCTGCTGGCGTCGGGTCACGTGCCTAACGCGGTAGGCATTGCGGTCGTCCTGGCCGGCATGGCCGCCTTCCTCGTCGGCTTCGTTATGACAGCCGCGAGCCTGCCTGTGCTGATGTACCAGTACTCCTCGCTCTTCAACGGCCTGCAGTCGGCGGTGCTCCGGGCCTTCTTCAAGGATCTCTTCCGCCTGCACAAGCCCCCGCCGCTGGCCGAACCGACATGGCCACCAGCGATGTGGCACGGAACCGAAGCACTGCCAAGCCCCGCCGCCGGTGCAGACCTCACAGACAGCCGAAGCGGCCGCGAAGAAGCCTCCGGCGGGTAAGGCCTCCGGCCCTCCGACCCGGATCATGCCTGCGGCGGCCAGGGCTACTCGCCCTGGACCTCGGCGCTCCGGGAAGCTCCGTCGTCGGCTCACCAGTGACGCACCAAAGGCAACCAGACCGCGCCCGGCCGGTCCAGGTCGTACGTCCAGTAAGGCGCTCCACCTGGACCGGCCGGCGCGGCCTGGTCGGGTAGAACCTGCGCCACCGGGAAGCCAGCGCCCAGCCTGAGAAAACTACGACTCGCGCGCGGGGACTTCAGTCTGAGGTTCCACGACAAGCCGAAGCCAGTGCGTGAAGGTGAACGCCCTCCACAGGCCGAGCAAGAACCGGCCCGCGTGCTCCACTCTGACCCGGACCTGCGAGCCCGGCTGCACCTCGAACTCCACAGGACGGCTGCCCGCCGCCGCGACGGTAGCTCGAGCCGTGTGAACCCCGGGGCGAACCGGTACGGTGACCCCCTGCCCACGGCGGACTTTGACGGTCGGAACGCCGTCGAGCAGGATTCGGCACGCACGTTGCTGATACCAGCGACCACGCCGACGATAGAAGACGATCCATGCGTGAGTAGTTCGTTCGTCGCCCTCGTCCCAGTCCGCCACGCGGCAAATGGTTGCAGACTCCAAGTGAAGGAGGTGCGGAGCCCATACGGCCTGCGGCTACACCCGCCGGGGAGAATTCTGGGAGACGATCGGCCGTGATCATCGTTTGGGTTTCGATGGTGGTTGGTCGGTCGCTGACCTGCCCGTCGCCGAGTTCGATGACCCGCCATACGCCGTCCGTGCGCAGCGCGAGGTCCACGGTGACGAAGGGCAGGCCGAGTCGGGCGATCAACGGTGCGATCGGGGCCAGGTCGAGTTCGATCGGTGCGGAGTCGTTGGGGCTGTCGGGATGCGGTCCGGTCAGGACGCATACGCCGTCGATCCACCAGGTGCGGACTTCGGCGCAGGCGAACCGCTCGAAGCGCCGCAGCACGAACCCGCCCACGAAGTCGTCCTCGCGCAGTTCCAGAAACCGGCTCGCCACGCTCCACGCGGCCGCGCTGTCCTCGAGGTCGGGGATGAACGCGGCCTCGTCCCAGTAGTGCTTCATCGACTTGCTGTAGTCACGGAGCACCGCCGGTCCCGCGCCCAGTTCGACACGCGCGCGGTCGAAGTCCGTCTGTGCCGGGCCCGTGGTCCACGCCGACGGCGGGGTGACCGCGGCCAGAGCGGCATACCAGCCAGGAAGCTCATGTGCCCGCCGGTACTGCTCACCACCGGTCCTCAATACCACACCGCGTTCGGCGAGCGCCTCGACGAACGCGGCGTACCGCTGGCTGGTCAGCATCCAGCCGCGGTAAACGGCTATACCGCTGCCCGGCACCGATGCGACCGCGCGACGCGCATCTGCGCCCCGTGCCAGCGCGTCGTGGTCGACCACCGCAACATCGAGCCCCGAAGCACGTGCGGCTTGTGGCTCCGCCGCGAAATGCTCGTCCGGATAGCGCGGCCGCAGAGGGTTCGCGGGTACCACCAGGATCACGCCCACATCCTGCCTCACGCGGCCGTTCGACCTCGAACGGTTATCCCGGCCGCCGCCCGGTTCACGGCACTGCGTGTACCCCGATCACGTGATCCTGTCGAACGTCCCCTTGGGCCTGTCATGCCGTGGGGTGGTGCCCGAAGTCGGCCCGGCGTGCCGGTTGCCTTTTCGTACCGCACCACCTCGCTGAGGCGAACGCGTCGCCCGTCGGAAAGGCTCCGACTCGACGGCCACATGATCGATCGCAGTCCCGGATGCTCAACGGCGCGAAGCGATGCGCTCGACTCCAGATCTACCCCGCTCTGGTCGCACCAGGCGACAACAGCGGCCCAGAACCGGTCGACTGAGTCCCAGCCGTCCACCGTCCGAGGTCCTCGCAACGGCAACAGCTCCTCTACGGTGAACAGGCCCTCTGTCCGGTGCGACGCCGCGTTCTGAAGATCCTCGAGAAACTCCAGTGCGACACGCGACGAGTCGCTGTTCTCAGCGAGCAAATCCTCGACCACGGTAAGGGTCGCCGCGACGCGCGTACTACTGCGACGTACAACCTCCATGACAATGGCCTGTACGGGGATCTCACCGCCTACGGTCGGCAGCCCGGCGGCGGCCATGAGCCACTTGACGGGAGTCGGCAGTCGCCGCTTGAAGATTCCCACTGCACCACCTCGATCATGGCGGCGTCCGCACGGCCGCCCTACGGCTCGCACGATCATGCCAGCAGGGTCCGTCCGTGCCAATCAGCTTCTTATTCGGGCGACGCTGCTCGGCCGTTGCCGCCGAGCGCCGCCGTTGCGATCGCGGCAGGTCAGCACACTTGATTTTGGCGTACGTGAGGACGTGGTACACGGCGGGTCTACGTCATGTCGACGGCGTACGCCTCTTCGCGCACGTCGGGATCCGGGTGGTCGCGTAGGTGGAGTAGGAGGTCCCGCCAGGGTGCGGACCATCCGAAGGTTGCGCCGGGCCGGGTGAGCTCGATGGCGAACAGTCCGCCGCCGAGGTCGCCTCGGCCGGCTAGCCGCAGGATTGTCGGCCGCAGCACGGTGGCGTCGACGGAGTTCGGTAGTTCCCGCAGACGGGCAGCTACTCGTGTGGCCGTGCGGACGGTCAGGGCGGGCCGTCCGGCGCAGAGGTCCGCGATGTCGTCGAGGTTGTCCAGGCGCCCCAACCCGACCAGCATCGCTGTCGCCGTTGCGGTGAAGGCGGGGTGTGTGGCGAGTTGCCGGGCTGCGGTGACCACTGCCGAGCGGTCGGTATCCGGAGGTGTGCCGCGGACCCAGATCAATGCTGCCTGCGCCAGGGCTTCGATGCGCCGGCGGGCCGGCCGGTCGGCGCCCGGTCCGGCCGGCTGGGAGTCCGCGTCGTCGCGCTCGGCGAGGCGCTGGAAGGCGATATCGAGGCCCGCACCGTGCAGGGCGCGCAGCAGCTGAGCGATCTCGATCGTGGCGGGGTGCTCGCCGAGGTCGGTGAGCCGTTCCACGACCAGTCCGGTGATATCGACGGCCCAGTGGGACCAGTACGGCAGCTGCCCGAACGCGGCCCTGCGGATCTCCCGGTCCGCGCTGCGGCACGCGTCGGTGATGAATGCCGCGTAGCGTGCCCCGTGCCGGTCGGCGACCTCGCTCGCGGAGGCAGCCAGTACGGCGCGGCGTTCCTCCCTGCTTCCGCGCAGCGCCGTCTCCAAAATGGCCCAGCTCGCCGGCGTGTCGAGGCGCTGACGGGCGGCGGAGACGATCGCCGCGCGGACGTCACGGTGCGTCTGCGGGTTCGTATACGTGTCGAGCAGCGCCGTCATCACCTGCGGCGGGCCGTAACGAGCCAGCAGGCGGGCGGCCTCCTTCCGGCTGGTCACCTTGGCGCGAGGGTGGAGCAGCACCGGATGCAGCACGGCGGGCAGCTGCGACGGTGCCACGAACCGCACGGCGCGCCCGGCCGCGTAGAGCGCCACCCGGGCCCGGTCATCGCCGGAACGTTCCAGCAGCAGGGGCAGCGCCTCGGCGGGCTGGTCGGTCCATACCAGCGCGCCGAGCGCCGCCTCGGCGAGCACCACCGTGGGCGAGTCGATGTAGCGCAGCACCAGCTCCCGCCCCAGTACAGGGATCGGGGCGGCGGCCCTGATCGCCGCGGCCTGCTGCCGTACGCCGGCCGCGGTGTCGGCCACCACACGTGCCTGCAACCTCAGGTACGCGGCGTGTTGGCGAGGCAGCCACCGCTCGGGGTGGACCGGCCAGCCTGGCACCCAGCGGAGGTGGTCGGAGATGAACCGGCCCCGCGGCGGATGGTCGAGCACTCGGTCGAGCAGGTCGGTGCGGGAGGTGCAGATCGCCTGCCACACGACCGGAATCGTCACCGTGGTCGGGTCGGCGGTGAGGATCTGCTCGACCCGGTTGCTGCGTCCTCGCGGATTGTCCAGCCACAGCTCGACGGCTCGGGCGGTCACCGACTCCGGGCTGTTCCGGCCGGTCGCCTGGTACAGCAGTTCCTGTAGAGCGGGCACCCGCCAGGCGCGCTTGCCGAGCGCTGCGGTCAGCGCGAACAGCGGACCGTAGCGGCCACGCTCCATGGCGGCGCGGACCCAGTCGGATAGTCGGTCGACGACCATGGTCTCCTGCCCGCGGCGAAGCACCACGTCGAACCGGCGCAACACGGGCGCCTGCGCGGTGGAGCTGACCAGGTCGATGGTCAGCAGCGCCCACTCACGCAGCCCCGGCACGTCGACATGGTGTTGCAGGGTGTCCGCGGCCAGCGCGCTCAGCGCGGACGCGGCCATGGTCGAACCGTCCCGCGCCTCGACGGCGTCGGTGGTCAGCCGAGTCAGCCCGGGCGCCGCAGCGGCGGTGAGCAGCCGAGCGACCGAGGCCAGCGCGCTCAGCGCGGCGGCGCGGACGGGGTCCTGCTCGTTGCGCAGCCGGCCGAGTCGGTCCACCAGCTCGGCGACGACCTGCGGGTCGCGCGAGCGGCGGGCAGCGTTGACCAGCAACCCGTACGCCTGAGCCCGCTCGCCGGCGTCACCGGAGCGCAAGGCGTCCGCCAGCGCGGCGGAGGCATCCGGCCAGGCCAGGAACGAGCTCCAGTAGTGCACCAGGTCTTCCCGCTCGCGGATCTGCGGCAGCGACAGCACGCGGGTCGCCTCCCGAATCCGGACCGCCGCCGGCAGTACCTCCATGACCTGCGCCGGCGGCACTCGCGTGGTGGAATTCACCTCAGCCAGCGCGTCGTCGTACAACGCGCCGCGCCGCGCGGGCGGGACCTCGTCGAGCAATGCCGCGAACGTCGTGGCGTTGTCCCTGATCTGGCCGGCCAGCGGGACGAGCCGGTCGGTGGGGAGTACGGCCAGGCGGCGCAGCAGCGCCGGCGGCAGTGTGGCACGCCGTAGCCAGGTGGCGCGGTCCGGCGCGGTGAGTAGAGCGACGACGCGGCCGGGGTCATGCGCGGCGAGGAGACCGTACGCAGTCAGGCCGCCGGGCAGGCGAGACGGCGGCGCGTACCGCTCCAACAGGTCGAGGACCGTGGCGGGGTCGCCGTCGAGCACCGCATGGCCCACCTCGCTCCAGATCCGGTCACGGACTTCGGGCTCGGCTACGGCCAGCCGTGCCTGCGTCCGCTCCAGTACCAGGCTGGGGTGTCGACGCATGAGCGCCCCGACGTCGGCCGCGTGCTCCAACTCGGGCAGCAGCGAGCGCACCACCGGCGCGCTGCACGTGGGCAGCACGGCCGCCGCCTCGTCGTCGCCGTGCTCAGCGCGAACCCGGGCGATCAGGGCGTCCGCGGTCGCCGACGCCTTCAGCCGACGCAGCAGGCGATAGATGTGCCGCCGCTCCATCGCCGACAGGTCCAGGTCCGCATCGCCGAGCAGGCCCGCACGCGCGGCCGCGCCGAGCGCAGCGGCCTTGATTGACGGCTGCGGGTCCCGCACCGCGGCCTCGACACCATGGACGTCGCCCACCACCATCGACGCGACCAGCGCCAGATGACGTTCGTACGGGCCCAGGCCCCGCAGATCGGAACACACCTCGACGCGACCGCCGGACACCCGAGCCCATCCGGCCACCTGGCGTAGCCGCTGCCGATAGGACAGCGAATCCAACGACGTCAGAAGTTCCCGAGTAGTTGCGAGCACACCGCACATTCTGCCCGCCCAACCTCGACCACGAGATCAAATATTGCCCGACGACGGGTTCCAGCCCACATCCACGGTGACGAACACCGGCGTTCGGCCTCGCGAGCGGCTGGGTTGATGGCGAACGGTCAGCACCGTGCGATGGGGCTTGCAGATGCGGTCACGCTTGACCGGGACGCGAGGTCTCTGTCGTGGGCCATGTCCCGGTCAGGACGGCACGCCGTACGACATGGGCGATGCGGGTTTCGGGGGAGAGCGGGCCACGAGTTTCCCGGTCGGGTGGTGTCGGACCGGGACACGTCCCGGTCCGACACCGGCGTGTCCCGCCTCTCGTTTACGGCGCCCAATCGGTTGTCGCACCGCACTACTGAATCCGGTGGATGGCTGACCCGCTGTGAGCCGGCCGTTGTAGCAAACCGCTGCCGCGATTCGGCGATCAGTCGACGTCGCCACCCGGTACCTCGTCAGCGCGCGAGTCCGATGTGGACGCGGCAACACGATCGGCACTTGACCCGAGGGCGCTAACAACGCGCTCACAACGGAGATCAACTCCAAATGGATGTGACGACATGACGCAACACCGGCCAGCACACAGACGTGTTAATATTGGCTGGTCCATTGGATGTGAGGATATAGGCCGGCACGGGGCAACACTCCACAGTGGAGCCGGGTCAAGCCTGGGGGTCAAGGGGTCGTGGGTTCGAATCCCGCCGTCCCGACTGACTGAGCAGGGAAAACGCGGAAGCGCGTTTTCCTATGTAGACGGTCAGCTGTTAGCGCCGCTAACGATGATCCGCTAGTCTAATCGTACGAAAAGTGTCCAAGTCGGACGCCAAAATATCCGTTACGTTATGGATGGCGGGCGCCCACTTGACTCGGATCAAGTGCGCGCGGTGATGGCTGGTGCGCCTTTTCGGGCGAGGTGCGGGATGATCCCGACCGCGCGTAGCGATCGGCGGTGGGGATCGGAGTCGTACGCTCGGTCGGCGTAGAGGCTGTCTGGCCGACGGCGGGGCCGGCCTCGCCGGCCGTGTACCGCCGGGACCGCGTTGACCAGGGGTATGAGCTGGGTTGAGTCGTGTCGGTTGCCGCCGGTCAGGATCACGGCGAGTGGGATGCCCGCGCCTTCGGTGATGACGTGGTGTTTCGAGCCGGTCTTGGCGCGGTCGACCGGGCTCGGGCCGGTTTTGGGCCTCCCTTGAGTGCCCGTACATGGGAGCCGTCGACCACCGCCTTGGACCAGTCGAGCTTGTCTGCGGCGTTCAGTTCGGCCAGCAGCAGTTCGTGCAGGCGCTGCCACACGCCGGCCTCGTGCCATTCGGCCAGCCTGCGCCAGCAGGTCATCCCGGAACCGAAGCCCAGTTCCTGGGGCAGGAACTCCCAAGGGATTGCGGTGTAGAGCACGAAGAGAATCCCGCACAGGACCTGCCTGTCCGGTACTCGCTTGCGGCCTGGCTAGCGGTGGCGGCGTTCGACCTGCGGTAACAGTGGTTCGATGCGTTCCCACAACCCGTCGGGCACGATCCACGGCGGCTGTTCGCCCTTTCTCACGCCTCAAGATCCTAACCGATCATCCAAATAGGACACAACCGCTAGATCATTCTGTTAGGACTTCTAAGCTTGTTGTTTAAGTGCGCCACGAGCGCGGAAGGTGGGGTTGTTGTGTAGGGACCTTGCTGGA
>JBDZVD010000044.1:20589-49286 GCA_040255525.1 Micromonosporaceae bacterium | reverse complement strand
CGGCGCCGGGGCTGTGCCGGCCAGCGCCGCGGTGCCGGCCACCGCCGTCGCGGCCAGTGCGGCCGCTGCGGCCCTGGGCGCGGCACCGCGTACCTCGCCCGAGGAGAGCACCGTCACCCCGGCGGTGTGCGTGGCGATCGTGGCGGCCGCGAGTACTGCGGCGCCACTGCGCCAGGTGCCCGCTCCCAGCAGTACGTTGAGCGCCCGGCAGGCAGCCATTCCCGCCGCAGCCGCGGGCGTGGACGCCAGGCGCAGGTCGTAGATCCAGACGGCGGCGGCCAGGGGGAGCGCGGCGGCCAACCCCGCCCGGCCTGCCCCGGCCGCGGCCAGGGTGAGCCCCGCGCCGGTCAGCCCGGCCGCGACGGCCAGCGCCTGCCCCGGAAGGATCTCGCCGGCCGGGATCGGCCGCTCCGGGCGTTCGGTCGCGTCCCGGCGCCGGTCGGCCCAGTCGTTGAGCGCCATCCCGGCGCTGTAGAGGGCGGCCGAGGCCAGCGGCAGCAGCAGCCGGCGACCGCGCAACGGCCGTCGAGCCGCACCCGCACCCGCCACCGCGTCGCCGAGCGCGGTCACGGCCGCGGGTGCGCGGGTCAGCCGCAGCCAGCGGTTCATCGCGGCACCGGCAGTTGCGCCACCCACCGTCGCAGCAGCTCCATCTGCTGCCCGAACCGGTGCTCGTCGCAGTCGAGCGGGTCCTTGAAGAACGCCGCCAGGGCACCGAGCGGCCCGCGCAGGCCCGCGGTGTACGCGGCCGCGGCCAGCCGCGCGAGGTCGAGCACGAGTGGCGCGGCCAACGCGGAATCCCAGCCCGTCCAGCACAGCTGCAGGGTCATCCGCGCACCGAGGAAGCCCTCGAACGACACGTGGTCCCAGGCCACCTTCTGCTCGCCCAGGTCCGGAACGTTGTCGATGTGCAGCGGGGCGTTCACCTCTGCCCCGAGCAACGCGGTCAGGCCGCGGCGCTTGGACTCCAGCTTGCTGCCGGCACGGACCGGGTCGGCCAGGTTCGCGCCGTCGCCGCCACCCAGCAGATTGGTGCCCGACCAGGACCGGACGGTGAGGTTGCGGGCCCTGAACATGGGTGCCAGCACGGTACGCAGCAGTGTCTCTCCGGTCTTGCCGTCGTGGCCGGCGTACACCATCGGTTGCGAACGCGCGAACTCCATCAGCGCCGGCACGCGGATACCGGGCGACGGGGTGAAGTCCACATAGGAGCATCCGGCGGCGATAGCGGCATACGCGACGAGCGAGCTGGCCGGCAGCGACCGCCGGTTCGGGTCGTTCATCGCGCGGCGCAGCAGGTCCAGCGACGCGTGCTCGGGTGCCGCCGCCAGCACCGGCTCGGTACTGGCCACGTTGACCACGACGACGTGGGACAGCCGGTACACGTGCCGGAAGCGGGTCAGATCGGCGGTCAGCCGGTCGGCCGCGGCCGACAACGTGCCACGGTAGCCAACCGGGTCGTACCCGGGGCGCAGCTCCGCGTCGATCCGGTCGAGGTGCGGTTCGAGCGCGGGAAGCAGCCGCGCCGGGACCAGTCCCGCCCCGGCGAGTTGCTCGATCCGCTTGCGCAGTGGGGTGCCGACGATGTCGTGACCGCCGATGACGATGTCCGCCCAGTCCGGCAGGGCTCCGGCCGGGGCATCCAGCCGCTCGGTGACGCACCCGGTGGGCGGCGTCAGCCCGAGCCGGATCGCCGTGAGACCGCAGATCGCGGTGGCTCCCACCGAGCCACGCGCACCGTTGAACCAGACGCCGATGCGCCGGCCACCGCCCTCCCGCTCGGCCGTCATCGACTCCACCCCTGGCCGCAGATCGAGGCGGGGTCGGCCGCGTACCCCCAGCAGCGTAGGCCGGGTGGTGGGGCCACCGCGCCGCCGGAAGTCGGTGCGCCACGGCACTCCCGCGTACGGCCTGGGGTCGGGCCGGTCGCGGCAGGGATGCAACTCACCACAGTTCCTCCTCTCGGGTTTCACGCCCCGCGCCGGGTCGGCCGGGGCCGCACGTCCGCGTGCCGTCGGTCGGCACCTGCGTCGGTCAGTCGGTCGGGTCCGGCTCGCTCGTGCGCTCCGAGCCGATCGGCGGCACGGTCCGCAGGGTCGCGACCACCAGTACCGCAAGCCCGAGGAACAGCACGACACAGATCCCGGCGATGTCGGTGACCGCCGCGTTGAACGTGTGCCGGGCGACCCGGAGCAGGTCGGTGGCGGCGGTGGCGGGAAGTCGCTGCGCGACCGCCACCGCGTTGGCGATCGAATCGTTGGCCGCCGCCGAGTCCTGGGAGGCGACTCCGGCCGGGACGTCGACGCTGCCGGAGTAGAAGGCGGTGACCAGACTGCCGAAGGTCGCGATGCCGAGTGCCGAGCTCAGCTCGCCGGCGGTACCGTTCAATGCGCCGGCCGAACCGGCGTGCTCCGGCGGGCATGCCTGCAGGACCAGCTGGCCACTGAGCACCCCGATCGGACTGGTGCCCAGCATCACCACGCAGAGCCCGGAAAGCAGGGTGACGAGTCCGCCCGCGGCGTCGATCCGGGTCAGCACCGCCGATCCGGCGGCGGCCACCACCAGACCACCGGCCAGCACGAAGCTCGGCCGGATGCGCTTCGCCAGCAGGGTCGACAGGTGCACACCGCCGATCGCCACCGCGATCGGAATGACCATCCACAGCGCTGTCGCGAACGCCGAATACCCCTCCACCAGTTGGAGGTGTTGGTTGAGCACCAGGCCGTTGCCGCTTTGTACCACGCCGACGAGCAGGTACATCAGCAGGGTCGCGCCGATCGCGCGGATGCCGAACAGCCGGATGTCCAGCAGCGGGCTGGCCAGCCGCCGTTGCCGCACGACGAAGAGCACGCCGAGCACCAGCCCGACCGCGATGGCCAGCACCGGCAGCGGGCGCGGCCCCACGCGTGCCAGGGACGTCAGGCCGTAGATCACCGGGAGGATCGTCACCAGCCACAGCAGCACGCTGAACACGTCCACGGGGTCGGTGGACCGAGCGCGGGTCTCGGGCAGCACGATCGTGCCGACGACCAGCAGCCACAACATCACCGGTACCGCGATCAGGAACACCGAGCCCGACCAGAACCAGTTGAGTAGCAGCCCACCCACGGTGGGGCCGAGTGAGACCCCCACCATGGCCGCGGTCGCGAAGATGGACATCGCGGTGGCCATTTGCTTCGGGTCCTGGAACAGTTCCTTGATGATGGCGAACACGCACGGGCCGATGGTTCCCCCGGCCACTCCCAGAAGCGCGCGGACGATGATGAGCATGGCGACGCTGTTGGCGAACGCCGCCCCGACCGACAGTACGCTGAACGCCGCGGCACCGATCAGCAGCAGCCGGCGGTGGCCTATCCGGTCACCGACCCGCCCCATCGTGATGAGGAAGCCCATCAGCACGAACCCGTAGATGTCGGCGATCCACAGCGATTCCGTGCTGCTCGCACCGAGGGTCTCGGTCAGGTGGGGCAGCGCCAGGAAGATGATGCCGTTGTCCAGCAGCACGAACATCGCCGGCACGGTCAGTGCCGCGAGCCCGATCCATTCCCGCCTGCCGGCCCTGGCCGGTGCGTGCGCCCTCGAAATGCTTTCAACCGTCGCCATGCCTCACAGCATTGGTTACCGCTACCGGCCCAGCATCTTCGAGAATGCGGCGTGATCACGTCCCGGCAACGGTACCCTCGCCTGCCGCCGAGTGGCACCGCGCCGCGGTAGGCAGCGCACACCGCGCACTCCCAGCGCCGTGGTTCTCGACCCCGATCTCCGCGCGGCCGCTCGCGTGCCGTCGTGAGCGCACGGTGGAAGACGCATCCGGCGGTGCACCGCGACGAAAATGGGGCGGGGTACCGGCGAGGGGAGGTTGGGTGGCAACGGGGTGAGCGTCCGCCGCCCCGCGCGACGCAGGGTCGCCGCGGCGTGCGTCCCGGGGACCGGACCGGGCGATGGCCGCCGCCGACCGTTGTCCCGGGGACGGGCGGGGCCGTGCGAGCGTGACTATTCGATGACGTCCGCGGTGGCCGGGCCGAAGACGAACAGGTGATCGAGGACCGGGCCGGGATCGCTGGACCAGTCCATCGCCGCCAGTTGCGCGCGGCTGCGCCTGCCCATCCGCCAACGCAGCACCTCCCACCGGCTGGTGCGCAGGAACAGCCCGTCGGGCGACCCCGCGCCCAACTCGACCCGGTCGTCCTCGACCTCGATGGTCAGCGGGACCGGCGGAGCGAAGTGGAGAAGAGCGTCGGACACCACCCGTACGGCGTCCGTGTCCCGCGCGCCGGGCCGTTGCACGGCAGCCCGGATGTCGTGCTCGTGCGAGACGATGTCGGTCACCGCCGGCCAGATCTGCATGGCCTCGATCAGCCGCTCGAACTCGGGCGACGCCTGTTCCCAACGGTCGATCACGGCCGCGAGCGGTACCTGCCGGCAGCGACCCACCTGCGCGGCGGTCTGTTGCTCGGTGGGCAGACCCGTCAGCCGCCCCGCGAGCGCGTCCTCCGTGATGCCCATCAGATGCGCGACGACGTCGCGTACCCGCCAGCCCGGGCAGGCCTGTACCGGCTCGTCGTACGCGTCCGGAGGCAGATCTGCCAGCAGATCCACGATCCGCGACCGGGTATCCTCGTAAAACCGATCGATGCCCACCGACGAATCCTATCGATTGAACTCGATCACAATCATCCCCCAACCGGTCGGTGGCGGCCCGGCGGCGCGGGCTCCCGGCTGATGCATGGGTAGACGCCGGCTGTGTCGCGTTGATGACAGCGGTCCCGCGCCGCCATCGGCGCACCCGGGCGGCGGTCATGTCCGGCGCACCGTGGTGTCCGGTGTGCCCGCCGTCGCAGCCGCGTGTCCGGACGCCGCAGGGACGCAACCATGAAGATGCGGCCGTGTCGCGGCGGGCGCGACGATGACTGCCGTCATACCGCGCCTGTTCCCGACGCTTGCGGATGGTGACATTCATGATCGACAGGACCGTCTCGCCGGCACCTCACCGGCTCCGGCTCGCGGCCACCTTCACGGCCGCGCCGCTGGCCGCGCCGCTGGCATTCTGGGCCGCCGAGCTCGGCCTCGAACTGGAGCCGGAGTTCGCGCCCTACGGGCAGGTATTTCACGAGCTGCTGCGCGAGGGCGACGGCACCCGCGTGCTCCTGCTGCGCACCGTCGACTGGCTGACCGAACCCGGCAACGGTGATGATGACCGCCTGCGTGACCTGCTGGTCGACCTGGCCGCGGCCGTGCGGGAGGCGGTCGAGCGCCGCGGTGAGCCAGTCATCGTGGTGTTCTGCCCCGCCGCCGGCGACAGTCCGCGGACGCTGGCGGCCGAACGCCGGTTCGCGGACACCGTGCGCGACGCCTCCGGGGTACGGGTGATCGACTCGCGGCAGGTGCGGTCGTGGTACGCCACGGCATCGTGGCACCGGGCCTACACGCAGCGGCTCGGCGCCGTTCCCTACACCGAAGAGGCCTACGCCGCCCTGGCGACCGTCGTCGCCCGGTGCGTCCACGCGGCCCTCGCGCCGCGGCCGAAGGTGATCGCGGTCGACTGCGACAACACGATCTGGGACGGTGAGGTTGCCGAGGGCGCGATCGCGGTTCCGGCCGCCCGCCGGGAACTCCAGTCGATGCTGGTCGAGCAGGTGCGCGCGGGCAGGCTGGTCTGCCTGTGCAGCCGCAACGCCGAGGCCGACATCGTCGAGGTGCTCACCAACCACCCGGACATGGTCCTGCGCCCGGAGCACGTGACCGCGATCCGCGCGAACTGGCGGCCGAAGTCGCAGAACCTGCGGTCACTGGCCGAGGAGCTGAGCGTGGGCCTCGACACCTTCCTCTTCCTCGACGACGACCCGGTGCAGGTCGCCGAGGTCCGCACCGGCGCCCCCGAGGTCACCGCGCTGCGGCTGCCGGCCGAGGCCGGCACCGCGGTCGGGTACCTGCGGCATTGCTGGCCGCTGGACGTCACGCAGGTGACCGCCGAGGACGCCAATCGCACCGAAAGCTACCGGGACAACCGGCTCCGCGAAGCGAGCCGGCGGGAGTCGGCGACTCTGGCGCAGTTCCTGGCGAAGCTCGACCTGCGGGTGACAATCCGGGAACCGGAGCCACACGACCTGGACCGGGTAGCGCAGTTGACCCAGCGGACGAACCAGTTCAACCTCAGTGGAGTCCGCCTCACGGCCGCCGAGGTCTCCCGGCTGCCGGGTGAGGGGCTGGGGTGCCTGGTCGTCGAGGCCCGCGACCGGTTCGGCAGCTACGGCCTCGCCGGGCTGCTGATCTTCCGCACCGCCGGCGGGGCGCTCATCGCCGAGACGTTCCTGCTCAGCTGCCGCGCCATGGGCCGCGGGGTGGAGCACCGGATGCTCGCCCACCTCGGGGATCTGGCCGGGCAGCATGGGCTTCGTGAGGTACGGCTGCCGTTCCGGGCGACCGACCGTAACGTACCCGCCGCGGAATTCCTCGACACCCTGCCGGGCCGGTGGGACGAGAGCGTCCTGGTGCTGGACGCGGCCGCGGCCGCGGCCACCCGGTACGCGCCGCAGCAGCCGACCGGCGACCGGCCGGCGCCCCGGGCACCCCGGTCCGGCCACCGCACGCCGGCCGCCGCCCCGTCCGCGCTCATCGACCGGATCGCCACAGAGCTCGCCACGCCGTCGTTGGTAGCCAAGGCCGCGGCGGCGTGGCGGTCCCGCTTCACCGCTTCCCACGATCGAGGGCGCCCCGACACCGGACCGTGCACGCCGATGGAGGCCAGGGTCATGCGGCTGTGGCAGGATCTGGTGCCGTCGCCGCGCTCGGTGCACGACGACTTCTTCGAACTGGGCGGGGACTCGCTCACGGCGCTGCTGTTTCTGGGCCGGGCGCTCGACGAGTTCGGCGTCGAACTGCCCGCCGACACGATGTTCGCGTCGCCGCTGACCGTCGCCGGCGTCTCCACGGCGATCGAGGACGCACTGCGGCTGGCCGGGGACCGGCAATGAGGGTCGTGCTGGCGCAGAACATGTACCACCTGCCGTCGCGCGGTGGAGCCAACCGGTCGAACCGGCTGATGCTGGAGCGGCTCGCAGCCCGTGGCCACGAATGCCACGTGGTGGCACCGCTCAACGGACAGGTGCGTAGCGTCGACCCGGAGGATCTGCGCGGCTACCTCGCCGGCCGCGGCGCGACCCAGGTCGAGGATCTCGGCTGGAGGCTGACCTACCGGTACGCCGGGGTGACCGTCCATGGTGTCGGTCGCGGGCCGGACCTGCCACGCGCCGTGCGCACCGTGCTGGACGAGGTGAAGCCGGACTGGACGCTGGTGTCCAACGACGACCCGGGCATGATGGTGCTGTCGACCGTGCTGCGCCGGGTCGAACGCTCGCTCTACCTGGTGCACACGGTCCAGGCGTTGCCGTTCGGTCCCCGGGCGTTCCACCCGAACGACGCGTCGACCGCCATGATCCGTCGCTGCACGGCGGTGCTGTCGGTCAGCCACACGGCGCGCGACTACGTCGCGCAGTGGTCGGGCATCCGGTCGGAGCTGGTCTACCCCGACGTCTACGCGCAGTCGACGCCGTCACACCACGATCCAGCGGCCCGGCGCTCGGTGACTCTCATCAACGCCTGCGGGTACAAGGGCATCGACATCTTTCTGGCGCTTGCCGACGCGATGCCGGACGTGCCGTTTTTGGCCGTCGAGGGCTGGGGCACCACCGACCGGGACCGGGTCGCCCTCGCCGCCCGGCACAACGTGGAGCTGCTGCCCGGCACCGACGACATGGACGAGGTGTACGCCCAGACTCGCGTCCTGCTGATGCCGTCGCTGTGGGACGAGGCATTCGGGTACTGCAGCGTCGAGGCGATGCTGCGGGGCATCCCGGTGCTGGCCGCCGACCAGGGCGGGCTGCGCGAGGCCACCCTCGGCGTCGGTGACCTGCTGCCGGTGGCGCCGATCAGCCGGTACCTGCGCCAGCCGTCGCTGGCCCAACCGCCCGGCGAGATTCCCGAGCAGGACGTGCGGCCGTGGATCGACGGACTGCTGCCGATGCTCACCGATCGCCACGCCTACCGGCGGCGGTGCCGGGAATCGCGGATGGCCGCCCGACGCTTCGTCACCGGCCTGGACCCCGACGCGCTGGAAAAGCTGCTCGTCCGGCTGGACGCGCCAGTGACGGGCGCGGGAGGGCAGCCATGACGGCACCCGGACCGGATCCCCGAGTGGTGCTGACGCTACGCCGGCGCCACGCCGGTGGCGCACCGCTGTTCTGCGTGCACCCCGGCAGCGGATTCGGACTGCCGTACCTGGCGCTGCTGCCGCACCTCGACCAGGACGTGCCGGTGGTGGCGCTTCAGGCGCGCGGGCTGGTGTCGCCCGACCAGGCGCCCACCTCGCTGGAGGAGATGACCGGCGACTACCTGGCCCAGATCCTGCGCATCCAGCCCACCGGTCCGTACCGGCTGCTGGGATGGTGCATCGGTGGCCGGGTGGCGTTCGAGATCGCGTGCCGGCTGCGCGCGGCCGGCGCGCCAGTGGGGTCGCTGACGTTGCTGAGTGTGCTACCGCCCGATGGCCAGCCGCCGCCGGACGCCGAAACGGTACTCCGCGACATGCTGCGGTCGCCGGACCTCGACCAGCACGACGCGAAGCTGGAGGCGCTGTGCCGTTTCCCGCTGGACTTTCCGGCGCTCAACGACCACCTGCGGCGCACCGGCCACCCGATGCACCGGTTGAACGAGATGTCGCTGATGAGGATTTACCGCAACCACCACATCAGCGACCGCCTCAGCCGTACTCCGCTGACCCGAACATTCGACGGCGACCTGCTGTTCGTGGCGCCGGATCGACCGGGTGCGGCGGAATTCTCGGCCGGGTCGTGGCGGCCGTACGTGTCCGGACGCATCGACTTCCGCCGGGTGCCCGGCGGGCACGCCGAGATGATGGGACCCACTGCGGCGCAGGCCATCGGGTCGCTGGTCAATGACGCACTGCACCGCTGAGCCGCCGACCACGAAGGAGCCGGAGATGCCACGACTGAGCACCGACGACGTCCGGACCGCGATGGCCGACATCTGGGCCGGACTGGTCGGCCACCACCCGGTGGACGACAACGACTTCTTCGAGCTCGGGGGCGGCTCGATGGAGCTGGTGATGCTGATGATGGCCATCGACGAACGGTTCGGGGTCGCGCTGTCGATCGACGAACTGTTTGTCGACACGTTCACCTTCGGCGACTGTGTGCGCAACGTGGCGCGGGCGCTGGAGCCCGCGGCCGGTGCCGCGCGGTGACCCGGTACCTGATCGTCGCGCACGGTACCCGTGGCGATGTCGACCCGTTCGTCGCGCTGGGTGGCATCCTGGCCGGGCGGGGGCACGATGTCACCGTGCACACCCACGCGGGGTACGAGGCCGCGGTACGCCACCGCGGCGCGCGGTTCGTCGCGGTGGACTCCGTCGCGGCGTACCGGCGGCATCTGCGCCGGACCCGGGATCTGATCCGGGAACCGGTGTCCAGCGACGTCGGAGCCTACTATCGCGACCCGGAGCTGTTTCTGGATCGAGTGTCCGTCGCCGGTGGCTTCGATCAACTGCGCGGCGAGGTCGACGGCCTGCTGGCCGCGGGTACCGGGACGGTGCTGGTCGGCCGGCTGCACTCGGCGCTGTCCGTGCTGATCGCGGCCGAGCTGACCGGCGCCCCGGTCTGCCAGATCTCGCTGACCCCGTTCCAACAGCTCACCGCCCCGGTGACCGCCCTGCACCTGGCGCGCTCCGCCGGTGAGCGGCTCAACGCGCTGCGGGCGGAGTACGGCTTACCACCGGTACGTGCCTGGGCTGCGTGGCTGACCCGCGCCCACGTTCGGTTCGGCCTGTGGCCCCGGTGGTTCGACGAGGCCGGCACCCGCTCACCCGGCGGCGTCTCGCTGACCGGGTTCCCGCTGGCCGATCAGCGGTCCGAGGACCCCATCGCCTCGCGGCCCCACCGCGGCGCTGCCGTGCTCGTCACCGGTGGCACGGGCCGCATGCTGCACGACGCCTTTTACTCCGCCGCGGTCGCCGGCCTGGCCGCGGCCGGCCGCCGCGGCCTCGTCGTCACTCCGCACCGCGATCTGCTTCCCCGCCGGCTGCCCCGCGGAGTGGAGCATCGCACAGCACTGCCGTTCGCCGAGGTGATGCCGACCGTCGCGGCAGTCGTGCACCACGGCGGGATCGGCACCGTCGCGCGCGCTCTCGCGGCGGGCACCCCGCAGCTGCTGCTCGCCGACGGCGGGGACCGGCCGGACAACGCCCGGCGGCTTGAACGGCTGGGCCTGGCGCGGTGGCTGCCCCCGCAGCGGTGGGACGCGGCGACGGTCGCTGCCCAACTGACCGAACTGGGCACCGGGCCGGCGCCGGTACCGCCGGGGATGCGCGAACAACACGCCCCGTTGCAGGCGGTGGCGGACTGCCTGCCCCGGTGACTCACTGCCGGTCCAGCGGCGCTCCGGCCTCCCGCAGCAGATCCCGCAGGACCGACGTGTAGTCCTCCGCCATTCGCAGCATTGTGCTCTGGTCGAACCGGTCCGTGCGGTACATCAGGTTGCCGATCGCCTCACCGGTCGGCTCGAAGCTCAGTGTCCACAGCGCGCCGTCGGGAATCTCCGAGACGACCGGAGCGGACCTGGTCCGCCAGGGCAGCTCGGTGAAGGACAGGACGCCGAGATTCTCCCCCTCCAGCACGTTGGTGCGCGGCAGCACCTGGAAGGTGACCGGGGCGAGTTCATCCCGCATCGCCGGCTCCATCAGCCGCGGATGCGCTTCGAACAGCTGGACCGCCGGAATGTCGTGGGCGTACGCGCCCAGGCAGGTGGTACGGGTACGGCGCAGCAGTTCCGCGACGTCGGCACAGCCGTCGAGGTCCAGGCGCAGCGGCAGAAAGTTGAAGAAGGAGCCGACGGTGTCGTTGAAGCGGCCGTTGGCCCGTCCCAGCGTGTTGGTCGGCACCACCAGATCGGTCACGCCGGTCAGCCGGTGCACCAGCCGGTAGTACGCGGCGAGCAGCACCATGAACGTGGAGCAGCGGGCCCGCTTGGCCACCGGCTCGACGTGCCGGATGATGCGCTCCTCGATCGCGAACCGGTACGCGGCGGTGACCGCTGGCAGCTCCGCGGACTTCGAATGGTCAGCGGGCAGCGCGGTGAGCTGGGCACCGCCGAGGGTTCGCTGCCAGTACTTCAGCGCCTTGAGGGTCGCCGGACTGCTCGCCTGGCCGCGTTCCCAGGCGACGAACTCGCGGTACGGGCGGACCGGCGGGAGGGCCACCGGCCCGCCGTCGCGCCGGCTGACATAACAGGCGGCGAGGTCGCGGGCGATCAGGCGCATCGACCAGCCGTCCGTGGCGGTGTGGTGGGTCTGCAGCAGCAACACCGCGTCCCGCTCGTCGAAGCGCAGCAGCAGGCCGCGCAGGTGGGGCAGTTCGTGGATGTCGAAGGTACCGGACTCCGCCTCGTGCACCAGATCCTCCGCCCGCCCGACCCGTTCGGCGGGCGGGGTCCCGGGCCGGTCCCGCACCTCCAGCCGGGGTCGGGTGGGCGGATGCACCCGCTGGTACGCCTCCGGGCCGGACCGGACGATCTCGGTACGCAGGGGCTCGTGCCGTGCCACCACATCGGTCATGGCCTCGTGCAGCATCCCGACATCGACCGGGCCGAGCAGCCGCCAGCACCCGACCATGTGGTAGCGCGGCCCGAACGGACCGGACTCGTCGCCCGCGTCGAACAGCCGCAGAAACTCCTGGTTCAGCGATAACGGCGTGCGGTTGTCCTCGGCAGGCGTCACGGGATCGCCCATGGCGGGATACTCCGATCGGTGTCGGCGGTCGGCTCGGCTGCCCGCCGCGCGGCGGGCGGCCGCGAGGCCGGGTGTTCTGGACGGTCCTTGACCTCAGCCGGCCATTGCCAGCTTTTCCAGTTCCGGTACCAGCTCGGCCGGGCTCGGTGCGGCCATCAGGTCCGCCCGCAATCTGTCCGCACCGTCCCGGTACTTCGCATCGGTGAGGACGGCGGTGACCACCTCGCGGACCTTCTCGACGGACGGCCGGCTCAGATCCAGCACCTCGCCGGCGCCGAAGCCGGTGACATACGCCCCGGTGACCGGCGCCAACTTGTACCGCGGGAAGCTGATCTGCTTCTGCCCGCCGGTCGCGTTGGGATCCTCGTGCTCGACGTGGAGGAAGTCCACGACGATCTGCGGCACGCCCACGCAGCCCGCGGCGGCCATGGTACCGATGCCGCCGTGATGCACGAGCAGCCGGCAGGTGGGCATCAGGTTGTCCAGCGGCAGATAGTCGATGGTCCGGACGTTGTCCGGAATGGTGCCGATGCGGGCGAGCTGAGCGGCGTCGAGCGTGGCGACGACCTCGACGTCGAGGCCGGCGAGCGCGTCCAGCAGGGTACGCACGTAGCTCCAGTCGGAGCCCGGCACGTACTTACGCACCGACAGGCCCAGCGACAGCGCCACCCGCGGGCGGGCGGGAACCGGGTAGAGCCAGGACGGCATGGTGGTCTGCGCGGTGTGCGGGATCCACCGCAGCGGCACGCGACGGGTGTTCACCTCGAAGTTCATGCCGCTGGGCACGTGGTCGATGGTCCACTGGCCGTACAGCGTGTCGTGGTCGATCGGAACGTTGTAGCGCTCGGCCATTGCGCGGATGGTCTCGGCGAAGGGATTCGGCAGAGTGGGATCGCTGGCCTCGCTGGCGAGCTTGGTGAAGGTGTCCAGGAACCAGCCGTTGTAGTCGGTGCCCGACTGCCGGCACTGGGCGGCGCCCACCGCACGGGCGGCGACGGCCGCCCCCGGCATGCACGGGTCCCAGATCACCAGGTCCGGACGCCAGGCGCGAAAGAAGGACACCAGCCCGTCCATCGCGGGCATCGGCGCGGCCGGGTCACCCTGGAACGGGCTGAAATCCCACATCGACGGCAGGAATGCCTGACTCACCGTCCCCCACGCCACCTCGTCCTCGACGGGAACGTTGAGCGCCTCGGTGATGCGGCCAACCTCCTTGCGTGCCTCCGGGTAGCCCGCGGTCGGGCCGGCCGGCTCCGGCATCTGGTCCGCCTCGCACATGGGCGCGAACGGTAGCCCGGACGCGGTCACTACGGGCCCCAGGGACGGGTGGGAGAGGAACACGACCTCGTGTCCGGCCGATCGCAGCGCCCACGCGAGCGGAACGAACGGGTACAGATGGGCGGGGGCGGGCCAGAGCGTGAAGGCGACACGCATGGCAACTCCTTACTCGGTCACTTTCCGAACTGGCGTCGGTCGACGCATCGCCGCGAAGGTCTCAAAGACGAGGGCCGCGAGGCCGGGCGGCAGGATCGGCGGGTACGCGCCGGCGACCGCGCCGCCCGCCGACGGGCCGTCCGCGTCGCCGCGCGCGGTGGCGAGGCCGACGCGCTGCTTCCCGAACGAGCGGGAGACCTTGCCGGCCGGCGCCGCCACACTCGTCGTCTGGCCCATGCCAGCCAGCGTGCGACGCCGGCCGGGGTACGCGCATCTTCGAGCATGCGCTCGGGTCGCCGCCCGGCCACCCGGGTCCGGGCCCGGGCCCGGGCCCGGGCCCGGCAAAGCGTCGCATTCAGAAAGATGCGTGAGCGCGCACGGTTCGCTGTGATGACGCTGTACCGGTGTCGATTCCGCAGCGCGAAGGAGCTTCAATGACCTCAGCAGAGGCATGGGACCTGTTGTTCCGCCGAGATGACCTCACCGCCGGCGAAGTCCGGCCGAGCACCGTGCCACCACTGCGAGCGGGCGAGGTGCGGCTGGCCGTGGAACGCCTCGCCATCACCAACAGCACGGCCTGCTACGCCCGCCTGCGGGACTCCCCGATGCGGTTCCTCGACGTGTTCCCCGCCCCCGAGGGGCTGGCGCGCGTACCGGCCTGGGGCTTCGCGCGGGTGGTCGAGTCCCGGCACCCACGGGTCGCGGTCGGCGGCCGGTACTTCGGATTCCTACCGATGTCGACCCACCACGTCATCAAGCCCACCGTGAGAAACGGTGGGCTGTTCGACGCCACGCCGGGACGCGACTTCCTGCATGACTGGTACCGGGTCTACGAGACCGCGGTACCCGACGAACTCGACGACCGCAAGGCGTTGCTGCATCCGCTGTTCCCGGCCTCGTTCACGCTCGCCGAGTTCGTCGCCGAGCAGCACGTCGCCGAGGTGCTCATCACCAGTGCGTCGAGCAAGGTCGCGATCGGGTTGGCCGAGGAGCTGCGGCGGCGAGGCGGAGTACGCGCCACCGGCGTCACGTCGGCAGGCCACGAACCGTTCGTGACCGGTCTCGGCCAGTACGACTCCGTGGTCTGCTACGACGGCATCAGTCACCTGGCGCCCGACCGCCCGGTCATGCTCGTCGACCTCACCAACTCGGTCGAGCTCATCGAAGAGTTCTACCGGGTCATCGCCGGCCGGCTCGCGGCCACGGTGCTGGTCGGGTTCACCCATCCGCGCGTCATCACCACGCCGCCGCCGCTTGCCGATCCGGTTCCGCTGCACTTCTTCGCCCCGGCGATGGAGCAGCGGCAGATCGGACGGGAGGGCGGCGGGTCGTACCGGCGCCGCTACGAGGAGGCGGAGGGCCGCTTCGTCGCCGGGTCGGCCGCGTGGCTGACCACCCGCCGGAGCCATGGCCCGGTGGCGTTGGCCGACACGCTGCGCCTGGCGCTGTCGGGAGAGCAGTCGCCGACCGTGGGCGACATCCTGTACCTGGCCGACGGCGCGGCCATCCCGGCCGGCTGCGTCTCCGGACTCCACCGGACGGACCCGCTCATCGGGCCGGCGGCCCGAGCCGGCAGTCCCGGTACCCGCTGACCGGGCCGTTCGGCGGGCGGACAGCCACAGCCGGTGGGCGGGTGACAACGCACCCGCCCACCGCACCGGATCCCGGCCACGCCGATCTCAGCTGACAATCACCCTGAAGCCGTCGCCGTCGTCGGTGGTGTCGACGTCCCTGGCCGGCGCCGCCGCCGGCCCGAGCGGTTCGACGCGCACGCTACCGCCGCTGATCAGCCCCTGCTGGCCGGGCAGGCTGTCATCGATCTTGATCTCGTGGAAGAAGCCCTGCTTGGAAATCACCTTGTCGGTGCTGTCGGTGTCCTGGCTGATCGGGATCAGCGGGAAGTTGTCGTAGACGCAGACGACCGACCGGTTGTCGCGGCGGTAGTCACAGTGGGAGGGTGCGCAGGTCCCTGCTCCCGATCCGCAACCCACCGCTCGCGGCCCGCCATGGTTGGCGAACGATGTGCCCTTGGGCAGGGTGATGGTGACCCGCATGCCGGTCGTGGCCGCATCCCCCGAGTTGACGATCATGTAGAGCGCGTCCGAGACCTGGCCGGGCGCGACGGGGCCGCCCCAGTTCAGTACGCCCTGGTCGTCGACGCTGAAGACCTGCTCCGCGTCGTCGGCGACGAGGAACATGTCCGGACCGTTGCCACCGACCCGAACCGGGAGGATCGCCGAGTTGTCCGACGGCCTCGGGTCCTTGCCGTCGTACGAGATCGTCGCCTTGATGTGACCGGCGGACCCCGAGGCACCCGCGGCCGGTACCAGGCCGAAGAACCATCCCCACTGGATTCCGGCGGGAAGCACCAGTTGATTACTCCGGCAGGAGATCACGGCGTGGTCGGGTTTCCCGCAGACCGGGCCGTTCTCGCCGTGCGCACCCGACAGGTCGAACCGGACCTTGGACTGGTCCAAGGCGCGGAGATCGAACGTGACCAGAATGTTCTTGGCGTCGTGTCGACTGTTGTTGTTCACATTGATCTTAGCGAACTTGCTCGGCGCACCCGCCGCGATCGTGCCGGCGGATGCCTCGATGGACAGATCGGCCGCATTGCCAGCGGTAGTGGCGGCTTCCCCGCCTGCGGATGCCGGAAGGGCGAGGACGCCCGCCGCGGCAAGGCCCGCCGCGGCCGCGACGGCGCACGCGACAACGCGCTTACGAAGATCCATGGGTTCTCCCGGTTGGTTGGGGAAGTGGCAGCGAAACGCTAACTTTCCGCCAGAGCCCCGGGCATCTTAGAGATTGCGCTGGATGGTGGGCCGTGGATCCGGCCGGTGGGGTCGGGACCCGCACCGCTGCCGCCCCGTCGGCCGGCGGCGGTGGCAGCCACGGGGTCTGTCAGGACCGGATCGAGGCGCGGACTGTCTGCACACCGAGCTGAAACCGGGTCTTCGCGCCGAACAGGTCCATCAGCTCGCTGATGCGACGCTGCACGGTGCGGTACCCGAGGCCGAGATGGCGCGCGATCGCCTCGTCAGTGAGGCCGGCGTTCAGCAGATCCAGCAAGCTGCGTTGCAGGTCGGTCAGCGGCATCCGGCCGGCGGTCGGCCGGTCCCGGTCCGGCAGCGGGATCGCCCGTGCCCAGACCGACTCGAACAGCGAGATCAGGGCGTCCAGCAGCGACGAGGCGTGCAGGACGATGGCACCGTCCAGGTCGGTGGCCTCGCGCAGCGGGGCGAGCGCCATGCGGCGATCCGCGATGAACATCTTCAGCGGTACGTCCGTGGCCACGCGGCACTCCTCCCCCGCCTTGAACGCCTCCCAGATGCCGGCCAGCTTGCCCGGTACATCCAAGGCGGTGCGGTCATAGACCGTCCGGTACGTCACGCCCCGGTCCAGCATCCCCGGTTCGGCGGGATTGCCCGGGTCGATGTACGGCGGCTTGTCGAACACCCGCACCACCTCCCGGGCGCTGCGCTGAAGCTGCAACCAGCGCTGGTGCACGGCGTCATCGCCGTGCACGATCTCCACCACGTCCTCACTGCTGCCCAGGCGACTCGCGTTCTGAAACCGCTGGGTGAGCTCGGCGATGCCCCGGCGTACCTCGTCCAGCCGCTCGACCCGCTGGCGCACCAGCACCTCCAGCGCGAGCGCCGGGGTGATCGCGTTGTAGCGGGCCGGGCGGCCGGCCATTCGCGTAGCGAGGCCCCGATGGTGCAACTGGGCCAGTACGCGGGCGACCGCGGCCTTGGTCAGCCCGCTCCTGCCGGCCAGCCCGTCGAGGTCCGCACCCGGGCAGTCGATCAGCGCGTAGTAGACGGTCTCTTGCCGGTCGGTGACTCCGAGCTCCTCAAGCATTCCCACTCGGAGAGCATGGCCATGCCGGGCTGGCGGGCTCACACCGGGGCGTCCGGGTTCAGAACGCCCCCACCCCGTGCGGGGTACCCATGCCGGTCGGGGCGTCGTACCCCTTCCGTGCGTCGCACAGGTAGTTACGCGTACTCCCGCAGTCACCGTTGCTGCCGGAGGTGATGTCGTTGAGGCCGGACGGGTCACGGTAGACGCGCTGCGCACCGTTGACCGTCGCGCCGTTGCCGGCCAGCCCATACACCCCGGCGATCAGCGGCGCCGCCACGCTCGTACCGCCGGCGACGAGCCAGCCACCGCCCGGGGTCAGCGCGCTGTCGTAGACGGCGACTCCGGTGTCCGGGTCGGCCACCGCGGCCACGTCCGCGACGGTACGCATGTGGCAGTTCGCGCCCGGCTGCCAAGCCGGCTTGGTGAAGTACGCCGAGCAGCCGCTCCCGCCGCCGGTCCACGCCGTCTCGCTCCACCCGCGCTTCGAGTGGGCTTGCGGCACCAGTCGCGTGCCGCCCACGGCCGTGACCGACGGCAACGACGCCGGGAACTGAGTGCCGCCCAGCGTACCGTTCAGGCCGAAGCCGGAGTCGCCAGAACTGGCCACCACGGTGACGCCGGCAAGCTGGTATGCGTCGGCGAAGTCCTGTATGCCCTCCTGCTCGTACGAGCCGTAGCTGTTGGAGATGACGTCCGCCCCCAGCCCGGCGGCCGTCCTCTCGGCCTGGGCCAGGTCGTCGATGCTCGGCGTGTTCGCCACGACGAGCAGCAGCCGGCACTGTGGGCAGGCGGCCGAGACCATGTCCATGTCCAGTGCGGTTTCGACGCCCCAGCTCTGGAACCCACCCGACGGCGGCGGCCCCGAGCCGTCCTGGTTCACCACCCGCAGGCAGCCGTCATCGGCGGTGCACGCGGGCAGGCCGTACTGGGCCCGGTAGGCGGCCACGTCGGCGACGATGTTCGGGTCCCCCGCGGCGTCCACGACCGCCACCGTCTGGTCCGCGCCGCCGGTGCGGGGCAGGTCGTATGCACTGGCCAGGTCAGCCGGGCCGTATCCGGGTGGGGTGCGGTGCGCGCCCGCCGGCGTGACCGCGAACTGCCCATCGGCCATGGTGCGCACGAACGCGTCGCACGACGCCTGCCCGGCTGCGGCGGTCGGGCAGACCGCCGTGGAGTCCGCGAACGGACCGGGGTCACCCGACGGCGGCGGGGCGGTGCCGATGCCGGCGCCCCGGCTCGCCGCGCTGCCGGCGAGGGTGAAGGCACGGATGATGGTCTGCCGGACGCCGGCGCCGGAACTGTCGGTGTCCCGCACCTTCAGGGACACGAAGCCGGTGACCGAGGCGGGGTCGGGCGTCGCGATGCTGACCCGGAAGTTCCCGTTGCCCAGCGCGCTCACGTCCGTTGCCGGCTGCCAGCTCGCCCCGTCGTCGATGGAGGTGGACACCGACGGTAGGTCGATTCTGGCCGTACTGGCCGACTGCGGCTGGTGGTAGACGTGCACCGTGAAGCTCACGGTACCGGGCGCGGGTACCGCGTCGTGCTCGTCCAGCGGAAGCCGGTAGTCCAGCAGCAGCAACGGCACCACCGCGCACTTGCCGGTCAGCGTCCCGCAGGACCAGCCGGCGGGCAGGGTGCCGGGGCGCTTCGGGCGGCCGGAGGCGAAGTCCCACCGGGTGTCGGTCTGCGTGGACAGCGAGGACCATGGCGTGTCCCGGCTGACTCGGTAGTCGATGCGGTACGTCGCCGGCTTCGACGCCGCGGGCAGGGCGACCTGGGCGTTGCCCAGGCCGGGATCCGTCGCGGTGGTGTGCTGCGCGGCGAGCGCGCCGTCGACGTACCAGTCGAGAGACTCGGAGTCGGCGATGTGCGTTCCGGTACGCTGGTTTCCGGTGTCGAGGCCGTCTGCCCACTCGTCTGACGGTCCGTCCACATAGGGTTTCAGGCCGAACGAGAGGGTGTCGGCGTCGCGGCACACCGGGCAGACCATCGCCCCGGCCGCCGTGTCACCGGGCTGCACCACGGAACCCGGCTCCTCCGCGCCCGGACGCGACGGCCCGCCGAACCAGGCGACGGCTGGCTGCGGGCCGGGCCGGTACCGCGTGTACGGGCCGAAGAAGGCGTCGCCCACCGGATAGTTGAGGTCCGACGACATGATCGGCGACTCCTGCCACAGCGTGTCCGTCGCGGCACCCGATGCCAGGACGTACTCGGTTCGGTTCAACGGTTCCGTGATGGGGTTCGCGGCGCGGACGCTGAGCGTTTCCCAGGGCTGGTAACCGAAGCGCACCTGAGAACCGACCCGGCCGGGCAGCTCGCTCGCGTACGTGGTGGGGATCGACGCCAGGTCCGCGGCGGGCGCGCTGGTCGCGTACGAGGACGGAACCCCGCCGGAGGTGGGGTAGACCAGATCGTAGATGTGTCCGGACGAGGGTGATCCGAGCCGGAAGTACGTGTAGAAACGCCGAGTGCCGTCCGTCACCTGGTCGTCCGACGGGGTCGCGTACGCGGACAGGCCGACGACGTCACCGTCCAGGTCGTGTGCGCCGGACTGCCAGTAGAACGGGATGTCCTGACCGTTCGGTGACGCGTGGTCGCTGGCAAGCTCGAACTCCGGGTCGCAGCAGCCGGCGGGGTCGGTGCGAAAGCCGCTGGTCGTGTCCCCGTCCGGAGTCGTCGGGATGGCGATCTCTTTGGCGGTACGGGCGTCCGACGTGACCGTGGTGTCGTGCTGCACGGGCACCTGGGGATGCCAGACGAACGACATGCTGGAGTCCCACACGGTCTCCTTGATGGGCCCGCTGTCGGTGATGAACGTGATGGTCTTCTGGAACCAGGTGAGCACGTACGCCCGGATGTCGTAGTTGCCCGCCGGAACGCTCCACTTCTGGGTACCCAGCATCGGGATCTCGGCGGCGAAGCCGGCCGGATCGTCCACGTCCTCCACGATGTACATGCCGGCGTCCCCGAACGCCTGAGACGGCGCCGCGCCGTCGCGCCCGATCGCGTTGAGCGTCAACGTCTGCATGTTGAAACCGGGATCCGGCCTGCCGTCGCCACCGGGCGTCGGGTCCTTGGCAGCCGCCCGGGCAGAATCCAGAGCGATGGAGCGGATCCCGTCGAACAGGCCGCCGCCGGCGCTGTCCGGCACGGGTTGCCCGTGGGCGCGGGCGGCGTCGTGCTGCAACTGGGTGGCGAGGGCGGCGCCGAACGTGGCCGCGCTGGCCGGGGCCTGCTTCATGGGGCTTCGGGTCGCGGTCGCGGCGCCGGCGGCGACGATGCCCGGCAGGGCCCGGTGCGCGGCACCCGAGGTGAACCCGACCGTGACCGGCAGGGCGGCACCGTTCGTGATCCCGGCGCGGGCAAGCGCGCTGACGTCGAACAGCGACCAATCCAGCGGCGCGCCGATGTAGGCGGCGGCGTCCGAGGGCGCGACGTAGGTGTCCCCGCGCAGCACGAACGTCGAGAAGCTCACCGGGGCCGTGCCGGGGCCGCGGTCGGCGGCCTTCGTTGTGACCGCCTGGCGACCGTTGTGGTTGCTGATCAGCACCTGGTCGCCGGTGATCAGGGTGATCTGCGCCGGCGCCGGATTCCCGGCAGCGGACGCACCCCCACCCGCGCCACCGGACGCGGCGGTCTTCGCGGTCACGGTCGCGGCCGTCGGGTCCGCGGGACCGGCGGCCGCGGGAGTGGCGGTTGCGAACGCCGACGCGGCGAGCACGAGGCTGGTGCCCGCGGCGACGAGGGCTGGCGGGACGAGACGGGCACGGCGCAACGAGGCCTCCAAGCAGAGGTGGACGCCCGACACGGCACGTCCGGCCTGGGCCCGGGCCGGACGGTTCGGCCTTCGACGTCGAGCTGACCGGTCAACTATCGGGCTGCACCCCGACTCTCCGGAAGATCCACAACCAGGCGGGATCCCGCCGGTGACGTGAACACGCCTGAGAATCCCACCGCAAAGGCCGACGGACACCCACAGACCGCCGCGCGTGACCCGCCGGGTATACCGGCGCCAAGCGGTATGCGTCCGGGTCGGTGACGCGGTCGTGGTGAGGGGTCGCGGGTGGCGCCGCCGGCGACCCCGGTGGCGCCGAGAACCATGACATTGAGCGGCCCGGCTCCGGCGCACCCATGGCATGCCGCCTTCCTGCCACCGGCAGCGCTTGATCAGATTTCCGCTCATGCCGCATGCGGCGGATCGGAAAAGACGCATGACGAGCGACCGCGCCCAGAATCGGGCGGCCCTACCGCGTCCCTGAGGTCAGCCGCTGTTGACGGCTGCTGTGATAGGGCCAGTGATGGCTTGCTGGAGGGAGCTGGCGAACGCGGCCCGGTATGCCGGCGCGGGTAGTGAGGCGGCGGGTTCGAGTCGGTAGATGTAGCGGGTCAGGATCATGCCGGCGATCAGGCACTCGACCATCGCAGCGCGCTGCGGCCCATCGCCGATGCCGCCGAGCGCTTCGCGTAGCGGCACGGTCTGTTGAGCCTCCAGCTCGGTGCGCAGCAGCTCGCGGCTGGCCTCGTGGGAAAGGGACGAACGTATGAGCGCCAGCCACGGATCGTCGTCGGCCATGTTCTCCCAGCGCTCCAAGTACGCGTCGGCGATCCGCGAGCCCATGTCTTCGGTGCTGCCTCGCAGCGCGGCCACGGTACCCGGCTGCGGCTCGGCCTGCGCATCACCGGATCGACCGTGCAGGCCGCAACGGCCGCAGAGTCACGGCGAGCATGAGCGCGAGCGTCATCAAGGCGCTGCTCTCGGCGGACCTTCTCGACAGGCTGTATCTCATTATCTGCCCGGAGACCGCCGGGGGCGGGCAGCGACTGTTCGACGACGGCCTGCCGGCGTCGAAGTGGACGCTCACCCACCAGGAGACCGGCGAGTTGGGCGAGATCGCCATGGTGTACGAGCGCGCCCGCTGATCGCCGCGATCCCGGTTCCCGGTAGGACATCGAGCGCCGGGGCCCTGCCCGAGAAACCGAACGAGCTATCTCGACGGTGGCGGCACCTGGAGCTCGACGTGCCGACCCGACCGCGGGGACCGGCGCCGGTACCGGGCGTGATTTCCGGCGGGCGGAGCTTGGCGGCCAAGCGAGGCGGCGTGGTCGTCAGCTTTGCCGAGGCTCCGGGTCCGGGCCCCGGGACGGGCCGAAGGCGCACGCACCGACGCCGGTGCGCCGTAGGGCACGCCGGGTCGCCCGCCGGCCGCCGTCACGGTGCCGCGGCGCCAACACCGACATCACCAGCGTCCCGTAGATCCGGTGCTCATCCTCCGGCCGCAGGCCGAGCTGATTGTCCAGCAAGCGAAGCAGCGCGAAGCCCGCCTCGGGGCTGGGCAGGCGGGCCTCGGTGACAAAGCCACCCCACCGGGCCACCGGCCCGTCGCCGGCCCGCAGCGCGTCACCGACCTGGCGCCAGCGGGCCCCGTGGTGCCGGCCGCTGGTGCCCCCATCCCGATCCCGTGGGCAGGTCAGGTCGTACGGCACCTCACCCGGCCGCCGGGTGGCGAGCCGTACCAGCGCCGAGACCGAGCCGATCCGCAGCCCGACCGTGGTGGCGATGGCCAGGTCGTAGCCGGCCCGCAGCCGCGCGGACCAGCCGGGCGTGGACGAGATGACATCCATCGCGAGCTGGGTGGTACGCCGCGCCAGCAGCGGATCCCAGCGCGGCCGCCCGAACTGGTCAGCCCGGTAGGGGCGATGATCGATCATGCCGACCCTGTCGACGGCGTGCGGCTGAGTGGCGAATACCAGACCAGTCAGCCGGGCGAGAAACACCGCCCGGTCGGCGCCGTGCACGTGAAGACGCAAGATACCGGGCGGCCGGCGTTCGAAGTACCAGGAAGTGAACGCGTCGGTGGCTTGCAGTCCGTCCATGACGGGCCGGAGCACGGCCGTCAGGAAGGCGTCCGCCCGTTCAAGATCTGTGGGTACGGGGCACCGCCAGTGGCTCCACTGCCCGGCCGTATCGTCCGGATGGTCACTTCCCTCCACCACAAGCACGCCCTTCCCGATGGATACGTAACCGTAACGGCTGGCCCACCGACCGTTAACAGTCTCAGTCTGTAGCGCCACGCCGACATCGGGGAAATCCCTACATGGTTCGCGCTCGAAATGATCAGGGAGAAGAACCAACATCCAAGTTCGTATCCGACATCGGTTACCACGACCGGCCATGGTGCTGCTATCCGCCAGAGAGGCGATTGCCGCAGGCCACTCGGATCGACACATATACACATGTGACGCTTCTTCGGTACGTCTGGCCTAATCACCCTTGGCCAGGCACCGGCGCCGGGGGCACGCGGCCCGAAGCCCCGATGGATGCACTGACGTATGTTGAGTGCGGCACGGATTGCGGGAGCGAAGACAAGTACAAAATCAAGTACAAAATGATGCGATCCGAATCCGACGAGGTGTAGGAGAAATGGAGGTCCGCGCGTCTGTGGTCGGCTCGGATGGCGCATTCGCGGTGCGCCGGCAACGACACGCCCCGGCCGCTGCGCGGCCGGTCGGTGCCGATCAGAAGATCTCGGTGTCCGAGCCCGCCGACGAGCAGCGACACCCTGCGAGCGGGCCGACCGGCCTTGTCGGCCGGGAGGCGCAACTGGCGCTGCTGTCCGAGACGCTGGAGGACGGCGGCGGCCGGCCCGCCGTTGTCGAGGTCATCGGCGAGCCTGGCATCGGGAAGACCCGGCTGCTGCGTGAGTTCGCCATCCGGGCGAAGATCGTGGCCGGGGTCGTGCTGTCGATCGTGGCGGCGCCGGACGACACCTTCGACAAGATGATGGAGCCACTGCTACGGCTTGTCCCGGCGACCACCCAAGCCGTGCATGGTCCGGCCAGCATCGCGGAACATCTGGCCCAGGCACTGCGCTCCCAATCGGCCGCCGACCACCCCGCCGTGCTGCTCATCGACGACGTTCACCTCGCGGACCCTGGCTCCCTACAGCCGATCGGTGAGCTGCTCCAGTCCGTCCAGGACGTGCTGGTCGTGCTCGCGTACCGGCCACGCCAGGCCGACCACAGGCTGCCCGCCACGCTGGCCCGGGTCGCCGGGGTGCGGCGCGAGATGCTGCAGCTGCCCGGCCTCACGGCCGACGAGGCGTGCCGGCTGCTGGGTGTCCCACCGAGTCCACGGGCCGCCGCGGCCCACGAACTCGCCCACGGCAACCCGTTGTACACCCATGCCTACGGCGACCTGGTCCGGTCCGGACGCAACGTGGTCACCGACGACCTCGCGGGGGCACTGCCGGCCACCGTCGCCCAGCAACTCGACATCGAACTCATGGCGCTGACCGACGACGAGAGGTCGGTCCTCCGGTCGGCCGCGGTGCTCGACGACGGGTGCGACCCGGCGCTGGTGGCCGACGTTGCCGGGCTGGATCGGCAGCGCACGGCCGAGCTGGTCGACGCGCTGGTGGCCCGGGACCTGCTCCGGCCGGACTTCGCGGCCGGGCCGGGGCTGCGGTTCCGGCATCCGGTGGTACGCGCGGCGGTGTATCGCACCATCGAGCCATCCCAGACGCGCCGGATGCACACGAGCGCGGCGAACCTGCTGCGTGGGCTCGGGTACGCCCCCGTCCGGTACGCCGACCACCTCGCCCGGTCGGCGTTGCCCGGCGACTTGGACGCGGCCCGTACCGTGCTGGCGGCCGTACGTGACCGGCGCGTCGGCCCGGTCACGTCGGCGTCGTGGCTGTCCAAGATCCGACGGCTGCTTGCCGACCGGGTCGAACCCGGGCTGAGCTTCGCGATCGAGGTGGAGCTGGTCACGGCGCTGGTCGCGGCCGGCCGTCTGGACGAGGGCCGGACGCTACTCGACCAGCTCGCCGGTCGGCCCGCCGGGACCGCCGATGAGCGGGCCCAGATCGTGCTGGCCAGGGCCGGCGTCGACCTGCTGCAGGGCCGGCCCCGCGAGGCGTTGGCGCAGGTACGCCAGGAGTTGCGCGACGACCAGTCGACGCCGCTGCGTACCCGGCTCGCCACCGAGGCCGCGGTGTCCGCGGTGCTGTGCGGTTCCCCGGCGGCGGCGCACTACGCCGCGCTGGCGGGCCGGCTCTCGGTCGATGACGAGAGCCCGTTGCTGGCCGCGCGGACACACTGGGTACAGGCGCTCGTCGCCGGTGTGGTCGGGGATATTCCGGCGCTGACCGAGCACGCCGGGCCGGCCACCGAGATCATCGACCAGCTGCCCGACGCGGCACTCGTCGGCGCGCTGGACCTCTTCCAGCTTGCCGGCACCGTCGAGAGCCTCCGCGAGCGGGAGCGGGAGGCGGTCCGCCACTTCGACCGCGGGCTGCGGCTGGCCGGCTCGTCACGGCTCTCGCCGCTGGTGCCGTACCTGCTGGTCGGCCGTGCCCGCGCGACCCGCCGGCTGGGCCACCTCGAACAGTCATTTCGCAACGCCACCGAAGCCGAGGAGCGGGCGGTGGAGCTGCGCTTCGAGGTGCTGGCCGCGCTGGCCAGGACCAGCCGTAGCGAGGCGATTTGTTGGCTGACCGGACCGGCGGCGGCGCGCGCCGTGCTGGGGCTGGCCACGGTCGATCCGACGGCGGGCGAGAGAGACTCGCTGCGCGAGATCGGCGACCGCACCGCGGCGCGGCTGCGGCACCAGGCTGGCGAGGGTACCGATGCCTTCGCCGCGCTGCTGCGCAGCAGTGGCGGTGAAGCGCTGCGCTGGACCACGGGCTGCGCCCGCCCCTACTGGGCCGCGATCCTGGCCGACATGGCCCGCACGAGCGGTGACCTGGCCGCCGCCGGGCACTGGATCCAGGAGGCCGAGCGGCACGCGCAACGGCTGGGGTTGGCCGGCCAGCGGGCCCACGTGCAGCGCGCCCGGGCCGACCTGGCGCTGGCCGCCGGCATTCCGGGTGCGGTGGAGCACGCGGCCGCGGCTGTGGACGCCTTCGCCGGGCTCGGCTGGCCGCTGGACGAGGCGGCGGCGCGGACGGTGTACGCCGCCGCGCTCGGGACGCTGGAGCGCTGGCGGGAGGCCGAGACGGAACTCGGTGCGGTACGCAGGATCGCCGATCTGACGGGCGCACGGGCCCTGCTCCAGTCGGTGGTCGGCGAGCAGCGCCGGCTCGCCGGCAGGGCCGGCCGCACCGCGACCGGTGGGCAGGCGATCCAGCAACCGTCCTCCCTGACCCGGCGGGAGTGGGACATCGTCAAGCTGGTCACCGCCGGGGTCAGCAACAACGAGGTGGCCGATCGGCTCTTCGTCACCGTCAAGACCGTCGAGGCGCATCTCACCCGCATCTTCCGCAAACTCGGCGTGACATCGCGGGTGGGCCTGGTGGTGGCGCTGAGCGACCCGCGGTTTGCCCCACCGCGTGACTGACGTCGCGGGGCTGGGCAAACTCTAAGAAATACGAAGAGATTCTGTTATGTGCGGCTGAGTCCGGTGAAGCTGGCCGGGTATTACACTCAGGTAAACAAACCGGAGTACTCCGGAACGTGGCATTACCACTCCACGCCGTAAACAACCGAACGCAGGAGAGATACCAGAGCCAAGGACGAAGGGTTCATGAGCCAGTACATCATCACGATCGTCCCGGTCGTCGACGGAGACTTCGCGGGACCAGTCGGCCAGACCATGGTCCGGGTCGATCTCGCGGGAGGTCAACCGTCCGTGGTGGAGGTGACCGTCCGCGCGGCCGAGGGCGCGAGCCTCGGGCACAACATGCCCTATGTCGACTTCGAGCGGCTGATGAGCGCGTTCATCCCGGCACCAGACGAAGCGAACACCAGCCAGCCGGCGCCCGCCCCTGCTCCGGCGCCGGTCACGCACGCCCGCGCCGCCGCACAGACGCGGGGTTCGGCGAAACCGGCCCGCAGCCGGAAGGCCCAGCCCCGGCGCTCCGCGGCGTCCGCCGCGGAGAAGGTCAGTCATCTGCGCACCGGCCGGGTCTACCGGCGCGCGCCGAGTGCCGCCGACCTGGAGGCGGCATACGTGAAGACCGGCAGCATCAACGGTGTCGCCGAGCACTTCGGGGTGCCGGTGCACACGGCGCAGGGCTGGATCAGCCGGATGCGCCGCAAGACAGTCGATACCACCGAGAAGTGAGCTGGGCTCCGCGGGTACCGGCAACGTACCCGCGGAGCAAATCTTACCGGGCCGGACTCGTATGTAGTAACTTGACTACGTGGCGGAGCCGGGGAATGTCGTCGATGCGCCCGAGCGCGACGCGGCGCCGGCGGCCCCGCCGATTCCGGCCCGCTGGCGGGTCTGGCGGTCGCCCGGGGACCAGCCGGGCTGGGCCCGACCCGGACTGCTGGGGCTGACCGCGCTGGCCGCCCTGGCGTACGGATGGGGCATGGCCCACCACGTACCCGAGATCTACTACGCCGCGGCCGTCCGCTCGATGGCGCAGAGTTGGCACAACTTCTTCTTCGCCGCGTTCGACCCGAACGGCACGGTCAGCGTGGACAAGCTGCCGGGCGGGTTGTGGCCACAGGCGCTGGCAGTGCGCATCTTCGGGCCGCGCATCTGGGCACTGATGCTGCCCCAGGTCATCGAGGGCGCGCTCGCCATCCCAGTGCTCTACCGGGCGGTGCGCCGGCTGGCCGGTCCGGTCGCCGGCATCGTGGCCGCCGCGGTCGGCACGGTCACCCCGGCGGCCATCGCCCTCAACCGCGGCAACATCTCCGATTCGCTCATGATCTTGCTGTCGGTCTGCGCGGTCAACGCGACGGTGAGCGCGCTGCTCACCTCGCGGGTCCGGCACCTGGTGCTGGCCGGTGTCTGGGTCGGGCTGGCGTTCCAGGCCAAGATGGTGCAGGCCTGGCTGATCCTGCCCGCGCTCGGGCTGGCCTGGCTGGTCGCCGGCTGCGGGCGGCCGCGGCGCCGGCTGGCCGCGCTGGTGCCGGCCGCGGCCGTCGCGGGCGTCGTCTCACTGAGCTGGATGGCGCTGGTGAGCCTGGTGCCGGCCGTAGACCGGCCGGCGGTCGACGGCAGCCTTCGCAACTCGGTATTCGAGCAGGTCTTCGTATACAACGCGGCGGGTCGGGTGGACGCGCTGCCGGCCGCGGGGGGTACCCCCCGCCCGGGCATCAACCCGCTGGTGAGCGTCACCGTTCCCGGCAACTCGTGGCTCGACCGGACCGTGGCGGGAGCCGGTGGGCGCGATGCCGGCTGGCTGCTGCCGTTGGCGGTACTGGCGTTCGTCGCGGTACTGGTGGCCCGGCGGCACGCCGACCGTACCGACCCGGTGCGGGCCGGAGCCGTGCTGTGGGGCGGCTGGCTGGCCACGAGCCTGGTCGCGTTCGGCCTCGCGAACGACATCAACGCGTACTATCTGGCCGTCCTGGTGCCGCCGATCGCGGCCGGCATCGGCCTGGGGACGGCCCTGCTGGCGCCGGTGCTCGCGTCCGGGCACGGCGGCGGGGCGGTGCTCGCCCTGGCGGCCGGCACGGTGGGATACGGCTGCTGGCTGCTCTCACCCGCCGGGCCGGTGCGGTTCGTCGCGCTCGCCGTGTCGCTGGTGGCCCTCGGTGGCGCGGGTTGGCTCCTCCTCGCCCGGCGGAGCCCGGCCCGGCAGGAACAGGCCGGGCAGGAACAGGCCGGGCAGGAACAGGCCGGGCAGGAACAGGCCGGGCAGGAACA
>JBDZVD010000044.1:0-20489 GCA_040255525.1 Micromonosporaceae bacterium | reverse complement strand
GGCCGGGCGGGGACAGCCCCGGCGGGCGCTCTCCTGGGCCGTGGCACTGCTCCTGGTCGCGGTGCTCGCCGCACCCTGCCTCGCCGGCGGCTCCCTGATCGCCGACCGGCTGGGGCCCTTCGACACGCCGTACCAGCCCGCATCCACCACGATCGTGACGCACGACGAGGTCGAGGCGGTGCAGCGGGGCGCGGCACAGGCGATGACGCTGCTCGACCAGGTTCAGGGCACGGCGCGGTACCCGGCCGCCACGACCAGTACTCTGGTGGCCGCCCCGCTGATCTTCTACTCCGGCGTGGAGGTACTGCCGATCGGCGGATTCACCGGGCAGTACCCGTACCCGACCCTGCCCGAGCTGCGCGCGCTGGTCGCCACCGGGCAGTTGCGCGTCGTCCTGGTCGGCCCGATCGACGATCCGCGGATCACCTGGGTCGAGTCGCGCTGCCTACCGCTCCCGGCCGCACCGGCCGCGGTGGCGACCATCGACGTGCGCCCGTACTACTGCGCCGGGGACGCCGGCTGAACCCGCCGTGGATATCGACGACGACAAGCGCGCCGAGGCGGCCAGGGCGGTCGTGGCCGGTACCCTCAACCTCGCCCGCCGGCTGCGCGCCGAGCGACCACCCGGTACCCTCAGCCCCGGCCGCCTCGCCATTCTCGGCTACCTGCGCCGGACCGGCGGAGCCTCGCCGGGTGAAGTCGCCGCAGCGCACCGCATCCAGCCGCAATCGGTCACCCGGATCCTCGCCGGCCTGGAAGAGGCCGGCCTCGTCCAGCGGTCACCGTGCCCCGGCGACGGCCGCAAGGTCGTCCTCCAGCTCACCCCGGCCGGCCGCGCCGCGCTGACCGATGGCGTGCACCACGGCGAGGACTGGGTAGACCACGCCATGGCCGCCACCCTCACTCCGGCCGAGATCCAGCTCCTCGCCATCGCCGGCCGGCTGCTCAACAACATCGCCGACTGGTCGTAGGGTGGTCGCGTGACGGAACTGTCGGTACGGATCGTCGGGCGGAACCTGCCCGGCCCGAACTTCGCGGGCCGAAGCGGGATCCGGGTCGGCATCCAGCGTGGCAAGCAGCCCGTGGCGCTGGTGGCCGGTGACGCGGACAGCGCCGTGTTCGAGGTGCCGGTGCGGGTGCGCCAGGGTGCCGGCGGCATCGACTTCGCCGGCCCCTACGTGCAGGGCCGGGCCGGCGAGCGCCACCTGCTGCTCAGCTGGGGAACGGTCGGGCCCGGGGACGAGTTCACCATGGTCCGGCGGGCGAAGATACACCTGCCGGTGTCCGTGGGCGAGGACGGCGACATCGCCCACGCGGCCGAGCGCGGCGACCGGCTGGAGGGCAGCTTGGAGCTGACCGATCCGAAGGGCGGGCCGGTCTGCGCCTCGGTCCGGCCGCCGTTGATCGCCTGGCGGCTCCTCCCGGGTACCGGCTGATCCGCCGGTCAGACCTCCAGCTCGTCACCGTCCGCGCCGTACAGCCGGATGGCCGCCATCGGGCAGAGCGAGGCGGCGTCGCGCACGTTCTCATCGGGCTCGACGTATTCCTGGGTGGCGTGCGCGTGGTCGTCGCCCACGGTGAAGTGCGCGGGCGCCAGCCCGGTGCACACGCCCGACCGCGCGCACGCGGCCGTGTCGATCTCGATTCGCCACTTGTCTTCGGTCACAGTACCCCTCATCGTCATGCCCGTCGTTCCGCCGCCCGGCGCAGCAGCGCGGTGGTGGACCGCCCGTCCAGGTAGGGCACCAGCATCACCTGGCCGCCGCCCGCCTCCACCGCTGTCCGTTCGGGGATGTCCCCGATCGCGTAGTCGCCGCCCTTGACGTAGATGTCCGGCCGCAGCCGGTTGAGCACCTCGGCCGGGGTGTCCTCCTCGAACACCACCACCGCGTCCACAGGAGACAGTGCGCGCAGCACGCCGGCCCGATCGGCCGCGGTGACCAGCGGGCGCGGATCACCCTTCAACCGGGTGACCGACGCGTCGCCGTTGAGGCACACGATCAGGCAGTCGCCCAGTTGGCGAGCCTGCGCCAGCAGCGCGACGTGACCACGGTGCAGCAGGTCGAAGCAGCCGCCGGTGGCCACCACGGTGCCGCCCGCGGCCCGGACCCGAGCGGCCAGCTCGATCGCGGCAGCGCCGTCGCCGGAGCCCGGCCCACCGTCGCCGGAGCCCTCACCGGCTCCGGTGCCCGGCGCACCGTCGCCGGGCCGCTCCGGCCGGCCCGGTCGGCCGCAGCCCGCGGCCACGAATGCCGTCGCGTCCCGGGTCGCCTCGGCGACCGCCTCGGGCACCAGCGCGCCACGGCCGAGGTGAACGGCCACCGCCACCGCGAACCGGTCGCCGGCGCCGCGGGCGTCCGCGCCGGCCACCGGCGGCACGGGCAGCGCGAGCGGCGGTACCGGTGCCTCGCGGACCAGCACCGCGCCGGCCCGGTCCCGGGTCACCACCACCTGCCCGACGCCCCAGTCCCGCAGCAGGCGACGGGCCCGCTCGATGTCCCCGGCCAGGCCCGCGGCGGCCGGGCCGGGGGCGAGCAGGGCCGCCTCCCGGCGGTTGGGCGTCGCCACCGTGCAGCCCGGCACCGGTGCTGCGCCACGCGGGTGCGGGTCCCACACCACCGGCACCGGACCGACCACGGTGGACAGAGCGGCGCGCAGGTCCGGACTTCCGGCCACCCCGAACCCATAGTCGGAAACGAGGATCGCCGCAGCGGCGGCGAGCGCATCCCGGCCGGCCGCGGGCAGCGGCCCGGGCGTGCCCGCAGACGCCGACCGCTCCAGCACGAGCACCGTCTGGTCACGGGCCCGGATCCGGGTCTTCACCACGGTCGGCGCCGGACTGCCGAGGTTGACCACGGTCACCCCGGCCGCGCGCAGCTGGGCCAGCGCCTGCCGCCCGGGCTCGTCCTCGGCGAGCGCGGTCACCACGGTCACCTCGTGGCCCTCGGCCACGGCCAGCAGCGCGGCCAGCCCGGCGCCACCGGGACCGGATGCCCGGCGCGGGTTGGCCACGACCGGTACCGGCGCCTCCGTGGAGACGCGCTCGATCTCGCCGGTGAAGTCCTCGTCCAGCACCACGTCACCGACCACGACGAGGCGGATCGCCATCGGGAACCTCCACGTGGCCGCAGTCGCGACTAGCATCGCGTATCGTCAAAGTGTTTCAAGTATCTCGCTTTCGGTCAACCGACGGTGCCGAGGAGATGGCATGACGGAACCCCTGCCGTACCGGCCACCGGCCGCGCCTCCACCGGTACCGGACGGGTGGCGTACCGGTCCGCCGGACTTCGTCGGAGTGGGTACGATCCGCTCCGGCACGACTTGGTGGCACTACCTCATCGAGTGCCATCCCCGCGTGGCGAGCGCGCCCGGCCGGCCGAAGGAGGTGCACTTCTTCGGTCAGTTCCGGGGCGCGCGGGACGGCGTCGAACCGGCGGCCTACCACGCGTACTTCCCCCGCCCCGCGGGCGCCCGGTGCGGCGAGTGGACGCCGCGGTACATGTTCGACGAGTGGACCCCGCCGCTGCTGGCCCGGGCGGCGCCCGACGCCCGGCTGCTCGTGCTGCTGCGCGACCCGGCGGAGCGGATGTCCTCGGCGCTGACCTACGTGCGGGACATGGGCGGCCCGCTGGACGCGGAGATGATCAACCGGGAGTTCGTCCGCAGCCTGTACTGGTCCCAGCTGGACCGGCTGACCCGGTACTACCGGCGGGACCGGATCCTGGTCCTGCAGTACGAACGGTGCGTCGCCGACCTGCCCGGCGAGCTGGCCCGTACCTTCGAGTTCCTCGGCCTCGACCCGGCCGGACTACGCCTGTCGGTCCGGCACCGCCGCCCGCGCAACGCGACCACCTCGACCAAGGTGCCGGTCGACCGCGACGTGCCGGCCAGCACACTCGCCGCCCTCCGGCAGGAGTTGCGCCGGCTCGCCAGGGACTATCCGGAGGTGGACCAGTCGCTGTGGCCGTCGGCCCGGCTCTGAGCCGGCCCGCCGCGAGCGCGGCGGCTCAGTCGGCGAGCCGGCGGGCCACGGTCACCGGCGTCCGGGTGACCCGGCGGTGATGGCGGATCAGCGAACCCAGGTGGGTGCGGCGCTGGCTCTCCGCGGTCAGCCGCATGCCCTCGTCATCCTCGACGATGTCGGCGCCGCACGCCCGGTAGTAGTCCAGGTACTCCTCGAAGACCCGCTGCCGGCGCAGCGTCTCGAACGGGTACCCGAACAGCCGGGCGAACCGACTCCGGTCGATGCCGTGCCAGACCAGCAGCGCGAGCCGCAGGGTGGGCGCCACGGTACCCAGATCCTGCGGCGTGAAACGGCTGGCCGACTCGAAGGTCAGGGGGTCCTCCTGGTAGCGGCGGAACACCTTGTGCGGGTTGGACAGCGAGTGGTGGCCTATCATCGAGCCGGCGCCGCTGCCGAAGCCGAGATAGTCGCCGCCGAGGTCGAAGTAGTGCGACTCGCCGCGGAACCTGTAGCACTCCTGTTTGGCGTAGTGGCCCAGCGCGTACTCGTGATACCCCGCGCGGCGCAGCTCGCGGTCGCACACCTCGACCGACTCAAGCATGTGAGCGAACCGCTGGCCGGGCCGGTCGCCGCGACCGACCTGGCGGGACATCACGGTGCGCGCGTCGGCACGGTATGGGTACACGGTGATGTGGGTGGGCCCGAGCTCGACGCAGGTGCGCAGTGAGAACAGCAGGTCCTCGGTGGTCTGCTCGGGCATCGCAGCGATCAGGTCGAGGTTGAAGTTCTCGATGCCGCCCGCGCGTACCGCGCGCGCGGCCGACGCGGCCTGCTCAGCCGAGTGCGAGCGACCCGCCCGGCGCAGTTCACTGTCCAGGAAGGACTGCACGCCGATGCTGATCCGGTTCACCCCGCCGGCCGCTATCCGGGCGACCTTCTCCACGGTGAGCGTCTCGGGGCTCGACTCGAAGCTGTGCTCCAGCACGCCGCTCAGATCGAAGCTGGCAGCCAGGGTGTCGGTGATCCGGCCCAATTCGTCCGGCGTGAGCCGCGACGGGGTCCCGCCGCCCCAGTAGACCATCCGCACCCGGTAGCCGAGCGCGGCCACCCGGGGCGCGTACTCGGAGATCTGCCGGCACAGGGCGTCGACGTACCGCCCGCGGATCTGCGCCCCGCTGAGCAGGTCCGGCACCGCCAGGTCGGCGACGAAGTCGCAGAAGTGGCACTTCGAACTGCAGAACGGCACGTGCAGGTAGAGCATGAGATCGCGGGGGCCGTCCACCTCGGTGCCGACCTGTGCGGAAAACTCGTCCGGGCCCATAAAAGCAAGATACCTATCTGGTATGTCGTGGGCAATCGCCACTACGGCTCGTCGTGGTCGCCGATGAACCACTCTTCTGGCATGTCCGCTGCGTGGCGTACCCGGCCGCGGCGATCGAGTAACACCAGATGCGCGAGAGTTTCCCGAGCGGCCGCGTGCTGGAGGCTCGGGGTCAGCTCGCCGAACGGCCGGGCCCAGGACAGCCGCTCGGCCACCTGCCAGCAGGTCAGGCCCGGCGACGCGATGAGCAGCTTCTCGATCGCGGCGAGCTTGTCCTGGTGGTGGCCGAGCAGGTGGTCCACCCGGGCGCGCAGGCCGCGGAACCGGTACTCGTGCGCCGGCAGGACCTCGTCCACCGGGAGGTCGCGGACCGCGGCGAGGGAGTTGAGGTAGTCGCCGAGCGGGTCGTCACGCTGCCGGGAGTGCACGGAGACGTTCGGGGTGATGCGGGGCAGCACGTGGTCGCCGGCCAGCAGCACGCCGACCCGCGGCTCGTGAAAGCAGATGTGGCCGGGAGAGTGGCCGGGGGTCCAGATGGCGCGCAGCTGCCACCCGGGTAGATCCATCTCCACGCCGTCCTCGATCAGCACGTCCGGCCGGGTCTGCGGGATGTACTTGCGCGCCTTGCGGTCGGTCATGCCGGACCGGCCGGCCGGTGCGCCGAGCCGGCGGCGCAGCTCGTCCCAGCGCGCGGCCAGCTCGGCGCGGGTACCGTCGTCCTCGCGTACCCCGACCATCGCGGCATCGGCCGCGTGCAGCCCCAGCCACGCACCGGACTCGTCACGGATCCGGCCGGCCAGCCCGAAGTGGTCGGTGTGCACGTGGGTGGCCAGCACGGCGCGCACGTCGCGGATGCCGTACCCGGCCGCGGCCAGGCCGGCGACCAGATCGTCCCAGGCCGCCTGCGCGTCCCACCCGGTGTCCACCAGCGCCACGCCGTCCGGGAGCGCGAGGGCGTAAGCCAGCACGTAGCGCATCCGGCTGCCCGGGATGGTGACCGGGATGGACCACAGCCCCGGGCGTACCTCCTCCACCGGCGGCAGTACCCCGGCGGCCCATGCCTCCCGCTGGCGCACGCCGGTCACCTCGATGCCGGCCGGGGGCTGGTCGGCTCGGGGCCCGGCCGGGCCGGGCGCGGCCGGGGCCGGCGCCGCCGTGGTGGGCGCGGGTGCCGTCACCGGACCGGCCGGGGAGCGGCCACCGAAGATCCGGGCGTACGTGGGCAGCCGGCGGGCCGCGTCCGTGCGCGCCGCCGCGAACTGCTCCCGGTTCGCCATCCCGCGCACCATCGTGCGCTCCAGCTCGATCGCCTCCGCGAGGTCGACGTCGAGGGTACGGTTGAGCAGCTGCTTCGCCGTGCGCACCGCGTAGTCCGCGTGCCGGGTCAGCCGGGCGGCGAACTCTTCGGCCGTGGCCATCAGCTCGTCGAGCGGCACCACGCCGTCCACCAGCCCGATCCGTTCCGCTTCGGCGGCGTCGACCGGCTCACCTGTCATGATCATGCGCCGGGCCGCGGCGAGCCCGACCAGCCGGGGCAGCCGCGCGGTACCGCCACCCAGCGGCAGCGCGCCGAACCGGATCTCGGTGAGCCCGATCTGCGCACCGGCCGCCATGAACCGGAAGTCGCAGCTCAACGCGATCTCACAGCCGCCACCCAGGGCCGCCCCGTTGATCGCGGCGATGACCGGCTGGGGCAGGCCGCTCAGGTCGGTGGCGCCCGGGTACCGCTTGCGCGCGGCCGACCGTGCCTCCCGGGACTCGCGCAGGTCCGCTCCGGCGGAGAAGTGGGTGCCGGCCCCGGTGAGGATGACGGCGCGGACGTCCGGGTCGGCGGCGATGTCCCGGGCCGCCCGGTACAGGCCGGCGCGCACCTCGATGCTGAAGGCGTTCGCGCGGCGGGGCCGGTTGAGGGTGAGCACGGCGACCGCGTCGCGCCGCTCGACCACAACGGCCGGTCCGCTCTGCTCGGCGTGGTCGCTCACCCGGGTATCCCCTCCGCCCGGCCCGCCCAGTAGGGCGCGCGCAGCTCATTCTTGACGATCTTCCCCAGCGCGTTGCGCGGGAAGTCGGTGACGAACTCGATCCGCCGCGGGCGCTTGAACGGGGCCAGCGACGGCTCGACGAACCGGATCAGCTCCTCGGCGGTCAATGGACTGCCGGGACGCAGTTCGCAGAAGGCCATCACCTGCTCGCCGAAGGTCGGCTCGGGGATCCCGATGACCGCCACCTCCAGCACGTCCGGGTGGCTGGAGAGGGCGTTTTCCACCTCGGTCGGGTAGATGTTCACGCCACCCGCGATGATCATGTCCTTGGCCCGGCCGGTGATGTACAGGAAGTTGTCCTCGTCGAGCCGGCCGATGTCGCCGGTGCGGAAGAACCCGTCCGGGGTGATCCGGTCGTTCTCCCCCGAGTCCGGATTGAGGTATCCGCTGATCGTGATCGGGGTACGGATGAGCAGCTCGCCGTCGGCTCCACGGGGCAGCTCGCTCCCGTCCGGCCCGACCACCCGTACCTCGACGTGGGGCCGCAGCCGCCCGCAGGAGCCCGGCTTCTCCCGGTGCTTCTCGGGCCGCATCACGGTGACGATGCCGATCTCCGAGGCACCGTACCCCTCGTGCAGCACCTCCCCGAAGTAGTCCATGACCCATTCCTTGAGCGCCCACGGGGTGGCCGCGGAGCCGACCGAGACGGCCCGGATCGAGCTGACGTCGAAGGACGCGAGCACCTCCGGAGGCAGGCCGCGCATCCGCTGCAGCATCGTGGGCACACACTTCCAGTGGGTGATCCGATGCCGCTCGATCAGCTCCAGGGCGCGTACCGGGTCGTAGCGGTCGAGCAGGTAGGTGGTGCCGCCGGCGTTGTGGCACGTGCGGGCCGCCTTCGGCCCTGCGCCGTGGTGCAGCGGAAGGGTCAGCAGGGTGCGGCTGCGGGCCCGGGGGCGCTTGACCGGGCTGGACGCCACGTACTGGTTGATCCGCTGCCGGTGCTCCTCGTCCCGCGGCGCCTGCTTCCGGGTGCCCTTGGGCCGCCCCGTGGTGCCGGACGAGTAGGTGACCAGGGAGAAGTTCGCCCGGCTGTATCGGGGCAGCTCGATCCCGGTGCCGCACAGCTCGTCGTACGTGGTCGCCCGCGGATCGGCGGACCGCAGCGAGACCAGGCGTACCCCGCTCGCCGCGCAGGCGTCGATGAGGGGCACCGGGTCCACATCGTCGAAGAAGAGCACCGCCGGCTCGCTGTCGGCCAGGACGCCCACGGTCTCGGCCGGGGTCAGCCGCCAGTTCACCGCGATCTGCTCCCAGCGGGCCTTGTTCAGGGCCAGGTTGATGACGAACCATTCGAGGCACTGGTGGGTGCGCACCGCCGCCCGCGGTACCGGTGCGTGGAGCCGGACCAGCGCGTCCGCGAGCCGGTCGGCGAGCCGGTTCCACTCGGCGTAGGTCAGCACCTCATCGCCGTCCACCACGGCCGGGAACTCGGGCGTGGCGCGCGCCCAGTGCTCGGGCCGCCGACTCCCGGTCGGCTCCAGCTGCGGCACCTCCGGTTCGATGTCTGGCTCGGTCACTAGGGCACCATCCTTTCCGTCATGGGTGCCTTTTGGCTCGGTACGGTCACCGCCGCCTGCCGGTCAGGTCCTGCCGCCAGGGTGCGGACCAGCGCGCGGACGTGCCCGAAGACCGCGCCGATCAACGACTCCGGGAACGCCCGCCGGTCGAAGTAGGCCAGCAGCTCGGGCGGTTCCCCGATGCTGAGCCAGAACCACAGCCGCGACTTGCGGACCACGAACGGTGGCCGGGTCAGGCTGCCGGCGGTACCGGGTCCGAGCTGGACGTTGACGGTGACCCGGGACAGCGGATGGGCCAGCCGCCCGGTCGCGAAGCCGGGCTCGGCCTCCAGCCGGTCGGACAGCCGGGTGATCCGGAAGGGCGGCCCGGACGCCGTGACCCCGGCGGCCACCGACCGCAGCGTGTCCCGGCAGGCCGCCGCGAGTGCGCCAGCGCCGTCCGGCCCGCCCCCGCCGGCCGGCCCGGTGCCGGCACGGAACCGCAGCACCACGCTGCGCGCGAAGAAGCCCACCAGCGACTCGCTCCCGCGCAGGTCGCGACCGTGGTGCATGTAGTAGTACACGAAGTCGTCCGCCTCGAACGCCCGGGACATGGCCAGCAGCAGGATGGTCTGCCAGACCACCGCCGGGGTCACCCGGGTCGCCCGGGCGTACCGGTCGATCGCCGCACCCGCGGTGCTCAGCCCGTCGGCGGCACGGGAGACCGCCCAGTCGAGCGGGTTGACACGCGCCGGCCGCTGCCGGGCGTACCGCGCCGGCACGGACAGGCTCTGGCTCGGCGACACCTCGGCCGACCAGTAGTCCCACTGCCGCTCGGTCAGCTCGGTGCCGGCGCTGTGCTGTGCCCACACATGCCGGGTCCACGTGGTGCGCAGCGCCGGAAGGATCGGGCGGCGGCCGGCGGCCAGTGCGCGGTACGCCGCGTCCAGCTCGGCCGCGAGGATCCCCTGGGACCAGTTGTCCGACGCCAGGTGGTGGACCACGAGCTGCAGGTCGCAGTCGCCGTCCGGGTACCGCGCCAAGGTTGCCCGCAACGGTCCCGCGCCGTACAGGTCCATCGCCGCGCCCGCGGCCTCGTCCAGGATGCGTTCCGCTTCCGCGCCCGGCCGCGCCTTATGCACGTCGAGCGGTACCCGGCCGCCGGGCGGGGCGAACCGCTGGCCGAGCGGTACCCCGCCGGTCGCCGCCGGGCCACCCGGGGCACCCGCGACGAGCCGGAGGCGCAGCGGCTCGTGCCGGTCCGCCACGAAGGTCAGCGCCCGGGCCAGGATCTTCGGGTCGATCGCCTGGCCGATCCGCAGGCGCAGCGGGAGCTGCCAGTGGCGCAGCATGTGCGGCGCGATCAGCGCGGCCTGCTCCAGGGACAGCGGCAGCACATCGGTAGGCGGGTGCGGGTCGTCACGAGCCGGCATGCACGAGCGCCCTGGTTCGTTGGCCGCGCCGCACCACGGCGACCTGCTGGATCAGTGACGACATGGCCAGATACAACATGCCGGTGGCCGACTCCAGGCCGGTCGGGCCGCCGGTCGCGCCGATCACCAGGCCCGCGAGGGTGTGCAGCGCCGTGGCCAGCAGCCACAGGCCGACGGTGGGCCAGGTGCCCTGGCGCAGCAGCCGCCGCTGCTCGAACCACAGGCGCACCGTGTGGGCCCGCCACCAGCCGAGCCCGGCCCCGATCGCGAAGCTCAGCGCGAGCAACAGCCAGGCGGCGACCGGTACCCGGGTGGCCTGCAGGTACCCGGTGAACGTGAACAGGCCGACCAGCAGGAACATCGCCGGCCCGCGCGGCCGCACCGCGGTGGGTACCCGGCGCACCTGCCGCTGCCGGTAGAGCAGGTACCCGAGGAAGGCCAACGAACTCAGCGCGCCGATGCCGGCGGTAGCGTGCACTAGCGACTCCTTCCGAGCGGGCGACTACGGGGTGCGGGCGGCGGCGGTGAGCTTCGCGTACCGGCCGGACCCGGCCAGCAGTTCGTCGTGGGTACCGACCTCGACGACGCGGCCGCGGTCCACCACCACGATCTGGTCGGCGTTCACGATGGTCGACAGCCGGTGCGCGATCACGATGGCGGTGCGCCCCTCGGCCAGCTTGTCCAGCGCCTCCTGCACGGCGCGCTCGGTGCGCGTGTCCAGTGCGCTGGTCGCCTCGTCGAGGATCAGGATCGGCGGGTTGCGCAGGATCATCCGGGCGATCGCCAGGCGCTGCCGTTCCCCGCCGGAGAACCGGTACCCGCGCGCCCCCACCACGGTGTCGTACCCGTCCGGCAGGGACGCGATGAGGTCGTGGATGCGTGCCGCCCGGGTGGCGAACTCGATGTCCTCCTGGTTCGCCCCGGGCTTCGCCAGGAGCAGGTTCTCCCGGATCGTGGTGTGCATCAGGTAGGTCTCCTGCGACACCAGGCCGACCGCCCGGCACAGCGAATCGAGGGTCACGTCGCGGATGTCCGTGCCGTCCACGCAGACCGTGCCCCGGGCCGGCTCGTACAGCCGGGCCACCAGGTACGCCAGCGTGGTCTTGCCGGAACCGGTCTCGCCCACGATCGCGGTGACCGTGCCGGGCGCCATGGTGAGGTTGACGTCCTGGAGTGTCCACTCTGGGCTTTCTCCGTACCGGAACCACATGTCCCGCAGGGTCACCTCGCCCGCGCCGACCACCAGCTCCCGCGCCCCGGCGCGGTCCTGGATCTCGATCGGCAGGTCGAGCACGTCGAAGATGCGCCCGAACACCGCCAGCGAGCTGGACAGGTTCTGCCCGATGCCCTGAATCGAGCTGGCCGGCGAGACCAGCCGGTTCACCATGCTGGTGAAGGCGACGACGGTGCCCACGGTGGCTGCCTTGGCGCCGTACGCGAACTCGACGCCGGCCAGCCCGTACAGCACGGCCGGGATGATGGTGAGGCTCATCCGCCGGCTGGCGACCCGCCACCGGCCGACCATGGTGGCCCGCAACTCCAGATCGGAGATGCGCCGGGACTGGGTGGTGAACCGCCGCCACATCTCCTCCCGCAGCCCCATCGTCTTGGACAGCAGGATGCCCGGCAGGGACAGCGACTCCTCCACATGCGCGGTGAGCGCTGCCATCTGCCGTTGCCGGCCGCGCACCAGGGTTCGCCGCTGCCGGCCGAGCCCAATGGTGACCAGCAGGAAGACCGGAACCACCAGCAGGGCCAGCACGGCCAGCTGCCAGTCGAGGATGAACATCGCGGACACCACGGCGGTGATCGCGACACCGTTCTGCACCGCGGCGCTGGCCGTTGTGGTGAGCACCGCGTCCACGCCGCCGACGTCGTTGACGACCCTGGACAGCAGCTCTCCGGAGCGCATCCGGGTGAAGAAGGCCAGGGACATGCGCTGCAGCTGGCTGTACACGGCGACCCGCAGGTCGTGCATGATGTGCTGACCGATGATGGTGGACAGCTGCTGGGTCAGCACGCCGAGCGAGCCGGACGTCAGCGATGCCACGATCATGCCGCCGACCAGGGTCAGCAGCAGCCGGATGTCGCGGTGCGGCAGCGCCCGGTCGAGGATCTCGCGGAGCAGGAACGGCGAGGTGACCCCGGTCAGCGACTGGGCGATCACGAGCACCACCAGGCCGACGAGCTGGAGGCGATACGCCCGGAACAGCCGTGCCACCCGCACCAGCGAGGCGCGTCGCAGCCGCACGTCGTTGCCGGACGGGGTGATCAGGCCCGCGGCCAGGTCGTAGTCGTCGGTCAGATCGTCGGGTACAGCCCGGCGACCCGCGCGCCACCGCCAGCGCCAGGTGCCGCCGGTGCCCTCGCCGTCACGGGGGCCGCCCGTGCCGGACGCCGGCCCCTCGTCGTCGCCCAGGATGGAAATCGGGTCACCTGCCTTCCCCGTCCGGACGAAAGATACCGCAAGCGATACGAGACCGAGAAGACTAGAAACGATTAGGCTGTGAAGATACGTGAAACACGAAGGAGGGCGGGTGGCTGGCGGGTCGCCGTGGTCCGGCCGGGTGGTCGGGTTCGACCTCGACATGACGCTCGTGGACACCAGCGCCGGGATGGCCCACGCCCTGCGCGCGGTCAACCGGGAGCTGGGTACCGGGGTGGATGTCGACGCCGGGGTACGCGCGCTGGGCGAGCCGCCGCGCGACGTGCTCGCCCGATGGGTGCCAGAGGACCAGATGGACCGGGCCATGCGCGCACTCGCCTCCGCGTTCATCACCGGAGGGCTGCCCCGGGTGCGGCCACTGCCCGGGGCCGGCGCGCTGCTGACCGGGTTGCGCGACGCGGGCGCCCGGGTGCTGGTGGTGACCACCCGGCGCACCCGGATCGCGGCGGCGTGCCTGCGCGGGTGCGGGCTGCCGGTGAGCGACCTGGTCGGCGACCGCAGCCCGGCCGCGAAGGCGGAGACCCTGCGTGAGCACCGGGTCGCCTGCTACGTCGGCGACCACCCGCTGGACATGAGCGCCGCGGCGTGCGCCGGGGTACCCGGGGTGGGCGTGCTCACTGGCTTCCACGACGCCGGGCAACTCGCCGCGGCAGGTGCCGGGCTGGTGCTCGACGGGCTGGCGGACTTCCCGGACCGCCCCGGTGCCGGCGGCCGGCCGTGGAGGTAGTCGGCGACCCGCGGCATCTTGTCCCGGTACGGGCGCACCTGCTGCTGCGCGCCGGCGACCGGCTGCTGCTCACCCGGCGCGCCCCCGATCTGCCCGGCGGTGGCCGGTGGCAGCCCCCGGGCGGACACCTGGAGCCCGGGGAGTCGGTGCTGGACTGCGCGGTCCGCGAAGCGCGGGAGGAGGTGGGCGTGGACGTCGCGGGCTGCGACCTGCGCTTCGTACACGCCCGGCACGTGCTCGTGCCCGGCGGGGACTCCCGGATGGTGCTGCTGTTCGAGACCACCCGCTGGCGGGGCGAGCCGGCCAACCGGGAGCCCCTGCGGTGCGACGCCATCGGCTTCTTCCGGCTCGGTGCGCTGCCCCAGCCGCTGGTGGGACACCTGGCCCAGGCCATCGCGGGATACCTGCGCGGCGAGCCGTTCGGGGTCAGCCGGCGGGTGGGCGGTGGCTGACCGGCGCCGGGCGGGCGGCGCCCGACCCGGGTCACGCCGCGTCGCGCACCGCCGGGCGGTCGTCCACCCGGTCCCGGACCAGGCGGTGCAGGCTGCGCAGCGCGGTGACGAAGAAGGCGAGCTGGCGGCGCGGCGAATCCTCGTGCAGCGGCAGCATGGACAGGAACAGCAGCGCCTCGATGAGTTCCAGCTGGCGGATGTCGAAGCCGTACCGGGCCAGCCGCGCGTCGAGGTCCGCCGGGTCGGGCAGTCCCGCCCCGTACACGGTCAGGTCGAACTCCCCCGGTGCGCGCTCGGCCAGCCGGAACAGGTCGGCCACGACATGGCAGTACCGGCCGTGGTAGCACTGGCGCAGCTTGGCCCCCTCGTACCGCAGGTCCCCGACGGGAAGCCGGCCGGGCGGGCCGCCGCGCGGATCGACCAGCCGGAAGATGCCCGAGCGCGGGGCGTACAGGATGTTGCCGAAGGACAGGTCGCCGTGCACCACGCTGGCGTACGGCGGGCTGGTCCGTACGAGGTCGTCGACCAGCGGCCGGGCTGCCCGCCACAGCGCGGCGAAGCCGGGAGTCGGCACCCCGTTGATGACGTAGCCGTCCCGGGCGAGCAGGTCCTGGCGGTGCCAGCCAGCCAGTCGGGCGAGCGTCTTCTCCAGGTACATGGCCCGCGCCCAGTCCCGGTTGGCCGGGTCGTGGTGGCGCGCCCACAGCTGGGTGTCGAGCACCTCGATCAGGTCGCCGAGGATCTCCGGCCACGTCTGGGCGGGCACGTACCCGAAGGTGAAGAACTCGGCGAGGGTCAGGTAGTCCAGGTACTCGGTGGCGTACCCCTTGCCGTCGTCGTCGGCGCCGAGAAAGCGCGGGGCCAGCAGCCGCGCCCCGGGGGGTACCGCGGTAAACCAGCCCGCCTCGTCGTTCTCCTCACCGTCCACCCGGAGGGTCTGCTTGCGCACCCGGCCGGTCCGGTCGACCGTGAGCGCGTTGAAGTGGCGTCCGGGCAGCGAGGAGCGCACCGCCTGCCGGTAGCCGCGCAGGGTACCCAGATCGACCCACCCGTCCAGTTCGAGGGCCCGGAGCGGCCGGCGCGCCCGGTAGTGGTCCAGGATCGGCTTGAGCTGGAACTCGCCGCCGAGGCCCGGGCCCTCCGCCATCGCCCGGGCCAGCGCGTCGCGCAGCAGGTCGGGATCGCGGAAAAAGTACATGCCGATCGCGGCCCGGTCGGGCGCGTCCGCCGAGGCCGGCTTGTCGAGCAGTTCCGTCACGGTACCGGTCGGGTCCGTCGCGACCGTGCACCAGCTGGCGTGGGTACCGGGCGGGTACGGCGAGACCCCGATCCAGTCGTCCCGGAAGTCCTCCGGCACCCGGCACAGCGTGTCGCCGAGCAGCACCAGCACCGGGCCGGTGAGCAGCGACGCGACGCGGGCCAGTGCGTCACCGGGTCCGCGTGGCACGTCCTGCTCCACGCACCGGACGGTGGCGCCGGAGCCGGCCAGGGTACCGGCCACCACCGTCTCCAGCGCGGCCCGCTGCGCCGGCGCGGCCACCAGCGTGACATCCCGGAAACCCCGGGACAGCAACGGGGTCAGCAGGTGGAACACGGCCGGCTGGCCACCGACGCTCAGCAGCGCCTTCGGCCAGGTCAGGGTCAGCGGCCACAGCCGGCGGGCCCGGCCCGCGGTGAGCACGATCAGTTGCACGTTCACTCCGTCGCCGGTCCGTCGTCGGGCCCGGCCCGATCGAGGAGGAAGCCTTGCACGTCCTGATGACCACGTCGCCGGGGCTCAACCACTTGTGGAACCTCGTCCCGCTCGGTTGGGCGCTGCGCTCCGCAGGGCACGACGTGCGGATCGCGTCGCTGCCCAACTTTTCCCCCGCGGTGGTGGAGACCGGCCTGCCCGCGATCGCGGTGGGCCGGCCGATCGACAAGAGCCTGCTCGACACCGGCCCGGCGCCGGACGAGACCGGCGGTACCCGCGGGGGCAGGCACCGGTTCGAGCGGTACGGTCGGCGCAACGCCCAGGTGTCCGCGCTCCTGGCCCGGGGGCTGCGCCCGGTGCTGGCCGGATTCCGGCCCGACCTCGTGGTGCACGAGCCGGCCGAACTGGCCGGTCCGCTCCTCGCGCAGCGGCTCGGCGTCCCGGCGGTGCACCAGGGTTGGGGGTTGCCGATGCACCCCGGGGTGACCGGGGCGCTGCACCGCGCGGCCGCGGGGCTGCGCCGGCACCTCCAGCTGGCCGAGGAGGTCGCTGCGCCGGCCCTCATCATCGACGTGTGCCCGCCCGGGTACGACGACGGGACACCCCGGCCGCGGGTACCCCACCAGCCGATGCGGTACGTGCCCTTCAACGGGCCGGGCGCGGTGCCCGACTGGCTGCACGAGCCGCCGGCCCGACCGCGGGTCGGGGTGACCGTGGGTACCGTGCTGCCCAGCCTCGGCGGGCTGCCGCTGGTCTCCAGGGTCGCCCGCCTGGTGTCCACCTTGGACGTCGAGGTCGTGGTGCCGCTGCGGGAACGCGACCGCGGCCGGGTCGAGCTGCCCGGCTCCGGCGTGCGGGTGGTGGACTGGCTGCCGTTCCGGCTGATGGCGGACAGCTGCGCACTGATCATCCACCACGGCGGCCCGGGGACCACGATGACGGCGTTGGCCCACGGTACCCCGCAGTTGGCGCTGCCCACCGTGTTCGACCAGTTCCGCAACGCGCGCCTGATCGAGCGCACCGGGGTCGGGCGGGCGCTGGCGCACGGCCAGCTGACCGACGCGGCGCTGCTCGACGCGGTCCGCTCGGTCCTTGACGGGCCGCAGTACCGCGCCGCCGCACGCCGGGTGGCCGCCGAGATCGCCAGCCAGCCAAGCCCCACGGAGGTCGTCGCCGTCCTGGAGCGGTTGGCGGCCGCCCCGGTCCCGGTCGGCTAGCGCAGCCGCACCGGTAGCCGGGCCAGGCCGCGCATCACCCGGTTGTCCTTGTAGGACACCGGCTCGCCCGCGAAGGCCAGGCCCGGCGCCCGGCGCAGCAGGGTACGCAGCGCGATGTCCACCTCCAGCCGGGCCAGCTGCGCGCCCAGGCAGAAGTGGATGCCCATGCCGAAGCCCAGATGGCGCACGCTGCTGCGGGTCAGGTCCAGCCGCTCCGGATCCAGGAACACATCCGGGTCCCGGTTGGCCGAACCCAGCACCAGCACGACGTTGGTACCCTTCGGAAACTCCCGCCCGGCGTAGCTCACGTCGGTCAGCGCCCGCCGGGACATGAACTGCACCGGGGAGTCGTACCGCAGCAGCTCGTCCACCCATGGCGTACCCTCCGCGAGCCCACCGCCGGCCAGCAGCGCCCGCTGCTCCGGGTGGTGCAGCAGCGCCTGCACCGCGTTGCCGATCAGGTTGACCGTCGTCTCGTGCCCGGCCATCAGCAGCAGGACGCAGGTCGCCAGCAGGTCGCCGTCGTCGAGTCCCGCGCCCGACTCGCGCACCTGGGCGAGCCGGCTGATCAGGTCGTCGCCCGGGTCGCGGCGGCGCTTGGCTATCAGCTCGCCGAAGTAGAGCCGGAAGTACATGATGGCCCGGCTGCGCTCCCGCTTCTCCTCGGCGGTCAGCGAGCTCTCCGGGTCCTCGCCGCGGGCGAGCGCGCGGGCGAACCGCCCGAACTCGCGCCGGTCCCCGACCGGCACCCCGAGCAGCGCGCAGATCACCGTGATGGGCAGCGGGAAGTTGAACGCCTCGACCAGGTCCACCTCGTCGTCGGCCAGCGCCGCGTCCAGCAGTTCGTCGGTGATCTGCTGGATCCGCGGGCGCAGCCCGACCACCACCCGGGGCGAGAACGCCTTGGCCACCAGGCCGCGCAGCCGGGTGTGCTCGGGCGGATCCTGGCGCAGGAACGAGCGGCGCTGCCCGGCAGTCTCCCGGCCCCGGCCCCGCTCGTCCGTGCCGCCCCGGCCCCACCGGTTGTCCCGCAGCACCGCCGCGCAATCGGCGTAGCGCAGGAACGTGATGCCGACCGACGTGTTCTGGATCGCCCCGGCCGCCCGCAGCCGCGCGTACTCCCCGTACGGGTCGGTCGCGGTGGTCAGCGAGAAGACGTCGGTCACCGGAGGATCACCCCTCGGTCGCCGCGGCCAGTTGGGCGGCGAGCTGGCCGGCGGTGGTCGAGATCAGGGCCGGCACGATCAGCAGCAGCTGTTGCTGATCGCCCTCGACGGTGACCCGCCCGGCGATCAGGATGTCCGCCGGGTCCACCTGCCCGCGCAGCACGGCCAGTTCGTCGGTCCAGTGGTTGGTGATGGTGACCGTCGGCGCCTCGATCTCGCCGAGGCCGGAAGCGGCCAGCCGGCCGTCCACCACGTCGTCGTAGTAGCGCACGGTCCCGTTCGGGCCGCCGATGACCACATGCTGGATCTTGACGGTCACGTTGCTCAGCGACGCCGGCGCCGTCCAGGCCAGACGGTGCCGCTCCTGGAGCCACTCCTGGGAGAGGAATTCCACTAGTCCACCGCCCCCGGACCGCCGGCACCGTGCTCAACGGGGCACCGCGCGGCGGCACCGTGCTCGGCGGCACCGTGCTCGGCGGCCCAGCCGACCTCGCTGCGCGACGGCGTCCACGTGCTCAACTGGCTCAGCGCGGTGGCGAACGCCTCCAGCACGGCGGGCATCGCGTTGAACTCGGTGAAGCCCACGTCGGCGCCGACCTTCGTTCCCGGCGAAAAGTCCACCGGTAGACCGCGGTCGGTGCGGACCTCCCAGGACGGGCCGAGCCGCTCCCCCGCGCTGTCCCCGGCTGCGGCCGTGGGCGCGCCGGTGCGGTCGAACGCGGCCAGCGTGTAGTCGGGCAGCCGGTCGAGCACCCGCTCGATCATGGCGCCGGCCTCCATCTTGCCGAGCAGGCCGCCGATACAGTGGTGCAGGCCCTGACCGAGAGCGAGGTGCCGGTTCGGGCTGCGGTCGAGGCGGATCTCGTTGGGCTCCTCGAACACCTTCGGATCCCGGTTCGCGGCCGCGTACCCGAGCACCACCCGGTCGCCGGTCTTGATCTCCTGGCCGCCCAGGCAGGTGTCCTTCGTGGCGGTGCGGGACAGGAACGGCACCGGGCTGTAGTAGCGCAGGAACTCCTCGATGGCGTCCGGCAGCAGCGAGCGGTCCCGGCGGACTCGCTCGCGCGGGTCGGAGTGCACCGCGAAGTAGGACAGGCCGCCGAGAGTCAACCGGGCGGTGGTGGCCATGCCCCCGATCACCAGGGTGAAGCACAGCTCGTACAGCTCGGTGTCGGTGAACTTGCGGCCGTCGATCTCGGCGGCGAGCAGGTGCGAGATGAGGTCGTCGGCGGGCTGCTCGCGGCGTGCCGCGATCGCCTCGTTGGTGCGCTTGTACAGCAGTGCCCACGGCGGCTTGAGCCCGAACCGGTCCTCGCCCCGCACGTGTACCGCGTCCGCGATGATCTCCGCGTCCGCTACCGGCAGCCCGATCAGCTCCATCGTGGTCATCGCCGGGACCAACTTGGCCAGGTCGTGGAACAGGTCCATCCGGCCCGACTCGATGTGCCGGTCGATGCACCAGTCGATGAACTGCTCCACCCGCGGACGCATCGCGCGCACCGCGGCCGGGGTGAACCGGGGACCCAGCAGCCGGCGGTAGAACATGTAGTCGGGCGGGTCGACCTCGATGGGCACCGCGCGCACCGGGGTCGACGGGATCATGACCCCGCCGTACGGGCTGGCCCCGTTCGGCAGGTCGTGCCGGGAGGCGAAGGTCTCCGGGTCGCGGGCCGCGGCCGAAGCCTCCTCGTATCCGGAGACCATCCACCGCCCGCCGTGGTATTCCCACCAGCTGACCGGTGACGGGCGCAGGTGGAACAGGCTGTACCGCTCGTCGAGATCGAAGCGGGAGTCGATGGGTTCGGCCACAGGCTCAGCAACCACGAGATACTCCGTTCAGGTTGGTTCGGGTCCGCAGCTGCCCCAGAGCCGCACGTACGGTCCGGGCGACATCCTTATCGTAGACACTAGATAGCAGATGAGCGAGACGTGTGGCGGCAGAAGGCGACGCGTGCCGGCCCAGGCACCGGGCCGCCTGCTGCCGGACGTAGAACTCGGCGCCGTTGTCGGCAACGAGTGACCAGCACATCTGGTAGACGGCGGGCGGCAGCCACGCCGCGCCGGTCAGCACGCGCAGCGCGTGCAGCATCACGAACGGGTGCGGGGTGGTACCGGTGACCAGGCCGCCCAGCCGGTCCACGATGTCCGGGCGGTCGGGAACCAGGGTGGCCAGGTACGCCGCCGCGCTCACGGCCACCTCCGGCCGCTCGGCGAACCGGTCCAGCATCCAGCCGACCGCGTACCCGTCGGCGTCCTGCGCGAGCCGGGCCAGCGCGAACCGTACCTGCCGGGGCCCGGCCTCGGGCGCCGCGGCCACCCGGTCGAACATCTCCCGGGCCGGCAGCCCGCGGGGCAGGAGGCCGGCGACCGTGTCCGCCGCGGCACGGGTCACCGTCTTGGCCGCGGACAGCGCGAGTCCCCGGGCGGCCAGCTCGCGTTCCAGCGCTGCGAGCGCGGCGTCCAGCCGGTCCCGTTCCTGGTCGAACATCATGACGTCGTCCTGCAGGCGGACGAAGGCGACCCCGGCAG
>JBDZVD010000174.1:0-10776 GCA_040255525.1 Micromonosporaceae bacterium | reverse complement strand
GACTCCGCTAGCCCATCGACAACAGTCTCCGTCCACCCCTTTGCCATCAGGCTCTCAGCGAGGAGGATGCCCAGGACCGGTTCGACCACATGGTCGCCGTCTGCCAGGCCATCCCGTTTGGTAAGCAACCGGTGGTCGAGCGGTCCTCGGGGCTTGTCGTGGGATACACCGGCGTTGATTACATCGACTTCGAGGGCAGGACCTGGCTGGAGTGGGGATATCGGCTAGTGCCGGAGTGCAGGGGCCACGGGTATGCCACCGAGGCAAGCCAGGCTCTGCTGGCCAGGGCTCACCAGACGTACGCGGGTGAGGTACTGGCCATCATCGCGCCGGACAACCTTGCCTCGCAGAACGTCTGCCGCAAGCTCGGATTCACCTTCTGGAAGCAGGCGGCGATGGAGGGCGACGTCCGGAACCTCTACGTCCTTCCTGTCGGAGCATCCGCGGGCTAGTCACCGATCATCACGTGTGAAAATCAGGATCCGGAACTGTCCGACCCGCCGGGTAGCATCGTCCGGACCTGGCCCCTCGAAGCGCCTAACCTGGAGCCGTCATGAAGCCCATCGGTCTGCCGCACAGCCTCGCGTTGACACCTGCGTACACCACCACCGCAGGTGCCCCTACGTAGGTGACAGCCTCGGCCTGGTGCGAGCACGACTCCGGCCGATGGGAGCGGTCTTCCAACCCGGCCAGGCCCTGCTCCGCGTAGCGGTTGAGCCAGGTGTGCATGCTCTGCCTCGACACCCCCAACCGGTGAGCGACCTCATTGACCCGGTCCCCGGCCTGGACCGCCAGGACGGCCCGGTACCGCAGTTCCACCTTCGACATGACGATCAGCGCCAATCCCGGCCCCCTGATCACGAGAGCGACAACTCGTCGTGATCAACGGCCGAACACGGCCACTGTCAAGCATCAGGTGGGACACCGGTGTCAAGCATCAGGCGTGACACGACAACGGGTTGCGTCCGGGTTGCGTCCGTCCTGGGTGAGAACTTTCCATACGTCTTCAAGGCGGGCCGCAAGCGGCCCGCTGGCACGGTTACCACGCAGAAAACCCGGACCGCCTGTGGTGGCGCCGGGGTCTACGCTCGGCCGCATGAAGTCCAGATCGGAGGGCGGTACCGACAACGGCGCAGACGGTGACGGCCGTGAATCGCCCGCCTGGGACGCTCTCCCTCGACCAGGGTCCCGGCCCCTCGCCGGCCTGCTCGCTGCACCGATCGCGGTCATCGCCGTGCTGGGTGTGGTCTTCGTCGGCTTCGTGCTGCTTGCCGCGTGCTACCTCGGGAACATCCTGCTCGCTCGCTGAGCCGGCGCTTGCCTCCGGCGGGTAGGGCCTCCGGCCCTACAACCCGGATCACGCCTCCGGCGGCCAGGGCTACTCGCCCTGGACCTCGGCGCTCCGGGAAGCTCCGTCGTCGGCTCACCAGTGACGCACCAAAGGCAACCAGACCGCGCCCGGCCGGTCCAGGTCGTTCGTCCGGTGGGGCGCTCCACCTGGACCGGCCGGGCGCGGCCTGGTCGGGTAGAACCTGCGCCACCGGGAAGCCGGCACCCCCGCAGGCACCCACCCGACTCACGATCTCCCCGGGGAGAATTCTGGGAGACGATCTTGAAATACGACCGACGACAGACCGCGTCAGACCGACAGCCACCAACGCTCTGACCAGCATGTATAGCCGATTGACCATGTCGCCCATCGATCTTGACCTAATTCGGGACGAAGAGGTTGTGAGTTCAAGCTCCACTACCCCGCCTTGCTTACCAGCCGCCCCCAGGCGATCGCGCCGGTGTCCCTGACGTGGCACCAAGACTCGTCCATTGGGGCCGCTGCACCTGGACCGGCCGGGCGTGACCTGGTCGGGGCGAACCTGCGCGAGGGCATGCACTCGAACCTCACTATCTGCCGAGCTGGAGGCCGATAGGGCGCGTCGGAGCGATCGCATCATCGTCAAGAAAGTTGAGATACTTAACGAAGTCAAAATCATCGGATGACGGGAACAGCAGGAAGAAGATGGAAGGCGGAAGCTTCTTCGTAGCCCTCAGATAGCGGACGTAGTTACGAACGCACGCTTCTAGAACGTCGACAAACCACATTGCGGAGAACTGGATATCCAAATAGCGACAGCCGTCAGAAAAATGCCTTATCGTAGTCCAATAGATTCCTGGCTCACTGAAGAAGTCGCGATCCGAAACCGAGAACTCGAATTCGTGTATCAAGCCGGACCTGAAGTCCTTATAGAAGATACTGCTGACGGCGTATTCTGGAATGATCTCATCAAGGGCGGCGATAGCTCTCAAGAAAGCTTCCGTGCGGCGACTGGGCACCTGCGACCGAAGATAGCCCATGAGTGCGCCCTGACCATCGAAGCATGGTTTCGAACGAGACTGCGTAGCGGTCGTCCTATACCTCTTTTGTAGGCTGCTGGTCAGCCAACCGAGGAAGACCTCAACCGCGTCCACAGTGATGGGAAGCTCTGACTTCGCAAGGAATCGGAGGAATGGGTAGTCGTTGTCTTTATCGAAGAGCGTGACTCGCCCAGGTGCTTCTATGATCCCTTCCAACATCCAGCGCATGCGTGCGAAGTATGAATACATGTTCGGGATAGCTATTCCTTGCAGCGTAGCCTTCTTGTCGGAGTACATCTCAACAAATCTTGCAAAACGTTGCCGCTGGTCACCTTTCCCGGTAATTGCGAGATTCGCAAGCGAGTCCAATCGAGCGCACGCTAGAATTCCGAGTTCAAGGGCATGCTGTCTTTTAGACATGAACTCGCGTAGCAGCGCAATGGTTTTGTAATAGTCCGCAAAGACGGACTCAACCTGCTCTTCGATGAGCATCGGCGCATCATCTGATGACATCTGCAGCCCCTCCTGCGTCGCGTAGCGCAGGCCATGGTCCCAGGCGGAGTCAGGCCGAAGCCAGTCGATAGGCCACCGAGTACGGCCGGCCAAGATCGACGGGTACAAGGCCGGTACAAACGAGCGGCAAAACCAGCGGATAACGACGAGAACCAGCGACAAGCGTACGGGCAGGTCACAGCCGGTCCGCCGATACCGTGCCGAGGTCACGCCGACAGCGCCATTAGTACTACGACATGTGGTGCCGGGAGAAATCTGGGAGACGATCTTGCGAAACGCGGCCTTCCAGACCTCGTGAGACCGACCCCGACCAACGCCCTGACCAGGCCAGGTAGCCAGACGCCCCTGTCGCGGGAGGGCCCTAACCTCATTCACACCAAAGAGATCACGGCATTGGGCGCGTTCGCCATCGCCGGAGAAGATCGGTAGATGCAACCGATCGTCTTGGACCGGTACTTCAGACCGTGGGCATACGGGATTGGCCACTCGCGGCTTGTCCTGCGATCCATGCCGCCAACAAGCCACGTTGACCAGCTCGCCGTGTACTTCTACGACGTCCGCGCCGCCGAGCTGAAATCCTCGTACAGGCCGTTGGTCATCAGCGAAGCTGACCAAGAGCGACGCGACCGCATGCTCGCCTTCGCCGAGATACCTCCTCGCTACCAACATCGAATGCTGTGTCTCGCGGTGTCGTCCGGCGCCCACACCGGCTACGTGTTGTGCGCACTGGCGGTGGTCGTCTCGGAGTCTGAGGGGCAGCAACCAGGATGGCGGTCGCGACTTGAGCCGCTCCCAGGCGCACGCAAACTCCACAAAATCCATCCAGACGTCGAACGCCAACATGGGCCAGACGAATCGTGACAAGACCCGAACGCTTGGGAGCAAGTTGGGAGCAGATCTTGAAAACAGGCGCCGCGGGGACCATGCCAGACCAACGACCACCCATGCTCCGACCAGCACGAACACCCAGGTGACCAGGTCGGGCATGGACCCGTACCTAATTCGGGACGAAGAGGTCGTGAGTTCAGCACCGAAACGATCTCCGCTGGGCCGTCCCTGGGCCGTCCGGGCCGTCGCCAGGCCGTCAAACGCCGACCAACGTTGACCGCCATCGACCAGTACTGACGTACGAAATGCCAGGTCAACGACAACGGGCAGCACGGCGACCTGGGAGCGAAGGACGAGTCGACCTGTACGCCGGGTTCTGTCTCCCGTACCGGAGCACGGGAGGGCGGCCATCCATCTAGACCTGCCGTCGCCGGCAGGCTCAAGCGGCCTACCCGCAGGCTCGGGCGGGCAGCCCTCGAACGCCTGCGCAGGTCACCGTCTCGCGGCGGGGACCCTTTTGGCCTTGCTCCGGGTGGGGTTTACCGAGCCACCCCGGTCACCCGGGATGCTGGTGGGCTCTTACCCCACCGTTTCACCCTTACCGCGCCCGCCGGCCGGAGCCGTCGAGCGAGGCGGTTTACTTTCTGTGGCACTTTCCCGCGGGTCGCCCCGGGTTGCCGTTAGCAACCACCCTGCCCTGTGGAGCCCGGACGTTCCTCGGCGACCTCCTCAGAGGCCGACGCGACCGCCCAGTCGACTCGTCCATCGCGTCAACAATCTTACGGGGCGCACATTCCCAAGCCTCACAGCACAGCCGTTGACCGGAAAGAGCCCGATTGTCCGGGTACAAAACCGGTTGCCGGAACTGCAAGATCACGTCAGGATCGCGGGGTGCCACCGACGGGCGCCCAGACACCGGGAGCCAAGAGGCCGAGAAGAGGACCGGAGAGCCGACATGAGCCGCGCCTTCCTGCGCCCCGACGACCTCCACGACCTCGTCGCGGACCAGTTCGGCACCGGCCGGCGGCTCGCCGCCCTCGACCGGCTCACCGGCGGTACCAAGAAGGGCGTGTACCGGCTCACCCTCGACGACGCCACCACCGCCGTCCTGTACGTGTGGGCACCCGACGAGGACTACTGGCCGCCCGCCACGCCGCCCGTGCCGGACAGCCCGTTCCACGACGCGTCCGGTGCCGAGCTGTTCGCCACCAACCGGGCGGCGCTGGACGCCGCCGGAGTGCGTACCCCCCGGCTGTTCCTGCTCGACCGCGACGGCCGCTACCTCGGCGCGGACCTCGCCCTGGTCGAAGACGCCGGCTCGGTGACGCTCGAAGCGCTGATGCGGCGCGACCCGGCTGCGGCCGCCGGGCCGCTGTCCGCGCTCGGCGACGCGCTGCGCCGGATGCACACCACGACCGGTACCCGGTACGGCAAGCTCACGCTGATCGCCAGCGGTACGGCGCCACAGGCCCGGCGTACCGAGGACATCGTCGCCGAACTGGCGCTGCGCGACCTGGACGCGGTGGCCGCGCGCGACGCCCGGATCGGCGATGCCCGCGACCGGATCGCCGCGCACCTGCGCGACCTCGCCGCCGCGGTCGTTCCCCGGCAGGTCTACGGGCTGGTGCACGGCGAGCTCGGACCGGACCACGTGCTGGTCACGCCGGCCGGTGAGCCGGTGCTCATCGACTTCGAGGGGTTGGTCTCGTTCGACATCGAGTGGGACCACGCGTGGACGCGGATGCGGTTCGGCGAGGCGTACCCGAGGCTGCGACCGGTCCAGACGGATGCCGCGCGGCTGGAGTTCTACCGGTACGCGCAGGTGTTGTCGCTCATCGAAGGCCCGCTGCGGATCGCGGACGGCGACTTCCCGAACCGCGACTGGATGCTCAACCTGGCCGAGTCGAACATCGGCAATGCGCTGGCCGCGCTCTGAAGCCGCACCGACCGGCCCTCGACGAGGACCGGCCGGCATCGGTGTGCAGTTCTCAGGACGTGGGTACCGGCTCCGGCAACTGGTCCTCGGCGAGCGGCGGCGGAGTCTTGCCGCCCGTGTCGGTGAGGTAGTCGTCCGGCGAGGTGATGTCCACGCCGTCGGGGATCCGCACGGCCCGGCAGATCAGCGTGACGACCACCGCGACGAGCACGTTGGCCACGACCGCGACGAGGCCCACGTACACCTGGGTCTTCGCGTCCAGCCCGATCGAGGTCGGGTCGAACCACTTGGACAGCGGGAAGGCCGAGCCACCGAAGTGCACGTGGTTGGTGGCGGGGTTGGGGATCTGGTACAGCATCCACATGCCCAGGCCCATGCCGACCAGCCAGCCGGCGACCAGGCCCCAGCGGTGCAGCCATCGGGTGTAGAGCGCGATGCCCACGGCCGGCAGTGTCTGCAGGATGATGACGCCGCCGATCAGCTGGAGGTCGATGGAGAACTGCGGGCTGATCAGCAGGATCACCAGCACCGCGCCGGCCTTGACGACCAGCGAGGCGAGCTTGCTGACCGCCGCCTCCTGTCCCGGTGTCGCGTCCCGCTTGATGTACTCCTTGAAGATGTTGCGGGTGAACAGGTTCGCGGCGGCGATGGACATGATGGCCGCCGGTACCAGTGCCCCGATCGCCACCGCCGCGAACGCGATGCCGGCGAACCAGTGCGGGAACATCTGGTCGAACAGCTGCGGCACGATCGTGTTGCCGTCGGCCTTGCCGCCCGAGGTGATCGGCTTGACCTTCGCCGCGATGGCCATGTAGCCGAGCAGCGCGATCAGGCCCAGCAGCAGGCTGTAGGCCGGCAGCGCGGACATGTTGCGCTTGATGACGTTGCGGCTGCGGCTGGCCAGTACGCCGGTGACGCTGTGCGGGTACAGGAACAGCGCCAGCGCCGAGCCGAACGCCAGGGTGATGTACTGCCACTGGTTTCCGGCGTTGAGCACCGTGCCGTGTGTCTTGGCGAACTTGGTGTCGGCAGCGTCGAAGATCTTGTGCCAGCCACCCAGCTTGTACGGGATGTAGATGACCGCCACGATGATGACCAGGTAGATCAGCGCGTCCTTGACGAACGCGATCAGTGCCGGGGCCCGGAGGCCGGACTGGTACGTGTACGCGGCGAGGATCGCGAATGCGATGATCAGCGCCCAGGTCGGGTTGACCCGCATCGACTTGAGCACCGCCTCGATGCCCACCAGTTGCAGCGCGATGTAGGGCATGGTGGCCACGATGCCGGTGATCGCCACCAGCAGCGCCATGGTCGACGAGCCGGATCGGGCCCGGACGAAGTCGGCCGGGGTCACGAATCCGTGCTTGTGCGACACCGACCACAGCCGTACCAGCACCACGAACACCATCGGGTAGATGATCACGGTGTACGGCACGGCGTAGAAGCCCAGGGCTCCGGAGGCGAACAGCAGGGCCGGTACGGCGACGAACGTGTACGCGGTGTACAGGTCGCCGCCGACCAGGAACCAGGTGATCCAGCTGCCGAAGCTGCGGCCGCCCAGGCCCCACTCGTTGAGGTGACCCATGTCGTCGGGGCGCCGCCAGCGGGCCGCGATGAAGCCCATCACGCTGACGGCCAGGAAGATGACCGCAGCGATGACGATCTCGGCGAGATGATCCTTCATCGGTCCGCCCCCCGCTTGCTGGTGAGCCGGTACACGATCAGGGTGGTCGCGACGCTCAGCACGATGAAGGCCAGTTGGAGCCAGTAGAAGCGCGGGAAGCCCAGGAAGTAGGGGTCTTTCGAATTGAAGAGGAAGACCAGAAGGGGCACGACCACGGGGATGATCAGCAGCCAGTGCCAGGGGCTGCCGGTTCTGCCGCGGGGTACCGGTTCGGTCTGTGGTTCGACCATCAGTCCTCCTTGAACACACCGGGTAGTCGCCCGGTTCTTGATCGACCGGGCGTGGCGCAGGTTACGCCGAGGCTCGGACGATTCCGCGCGGATCGGATAGGAGGCTGCGCCGGACGGTAGGTGATTGTCTGCGAACGGATACTCCGCTGCGCCGGACGGTCGCCGCCGTTCGGCACGCCGCCGGACGGGGAGCTCATACCCGCCATCCCGCTCAGCCGGCGCGCGTACCGGGCACCGGCCACTCCGGAGGCGCGCACCACGTTGGCGGCTTCCGGCCGACACGAAGGCCACCCTGCCGGCGTTGAGTAAACGGTCCGGTCGCGCGGCGCCGCCGGGACGGGAGTCTGGTTCGATCCGATGGGAAAGCACACCCGAGCACGCACTCGGCCCGGCGAAGCGGTCTAACGCTACCGGCCCGCGCTGGACGGGGTGCGGGCCTTCGCGGCGGCCGGGGTGGTGCTGTTCCACGCCGGGGTACCCGGGATCACCGGCGGGTTCCTCGGCGTCGACGCGTTCTTCGTCCTGTCCGGGTTCCTGATCACCTCGCTGCTGCTGGCCGAGCGGGAACGCAACGGCCGGATCAGCCTGCCGGCGTTCTGGGGCCGGCGGGTACGGCGGCTGCTGCCCGCGCTGCTCGTGGTGCTGATCGCGGTGGTGGTCACGAGCCAGTTCCTGCTGCCCACGGTCGAGCTGAAACTGCTGCGCTCAGACGGGCTGTCCACCCTGGTGTACGTCGCCAACTGGCGGATGATCTACCGCGGCGGCGGCAACTACTTCGCGCAGACCTCCGCCCCGTCGCCGTTGCAACACACCTGGTCGCTCGGCATCGAGGAGCAGTTCTACCTGTTCTGGCCGCTGATCGTGGTCGGTGCGATGGCCTGGCTCGCCGGGCGGCGCGTTCCCGCGGCAGCGCAGGCGCACCCGGTTTCGGGCGGGAGCGAGCGACCCGCGCGCGGGACCACCCGCCGGGCCCGGGTGGCGCTGCTTCTGCTGGCGATCGCCGGGACCGGCGCCTCGGCGTACGCGGCGGCCAGGCTGTTCACGCCGGGCAACATCAACCGGGCGTACTTCGGCACCGACACCCGGGCGCAGGCGATCCTCATCGGCTGCGCGCTGGCGCTCCTGCTGAACCTGCTGGCCGACCGGGCGCAGGGCGATTCGCACCGGCCGCACCCGATCCTCGGCACGTTCGCGCTCGTCGCCGCGGCCGGCCTGGGCGCTCTGGTGAACAGCGCCGACGGTACCGCCGCCTGGATGTACCGCGACGCCGGCCTGACGGCCGCCGCCGTCGCGGTCGCCGTGCTGATCGCGCACGCGGTGGTCAGCCCCCACTCCCCCACCGCCCGGCTGCTCTCGCTGACCCCGTTGGTCTGGCTCGGCCGGATCTCCTACGGGGTGTACCTGTGGCACTGGCCGCTGTTCCAGTTCGTCAACGCCGCGCACACCGGCCTGTCCGGCCTCGCCCTGCTGTTCCTGCGCCTCGGGCTGGTCCTGGTCATCCCGATCGCCTCGTTCTTTCTCATCGAGGAGCCGATCCGGCACGGGCGGCTGGTGCGCCGGCTGCCGAAGCCGGTGCCGGCGGCGACCGCGCTGCTGGCGGCGGCGGTCACCGCGGTCGTCGTGGTGGTGGCGACGATCCCCACACCGGCCCAGCCGACCGCGTTCACCCGGCCGCCGAACCCGGTGTACTCGCAGGGCAGCACCGACCACCCCCGCCAGCCACCGCCGATGCAGCGGCCCGGCCGGCGGCCGGGGGCGCAGCCGCGCATCGACTTCTTCGGCGACTCGGTGTCCTGGACGATCGGCACGTACCTGCCGGACCAGCCGAACGCCGAGGTGAGCACCCGGGCGATCCAGGGCTGCGGGATCACCCTGCAGTCCGACATCCTGGAACTGGGTACCCCGCACCGGCTGTACTCGTACTGCCCCGGCTGGCCGTCGCGCTGGCAGGCCGGCGTGAACGCCGACGACCCCGACGTGTCGGTGATCCTGCTCAACCGCTGGGAGCTGATGGACGCGAAGCTGGGCGGCAGGTACACGCACGTGGGCAACCCGGACTTCGACGCGTACCTGACCGGTCAGCTCGACCAGGCGGTGTCCATCGCCGGTTCGCACGGCGCCCGGGTGGTGCTGTTGACGGCGGCGTACACGCACCGCTCCGAGCGCCCGGACGGCGGCGTGTACGACGAGGACCAACCGTCGCGGGTGGACGCCTGGAACGCGCTCGTCCGGGCTGAGGCGGCCAGGCACCCGGACACGACCGTGGTACTGGACCTCAACAAGCTGGTCTGCCCGGGCGGCAGGTACACGGAGAGCATCGACGGTCTCCAGGTGCGCAGCGACGGGCTGCACTTCACCCCGGAGGGGGTACGGCAGCTGATCGCACCGTGGCTGATGCCTCAGCTGATCGCGATCGCGACGAACGGCGTGCCGTAGCCGGTGCCCTTATTCCAGGCCGGCGAGGTGCGCCGTGTCGTTCACCGTGCGTACCGCGACCCCGCCGTCCGGCCACGAGTCCACAATGGACACGCCGGCCGGATCGAGGTGCAGCCGGTACAGGAACGCGTCACCGGCGGCCAGCGCGTCGCGCAGCAGCAGCTTGATCGGCGAGACGTGGGAGACGACCACCACGGTACGGCCCGGGTACGCCTCCCGCAGCCGGCCCACCGACCGCCGTACCCGCCGGTCGACCGCCTGGAACGACTCTCCGTTCGGCGGCGCCACCGCCGGCGAGTCCAGCCACTTGGTCAGGTGCGTCGGCCAGCCCTCCCGGACCTCGGTGAAGGTGAGCCCCTCCCAGTCGCCGAAGTCCGACTCGATGAGGTCCGGATCGGTGCGCACCGGTGGCCCGTCGAGCGCCTCGGCCAGCAGGGCCGCTGTCGCGGTGGCCCGGGACAGCGGGGAGCTGACCACGGCCGGGACGGTACCGGCCAGCGGGGAAAGCCGCGCCGCCGTCGCCCGCGCCTGGGCCAGCCCGCGCTCGGACAGTGGCACGTCGCCCCGGCCCGAGTACCGCCGCTGGCTGTTCATCTCGGTCTCACCGTGCCGGATCAGGATCAGCCGGGTCGGTACGCCGACCGGCCGCTCCCAGGACGGCTTGTTGGCACCGGGCGCGGTCTCCCGCTCGGCCGCCTCGTCGGGGGCGCCGGGGCCGGCGGTGGTACCGGGTGCGGCCACCGCCGCGGTACCGGCGGACGCGGCCGCGGCGGCGACCGCCCGTGCCGCGGCCCGGGCCG
>JBDZVD010000043.1:0-49482 GCA_040255525.1 Micromonosporaceae bacterium | reverse complement strand
GGCCGACTTCAGCGCGCCGATGGTGATACGGGATCCCACAACCGGATCCAGGTCCGCCGCTATCGCGCGGACCTCCAGCGGCGCGGCGACCGGCAACCCCACGCAGCCCAGCGACAGCAGCACGATGGCCAGCCCACCCCACGGGCCGACGTCCCTGCCGGTCGAGGGCACGCCGGAGGTTCGCGGACCCAGCACCGTCTACCCCACGATGCGGACGAAGGCGACCCCGGCAGCGCGCAGCGCGGCGTCGCCGGGTGCCAGGTAGGCGCCGCCCAGCACGGCCGAGGCCCACTGGTCATGCGGCAGCCCGGGCTGCCGGCCGCCGATCCCGGTCAGCAGCGCCACGAGCCGGTCGGCGACGTCGACGGCCACGCCGTAGCCGAGGAGGTCGGCCCGCAGCACGTCGACCCGGACGCTCTGCCCGAACGCGGCGACGTCGGCGCAGGTGGACCACAGCCGGGCCGACCGGCCCCTGACCAACCGGCGCGCGGCCTGCTCGAACTCCAGCCACTGCGCGCCGCCGGAGGTGTCCGGGCCGGCGGACCAGCCGAACACCTCGCCACCCAGCACCGGCCCGAGGCTCGGCAGCACGGCGCGGACCAGCGCGGTATACACCACCCGGTCGCGCGGGTCCAGCAGCGGTACCGGCCGGTGCGCACCGGCGCCCTTCGGCACCGCGACCACTCGGGCCGGCACCGGACGGTACGCCCCGGTGCGCAGGTCGTCACGCAGCTCGTCGCGCAGCCGGGGCCAGTCCAGGGCGACGGCCCGGTACCGCTCGGGCTCCGGTACCACGTCCCCGGCCGCCTCCTGACGAACCAGTGCCCAGGCCCGATCCAACGCGTCCCGGGCCGCCCAGCCGTCCAGCGCCGGCCAGCCGCTGCCCGCCGCCCGGCGCGCACCGTCGTCCACTGTGGACACAGCGGCGCCTGGGCGGGGCGACCGGTGGGGGGTGCGCCGCAGCGGCCCCTTCACCACCTTGCCGACATCGTTGCGGGGCAACGCCTCCACGAGTTCGATGCGCTCGGGATGCGCCGCCGTGTCCAGGCCGGCGAGCACCGACCGCAGGTCCGCGGGCGTCGCCGCCGCACCCGGGGCCATCTCACAGAACGCCACGATGTCGGGCACCGTTGCGCCGTCCGGCAGTCCGACCACGGCCGCCTCTACCACCGCCGGGTGGGCGGACAGGGCGTGCTCCACCTCGGCCGCGTGGATGCGCCGCCCGCCCCGCACGATGACGTCCCGGGTGCGGCCCCGCACAAAGAGGTACCCCTCCCCGTCCAGTACCCCGATGTCGCCCACCCGGTGGAACTCGCCGCCGCCCAGCGGGGTACGGATCAGCAGCTCGCCCTCCACGCCGGCCGGTACCGGCGCGCCGTCCGCGGCCACCACCCGCACCTCGACGTGCAGGTGCGGCCGGCCGCACGAGTCCGGCCGCTCCGCGCGCACCCGGGGCGGCAGGGTGGCGACCACGCCGACTTCGGTCGCACCGTAGAACTCGTACAGCCGGTCGGGGCCGAAGTAGCCGTCGCACCACCGGCGCAGCCCGGCCGGTACCGCGGCGCCGCCCACCGTGACCGCCTCGACCGAGGACACGTCGTGGCTGGCGAGCACGTCCCGGGGCAGCAGCCGGATGCGGTGCAGCATCAGCGGCGTGGCGGCCCAGTGGGTGATCCTGGCCTGGTCAATGAGCCGCAGCGCGGCCAGTGGGTCGAACGGATGCAGCAGGTGTACGGTGCCGGCCAGGCCGAGCGCCCGCTGCGCGAAGCCCGGCCCGGTGCCGTGGTGCATAGGGGCGGTCAGCAGGGTCCGGTTGCGCAGCCGGGCAGGCGTCGCCTCGGCGACGTCCCGCTGGTACTCCCAGAGCCTGCGGGCCTCCGCGGCGCCGGCGTCGGCCCCGGCGTCCCGGGACACCGGACGGCGCGCCCCGGTCGTGCCCGACGTGTGCAGCACGAGCGGCGGGTCGGCGCGGCTGTGCCGGGCCACCTCGGTACCCGCCGCGACGAGCCCGGCCAGCGTGGCTTCGGCCGGGTCCGGCCCCGCCGTGCGCGGCACCGGCAGCACGGACAGGCCGGCGAGCACCGCCGGGTCGGGCGACCGGTCGGCGAACAACACCGCGGCGCCGGCACCGGACAGCAGCGCGCGCAGCTGGTCGGGGGGCAGGTCCGGGGGGACCGCGACGTGCCGCCAACCGAGCTTCGCCAGCGCCAGGTTGACCACGAACCAGTCCGGGTCGGCCGGAAGGGACACCGCCGCGACGGCGGGCACGAGCCGCCGCCGGGCCAGCGCGTCGGCGAGCCGGTCCGCGTCCGCGTTCCACTCCTGGTAGCTGACCACGCGGTCGCCGTGCACGATGGCGGGCCTGGCCGGACTGAGCCCGGCCCAGTGCTCCGGGCGCTGGCCACGGGCGCGGACCGCGGGTCGGCCACCGGTCACAGCTCGCTCACGGTCCTCCCTTGTCCGGCCACCCGAGAGTCTAGAACTCGTATCCGCTGTCAGCAATCGGTGTTGCCGAGGATCTGGTATCTCCATACCCTTTTTCATCGGAGGCAAGAACGGAGGTCTGGTGAAGGTACTGGTGACCAGCTCGCCGCTGCTGACACACCTGTGGGACGTGGTGCCGCTGTCCTGGGCGCTACGCTCCCGCGGCCACGACGTCCGGGTCGCCACACTGTCCAACTTCACCGACCGGGTGGTGGCGACCGGGCTGACCGCGGTGCCGGCCGGGCAGCCGGTGGACATCGACCGGATGCCCCAGGCCGGTGACGGCGCCGGCCTCGACGAGCGGCTGGCGGTGTTCGCCCGCTCGGTGGCCCGGATGTCGGGCCTGCTGGCTCCGGGGCTCGACGAGGTCGTCGAGGACTTCCGACCGGACCTGGTGCTGCACGAGCCGCTGGAGCTGGCCGGCCCGATGGTGGCGCAGGAACTCGGGGTACCGGCTGTGCACCAGAGCTGGGGCCCGGCGCACGGGCCGCGTGCGGCGGCCGCGCTGCGGCGGGCGGCGGCGCGGCTGCGCGAGCGTTTCGGGCGGCCCGTCGAGGTACGCCCACCGTCCCTGGTCGTGGACGTGTGCCCGCCGAGCTTCCAGGACCCGGGGTACCGGTTGGCCGCGCCGCACCAGTCCATGCGGTACGTGCCGTTCAACGGGCCGGGCGCGCTGCCGGCCTGGCTCGCGGAGCCGGCCAAGCGACCCCGGGTGTGCGTGACGGTCGGCACCGTGCTGCCCGGGCACGGCGGGCTCTCGCTGGTGTCCCGCATCGTGCGTGCGATCGCCCCGCTGGACCTGGACATCGTGGTGCCGCTGCGCGCTGAGCACGCCGGTCAGGTAGATGTGGACGCGCCCGGAGTACGGGTGGTCGGCTGGTTCCCGCTGCGTCTGGCCGCCCACACCCTCGACCTGGTCATCCACCAGGCCGGCCCGGGCACAGCGCTGACCCTGCTCGGCTTCGGGGTGCCCCAACTCACCTTCCCGATCGGCGCGGAGCGCCAGGTCAACGCCCAGATCCTGGCCCGCTGCGGTGCCGGTCGCTGGCTGCCGCACCGCACGGTCACCGACGCCGAGATCGTCGCGGCGGTGGACGCGCTGCTCAGCGATCGGGCGTACCGGGCGGCGGCCGGTCGGGTGGCGGCCGAGATCGCGGCGCAGCCGACGCCGGCGGACGTGGCCGCGATCCTGGACCAGCGGGTGGCCGCCGGCTGGACGGGCTGACCCGCCGATCAGCCGGCCCGGCAGGTGAACAGGGTCATCCCGGAACCGTCCCGCGGGTACCTGCCGGCCAGCCGCAGGCCGGCCCGCGCGACCAGCTCGGCGTACTCCTCGACGGTGCGCTCCCGGCCCCCGACGGTCGCCAGGATGCGCAGATCCAGCGCGGTCAGCGCGGTGCGGTTCCCGGCGGTGATCGGGGTCTGCACCAGCAGTACCGCGCCCGCCGGCCCGGCCGCGTCCGCGCACCGGCGCAGCACCCGTAGCGCGCCGGCCTCCGGCTCCTGGTCGATGACGTGGGACAGCAGATACGTGTCGGCGCCCGCCGGCAGCGGGTCGTAGTAGCTGCCCGGCACCACGTCGACCCGGTCGGCGATGCCCGCCTCGGCGAACCGGCGCACCGCGCGGTCAGCGGAGTACGGCAGGTCGACCAGGGTCGCGTGCAGGTGGGGGCACGCCTGCAGGAGCCGGCACAGCAGGGCGCCGCTGCCGCCTCCCACGTCGACCACGGACCGTACCTCCGCCCACGGGTACCCGCGGGTCAGCGGCCGCACGCAGAACGCGGCCATGTTCTCCAACCCCTCGTCGAGGCTGCCGGCCATGGCCGGACGCGCCACCACGTCCGCCCAGTACGGCCGGCCGAACGCCCGCTCGTACGCCGGCCCGCCGGTGCGCACCGAGTGCAGCAGTTCGGCGAGGCTCCGGTCGGCCCGGCCGGCGAAGCTCTCCGCGTCCAGCAGCGCACGCACGCTCATCGGGTGCGTGCTGAGCAGCGGCCCGCCGAGCGGCCCGAGCCCGAACGTGCCATCGCCGCGCTCCTCGAACACGCCGTGGCCGCTCAGGTGGCGCAGCAGGCGGCGCAGCGCACCGGCGTCCGCGCCGCACCGCGCGGCCAGCGCGCCCGGCTCGGTGACGCCTTCGGCCATCGCGTCCGCCACTCGCAGGGTGGCCGCCACCCGGATCGCGAACGGAGTAACCAGGTCGGCCAGCGCGTCGAGGCCGGCTGAGGGGTGGGCGTCCACATACCAGATGATACAGAGCATTGACCGCCGGACAGCACCCCAGATAGCATCTCGCCCAGTGCGAGTCTTGCTGACAAGCTGCCCGCTGACCGGGCACTTCTGGCCGATGGTGCCGCTGGGTTGGGCGTTGCGCTCGGCCGGACACGACGTGTGCGTGGCCACCCTGCCCAACCTGACCGACGAGGTGGTCGGCTCCGGGCTGCCCGCGCTGCCCGTCGGGGAGCGGGTCGACGTCACCGCCCTGCTGCGTGAGGCGCAGGACGAGCCGGAAGGTGGCAACCAGGTGGCCGGCGCCCGGCTGCGCGGCCTGGTCCGCTGGAACGCCCGGCTCTCCGCCCTGCTCATCGACGGGCTCCTCGGCGTGGTGCGGGCGCGGCCACCGGACCTCATCGTGCACGAGCCGATGGACCTGGCCGGCCCGCTGCTGGCCGGGCTGCTCGGCGTCCCCGCCGTGCGGCACCCGTTCGGACCGCCGATGCGCGACAGCGTGACGGCCGGCATGCGCCGCGCCGGGGCGGCGCTCCAGGTGCGGTACGGGCTGCCCGGCCCGCCCGCCGAACCCGCCGTGGTACTCGACCCGTGGCCGGCCAGCCTGGACGGTGGCGTGCCGCCGTCCCCGCGCCGGCAGCCGATGCGGTACACGCCGTACGGCGGCCCGGGTCCGATCCCCGACTGGGTACGCGAACCGCCGGCCGGCAAGCGGGTACTGGTCGCGGGGAGCATCGACTCCGGGGACACCGGCCGAACCACCCAGCTGCTCGCCGCCGCGGCCGCGCTGGCCGGCCCGGACGTCGAGGTGCTCGCCCCGCTGCCCGCCAGCCACCTCGCCATCGTCAACCAGGCCGGGCTGGCCGGGGTACAGCCGCTGGCGTGGCTGCCGCTGCACCACGCGGCCGGCGGCTGCGCCGCGGTGCTGCACGGCGGCGACCCGGCCACCGCGCTGACCTTCCTCGCCGCCGGCGTGCCGCAGGTGGTGATCGCGGAAAAGCCGGACGAGGCGCGGCTGGCCGCCGCCCTCGCCGCCGGCGGCGCGGGCCGCGGGGTGCCGGCGGGCGCGCTGCCGGACGACGTGGCCCACGCGGTACGGGACGTGCTCGCCGACCCCGCGTTCGCGAAGGCGGCCGGAGATCTGGCCGACGAGGTGCGCGCGATGCCCACACCGCACGCGCTGGTGCCCGTCATCGAGGCGCTGGTCGGCTAGCCGGAGACCTCGGGCAGCGCGTTGAGGTACAGCTCGAACCCGGTGCCCTCGCGCTGCCCCGGGGTGAACGCGACGGTGAGCCCGCGCTGGATCCGGTCGCTCCAGGTCACCCGCTCGGGCCGGTCGGCCGGCTGGTACTCATTGGTGATCCGGTAGTCCGGCATCCGGCGCAGCACCTCCTCGATCATCACGCGCGACTCGGTCCGGCCCAGGCCAGCACCGACACAGGTGTGGATGCCGTGCCCGAAGGCGAGGTGCCGGTTGGGCCGGCGGTCCAGCACGATCTCGTGGGCGTCGGGGAAGACCGCCGGGTCGCGGTTGGCCGCCGCATAGCCCATGGCGACCCGCTCCCCCGCCCGGATGCGCCGGCCGGCGACCGTGACGTCCCGGGCCGCGGTGCGGCACAGGAACGGTACCGGGCTGTAATAACGCAGGAACTCCTCAAGCCCGCGCTCCAGGTACCCGGGCTCCATCCGCGCCCGGGCCAGCTGTCCACGGTGGACGCCGAAGTAGGACAGCGCGCCCAGCACCAGCTTCGCCGTGGTGGACATGCCGCCGATCACGACCGCGAAGCAGATCTCGGCGACTTCGGTGTCGGTGCAGGTGCGGCCCTGCGCACCGGGCCGGAGCAGGCCGGAGATGAGGTCGTCCGCCGGCTTCCGGCGGCGCAGCTCGATCGCCTCGCCGATGCGCTCCAGCAGAATGTCCCAGGCCGGGTTCAGGTCGAACCGGTCGTCACCGCGCGCGTGCACCGCCTCGGCCACGATCCGCGAATCCTCCAGAGGCAGGCCCAGCAGCCGCATCGTGGTCAGCGCCGGTACCAGCTCGATCATGTCGTGGAACAGGTCCATGGTGCCGTCCTCGATGTGCTGGTCGAGGCACCAGGTCGTGTATGCGCGTATCTCGGGTTCCCGGGCGCGCACCGCGCTGGAGGAAAACCATTGGCCGAGCAGCTTGCGATAGAAGTAGTAGTCGGGCGGGTCGACCTCGGTGGGCACGGCCCGGATCGCGGTCGGCGGAGTCATCACGCCGACCCGCGCGGTCGCCCCGGTGGGCAGGTCGTGGGCGGAGGAGAACATGTCGTCGTCGCGCAGCGCACGGATCAGCTCGGCGTACCCGGCGACCAGCCAGGAGGCGCCGTAGTACCGGAACCGGGCCACCGGCTCGGTCACGTGCCGGTACTTCTCGTCCACCTCGAAGCCCCGGTACCGCTCGTCGACCTCATCGACTCCGGTCATCGCGTACACCTGTTAGCGTCCACCCGGACAGTCAAACACACCCGGAGCGAAGACCCAAGATACGGTGTAGAGTGCGGAGACGTGGACGCGGGGCGGTTCGTTGACGAGTTCCTCACCCCGGGCCGACCCGTGGTGGTCCGCGGTGCGCTGGCCGGCTGGTCCGCGGCACCGCCCTGGGATCTCGGCTCTCTGGCGGACCGGTTCGGCGACCACCAGGTGCCGCTCTACGACACGCTCTTCTCGCTCCAGCGGGTGGCCCGGTTCGCCGACTACGTGGCCGCGCACACCGGCCGGACGGTCGCCGGTGCCCCACCGTACCTGCGCTGGTACACCCGGCAGAGCCGACAGCGGCTGCCCTGGGCCGACGCCGCCTTCGACGAGCTGGCCGGCCAGTGGCGGATGCCGGGCTGGCTGCCCGACGCGGACTATGTTTTCCCGCGCACCCGCGGCACGGTCGACGCGGCCACCCACCCGTTTCCGGCCAAGGGCCTGTTCGTGTGCGGCACCGGCGGGCGTACCCGCCTGCATCTGGACCCGTGGGCCAGCGACGCATGCCTGTGCCAGGTGACCGGTCGCAAGCGGTTCCTGATGTACCCGCCCAGTGCCGGCCCGCTGCTTGGCGACCGCAGCGGCGTGGTGGACCCCGACCACCCCGACGACGGGCGGTTCCCGCGGTGGCGCCAGGCCCGGCCGGAGCTGGACGAGGTGCTTGAGCCGGGTGACGCGATATTCATCCCGGCCGGTTGGTACCACACCGCGGTCGCGTTGACCGACAGCGTCTCCATCACCTGGAACTTCGTGCACGAGATCCACGAGCGGCGGTTCACCAGCTACCTGCGCGGCGGCGGCGCGGCCGATCCCACGGTGGCGTTCTTCCGCGCCCGGGCGCTGGACTGACTCAGCCAGCGACCTCCCGGAGCGGGCGCATCACCTCGCGCACGAACCGCTTCCGGGCCTCCGACTCGTAGTCCGTGGTCGGCCCCACGATGTGGAACCGGTCCACACCCAGCTTGGTCAGCTCGGTCAGCCGGTCCACGCAGTAGCGTGCCGGTCCGAGGATCGCGAACCGCTCGGCGAACTCCACGGTGAGCCGGTCGATCTGGCGGCCAACGCCTCCGTGCCGGGTCATCTGGTACTCCCCCGCCAAGCCGTCGAGCACCTCGCGCTGTCCCTTGCCCAGCGGCCCGGCCGCGGCGCCGTGCATGGCGGAGAAGCGGGCGAACGATGCGATGCGCCCGGCCGCCCGGCGCAGCGCCTGCTCCCGATCCTCGTGCACGACCACGTTGACGAACGCGCCGATCGGGATGTCCGGCCGCACCGCGCGGACCAGGTCGACGGCCCAGCCGACCCGCAGGGGGTCGGCGCCGACGGCGAGGGTCACCCGGTCAGCCAGCTCGGCGGCCGCCCGCATCACGGCCGGCCCGGAGGCCACCACGAACACCGGTACCTTGCGCGCCGCCGGCTGGTACGCCACCCAGTCCAGGCGGCTCGCCGCGGGAAGGTCGGCCAGCGGCAGGCGGCCGTCGATCGCCAGCGGAGAACCACGGGTCAGCTCGACCATCGGTACCTCGTCGCCCCGCAGGTACGCCTGGACGCAGGCCAGGTACTCCCGCAGAACCGGTACCGGCGCCGGGCGCAGACCGAGGTAGGCCAGAGCGCTGTCGCCGCGGCCAAGGCCGAGGCTGGCGCGCCCACCCGACTCCGCCTGCACGGAAGCGATGGCCGCGGCGGTCACCGCCGGGTGCCGGGTCCACGGGTTGGTGACTCCGGTGGCGAGCGCGATCCGCGACGTGGTGAGCGCGGCCGCGGTGAGCGCGACGTACGGGTCGCCGGCGCGGTTCTGGGACTCGTTGAAGGTGACCCCGTCCCACCCGGCCCGCTCGAACCCCTCGGCCCGCCGGGTTCCCGGTATCGACCGGGTGGAGAGCCAGAACTCGACCATGCCTACCCCGGTCCGGGCCCGTACGGTCAGCTACGCCGGCTGAGCATGCTCAGCGCCAGCCGGTGCAGCGCGCCACGGGCCGGCACGTCCGGTACCCGCTCCAGCAGCGCCGTGCACCGCTGCACCCGCAGCCGCAGGTCCTCCCGGGCCGCGTCCATGGCCGGGTGCTTGCGCATCAGGGCGAGTGCCTCGGTGAGCAGGTCGTCGTCGGCGGCGAGGTCGGAGTCGAGCAGCTTGACCAGCCGGTCGTCGTCGGAGGTGGCCATCGCTCGCAAGTGCAGCACCGGCAGCGAGGCGACCCGCTCGCGCAGGTCGTTACCGGGCCGCTTGCCCAGCTCGGCCGCGTCCGCGGAGATGTCCAGCAGGTCGTCCGCGAACTGGAAGGCGATGCCCAGTTCCTCGCCGAACTCGCCGAGCGCGCTGGCGGTCTCCCGCTCCACCCCGGCCATCAGGGCACCCAGCTCGCAGGAGGCCCGGATGAGGGTACCGGTCTTGTCCGCCACCACCTGGAGGTAGTGGTCCATCGGGTTTTGGCCCGGGCCCGGCCCCACCATCTCGCGGAACTGCCCGAAGATGAGCCGCTTGGACACGCGGGTGTACAGCTCGGACGCCTCGCGGCCGAGGTCGACGCCGATGCTGGCGGCCTGGGCAAACAGGAAATCCCCGGTGAGGATGGCCATCTTGTTGCCCCACAAGGCGTTCGCGCTCGGCTGCTTGCGCCGGATGACCGCCTCGTCCATCACGTCGTCGTGGTACAGCGAGGCGAGGTGGGTCAGCTCGCAGGCGACCGCGCCCGGAATCACCCGCTCGTCCAGGTGGTTGCCGAACTGGGCGGTCAGCAGCGCCAGCAAGGGGCGGAACCGCTTGCCACCGGCGAGCATCAGGTGCTGAGACGCGCGGGTCAGCAGGGCGTGCTGCGACTTGACGATGTCCAGCAGCGCCGCCTCCACCTGCCGGAGCCCCTGGTCGATGTCGGCGGCGAAGTTCTCGTCGCCGCCCTCGTCCACCCAACGGATTCCCGTGTTCATGCCAGGCTTCCTCCGCTAGAGTCGGGTGGCCAGGATGGGCGACTATCTTGTATGTTGCGTGAGCGTATACGGCAATACGAGATCGAGCAATATGCGCCGGGACGGGAGAGCATGAATCGAGCGCCCGCGTTGTGGTCAGCGGACTCGGTGACCTGGGCCGTGCACGCCGACCCGGCGATGTGGCTTGCCGGGGTGCGGGCGCTGTACCTGCAGGCTCTGCACCCGCGGGCGGTGCGCGGGGTGCTGGCCAACTCGAACTTCCGGAAGGACCCGGTGGGCCGGCTGCACCGCACCGCGCGGTTCGTCGCGATCACGACATTCGCGCCGGCCGACTCCGCGCGCCGGGCCGCCGCCCGGGTGCGCCGCATCCACGCCGCGCTCACCGCCGAGGACCCGGACACCGGGGAGCCGTTCCGGATCGACGACCCGGCGCTGCTGCTGTGGGTGCACTGCGCGGCCACCGCGTCATACGTCGAGGTGGTGCGCCGCGCCGGGGTGCGGCTGACCGACGCGCAGGTGGACCGGTACGTGGACGAGCAGCGTACCGCCGCCGAGCTGGTCGGCCTCGATCCGCGCGACGTACCGGCCAGCGCGGCGGAGCTGGTCGGGTACTTCGGCGATGTCCGGCCGGTGCTGCGGGCCGGCCCGGACGCCCAGGAGATCCACGCCTTCCTGTCCCGGCCCACCATGCCACCCGGCCTCGCCCGGCGCACCGCCGCGCTGCGCGGCCTCGGCCCGGCAGGGTACCGGCTGGCCACCCGGTACGGCTGGGAGCGGGTGTCCCGGGTGGCGTACTCCGCGCTCCCCGGCTGGGCCCGGTCCCTCTACGGGCACCCCGGGTACCCGGACCCGGTCACCACCGGCGCGCTGGTCGCGATGGCGGGCGCGGCACGGCTGGTACCGCGGCGGCTACGCGCCCGGATCGCCGGCATCTGAGGGCAGCTGGACCGCCTGGTACACCTGGAACTCAGCGAGCCCGTACCCGCCCAGCTCGTACCCGTACCCGGACTGGCGCCGGCCGCCGAAGGGCGCCGCGGGGTTGAGCTTGGCGCCGTTGATGTCCACCCGACCGGTGCACATCCCGCGGGCGAACGCCCGCGCCCGGGCCACGTCCGCCGACCAGACCGCCCCGGCGAGCCCGTACGGCGAGTCGTTCGCCAGGGCCAGCGCGTCCTCCTCGGTGGCGTACGGCAACACGCACAGCACCGGCGCGAACAGCTCCTCGCGTACCACCGGAAGGGCCGGATCGCGCACCGCCAGCGCCCCCGGCGCGACGAAGTATCCCCGCTCCGGCAGGGCCTGCCCGCCCGCGCCGTCGCGCCAGTGCGCGCCCTGCGCCCGGGCCCGCGCGAGGCGGTCGGCCAGCCGGTCCCGGGCGGCCGCGGTGACCAGCGGGCCCAGCCGCGTCGCCGGGTCGCGCGGGTCGCCGATGCGGTGGCCGGCCATCAGCTCGACCACCCGGTCGAGCGTCTGGTCGTAGCGGTTTTCGGGCACCAGCATGCGGGACAGCGCCGTGCAGGTCTGGCCCGAGTTCATCAGGCAGCTGGCGACCCCGTCGGCCACCGCCGCCGGGAAGTCCGCGTCGTCCAGCAGCACACAGGCGGACTTGCCGCCCAGCTCCAGCGACACCCGGGTGACGTTGGCCGCGGCCAGCGCGGCGACCTGCCGGCCGGCCGCGGTCGACCCGGTGAACGACACCATGTCCACACCCGGGTGGCCGGCCAGCGCCGCGCCCACCGCCGAGCCCCGGCCGGCGACCAGGTTGAACACGCCGGGCGGCAGGCCGATGTCGTGGAGCGTCCTGGCCAGCAGGACCGCGGACAGTGGCGCCAGCTCGCTTGGTTTGAGAACCACCGTGCAGCCGACCGCCAGCGCCGCCGCCACCTTCACCAGCATCTGGTTGAGCGGGTAGTTCCACGGGGTGAGCGCGGCGACCACGCCGACCGGGTCGCGGTAGACCACGGAGTGTCCGTGCCGGTCCGGCTCGCTCGCCGCGGGCAACGCGTCCAGCAGGGCGCCGAGCGCGCGCAGCGGCAGCCCGGTCTGCACCCGGCGGGCGAACTCGATCGGGGCGCCCATCTCGGCGGTGATCGCCTCGGCGAAGGCATCCCGGGTGGCGAGCAGTTCGCGGCGCAGGGCGCGCAGGTAGCGGGCGCGTTCGCCGGCCGGCAGCGCGGACCAGCGGGGCAGTGCGGCCCGGGCGGCGGCGACCGCCTCGTCCACGTCCGCCGGCACCCCGTCCGGGACCAGCCCCACGACCTCCTCGGTGGCCGGGTTGACCGCCTCGATGACGGCGCGGCTCCCGCTCGGTCGCCACTGACCGTTCACATAGATCAATTGAGTGTCCACATCGGACTCCGGTCAGCCGAACCGGTCGATGACCTTGGACGCGAAGCGTTGCATGCCGCCGATCCGGTCCGCCAGAGTGGGCAGCCTCGGCGTGCTGGCCCAGGAGCCGCACACGAAGCCGGTCACCCCGGCCCGGGCGTACCGCTCGTAGACTTCCGGGCCGGGCCTGCCACGCAGGCCGACGATGACCTCGAAGCCGCCGCGGTCGCGCTGGTACTCGTCGAGGTAGCGGAACAGCTTGGGCAGCGCGTCGTCCACCTCGGACGGATGAGACATCCGGCCGATCCAGCCGTCGCCGATGCGGGCCGCCCGGCGCAGCGCCGCGTCGCTGTGCCCGCCCACATAGATGGGGACCGGCTCCACCGGCGCAGGGCTGAGCTGCACCGACTCGAACTCGAAGTGCTCGCCCTGGTGCGACACCAGTTCGCCGGTGAGCAGCGTGCGCAGCACGGGCACCATCTCGTCCAGCCGGGCACCCCGGGCCTTGAAGGAGAGCCCGACCTGCTGGTACTCCTCCGCGCACCAGCCCGCGCCCACGCCCAGCGAGACCCGGCCCGGCCGGCCGCCCAGCACCGACGCGGTCGACACGAGACGGGCCACGGTGAACGGGTCATGCAGCGGCGCCACGTAGACGCTAGTGGTGAACCGCAGCCGACGGGTCACCGCGGCCATCGCCCCGATCAGCACCCACGGGTCCGGCCAGGGCGAGATGCGCGACCACGGCGGGACCCCGTCGCTGGTGTACGGGTAGGGCGACGAAAGCCGGGCCGAGTAGAGCAGGTGGCTCGGCATCGAGACACCCCAGAAGCCGCACTCCTCGGCCGCCCGCGCCACGTCCAACAGCTGCTCCGTCTCCCACCCGGACACGGACTGCCAGAACTTCACGTTCATCGCCGGAACATACCCCACACCGGACCGAAAAGAGAAGACAGCAGACACTACATACCAATGACCGGCGGTCAGGTGTGCCGGGCGGGCTCGGGCACTCCGCGCTCCACCAGGAGCCGGTCCAGCGTACGGGAGACGGCGGCCCGGTCCTTGGTGGCGAAGTACCAGTCGACCGTGCGAGCCACCCCGGTCGCGAGGTCCACCGCGGGCCGGTACCCCAGCAGCGCCCGGGCCCGGTCCACCCCGGCCGTGCGGTACAGCGGGCCCGTCGGCATGTCCGGGCGCGGCACGATGGTGGCCCGGTGCCCGGTGCACCGCAGCACCAGCTCGGCCGCCTCGCGTACCGTGTGCTCCTCGTCGGTGGCCACGTTGACCGCCGACCCGTCATCGACCCGCTCCGCCGCGAGCAGGGTCATCCGGACCAGGTCGTCCACGTAGATCCAGGTACGGATCTGGTCGCCGGTGCCCCACAGCTCGAACGGGTCGGTACCGGCGAAGGCGCGCGCGATCATCGCGATGATCGCGTGCGACTCGCCGCAGCGCGGGCCGTACGCGGTGAAGTACCGGCAGTTGGCCGCTGCCATCCCGTGCTCCCGGACGATCGCGCGCAGCGCCAGCTCGCCAGCGAGCTTCGCCATGCCGTACAGCCCGTCGGGGTCGTACGGCGGGCCGACCAGGTCCTCGGTCAGCACCTGCCGGGCGGTCGGGTCGTCCTGTAGGTGCCCCGGATAGACGCAGGCGGACGAGGCGAACACCACCTTGCCCACGCCGGCCCGCCGGGCGGCCCCGAACACCTGCTGGTCCAGCAGCATGTTCTCGGCGCAGGTGGCCGGGTGCGCGTCGATGTAGCCGCGCCCGCCGTGCGCCGCGGCGAGGTGGAACACGAGATCCATGCCGGCGCACGCGGCCGCGGCCGCGTCCGGTACCCGCAGGTCCGCCGCCAGTACCCGGACGTCGCCGGCCACCGCGTGCAGGTTGGCCCGGGTACCGCTGGAGAAGTCGTCCGCGACGGTCACCTCCGCGCCGGCCTCGACCAGCGCCTGGGTGAGATGCGAACCGATAAAAGATGCTCCGCCGGTGACCAGAACTCGGCGTCGGGCAAAGAAGGCCATGCGCGGACTGTACCCACCCGAGCGTGTATCGCGATAATGGTGTCTGGTATCTAGTCGGGAGGTACGGTGGCCGAGGACGCCCCCATCGTCGTGCTGTGCAACGCGCGCACCGGCTCCACGCTGCTGCGCTACCTGCTGGACACGCATCCGCACGTCGCCGCGCCGCCGGAGACCCACCTCGGCGCGCTGTGCGCGAGCGTGCGCCAGTTCGCCTCCGACGTTCCGGGCGGCGGGCCGGCGCTCGCCGCCGGCCGCGACCTCGTCACCGCCGTCATGGCCGGCTACGCCCGCGAGCGGGGCAAGCGGATCTGGTGCGACAAGTCGGTGGCGACGCTCGACCACATCGACGCGGTGGCCGAGGTGCTGCCCCACGCCCGGTACGTGTGCCTGCACCGGCACGCGATGGACGCGATCGCCTCGGGGCTCGAGGCATCGAAGTGGGGGTACGCGCGGTACGGGTTCCGCGGCTACATCCGGCAGCGGCCGGACAGCGCACCGGCCGCGCTCGCCCAGTACTGGATCGACCGGACCACGCGCATGGTCGAGTTCGAGCGCTCCGGCCGGTGCGCGACCCGGCGAATCCGCTACGAGGACCTGGTCGCCGACCCGGAACGGGAGCTCGGCGCGCTGCTCGCCGACCTCGGCCTGGCGCGCGGGCCGGAGCTGGTCGCGCGCATCGTCGCCGAGGCGCTGCGCACCCGGCACGACCCGGGGGCCGGCGACTACAAGATTGACTTTTCCTCGACCGTGGTCAGCAGCTCGGTGGGCAGCGGGCGGGCGGTACCGGTGATGCTGCTGGAGCGCCGGCAGCGGCGGGAGATGAACGCGCTGCTGGAGCTGCTGGGGTACGAACCGGTCGGCGACGACTGGAACACCGGCGCGACGGCGTCCCCGGCCGCCCCGCCGCCCACCCTGCCGGCCGCGCCAGCGCAGGCCGCCCAGGACCGGATCCGCGACCAGGTGGTACGCGCGATGACCGGCATCCTCGCACCCCGGCTGGGGGTGCCGGCCGGCGGGCCGGCCGTCCCGGTCAGCTTCGACATCGCCTACGCCGACCAGAGCCTGGAGCACTGGACCGCGGACCCGGGCGCCGGTCTGGCCCGGCGCGAGACCAACGGCGCGCCGGGCACCTACCGGCTGCGCGCCGAGGTATTCCTGGAGCTGGCCTCGGGCGCGCTCGGCTTCGGCAACGCGGTGCGCGCCAACCTGGTGCACCGCAGCCGGCCGGACGACAACCAGGAGGCCGACCGGATGGCCAGCCACCTCTTCGGCGGGGTCGGGCACGGCACCCGGGCCTGAAGCCCGGGCCACCGCCTGGTCCCGGGCGCCGTCCCGGCCGGTCCCTCACCGCGTGTCGTGGCCGGACCGGCCGCGGCACCCGGGTCAGGCCGGCCCCGCCATGAAGTAGGCCACCCCGGTCGACAGGTGCATCGGCGGGTTGTCTAGCGGCCGCCAGGGCGAGGCGCGGTACGGCTCGGGCCGGTCCCCGTCGATCATCGCGCGGTGCGCCAGCCGGTGCTGGTCCCCGTAGTCGTTGACCGCGTGGTGCATGGTGCACCGGTTGTCCCAGAAACACAGGTCGCCCGGGCTCCACCGCCACCGGCAGGTGAACCGCGGCTGCTCGCTGTGCTCGAAGAGGAAGCGCAGCAGCGCGTTGCTCTCCGGCCGGGTCAGCTCCAGGATGTGCGACGTGTTGGTGCGGTTGACGTACAGGCATGGACGGCCGGTAACCGGGTGCGCCCGGACCACCGGGTGCACGGCCCGGCGCCTGTTGGCCATGGTGGCGTTGCCGGCGTGCTCCGCGCTCAGCCCGAGCAGCAGCTCCCGTAGGGGCTCGGACAGCGTCTCGAAGGCCAGGTACTGGTTGGACCACATGGTGTCGCCGCCGGCCGAAGGACCCTCGACGTACTGGAAGACGCTGCCGATGGTGGGCGACTCGCGGTACGAGACGTCCGCGTGCCACGCGTCGGCCCGCCCGGTCTCGATGACCCGGACGATCTGCGTGCAGTCCTCGGCGATCGGCTGGGGCACCAGGCTCTGCGCCTTGGCCGGGTTCCACGGGTGGTCCACCACGGCGCCGAAGCGTTGGGCGAAGTCCCGCTGTGCCATCGGGTCGACCGGCTGGTCGACCAGGAACAACACCAGATAGCGGTACCACAGTTCCTGCAGCCGCTCCCACTGGCCGTCGGTGATCTTCCGGTAGTCGAGACCGGTGATCCGGGCGCCGAGCGCGCCACTGATCGGTTGCACGTCGAAGTCTGCCGTCACGGGTACCTCCTCGGTTGTCACGGTTTCGCGGTCGCCAGCGCCGCCGAGCAACGAAGCGACGCGGTCACGCGGCCGCTCATGACCAGTCATGGATGGACCGTCCGGGCCAACCGCGCCGCGGCCCGGACCTCGGTGTCGGTGAAGGGCAGCCGGGCCCACGCGCCGCGGCTGTAGAGCAGGGTCTGGTCGGCCGCGTGCGGGGCGTCCGGATCGTCGGTCTGCCCGTAGGCGAGGATCGCGTCGGCGCGCGGCCCGCCTGCGGTGAACTCGACGGCGAGCAGGAACGACACCCCGCTGGCCACGCCCGGGTACCCGTGTGCGGCCGGGTCCAGCGTGGAGTCCACGACGTTGAACACGCCCGGGTCGTCGCTGCCGTGGATGGGCACGCGCTGCCCGCCCCGGCGCACGTACCGCACGCCGCCCCAGGCCGCGTCGAGCGGTACGCCGGCCGCGGTCAACCGCTGGACCGCGTCCGCGAGCGCGGTGAGCAGCCCCGGGTCTGCCGTGCTGAGCCGGGCCGGTGTGGTCAGCGGCGCGGCCGGGTCGTACCGGTCCGCGAAGAACCGGGGCCCGTACGCTCCGGCCATGAACTCGTGGAACAGCACCGCGCCCCGATCATTCAGGCCGTCCCGGCCGTCCCAGCCGGCCAGCGCCGTGCACCCGGCGGACAGGTCGACCACGGTACCGTTCGAGGCGCGCGCAGACGGCTGGCCGCGGCAGCGCCGGACCAGATCAGGCAGCACCAGCTCCGCCGCGTAGTTGCGGTCGTTCAGCGCCACCTTCTCGACCGACCCCAGGTCGAACCCGGTGCCCGGCAACCCGTCCGAGCCGGCCAGCCGCTGCCCGATCATTCGCAGCCCGAGCCGGGTACGCAGGCTGGGCGGGCGCCGGTTGTCGGCGGTGATCAGCGGGTACCCGGTCAGCGGCTGGGCCGGGTTGGTCAGCCACGGACCGTCGTTGCTGTTGGCCACGTAGTCGGTGCGGACCAGCCCGGGCAGCTCGGTGCCCCCGAAGATGCCGGCCGCCGCCGAGTCCGGATCGCGCCCGGGCAGGCAGCTCGCGTGGGAGCCGTCCAGCACCGGCAGGGGCACCCCGCCGCCGAGCCCGACGGCCGTCGCGCACGCCGCCTGCTGGACGTCCGTCACGTGGGGCACCACCGACACGTCCGCGAACAGCGCGTGCCCGGCATCGTCGGCGGCCACCGTGTTGACCCACGGCAGTCCCTCGTGCGCGTGCAGCGCACCGGCCACCGCCCCGGTGCCATCGGCGGTGTCGATGTCCAGCACGGTGTCCAGCAGCCGGAGGTTGGCCGCGTCGGGATCGAGCAGGCTGTACGCCGTGGTAGTGGTCCAGCCCAGCCCGGCCGGCCCGGACACGAGGACCGGACCGTAGCGCGAGGCCCAGAAGGTGCGGCTGCGCCGGCCGATCCGGCCGTCCGGCCCGCGTACGTCCACCGTCACCGTCTGGCTGGTCATCGCCTCCGGTACCCCGTCGACCCGGTACCGGGTGGGCTGCCCGGGTACCAGATCCAGCTGGTACACCGCCGCCGCGTCGGCCGCCGACACGGTGAATGACCACGCGACGTGCCGGTTGAAGCCGATCAGCACGCCCGGCACCCCGGCCAGGGTGGCCCCCTCGACGTCCAGCTCGCCCGGCACCGTCAGCTGGACCTCCCAGAACCGCTCCGGCCCGGACCACGGGAAGTGCGGGTTGCCGAGCAGCACACCCCGGCCCCCGGTGCTGGCCCGGGCACCGAACGCCCACGCGTTGCTGCCGACCGGATCGGTCGCCGGCCGGGTGAGCGCGGTGGTGGCGGTGGTGTCCGGGCCCGCAGCGGCCGGTGACGCCCGCCCCGGCGGGGCCGCCCCGACCAGGTCGGGCAGGTACCCCACCGAGGTGGTCAGCAGGGCCAGCTGGTAGAGCCGGTGCCACACGTCGAGGGCGTCGATCGGGCCGACCCACGGGGCCCCGCGACAGGCCGGGTCGGCGATCCCGGCCGAGCCGCCGACCGCGGCGAGGTAGGCGTCGTATCCCGCGGCGTACCCGGCGACCAGCTGCCGGCTACGCGCGGACGGCGCCGGGGAGCCGCTGGGGTCGGTGCCGGCGAGCAGCCGCTCCACCACCCCGGATCCGTCGATCCGCCGGTAGAAGAAGTCGCTGGTCAGGTTGTCGGTGTCGAGCCCGTCGGCCAGGTCGCGGACCCGACCGGCCGGGCCGAACCAGCGGGACCGCTCGCCGCGCAGGGTCACCACGTCGTCCGCGAACACGCAGGCGTCGTCGGCGGCGAACGCGTACCCCTCGCCGAAGCCGACGTCGGTCCAGTCGTCGGCGACGATGTGGGCGACTCCGTAGTCGGTGCGGACGATCCGGGCCCAGCCCGGCGCGGCGTCGGCGGCCGGCACGAGGGCCGCGAGCACCACGAGCACGGCGGCCGCCGCGGCCCGGGCACGCCACCGGCCGCGACCGGCCGGCCCGGCGGCTCCCGTGACGCCCGCCGCCGCCTGAGGGGTGCTCACCGCGCTCGCCGGCCGGTCAGAGCGGCGGAAGGCCGAGGTCGCCGCGCACCTGGTCGATGGCGGCCTGCTGCCGGATCAGGTCCTTGCCGAGCGAGCCGCTCATATCCGCCTTGGTCACCGTGGCCGAGCCACCCAACCGATCGGCGTCCGCGATCCAGGCGCTGTCCGCGGCGACCACCGCGTCGACCTTCGCGACCGAACGGCTCGGCCAGGGCATCGCCTTCAGCTGCTTGTCGAACGCGCCGGTGGCCGCCACCATCGGGTCCAGGACCTGCTTGACCTGCGCGCCGGTGGCCGGGTCCGGCAGCTGCTTGAGCTGGTCGCCTCCGGTCTTCAGAGCCTTGAGGGTGTCCGACTCCGCCGTGACGAACTGCTGCTTGAGGCCGGACGGCAGATCGGTCGGGGCGGGCGTGGCGGAGACCTGCACAGCAGCGCCCGGCGCTTTCGGCGTGGACCCGCCGCAGCCGGCCACGCCGCCGAGCGCCGCCGCGGCGAGGGCGACACACAGAAAAGACGAGAAACGCGAAACTCTTATCACGACAACCCTTCGTTGACCCGACACGCCTCGACGACCCGGCGAACCGCGGACACCACCTCACCGCGCCGTGTGCTCGGGAAGAAGTGCGAGCCCGGGAACAGCGTAGCGGCGAAGCCTGCGGTCGTGTAGGTCCGCCAAGCACAGATACCAGACCACGGTACCCATGGATCGGCGTCGCCGCCGTACGCCGACAGGGGAACCCGGAGCGCGGGTGCTGGATAGTAGGACTCCGCCATCAACAGATCCGCCCGCAGGGTGGGTAGGAACAGGCCCAGAATCTCAGGTTCGGCGAGCAGGTCGGCCGGCAGCGCGCCCAGCGCCGCGACCTCGGCGACGAACGCGTCCTGTCCGAGGCGGGCGACCCGCCGGCGCGGTACCGGGTCGTCCGAGGCCAGGCACCCGGACACGATCAGGTGTGCTGGGGCCGCCCCGGCCTCCTGCATCCGTTCGGCCAGCGCGTACCCGAGCAAGCCGCCCAGGCTGTGTCCGAAGATCACCGTCGGGCGCGTCGCGGCCAGCGCACACACGTGCGGCAGGAAACCGCCTACCGCGTCCCGGACGTCGGTGAGCGGCGGTTCGCCGAACCGCTCCTCGCGGCCGGGCAGCTGCACCACGTGCATGGCGACCGAGGGCGGCAGCAGGCCCTGCCAGCCGGCGAAGAAGGCGGTGCCGACGCCGGCCGGTGGCGCGCACACCAGGTGCGCCTCGGCGTCCTCCGGCCCGAACCGGTAGAGCCAGCCGGCGGCGGTGCGCTCCCGGTTCATTCCGTTCCTCTCAGTACCGCCCGCTGATCTCCAGCCGGTGCCCCTCCGGCAGCACGCAACAGAACTCCACGGCGCCCCAGGGCTGCTCCTGTGGGGGGCCATCGGTACGCAGTCCCGCGGCGACCACTCGTGCGTACACGTCGGCCACCGGTACCCCGACGTCGACCGACACGGTCACCGGCCCGATCGCACCCTGGTCCTCGCGGCGCAGCCGCACGCCCCGGCTGTTCGTCCACGGTCCCAGCCGGGCCACCGCGTACTGGGTCGGCTGCCCGATCCGGAAACCGGGTGCGAAGCCGAGCCCGGCGGCAAGCAGCGCCAGGGTCGCGTCGACGTCCCGGACCGGCAGCACGACGTCCGCGCCGAACAGGGGTCGCGGCTCGGCGAGCTGGCGGTACCGGCCGAGCACCACGGTCTCGCGGAGCGAGCCGAGGTCGTCCCGCCGGGCGAACCGGGTCCGCTCGGTGAACCCGTTGCGCTGCGCCACCCGCAGCGAGCCGAAGTTGTCCGAGTTGGCCCACGCCTCGAGCCGGTCGACCGGCGCGGTCTCGAACAGGTGAGCGACCACGGCCGCGACCGCCTCGGTCATGATGCCGCGCCGCCAGTGCGACGGGCGCAGCATCCAGGTGAGGCCGGGGGTACCGGTTGTCCCAAGCAGCTCGACCACGCCCAGCGCGGGCCGCTCGCCGGCCATCCGGATCGCCCACATCCGCGCGCCCGGGTGATCGAGCCGCGCGGTCAGCCGCTGCCGGGTCTGCGCCTCATCGGTGGACGGCGGCTCGCCCAGCCACGGCGTCATCACCTGCCGGTCGGCGAACGCGACGTGCAGGTCGCCCGCGTCCCGGTCCAGGTCGAGATCGGCCAGCCGCAGCCGCTCGGTGGTCAACTCACTCATCCGCCCGCTCCGCCTCGCTTCGCTCGTGCACGCCCGCTCGTGCGCCCGCTGCGCGACCGCACGAGGCACGACCCGCGCTGGATCCATGATTCGCTCATCCGGCCATCACCGGGGCGGCCGGGGCGGCACGGTAGCGGTCGAACGTCACGCTGAACAGCTCCCCGAAGATCGGCAGGACGTACGGTGCCTCGGCCCGGGTCAACGCGTCCACGTCCTCGGCGAGCCGGGTCGCGTGCCCGACCGCTGGGCCGGGCCAGCGTACCTCGATAACATTGATCCCGGCCGCGGTCAGCCCGTCCGGCACCGCGAACTCCGTGGTAGCCCACCCCGGACCGGCGACGAACTCCCCCAGCGGCGCGCCGTTGAGCCGCACGACGACCGGATCCGGCCGGCCCTCGCGGCGCCGGTGCACCAGCCGCAGCACGCCGGGGCGCGGCCCGGGCAGACCGAATTTGATCTTCGTTTGCCGGGTATTGGCCTGCAGGTAACAGCGCGGCTCCGTGTGGTTGGCCACGGCGCCGAGGCCGAGCAGGGTGCTGGCGATGTCCAGCAGCTCCTCCGGCCGGCGGTCCCCGCCGGAGGGCACGTCCGGCTCGGCCGCGGGCACGGTACCCAGCGCGGCCGCCAGGCTCTCCCGCAGCGTCCACACCCGCGAGCGGCCCGGCCGGTACTCCCCGAGCCGCTCGAAGATGGTGGCCATGTTGGGCTGGCGGATGACCTCGTCGAAGCCGATCCCGCTCCACAGTGGACCGCCGGGCCGGTCGAGGACCCCGGCGAGGGCGCGCATCAGGCCGGCGGCTTCCGGGCAGGCGGCCAGCGCCCGGTCGAGGTAGCGGCGGACGATCTCGGCCGGCTGGCCGCAGAACGAGTTGTACGCGCCCGCCAGCACCAGGCTCACCGCCCGGTCCCAGGGGCGCAGGGTCGGCTCCGGGCCGGTGCCGCCGGCCTGCCCGGTGATCCGCCGGGCCACCTCGGCCATCGCGCGGGTCACGCCGGCGTCGCTGAGGTGGCAGTAGTCCAGGAACAGCTCCGGGTCCGGCGGCCCGCCGTCCGGGGCCAGCAGGGCCGGCAGGTCCACGCAGGCGATGTCGTGCCGGCCGCAGAACTCGCGCATGAAGTCCTGGATCGTCCGCGGGCACCGGGGCAGGTACATGCCGAGCTGGCCGGACACGCTGTCCCGGGACTGCTCGTACGCGGCCCGGGCGCCGGCCCGGTCGCCGGTGGCCGCGAGCGCGCGACCCAGCAGGTACCCCGGCACGGGGCTGGTACCCTCGTCCAGCTCGATCATCGCCCGCGCCGCGCTGGCTATCGCGGTCCAGTCCCCGTCCCGCTCGGCGGCCGACGCCCGGCCCCACAGCTCATGCCACCGCCGCAGCGCGTCCTCGGGCAGCGTGGGCAGCTCCATCTCGCGGCCCGCCCCGGAGCCCACCGGCGACCAGCCGGCGAGGTTGAACTCGGGGATCACCACGACCGGCATGACGCCGTGCCGCGCCCGCAGCCGCAGCAGCTCCCGCAGCAGGGCCTCGACCTTGGGCAGGGTGGCCTCGCGCAGCACCGCGTCGCGCAGCGCGTGGTAGCCGCCGGCGCGCAGGGTGCCGGCGAGGCCCGCCAGCTGGTCGCGGGACAGCTCGTCCGGCAGGTCGACCCAGTTGTTGCCGGCGAACATGACGAGCACGTCGGTGTCGAGGTGCGGCACGCCGCGCACCATCGTGTGCAGCGCGGCCAGCCGCATGCTGGTGCGCGCCAGGTCCACGAACTGGTAGCGCCCGGTGCCGGCGGCGTCCAGGTGGTGCCGCAGCGCCAGGCCCGGGTTGAAGACCGGATCCAGCAGGTACCCTCGGGCCACCGACTCGCCCAGGAGCACCACCCGGGTCCTGCCGCCCTTGCCGGGTACGTCGCCCGCGCCGGACCACACGCACTCCTCCCAGAGCGGCTGGTTGGGACGGCGACGAAGGGCGGGGCCGGCCGGCGAGTCCACGATGTCCCAGAGGCCGACGGTACGCGGCCGGCCAGCTCGGCGCGCACCGGCGGGCGCCGGGGCGGCGGGTGGCCGGGTCGCCGCCTGCAGCCGTTGCAGCGCCGCCAGGATCCGGGTACCCCGTTCGTCGCCGACCAGCCGGGCCAGCTCGTCGGCGGCGGAGACCGCGCGTTCGTCCATCGAGTCTCCTAGATGAAAAAGCTGTAGGCGTCGTTGCGCACCACCGGCGCGAAGTACCGGGCGCCCTGGTCGGCGTGCCCGAACCAGGACTCGGGGATGTCCTCGCGGCGCACCAGCAGGTCGCCGGCGACCAGCGCGTCCAACCCGGCGCGAAGGAAGCAGGACAGCGCGTCGAGATCGTCGAGCACGATCGGCTCGCCGCGCACGTTGAACGACGTGTTGAGCAGCACCGGAACCCCGGTCGCCGCGCCGAACCGGGTGAGCAGCCCGTGGAGCAGCGGATCGGCGGCGCGCTCGACGGTCTGCACCCGGGCGGACCCGTCGACATGGGTGACGGCGGGCAGCCCCGCACCCGGCCGCACCGCGACCGTCTCCAGCATGAACGGCGACGGCACCTCGAGGTCGAAGAACTCGGCGGCGCGCTCGGCCACCACGGCCGGGGCGAACGGCCGGAACTCCTCGCGCTTCTTGACCAGCCGGTTGATCCGGTCGCGCATCTGCGCCTCGCGCGGGTCGGCGAGGATCGAGCGGCTGCCCAGGGCGCGCGGGCCGAACTCCATCCGCCCCTGGCACCAGCCCAGGATCCGGCCGGCGGCGAGCAGCCGCGCGGCCTCGTCCAGCAACTCGTCCCGGCGGCCGGCGAAGTCCTGGTACGCCACCCCGGCGACGTCGAGCACCCGGGCCAGCGACGGACCCCGCACCACCGGACCGAGCCGCGCATCGGTCAGCCGCTCGACCCGGTGGGCACCGGTCGTGCGGTGGTGGACCAGCAGCGCCGCCCCGGCCGCCGAGCCCGAGTCCCCCGGTGCCGGGGGCACGAACCAGTTGCGGAACTTGCCCCGCCGGCGCAGCTTGGTGTTGGCCACGCAGTTGAGCGCGACGCCGCCCGAGTAGCACAGGTTCTCCGAGGGGTGCCGCTCGTAGAGGTAGTTCAGCTTGTCCAGCAGCAGCTCCTCGATCAGGGACTGGATGCTGGCGGCCAGGTCGCGGTGGTCCGCGGTGACCTCGTCGCGGGATTTCCGCGGCGGCACGCCGAGCAGGGACACCAGCGCGTCGGTGTACATCCGCCCGTCACCGGTCAGGTTGAAGTAGCGCTGGTCGAGCCGGAACTGGCCGCCCTCGTTGGCCAGCACCAGGGTGTCCAGTACCCGCCGGAACCGGGGCGTGCCGTAGGACGCCAGGCCCATCACCTTGTACTCGTCGCTGTTCACCGAGAAGCCGAGATAGCCGGTGACCGCGCTGTAGAGCAGGCCGAGCGAGTGCGGGAAGTCGACGGTCTCGGACAGCGTGAGGCCCCGCCCGTCGGCTGCCCCGTAGCTCGTGGTGGCCCATTCGCCGACCGCGTCCGCGGTGAACAACGCGGCCTCCTGGTAACCGGAGGAGTAGAACGCGGTCGCCGCGTGCGCCTCGTGGTGGCCGACGATCGCGATCGGTCCCTGGTGGCCGAGCCGTTCGCGGATGTGCCGCTCGGGGTACGTCGCGTCGAGCACGGCGGGCGGGCCGGCGCCCGGCGCCGTGAACTCCATCCACAGCTGCCGGCTGAGCTTCCGCACCGGGTCTTCGTAGTAGGCCACGCAGTCGACGTCGGCCGGTCCCAGCCCGGCGTGCTCGAGGCAGGCGCGGTACGCGTAGATCGGCAGTTGCCGGTCGAACCGCCTGCGGGTGAAGCGCTCCTCCTGCGCGGCCACCACGAGCCGGCCGTCGACCACCAGCGCGCACGCGGAGTCGTGGTAGAAGGCCGAGATTCCCACGACGTTCATCGAGCCTCCGCAACCGGTACCCGAGCCGCCCGGTACTGGCGGATCAGCGTGCCCACGCGCGGCTCATCGAGCAGCTCGTCCAGGTCGACCTCGAAGTCCAGGTCTGCCTCCAGCCGGGTGACCGCGCGGACGATCTCCAGCGAGGTCGCGCCGATCTCGAAGAGGTTCGTCGTCGCGGTCAGCCCCGGTACGCCGAGCACCTCGGCGATGGTGCGCAGGATCCGCTCCGCGCCGGGGTCGCTCGCCGGCCCGGTTGCGAAATCGGCTCCGGCGCCTGCGTCCGGAGAGCCGGCGAGCAGCGCCCTGGCCCGGACCCGGAGCCGGTCGTAGTCGACCGCGCCGCTCTCCGCCATCGGCCCGTCCGGCACGGTGACCACCAGGACCGGTACCGGCCGCGCCGGCAGCCGGGCGGCCACGTGCTCGCGCACCGCTGCCGGGTCGACCCGGTTGCCGCTGACCGTCTCCACGAAGGCCACCAGCTCGTCGCCGACCGCGACCACGCGGGCCAGCCGGACGTCGGTCCACTCCTCGATGACGGCCTCCGTGGCCCGGGCGCCGTCCGGGCCACTCGCCAGGGCGACCAGCTCGACAGTACCGTCCGGGTGCGCCCGGCCCAGATCGCCGCTGCGATACACGCGCTGGCCGTCCGGCCCGGTCACGAACAGCCGTGCGGCCAGCCCGGGATCGTCCAGCACCTCGGTCGCGATGCGCGGCCCGGCGCAGCACAGCTCGCCGGGGTCGGGTGCCGGGACGGGTGCGCCGTCCGGGTCGAGCACCCGGACGCCGTCGCCGGGCAGCAGCAGCGTGCCGGACGGGGTGGTACGCAACGGCCCGACCGTGGCCAGGATGCCGCCCGGGGCGCCACCCCAGCCGTACCAGACCGCCAGGTCCGGGCCGGCCACCCGGCGCAGGGCGGCCGGCAGCCGAGCCGGTACCCAGTCCCGCACGAGTACGGCCGCCCGCAGGTCGGGCAGGCGGGCACCGTCGTCCTCGGCGGTACGCGCGAGCAGCGCGGCCGGGCGGGGCGCGGCGACCAGCACGGTCGCCTGGTACCGCGCGGCCACCCCGCGCACCCCGTCGCCCATTGCGGTGACCCGGCCGGGGGCGACCGCGGTGCCGCCGACGGCCAGGGTGGCCAGCAGGGTCAGCAGCACCACGTCCAGGTGGGGTGGCCCGACCGTGAGCACCCGGTCGACCCGGGTCAGGCCGAGCCGCTGGCCGAACGCGAGAGCGCCCTGCCAGGTCGCCGGGCCGGGGAGGCGGACCAGCGCATCGTGCCGCTCCGACTCGACCGCGAGCGTTACCCCGCCGTCCGGCGCGCGGTCGATGGGCGGCCCGCCCGGCGACAGCTCGTCCAGGTGGACGACCGGCCGGCCGGCGGTCCACACGCCTTCCGGGTACCCCGCGACTACCACCGCGGTCACCCCGTACCGGTCGATGTGGGCCTGCCGGCCGGCGGCCCCCTCTGCCCTGGCGAGAGTGTCCTTGCGGAGATTGAAGGGGTAGACCACGGCGCCGAGGCCGGCCGCGGCGACCACCATGACGGCGAGGTCCGCCAGGGTGTACCCGGCGAGCGCCACCACATCGCCCGCGCCCACCCCCAGGTCGCCGAGGGCGCGTTGCAGGGCGGCCGCTCGCCCGGCCAGGTCGCGGTAGGCCAGGTCGGCACCGGGCTCGGCCACGGCCAGCGCGTCGCCGCGGGTGTCCGCGGCGGCGCGCACCCGCCCGATCAGCGAGATCGTCGCCATCGCTCACCCCGCCTGCACGGCCGGGCCGGCCGCCGCCGTGTGAACGGTGAGCGCGCCCTGCCGGTACTCCACGCCGGCCAGGTCCCGGGTGTCCAGATAGGACCGGACGAACTCCTCGGTCGCCGGGTCGAACATGGCGGTCACCTCCGTGCCGCTCCTGCTGATGCGGGACAGCCGCATCGACGACATGAACGTCTCGATCTCGTCCGTCCAGGTGCCCTGTTCCCGCGCCCGCACGCCGTCCGGGTCGCGCAGGTACGGATTGGCCGCGTCGACGATCAGCACCACCCGGGGGGTGCTGCCATGGTGGCGCACCTCGTGCTCGAAGGAGTCGTCGAACACGAACGACCGGCCGTCCTGCCAGCCCCGGGTCTCGGTGCCCACCCGCATGGTCGCGTCCGGGTCGGCGCGCACGCAGAAATGGGTGCGCGCCTTCGCGTTGGTGGGGCCGCAATGCGGCGCGATCCAGGCGCCCGGTTGCAGCCAGGACAGCATCACGAAGCCGGTGCCGAAGTCGGTGACGTCGGGGATCGCCGAGACGACCTCGGCGGTCACCGGGACGATGTCGCAGGCGCGGTCAAACCGCCTGCCGCGGTCCCACAGCATCAATTGCCGCCACTGCCCGCCGCGCACGCTGGACCCGTCCAGGCCGGCCGTGGAAAAGCCGGCGGCGGCGGGGTCCTCAATGCGGTCCAGCTCCTCCCGGATCACCGCCCAGTGCGATTCGAGGTAATCGACGAACCAGAATTCGGCGGGGTCGAAGAACGCGCACCGGCGGTCGGTGGGATGGAGCTTGATGGGCCGGTGCATGCGCTCCGGCCACAGGCCCGAGGTGACCGCGACATCGGCGATCCGGTAACCGGGCTCGGCGAGCCCGGCACCGAGAAGGTCGCAGATCAGAGCCTCGTACTGCTTGCGCAGATATTCCGTGAAATCGATTTGCCCCAGCTTTTCCATGCGCCCTCACCGTTATGACCGAGCGTCTTGCGCTCCACCGCGCCCAACACCTACGATCGGCGACCAAGGAATTGCGTCTGAACTACCGCAGCATACCGGTTGGATCACGCAGGCACCAGTGCCGGAATTCGATTGAAAAAGGCGGTCGCGGGCATGACGAATAACGAATCCAGCAATTCCGAACCGTACCCCTTCGACAAGAGTTATCGGCTCGGCGGCGGATTCCTCAGCCCGTCCGGACACGCCCTCTACATCAATATTCCGAAGAACGCCAGCACCAGCCTGCAACGGCAGCTGCTGCCGCTCGGGTTCCGCTACACCACCGCCTTCCGGAGCCGGCCGGTACCACCCGGGGTGACCGTGTTCGCGGTCATCCGGGAGCCGCTGGGCCGCTGGGTGTCCGCGATGCTGGAGTTCGACAAGTCCGACGCCCAGCCGCTGCCGTTCGCGCGGTTCGCGGCCGAGCAGCTGGCACGGCTGCGAGCCGGCACGTACCGGCCGCTCGATCCGCACCTCACCCCGCAGTCCACCTTCCTGCTGCCGACCATGCCGGTCACCGCCTGGCTACGCTTCGACCGGCTGGCCGAGGACTACGCCGCGCTCGCCGCCCGGCTCGACCTGCCGGCCCGCATGCGGCACGCCAATCGCGGGCTCTCCGCCCGGGCCGCGCTTCTCACCGGCATGCTCACCGACCACGACCGGCGGCTGGTGCGCGACTACTACGCCACGGACGCGGCGCGCTACGACGCCGTCGTCGCGGCCGGCGGGCCGGACCCGGCCGCCTCCCTCACTCCGGCGCGCCAACCCGGTCTCCCGGCACGCTGAGGTCGAGTTCGTCGGGAACGGCGAAGCCGAGCGCGTCCCGGCAGAACGCCGTCCACTGCTCGCCGCCGCCCGCGAACAGCACGTCCTCCCCCGGCCACGCGGACCGGGTGACGGTCAGATCGTCGTGCAGGAACACGGCCTCATCTCCGGCCGGTTCGTCCACAGCAGACGGTACCCAGCCCGGGAAGGCGCGCAGCTGCTCGTACCGGTACGCCCGGCAGTAGGGGCGCCAGCCGTGGTCCCCGCCGGCCGGCCGCAGCAGCAGCGCCGCCTCCCGGTGCCCGGCGGACAGCGCGATCTCGTACGGGGTGCGCCCGTCCGGTCCCGGCTCGGCCGGATCCACCCCGCCCGCCAGCAGCGCCCGGATCCGGTCCACGTCGCCCCGCCCGGCCGCCCGGTCCAGCGCGGTCCAGCCGTCCGCGTCCCGCACCGCCCTATCCTCGCCCATCGATGCCTCCTTACTCGGTCTCGAACCTCAGCGCGCCGTCCACCAGCTCGGCCGCACGGGCCCCGCGCTCGCGCAGGTACCGCACCACCTGGCTGGCCGGCCCGCCGTCCAGCAGCACCCGGACGTCCACGCCGTCCACCTCCACCCGGCGGATGCCGCGCTCGGCGATGAACCGGGCCACCCGCTGCTCGTACGTGCTGCGGTGGGCCAGCATCGCGTCGCGGGTGCCGGGGTCCAGGTCCGGGTGGCTCACGTCCAGCAGCAGGACCACCCGCGGCGCTTCACCGTCGTGCCACACCTCGTGCTCGAACGAGTCGTCGAACACCAGGCACCGGCCCTGCGCCCAGGTCAGCGTCTCCGGTCCGACCCGCAGCCGGGCCCCGCCCGGTACCCGCAGCCCGAGATGCACCCGCAGCCGCCCGTTCGAGCCGCCGCAGTGCGGCTTGATGCGGGTACCCGGGTAGAGCCAGGACAGGCTGGCCACACCGACGCCGGCAGCCGAGGTCTCCGGGATGCCGTCGAGCACCTCGGCGGTCACCGGGAACCGGGCACACGCGTCCGCGAACCGGTGCCCCGTCTCGTAGAAGGTGACCTGCTCCCACCGGCCGGCCGCGAGCAGCGGCTCCTCCACCGGAAGGAAACCGGACCGAGCCGGGTCGGTGACGGCGTCCAGCTCGGCGCGGATGCGCGGGTAGTGCTCCTCCAGGTACCCGCAGAACCAGAAGTCGGCCGGGTCGTACACCGGCCTGGGCGGCAGCTGGGGCAGGTAGTGCACCGGCCGCTGGGCCGGGTCACGCCACACCCCCTGCTCCACCGCCAGCCGCGCGCAGGCCGTCGCGGCCTCGGGCGCGCCCTGCGCGGTCAGCGCGTCGACCAGCTCCGCGTAGCACCGGCGGACGTCCTCGCTCCACCGGCTGACGACGGTTGTCATCGCCCGCTCCTTCCTCGTCCCCGGCCGCTACCCACGAGCCAGCGCCAGGCCGTGCGACATCGTGTAGGCCAGATGGGTGATGTACGTGCGGTGCCAGACCGACTGCTCCATCCGGAACCCGTCGGCGTCCTCCTGGAACCGGCCACCGCACTCGGTCAGCAGGTCGAGCCAGGCGGCGAAGTGCGGCGTGCGCCGCAGGTCGGCGAACTCGAGGCCGGTGAGCCGGTGGAACCGCGCGAAGTCGACCCCGTCCTTGGTCATCAGCGCGCCGCCGACCAGGGCGGTCAGCCGCTCCGGCCGCTCCAGCGAGAAGCGCTCCACGAACGGGAAGGTGAGCGGGTCCTTCAGGTAGTCGGCGTACCCCGCGCGGTAGGTCAGCAGCAGGTGGTGGCCGAGCACCGACTCGGTACCGCTGCCGAACCCGAGCTTGTCGCCGGCCAGGTCGTACTTGTAGTCGCCGTCGAGGTCCCGGTGCGCCTCCTCGCGGACCCAGTACCCGTGGCAGTACTCGTGGTACCCGGCCTCGGTCAGCATCGCCATGGCCAGCTCGTACGACTCGATCATGTGGTGGACGTCCCACGCGCGCAGCAGGTCCCGGTCCAGCTGCATGGCCATCACGGTCTTCGGGGTGGCCCGGTAGGGGTAGACCGACACGTGCGGCGGTTCGAGGGCGAGCACGTCGCGCAGGGTCGCGGCCAGCTCGCTGCGGTCGGTCTCGGTGGGGAAGCTGCTGATCAGGTCGACGTTGAAATTGGTCAGCCCGAGCCGGCGCAGCAGGTGGATCGCGCCCAGCGCCTGCTCCCGGCTGTGCGCCCGGCCGGCGTGCCGCAGCTGCTGCGGGTTGAGCGACTGGACGCCCACGCTGACCCGGGTGACGCCCAGCTCCAGCATGGCCGCCAGGCGCTGTTCGGTGAGGTCGTTGGGGGTGGTCTCCATGGACCACTGTGCCAGGCCGGACAAATCGAAACAGTCGTCCAGCGCGGCGCGTATCGCGCGCATCTCGGCCGGTTCCAGCCGGGTCGGGGTGCCGCCGCCCCAGTACATGACGTACGGCTGGTACCCGAGGCGGGTGAGCATCGGGCCGTAGAACCGGATCTGGTTGACCAGGGCCGCGACGTACGGGCCGCGGGCGGTGGCGTCGCCGCGCAGCTGCCGCACCGGGATGTCGGTGACCCAGTCGCAGAAGTGGCACTTCGACGCGCAGAAGGGGACGTGCACGTACAGCTCCAGGGGCGCCGCGGTGCGCCCGGCCAGCTCGGCGGCGACGGTCTCGATGAGGCGGGCCGCCGGCATGGGGGCGAGGGCGTTCACACTGCCTCCCGGTCGGCTCCACGCCGGCTCACCACGAGGTGCGGCAGCACGAGCGCGTCGAGGTTGCCGTCGAGCAGAGTGCGCACCGCGTCCGCCGGTGTCTCGGCGATCGGCGCGCCCTTGGTATTGAGGCTGGTGTTGAGCAGCATCGGCACTCCGGTCCGGTCGGCGAAGGCGCGGATCGCGTCGTGGTAGGCGGGGTTGTCTGTTCGGGTCACGGTCTGTAGCCGGGCAGACCCGTCCACGTGGGTGATCCCCGGCACCCCGGGCTTCAGTACGGGCGCGGCGCGCAGCATGAACGGGCTGTCCGCCACGCCGAACCACTCGACCGCCCGCTCGTTGAGCACGGCCGGCGCGAACGGCCGGAAGAACTCGCGGAACTTGACCGTCTGGTTGAGCCGGCGCTGGATGTCCGAGTCCCGCGGGTCGGCGAGGATGCTGCGGTGCCCGAGCGCCCGGGGGCCGACCTCGCTGGCCCCGTCGTACCATCCGATGACGGCGCCGCCGATGATCAGCTCGGCGGCCCGGGTCGGGTGGTCCTCGACCTCCTCGACGGCCAGGCGGTCGGCGTGCGCGGCGAGCGCGGCGTCGACGGCAGCGCGGGGGTACTGGCGGACCGAGTACATCAGCTCGGCGGGGGTGTACGCCTCGCGCGGGCGGCCCAGCACGTGGTGCCAGTGCCAGAGGGCCGCGCCGATGGCGGTGCCGTCGTCGCCGCAGGCCGGGTGCAGAAACATCCGCTCGAAGTCCGAGCCGTCGAAGGCGAGCTGGTTGGCCACCACGTTGAGCGAGGTGCCGCCGGACAGGCAGATCGCGCGGGGTATCCCGTTGCGCGCGCAGACCTCGGCCAGCTTCCGGAACACGGCACACAGCTGGCGCTCCAGCCCGGCCTGGATGAGGTACGCGAGGGTGGCGTTGAGTTCCCGCCCGCGCACGGTGACCGGGTGCCGGTTCTTGTCGGCGAGCGCCAACAACTGCTCGAAGGTGCTCACCGCGCCCTCGTCCGGCAGGATCGCGGCGCCGTCGCCCGGCCGGCCGTACGGGGCGAGTGCCATCACCTTGCCGGCGCCCACGATGCCCGAACCGAACATCGCCTTGGCCACCTCGGTGTACCCGATGTTCGCGGTGAACCACGAGTCGAAGTCGTGCAGCACCGGGTACAGCCGGGTGTCCTGGCCCACGAAGCCGCGGCACCCGGTGGGGTCGATGGCCAGCGCCACGCCGGCGTCGAACGGCGAGGTGTAGTACGCGGCGGCCGCGTGGATGAGGTGGTGGTCCGGATTGACCGTGCACGGGATGCGGTGGCCGCGGATGTCCACAATGGAGTTCGTCTGGTTGACCCAGAACTCGAGCCAGGTGTGCTTGAGATCGGAGCCGTGCAGCGCCACCACGTCCGGGGAGTCCATGTTGTGCAGGTTGCACAGCATCACGTGGTCGACGTCGGCGAGCCCGATGCCGGCCTGGGCCAGCAGTTCGTCGAGGTCCTCCTCGCGCAGCCCCGGGTGCTTCTTCACACCGGAGAACCGTTCGGTGGTCAGGTAGCCGCGGATCCGGCCGTCCAGCAGCAGGACTCCCGAGCCGTCGTGGTTGAAGTTGATCGACAGGATCGCGCGGGTGGCCGGGCGGTCAGCGGGCATGCGTGCCTCCAAGCTGCGGCTGGTACGCCCGGAGCTGGGCGAGGACGGCGGGGTAGACCAGGTCGACGGCCAGGTCCGTCAGGCACCTGGGGTAAGGGCCGGCCGGACCCCGGTACTCCACCACGCAGGCGTGCTCGCACCGGCGGTCGGCGACACGGTCCAGCTCATGGGTGAGGCGCTGGCACGGGTACCGCAGCGAGACGCCGCGCTGGCGCGGGTACACCCGGGCGACCATGTTCTCCGTGCCGGCCGGCCCGTACACGATGACGCTCGGCGTACCGAGCGCGGCGGCCAGGTGCCCCGGCCCCGAGTCGTTGCCCACCAACAGGTCCACCCCGGCGAGCAGGTTCACCGCGTGGTGCAGCGGCGCGCCGGCCATCACAGTGGTGCTTTCCGGCGGGCAGAGCGCCGCGAGCCGGTCGAGGTCGTCCCGCTCGGCCGCGGTACCGACCAGGAACAGGTGCGCGCCGAGGTCGTCCACCAGCCGGGTACCGAGCCGGGCGTACCGCTCCGGTGGCCACCGCCGGTTCCACAGCGTGGCACCGCCCGGGTGGACGGCCACCCGCGGGCCGGGCACCGCCAGTTCGGGTACCTTCGCCACCCGCCGGGGCAGCTCCGGTACCACCTCGGCGGCGCGCAGCGGTACGGGCAGCATGAGCGCCTGGGCCAGCGCGTTGGCGTACTCGTACAGGTCGGGGAAGCCGAACACGGGTGGCGGCAGGCGCAGCGGCCGGGTCAGGTCCCCGTCTGCCGGGCCGCCGGTCACGAAGCCGATCCGCACCGGGATCCCGGCCCGGCGGGCGTGCGCCGCGCTCAGCGTGTGGCTGCCGGGGTCCACCAGGCACGCGGCGTATCCCCGGCCGGCCAGCTCCGCCGCGAACGCGGCCCACCCGTCCGGGTCGGCGTCGCCCGGGTCGGGGCAGCGCAGCACGTCGTCGGCGTACAGGTGCCCGGCCAGCAGGTCCCGGTACCGGTCCGCCAGGCTCGCGCCCACCACGAGGGTCACCGCCGCGCCCGGGTACGCCCGGCGCAGCAGGGCCAGCATGATGTTGCGCTGCACCAGGTCGCCCAGCCCCGGCAGGTGGAGCTGGGCGAAGGCGCAGACCCGGTCAGCCGCCGACACGCTCGAGGTGCCCCTCGCCGGTCAGGGTGGCCAGGTCGATCCGGGCCAGGCACCGGACATCCTCGAAGTCGAGGTTGAGCGTGCCCACCAGCGCGGCCGTCCCGGTACCGGCGGTGAAGTCCGCGCCGGACAGGTCGCAGGCCGCGGGGTCCACCTTGATGCCCAGCTCGGTGCCGCCCCGCGTGCCGGTGAACCGGATGAACAGGTACCCCTGGTCGATCGCCTCGCGCAGCGCTGCCGCGGTGGCCTCCGGCACCACACTGGCCTCGACCGGATGGCTGCCCGCGCACAGTAGGTCCACAAGGGACGGTCCGTCGTCCTCGACCGGGGCCTGTTCGACCACGTCGTCCGCGTGCTCGGCCATGTACCGGCGCAGGCTGAGCGGCCGCATGTCGGTCCACACCTCGTCGATGTGGGCCAGGCACTCCTCCTTCGACCCGGTGGTGCCCTCCGTCCGCCAGCCGTCCGGCAACTCGTCGTCGACCGGCCAGATCGAGTACTGCTCCTCGTGGTTGACCACCACGTGGTAGGTGCGCTCGTCCGGCTCCTCGGTGTCCACCATCGTCTTCTCCTTCGGTTCCCTCACTCGATCCGGTCGGGTGCCTGAAGCGGTGCCTCCGGGTCGGCCACCGCCGCGTCGATGATCTGGGCGAGCGCGCCGACCAACCGGTCCGCGTCGAGCCCGGGGTGCTGCCGGTTCACCTCGACGACCAGGGCGACCCCGCCGTCCACCTCACCAACCCGCAGGTCGACGTTGGTGCCGTCCCAGTCGGCCGGCTCGCTGGCCGCCCCGGTGGCCAGCAACTCGGCCTCGCGGAACAGCGCGGCGTCGATGCCGTCCTCGGCGCCCCGGTCCCGGCCGGCACCCGGCGGGTTGCCGCACAGGTGCACGTCCACGTCCCACAGCGCGGCGAACCGGGGCGGCGCGATCCGGCCCAGCTCCACGCCCAGCCCGACAATGTCCCCGTACGGCAGGTAGTGCGTGGTGGCCCTCAGCACGCCCACCTGAGCACGCCGGAACACGTCGCGGTACGACGGGCCGGCCGCGTCCGTCAGGTCGACCCGGAACACCGCGCGGTCGGTCAGCGGGCCCACCACGGGACCCAGCTCGAAGTAGTCGCGCAGGTCGATGACCGTGGCAAGCACCGGGGCCGGCCGGCCGAGGGCGGTGCGCAGCCACCAGGCGAGCACCGCGGCCACGCCGAGCGATCCGTTGTCCCGCAGCGTGCCGCCGGACGAGGCGAGCACGCGCCACTGCGCGCCGGTCAGCTCCAGCCGGCGGCTCTCGCTCGCCCGCGCCAGCGGCGCACGGGGATCGGGCACCGGCCACGGGCCGGCCGCGTACCACTCGGTCCACCACTGCCGGCGCCGCTGCGCGAGTGCCGGGCCCAGCGGGTGGTAGTCGAGCATCGTGGTGAAGTCCCGGTACCCGTCCGGCCGGAACCGCCGCTGGTACGCCTGGAGCACGGCGCCGAGGACCAGGTACAGCGACCGCTCGTCGAGCAGCAGCCCGTGCCCGACCAGGCCGAGCACGACCTCGTCCTCGGCGAGCCGGACGGCATGGAACCGGGCACAGGGGCGGCCGCCCCGGTCCCGGTCGGCGCGCAGCAGCGCCACGCACTCCCGATCGCGCCGGTCCGCCGGTACCGTCCGCAGGTCGTGGGTGGTGAGGCTCAACCCGTGGTGCGGCAGCATGTCCGGCCGACCGTCCCGGTCGACCAGGACGACCCCGAGGGCGGGCAGCGCGCGGTGCACCTCGGCCACGGCGGCGGCCAGCCGGTCCAGCGCCACCCGGCCGGTGAACCGCACCGCGCGCACCCGGTACGTCTCGGCCGGCACGGCGCATCGCGCCCGGTGCCACAGCCCGCGCTGCAGGTAGGTCGCCGGCCAGGTGTCCGCCCGGGCCACGCCGCTCACGGCCGCACCCTGTCCCAGTCCAGCGGGCCGGCCATGCCGACCACCACCCGGCGCGGCCCCTCGAACGGCTGCCGCCCGTGGGCGGCGAGCAGGTTGTCCACGAGCAGCACGTCCCCGGCCCGCCAGGGCACCGCGACCTCCTCGGCGGCGTACCCGGCCGCGAGCGTGTCCAGCACCTCGTCCGGGATCGGCGTGCCGTCCCCGTAGTACGTGTGGTTCGGCAGCCGATCGATTCCGAACTGGTCCAGCAGCGCCACCCGTACCGGCGCGGGCAGGCTGTACGCGTTGAAGAACAGGCCGTGGTTGAACCAGACCCGGTCGCCGGTCACCGGATGCCGGGCGACGGCCGGGCGCACCTGGCGGGTACGCAGCCCGCCGTCCGGCAGCCACTGGGCCTCGATGCCGTTGCCGGCGCAGTACGCGGCGACCTCCGCCCGGCTGCCGGTCTGGAACACCTCGGTCCAGTCCAGGCCGAGCCCGGCCCGGAAGTTGCGGACATACATGACGCCCCGGTCGGCGAACGGCGCCACCACGCGGGCCGGCAGCCGGCGCAGCACCGCCCGGGTGTCGGCGAGCGGGGTGGCCCCGCCGTCGGTCGGCTCGACCAGGCAGCAGAATGCCAGCGCGGCCGGGAAGCTGCGCTGGTACGAGTTCTCGTTGTGCAGCGGGATCCGCTGGTCTGCCGGGTAGTCGGTGGCGGTGTAGACCCGGTCGGCCAGCTCGGTGCGGGGCGAGGAGCGCTCCAGGTAGCTCGCCGGCTCGCCGGCCAGTGCCCGGGTGAGCGGGCCGAACTCGTCGAGCCCGACGCCGAACCCGCGGAACAGCAGCGCCCCACTGCCGTGCAGCCAGGACCGCACCGTGTCCGGATAGGACAGTGCCCAGTCGAGCAGGACGGTACCGGGCCGGGCCGGCTCGACGAGCCTGGGCAGGCCGGGCGGGCCTGGCCGGACCGCCTCCGGGTCGGGCCGGGTGGCGACCGCGCGGCGCTGGCCGGCGGCCGGACCGGGTACGAGGGCCATCACGCCTCCTCCGGGCGGCCACCGAACAGGGCGTGCACGAAGCGGTCCCCTGCGGCGAGCCCGAACAGCGCGGGCAGCGGCGCCGTGTCCATCGTGCCGACCGGGCACACGCCGAGCCCGCACTCGGCGGCGACCTGGCTGTAGAGCTGGGTCAGCGCGCCCGCCTCGAACACCGCGAAGTCCCAGGAGAGGTCGGCGTAGAGCGGGACGATGGCGGGCATCCTGGCGATCAGGTAGAGGGAGAAGGCGCTCTGCCGGAAAGCGGCCCGGTTGATGTCGGCGAACGCGGAGGCGGGCAGGCTGCCGGCCGGGTCGATGGCGACCAGAGCGTTGCGGGCCGGGTGGTAGTAGTAGCTGCCGCCGGGCAGGCCGCGTACGCGGCCGGGGGCGGCCAGCAGGTAAGCCTGGATCGGGTACGCGCCGCCGGCGGACGGGTACCAGCGCTTGGGTTCGCCACCGGCACCGTCGATCCGCGCGGCGGCGAGCAGGGTGGCCAGTTCGGGCAGGCCGACCGGGCCGGGGTCGAAGGTCCGGGTGGTGCGCCGGGCGTGGATCCGGGGCTCGGCCGCGGCTGGCAGAGCCACGCCGGGCCGGTCCGCGAGGTCGTGCCGCAGGCCGTGCTTGGCGTCCTTGAACGCCTGCCGGTCGGTGAGCGCGGTCAGCAGCGCCGGCTCGGCCGGGGCATCCGTTGTGGACGCTGCCGGGCCGCCGTTCACCGTGGACGGCATCCGCGTGTCCGTTGTGGACGGTGCCGGAAGGCGGCCCAGGTGCCCGCTCACCACCACCGCGATGGACGGGAAGCGCAGCAGCTCCTCGACGTCCACGGTGAGATTGAGCTCCTCCTCGAGCACGGTGGCCAGCCGCACCAGCTGGTAGGAGGTGGCCCCGATGTCGAGCAGGTTCACGTTCGGCTCGATGTGGCTCACGTCGAACAGCCGGCACGCCACGGCGGTCACCCGGTCGATGAGGTCCTGCTCGGTCGCGCTGGGCGCGGCCGAGTGCGCCGCCGCGGGCTGCGGCGCGCCGGGTTCCGGCGCGGAGACCGGGGCGGCCGCCGACGCGCGCAGTGCGGCCCGGTCCAGCCGGCCGTCCGGGGTCACCGGCAGGTCGGCGCGCACCTCGACGCGGGCCGGCAGCAGGTACGGGGAGACCTTGCGGCGCAGGTAGTCCACCAGATCCGGGCCGGTGACCGCGGTACCGGTACGCACCCGGACGTACCCCACGGGCGCGGCCCCATCGCCGGCCGGTACCACCACCGCCTCGCGTACCTCCGGGTGGCCGGCCAGCGCCAGCTCGGTGTCGCGCAGGTTCAGCGGCCGGCCGTGCACGGTGATCCGGGAGTCCTCGTCGCCGGTCAGCTCCACCGCCCCGTCGGGCAGCAGCCGGCCGAACAGCCCGGTCGGCACCAGCGGCACGGTGCCCCCCGGCGCGCCGGGCAGGTCCGCGACGGGTACGGCGGGCCGGTCGGCGCCGGCCCAGCGGACCGCGTACCCACCGGCGTGCAGCCGCCCGGTGACCCATACCGGGCACGGCGCCAGCGACTCGCCGAGCGCGTACAGCCGCTGGTTGGTCAGCGGCCGGCCGATCGGCACCGAGGTCGCGCCGGTGGCCACCGCCCGGGCGTCCTGCCAGGTGGCCAACGCGCCCGGCTCCACCGTGGGATACGCGTACCCCACGGCCAGTTCCCGCCCCAGCGCCGAGTCCAGGTCGGCGACCAGGGCCGGGTGCAGCCGCTCGCCGGCCAGCAGCACCGCCCGCAGGGCCGCCGGCCGGGGCGCGCCCGGCTCCCCGACCAGCCGGTCGACCAGCCGGGTCAGCCGGGTCGGGGTGGTCAGCCACGCGGTGACCTCGTCTTGGGCCAGCCGGTCGAGCCAGGCCAGGGGGTCGTGCACGTCGATGTCCCGGCCGAACACGACGGTGGCGCCGGCCAGCAGCGCGCCGAGCGTCTCGTGCAGGGCCAGGGTGCTGCCGGCCGGGTTCAGCGCGAGCACCCGGTCGCCGGGGCGCAGGCCCAGCCGGTCGTTGACCGCCGGGAGGGCGCCGAGCAGGTCGCGGTGGGTCAGCGGGACGCCGTCGCCGCGCCGTGCGGGGTCGGTCAGGAGCACCGCGGGGGCGTCCGGGTCGGCAGCCGGATCGGGCGCCGCGGCGGCGGGTGGGGTGGGCGTGGCGGCGCCCGGCTCCTGCTCCACCGCGACCACCGCGACGCCCTCCGGCCAGTCGATGCGCCCGAGCTGCCACCACTGGGTCAGCACCGCCGCGGCCTTGGCCCGGCCGGCCGCCTCCCACCGCGCGGTGGCCGGCAGCTCCGGCGGGACCGGCAGGCAGACCGCGCCGACCCGCATGGCGGCCAGCACCCCGATCACCTGCTCGGCACCGAGTTCGGTGCAGAGCACCAGCCGCGCTCCGGGGCCGATGCCCAGCCCGTGGAGCTGCCCAGCCAGCCGCTCGACACAGTCGCGGAGGGCTTTGTAGCCGACCACGCCGCGGTGGGAGACGATCGCCGGCCGGTCCGGGTCCCGCTCCGCGGTCCGCAGCACGAGCGCGTCGACGGTACCCGCCGGGACCGCCGCCGCCGTATCGTTGACGTCCGCGATCAGCCGCCGCTGCTCGGCCGCGAGGGGCACGGCGGGCGGGTTGGTGGTGGTCACTGCAAGACACCTCCGGACTCGGCGACGGTTTCGGTAGCGGGCTGCGCGGCGTTGCCGGCCAGGGTGGCGAGCAGCCCGGCGAAGCTGTCGAACATGGCCTCCACCAACCCGGGCGGGAAGGCCTCGGCGACGTAGTCCCAGCTGCACACCAGCCGCCCGGCGTGCTCGGTCACCTGGTGGTCGAGGAGCACCTGCGGGGTCTGGCTCACCGCGTACACCGGCTCGGCCCGCCAGCCCCGAACCGGTAGCGGCTCCTGACCCGATACCAGGGCGCTGGTGAACACCACCGGCATCAGCGCGCCGGCCCGGCCGCGCGGGTCGCGGCGCAGCAGCCGCAGCACCTCGACGCCGCTGACCAGCCGGTGCTCCAGATCCCGCCAGATCCGCTCCTGTACCCGCCGGGCGTTGTCCACAAAGGACTGCCCACTGTACTCGACGGCGAGCAGCGCGGTCGCGGTGAAGTCGCCGACCACCGCGTCGACGTCCGGATGCACGGGCAGGCGGTTGAAGGTGGTGAGGTTCAGGGTGAACCGGGGGCTCTCCGCGTACGCGGCGAGGGCCGCGCAGAACGCCGTGCACACCACCGCCGACGGGGTCAGGTCGAGGCGCCCGGCCCAGGCGCACAGCGCCCGCCAGGCATCCGGGTCGAGCCCGGTGGCGAGCCGGTGGAACGCACCCCCGGCCACGTCCTCGGGCCGGGCCCGCAGCGGCAACGCCGGCGGGTCCGGCAGCTCGCCGAGCCGCTGCCGCCAGTACTCCAGCGCCCGCCCGTACTCCGGGCCGCCGCGCAGCCGCTGGACCGCGAGCACGTAGTCGCGGAACGTCAGGCCCAGGGCCGGTTGCCGGGCGCCCGGGTCGGCGTACCCGGCGAGCAGCTCGCCGGTCAGGATCCGCATGCTGCGGGCGTCCACCACGAGCAGGTCGACGCTCAGGTACAGCCGTGTCCGGTCGCCGTCCAGCCGCTGCGCGCGAAGGTCGAACAGCGGCCACCTGGACACGTCCCGGACCTCGTGCGACATCTCGTCGCGCCAGCGCGCACCGGCGGCGCGCGCCTCCTGCTCGGGGCGGCCGCGCAGGTCCTCGACCCGGATCCGGTACGCCGGCACCTCGGCCAGCACCTGCTGGCGGCCGTCGGCGCGGATCACCGTGCGCAGCGCCTCGTGCCGGTCGACCAGCCGGCCCAGCGACGCCTCCAGCCGGGCCAGGTCCAGGCCGACCACGTCCAGCTCGAGGTAGCTGTGGGTGGCCACACCGCCCAGCTCGCCGCGGGCCCGGCGGCCCAGCCAGTACGCCTGCTGGATGTCGGTGAGCGGAAACGGCTCGTACCGCGCGCCCGGGTCGGCCACGACCGGCCCGGCCGCCGGGGCGCCGGACGGTACGCCGGACGCGACCGCCCCGGCCAGCGCGGCCACGGTCGGGGCGGCGAACAGGTCGGGCAGCGGGACGCGTACCCCCCACGCCTGCTCCACCCGGGCGAGCAGCCGGATGGCGGCCAGCGAGGTACCGCCGAGCGCGAAGAAGCTGTCGTCGGACGCGACCGCGGGCACACCGAGCACCTCGCACCACAGCTGCGCGACCTTGGCGACCAGCCCGGCATCGGGCGGCGCGGCGGGCGGCCGGTCCACCGGTGCCGGCGCTTCGTCCGCCGGCACGCTGGCCAGCCGGTCCAGGGCCGACCGGTCGATCTTCCCGTTGCCGGTCAGCGGCAGCGCGTCGAGCACCCGCCAGGACGCCGGGACCAGGTAGTCGGGGACCTGCTCGGTGAGCCGCCGGCGCAGCCGGCCCAGGTCGAACCGGTCCGGGTCGGTCGGCACCACGAACCCGACCAGCCGCCGCGACTGGCCGGCCCCGGCCGCGACGACCGCCGCGGCGCGGGCCTCGCCGGTACGCTCGATCGCCGCCTCGGCCTCGCCCAGCTCGATGCGGTACCCGCTGATCTTCACCTGGTTGTCCCGGCGGCCCAGGAACTCCAGGTTCCCGTCCGGCAGGTACCGGGCGAGGTCCCCGGTGCGGTACAGCCGCTGCCCGGTGACCGGGTGCCGCGGGAAACTCGCCGCGGTCAGCGCCTCGTCCCGCCAGTACCCGAGGGCCACGCCGGTACCGCCGATGTACAGCTCGCCCGGCACGAGGTCGGGTCGGTCGGCGAAATCGGCGTCGCACACGTGCAGGGTCTGGTTACGCAGCGGCGTGCCGTACGGGATGCTGCGCCACGCCGGGTCCACCCGGCCCACCGGGTACCACACCGACCAGATCGACGCCTCGGTCGCGCCGCCCAGGCTCATCACCCGCGCCCCGGTGAGCGCGCGGACCCGATCGGGCAGCCGGACCGGGATCCAGTCGCCGCTCAGCAGCACCGCGCGCAGGCTGGACAGCGCGTCCGGGTCCACCGCCTCGGCGTGCTCGACCAGCAGCTCGGCCAGGGCCGGCACGGAGTTCCACACGGTGACCCGCTCGGCGCGGACCAGCCGCGCCCAGTACCCGGGCTCCCGGCGCCGCGCGTGCTCCGGGACCACCACCGTGCCGCCGGCGGCGAGCAGCCCGAAGATGTCGTACACAGACAGGTCGAAGCTGAGCGAGGAGACCGCGAGCACCCGGTCGTCCGGCCCGACCGTGAAGCGCTCGTTGACCGCCGCGATGGTGTTGGCCGCGCCCCGGTGGTCGATGGCCACGCCCTTGGGCTCGCCGGTCGACCCCGACGTGAAGATGACGTACGCGAGGTCGTCGAGGCACACCTCCGGCGGCTCACCGGTCCCGTCCGGGAGCGCGGCCTCGTCGTCCACGGCCAGCATTCGCACCCCGGGCAGCGGCAGGGCGTCTCGCAGCGCGGCCTGGGTGAGCACCACAGCCACCTCGCCCCGCCGGACCAGGTGGTCCAGCCGCGCGACCGGCAGCTCCGGGTCCAGCGGCAGGTACCCGGCCCCGGACTCGAGCACGCCGAGCACCGCGACGACCTGCTGCCAGCCACGCCGGGCGGCCACCCCGACCAGGGTGTTCCGGCGGGCGCCGAGGTTCCGCAGCGCCCGGCCCACCCGGCGGGCCCGGGCGACCAGGTCGCGGTAGCACAGCCGGACATCGCCGTCGACGACCGCGACGCGCTCCGGCGTTCGGGCCGCGGCGTCCGCGACCAGTTCGTGCAGGCACCGGACCGGCAACGGCCCGGCGGTGTCGTTGGCCGTGGTCCGGCGCGCGGCGGCCGCGGCACACAGCGGTACCCGGACCGCGGCGGCCCAGGCCGCCGGCTCGTCGGCCAGCCGGTCGAGCAGCGCCCGGTACGCGGCGAACATCTCGTCGAGCACGCCCGGCGCGAACATCGAGTCGACCGCGTCCCAGTTGTACCGCAGCTCGCCACCCTCCTCGCCGACCTGGTGGTCGAGGCTGACCTGCGGGGTCTGGGTGATGGCGTACCCCATCTCGCCGAGCGGGTCGGTGCGGTTGGTCCGGCCCACCGCGCCGTCCGGCGGCGTACCGGCCGATTCACCGCTGGCGCGGGCCGGCGTGCCCGCCCGGTCCCTGCCGCCGATCGGCAGGTTGGAGGTGAACACCACGGTGGACAGCGGCTGGGCCGGCAGGCCCCGGGCGAGCAGCCACTCCCGGGTGACCTCGACCGCGCTGACCATCGACCGGTCCAGGTCGGACCAGAGCCGCCGCTGCAGCGCCTGGGCGCGCTCCCGGAACGGGCCGGGCGCGGTGTGGTCCACCTCCAGCGCGATCAGCTGCGTGAAGTCGCCGACGATGCCGCCGACCTCGGGATGCACGGGTTCGCGCTGGAACACGGTGAGCATCAGGGTGTAGTGCGCGTTCGCGCTCCACCGGGTGAGGATCTCCGCGAACGCGGCGAGCAGCAGCCCGGACGGGGTCAGCCCGGCCGTGGCGGCCCGCTGTTTCAGCGCCGCCCAGCGGGGTGCGGCGAGCCGGCCCTCGCGCCGGGTGAACCGGTGGTGCCCCGCCTGGGAGCCGGCCGGCAGGTCCGGGCCGGGTGGCAGGGTGGGCAGCCGGTCCCGCCAGTACCCGAGGGCCGCCGCGTACTCCGCGCCGCCGCGCCGCTTCACCTGGTACCGCACGTAGTCCCGGAAGGTCAGGTCGAGCTCCGGCCAGGCGCGGCCCGGCTCCCGGTACCGCGCGGTCAGCTCGTCCATCACCAGGCCGAAGCTGTACGCGTCGCAGATCAGCGAGTCGATGCTCACGTGCAGCACCGCGCGACCGGGCGCGACCAGGCTGGCCCGCACCGCGAACAGCGGCCAGGTGTACGGGTCGTGCACCTGGTGGGACATCGCGTCCCGCACCTGGGCCAGCCGCCCCGCCCGCTCGCCGGCCGGCAGGCCCCGCAGGTCGGCCACCTCGACCCGGTACCGGGGCACCTCGGCAAGTACGCGCTGGGTGCCGTCCGGCCGGAGCACCGCGCGCAGCATCGGGTGCCGGGCCACGACCGCGTCCAGGGCCGCGGCGAACCGGTCCAGGTCCAGATCCGCGACGTCGAGTTCCAGGTACGCGTGGGTGGCCACGCCGCCGAGTTCCAGGTCCCCGGCGCGCCCGACGTAGTAGGCCGCCTGCACGTCGGTGAGCGGGAACGGCTCGTGCGCGGCCGCGGGGTCCGGGCGCAGCGGACCGGTCGCCGCGCCGTCCCCGCCGGGCCGTGCGGCGGGCCGGGAGGCGGCCAGGGCGGCCAGCCCGGCGGCGGTGGGCGCGGCGAACAGGTCGGCCAGGCCGAGCCGCACGCCCAGCCGCTCGACGAGCACGTGCACGAGCCGCGCGGCCAGGATCGAGTGCCCGCCGATGAGGAAGAAGTCGTCCGCCGGGTCGACGGCGGGCAGCCCCAGCACCTCGGCGAAGGCGCCCGCCACCACGGCGACCGGCCCGCTGGCGACCCGCCCGCTGGCGACCGGGCTGGCCGGGGTGGCGGCCGGGACCGGCAGCGCGTCGCGGTCCAGTGCCTCACGGTCCAGTGCCCGGCGGTCCAGTGCCCGGCGGTCCAGCTTGCCGCTCCCGGTCCGGGGCAGGTCCTCGACCGGTACGAGGCGCGAGGGCACCAGGTAGCCGGGCAGCGCACGGAGCAGGAAGGCGCGCAGCTCGGCCGGGTCGGCGGTGCCGACCACGTACCCCACCAGGGTGTGGCCGCCGGCCGGGTCGGCCGTCGCGGTGACGGCCGCGGCCCCTACCCCCGGATGCCGGCACAGCGCCTCCTCGACCTCGGCCGGCTCCACCCGGTGCCCGCGGATCTGCACCTGCCCGTCCCGCCGGCCCAGGTACTCCAGCTGGCCGTCGGCACGCCACCGGGTCAGGTCGCCGGTGCGGTACGCCCGGGCACCCGGCGGCCCGTACCGGTCCGGGCGGAACGCCGCCGCGGTGTCGGCCGGCCGGCCGTGGTACCCGCGGGCCAGCCCGTGGCCGCCGACCCGCAGTTCGCCCGGTACCAGCGGCGGCGCGGCCCGGCCGGCCGGGTCGGCGACCCAGGCGCTGACCCCGGTCAGCGGCCGGCCGATCGGCACCCGGTGCGGGGACGGTGGCCCGGATCGCGGGCCGGCCACCGCCGCACCGGTCCCGTCGGCCGCGACCTCGGACGACCCGTACAGGTTGACCAGGCTCGCCCGCGGCGCGGCGCGGCGGAACCGGTCGACCAGGGTCGCGGGCAGCTGCTCCCCGCTGGTGATCCACGTGGTCAGCGCGGGCAGCCGGGCGCCGAGGTCCGGTACCGCGTCCAGCAGCATGGTGAGCAGCCCCGGTACCGCCACGATCCGGCCGGCCCGCTCCGCGCGCAGCCGGTCGACCAGCACATCCGGGTCGGCCGCCACGGGCTCGGGCACGATCGCCAGCGTGCCGCCGCCGATCAACGGCCCGAAGGTCTCCCAGACCGAGTCGACGAAGGTCAGCGGGGTGCGCACCGCGCACACCTCGCCCGGCCCGAGCGGCTGCTCCCGGGCGGCCCACCCGGCCCGGTTGAGCAGGCCGCGGTGGGGCGCCACGACGGCCTTGGCCGCGCCGGTCGAGCCGGACGTGTGGATCAGGTACGCGGCCTGTTCGGGGTGCGCGGGCAGGCCGAGATCGGCGGCCGGGTACCGGGCGATCCGGTCGGCGTGCGCGTCCAGCCGGACCACCTCGGCCGCCGGTACCCCCTCGGCCAGCCCCCCGGCGGTGACCACCACGCGGATGCCGGCCCGGGCGGCCAGCGCCGCGCGCCGCTGGGCCGGGTGCCGCGGGTCGAGCGCCAGGTAGGCGGCGCTGGCCTTGAGCACCGCCAGCATGGCGATCACCGAGCCCGCCGACCGGTCCAGGCACACGCCAACCCGGTCCTCGGCCCGGACACCGAGCGCGCGCAGGTGCCGGGCGAGCCGGTTGGCGTGCGCGTTGAGCGCGCGGTACGACACCCGGCGCCCACCGTCGACGACGGCCACCCGGTCGGGGACGGCCGCCGCGCGGGCCTCGATGGCGGCGTGGATGGTGGTGGCCGGCGCCTTTCCGACCGGCTGCGCGGGCCGCTGCGCGGCCTCGCGGAACAGGTCGTCGCAGGGCACCTCGGGATCGTCGGCGACCCGGCGCAGCGCGGTCTCCAGCAGGCCGGCCACGGTGCCCACCGCGGCGGCGGTGAACTGTCCGAGGTCGTACCCGAAGGCGACCTGCAGCCCGGCGTCCCGCTCGCGTACCTCCACCACCAGGTCGAACGGCGCGGTGCCGAGCCCGACCTCGATCGCCTCGGCGGCCAGGCCGGATAGCTGCACCGGGGGCACCGGATCGTGGGGTACGCACACCACCCTCACCGGCGCCGCGCCCCGCCCCAGCTCCGTGGTCCGCAGCAGCGTCTCGTACGGCAGCTCCTGGTGCGCGTACCCGGCCTGGGCCGCGTCCCGGACCAGCGCCCACAGCTGCGCGAAGGTCGGCCGGGCGGGCACCCGGAACCGCAGCGGCAGCACGTTCACGAAATAGCCGATCAGGCCGTCCAGCTCGGGCCTGGTCCGGCCGGCCGCGAGCGTGCCGACCACGAGGTCGGACTGGCCGGTGACCGCCCGCAGCACGGCGACCAGCGCGGCGAGCACGAGCATGAAGCGCGATCCGCCACCCGCGGCGCGCAGCCGGGCCAGCCGCTCGGTCAGTGCCCGGTCGAGCACGAACGTGTGGTTTCCGCCCGAGCCGGCGGGCAGGCCGGCCGGCGGGGAGGCGTCGGCGGGCAGCTCCAGCCGGGGCAGGTCGGCGGTCGCGCGCGCCCAGTAGTCGGTCAACGCGGCCAGCTCGGTGCCGGCCAGCCGGTCCCGCTGCCAGCAGGCGAAGTCCTTGTACTGCAAGGGAAGCGGGTCGTCCGGCAGCGGCCGACCGGCGGCGAGCGCCCGGTACCCGGCGGACAGCTCGGCCACGAAGACGGCCGTGGAGCGCCCGTCGGTCACCGCGTGGTGGACGGTCAGCAGCACGCAGTGGTCGAGCGGGCCGAGCCGGTACACCACGACCCGCAGCAGCGGGCCGCGCGCGAGGTCGAAGGGGCGCCGGGCCTCGGCGCGCAGCAGGCCCCGCACCGGGTCGGGCAGGGGCTGCTCGGGTACCGCGCCGAGCTCGCCGAGGTCGACCAGCCGCACGGGCACCGGTACCGCCGGGTGCACGTCCTGCACGAGCCGGTCCCCGGCCAGCCGCAGCGTGGTCCGCAGCACCTCGTGGCGAGCCACGATCCGGGCCACCGCGGTGCCCAGCGCGGGCAGCGCGAGCGGGCCGCGCAGGCGCAGCGCGGTGGCGTAGTTGTGCACGGCGGGGGCGAGCCGGTCGCCCACCCACATCCGCTCCTGCCCGAACGAGGCGGGCCACGGCCCCGGACCGGGAGCGGGCGGGATGCCGGTGGCGGCCGGCCGGTCGAGCTTGGCGCCGAGGATGGCGACGAACCGGGCACGCTGCTGCGGGTCGAGGCCGGCGACCCGGGCGGCCAGTTCGGGGTCGAGCCCGGCGAGGTCAACACCGAGGTCGGCGGTCAGCGGCTCAGACATCGGCGACCACCTCACGCTCCGGGCTCGGTTGCCCGGCGTCCGGCACCGTGGCCGGGACCGCGAACCGGACCACCGCCACCGGCCCGTCGCCCTCGTTGCGCACCGCGATGCCCAGCCGGTCGTCGACCACCAGAAGGCCCCCGGCCGGCCAGCCCAGCCGCTCACCGGCCCGGTGCCCGGCGGCCCTCTCCGGCACGGCCCAGTACACCCACCGCGCGTCGGGCGGGCCGCCCAGCGGCGCGGGCGCGGTGCTCCCCGGGCCGAGCGCGCCGACGTCGATCGCACCCGCCGGCACCTGCGCGTCCGGCACGCCGCGCAGCACCTCGGTCAGCACGGGCAGGTCGCGCTCCGCGGCGGCGGTGAAGCCGCCACCGTCGAACAGGGCCATCCGGTGCCACGGCCCGGCGGGGCGGCCGGCCAGCCAGCCGGCCACCTCGGTGGCGACCCGGTCGCGGTGCGCGGCCAGGTACCCGGTGAACCAGAAGGCGGCGGCGTCGAGGACGGCACCCGGTACCCCGCCCCGAGCGGTCACCGCCCGCAGCCGGGTCACCTCGGCCTGCCGCTGCGGGGCGGTGCGCAGGAACAGCGCGTGGTCGGCGAAGGACTTTTCCCTGGTCATCCGGTGCCGCTGGTAGGTGGCGTCGAACGGGGCCTTGTAGTCCTGGTAGTGCAGGTGCTCGACGAACACGCCGGGCACCGCATACAGCCGGCCCAGCCGCTCGGCGATATCGAACACCCAGGTCTCCACCTCCCACTGGGAGAACATGGTCGGGGTGAAGTAGCCGAGGGTCGCGTACCAGGGCCGGCTCACGATCGGGAAGTCGTGCCCGCCTTCCGGGTACTGGCCGCCGTCGAAGTACAGGCACAGCACGCCGTCCGGGTGGGTACCGGTCAGCTGGCGTACCCGGTCGCCCAGCCGTACGTCCCAGCCGAAGTCCACGTACCGCTGGTCGTCGTTCGCCATCAGCAGCAGGTCCCCGGTGGCCTGCGCGGCCAGTTCGTTCCACGCGGCCGGTACCCCGATCGGCTCGCCCACCACGAGGGCGACCCGGCCCAGCCCGGCGAACCGGGTCGCCGCGCGGGCGAACAGGTCCCGGTACCCGGCCAGCCGCGGGTCGTCACTGTCCACATAGAACAGCACCTCGATCCGGCCGGGCCGCGCGGCGGTACGCCTGATGCTGTCCAGCAGCGCCACCACCTGGCCGACCCGGTCCCGGGTGGGGCACAGCAGGGACAGCGTGCGGTCCCCGGCGACCGGCCCCCGGTGCCGCCGCCCGAACGCCAGCCGAGTGCGCAGCCGCCGAGGCCGCAGCCACAGCGCGTCGCGCACCAGGCGACGGGTCCACAGGCTGGCGTTGAGGATCGAGACGATCCACGCGCGCCGCCCGTCCGTGTCGCGCAGCGCCCGGGTCGCCACGTCCTGCAGGTCCCGGCCGCGGAACCGCCGGGCATGCCCGAGCAGCAGCCGTCCCAGGTCCCGCCCCGCGCTGCGACCCCGATCCGCTCGCCGGCGCCCGGTCACCAGGGCGGGTGACTGCGATGCGTCGTCGCGCGGCGCCGCTGGCGCCTCCGACACGT
>JBDZVD010000173.1:0-10863 GCA_040255525.1 Micromonosporaceae bacterium | reverse complement strand
GGCCGGCCCGGCTCGGCGCGGCTGACCCCGCGCGGCGCCCCGGACCGGCCGTCCGGCCAGTCCGGCTCGGCGCGTCTGTCGAGGCGGGGCGCCCCAGACCAGGGGGCCTACGATGGCCGGGTGACCGCGCCCCGCCCGCACACCGCCGTACTGGACGCCGTGCTGGAGCGCCTGACGTACGTCAACGAGGAGACCGGCTACACCGTCGCCCGGGTCGCCACCGCCTCCGGCAGCGACCTGCTGACCGTCGTCGGCGCGCTGCTCGGCGCCCAGCCCGGGGAGAGCCTGCGGCTGCGCGGGCGCTGGTCCAGCCATCCGAAGTTCGGCCGGCAGTTCGAGGTGGATTCGTACACCACCGTGCTGCCCGCCACCGTGCAGGGCATCCAGCGCTACCTCGGGTCCGGCCTCATCAAGGGCATCGGGCCGCGGTTCGCGGAGCGGATCGTCGAGCGCTTCGGGGTGGACACGCTCACCGTCATCGAGCAGGAGCCGGGCCGGCTGATCGAGGTGCCGGGACTCGGACCCAAGCGCACCGCGAAGATCATCGCCGCGTGGGAGGAGCAGAAGGCCATCAAGGAAGTGATGGTCTTCCTTCAGGGCGTGGGGGTGTCGACGTCGCTCGCGGTGCGCATCTTCAAGACGTACGGCGAGGAGTCCATCTCGGTGGTGCGGGAGCAGCCGTACCGGCTGGCCGCGGACGTGTGGGGCATCGGGTTCAAGACGGCGGACACCATCGCCCAGGCGGTCGGCATCCCGCACGACAGCCCGGAGCGGGTGAAGGCCGGCCTCCAGTACACGCTGTCGGAAGCCACCGAGGACGGCCACTGCTACCTGCCGCAGGCCCAGCTCACCACGGACGCCGGCAAGATCCTGGGGGTACCGGCCGACCTCATCGAACGCTGCCTCGACGAGCTGGCCGAGGCCGAGGGCGTGGTGCGCGAGACGCTGCCCGGCGACGTCGCCGCCGTGTACCTGGTGCCGTTCCACCGCGCCGAGACCTCGCTGGCCGGCAGCCTGCTGCGGCTGCTGCGCGAGCGCGCCGACCGGATGCCGCACTTCGCCGGCGTCGACTGGGACAAGGCGCTGGCCTGGCTGCGCCGGCGCACCGGCGCCGCGCTCGCGCCCGAGCAGGAGCAGGCCGTGCGCCTCGCGCTCACCGCCAAGGTGGCCGTGCTGACCGGCGGACCGGGCTGTGGAAAGAGCTTCACCGTGCGGTCCATCGTGGAGCTGGCCGCCGCCAAGCGGGCCAAGGTGGTGCTGGTGGCGCCGACCGGCCGGGCGGCGAAGCGGCTCGCCGAGCTGACCGGGCACCCGGCCGCGACCGTGCACCGCCTGCTGCAACTGCGCCCGGGCGGCGACCCGTCGTTCGACCGGGACCACCCCCTCGACGCCGACCTGCTGGTGGTCGACGAGGCGTCGATGCTGGACCTGATCCTGGCCAACAAGCTGGTGAAGGCGATCCCGGCGGGCGCTCACGTGCTGCTGGTCGGCGATGTCGACCAGCTGCCCTCGGTCGGCGCCGGTGAGGTGCTGCGCGACCTGCTGGCCGCCGAGGCGGTACCCCGGGTGCGGCTGACCCAGATCTTCCGCCAGGCGCAGGAGTCCGGTGTAGTCACCAACGCCCACCGGATCAACGCCGGACGCCCGCCGGTGACCACCGGCCTGCCGGACTTCTTCCTGTTCCCGTGCGAGGACAGCGAGGCGACCGCCGAGCTGACCGTCGATGTCGCGTGCCGGCGCATCGCCTCACGCTTTCGTCTCGACCCGCGCCGCGACGTCCAGGTGCTCGCACCGATGCACCGCGGCCCGGCCGGGGCCGGCGCGCTGAACACGTTGCTGCAGCAGGCGTTGACGCCGGCCCGGGACGGGTTGCCGGAGCGGCGGGCCGGCGGCCGGGTGTTCCGCGTCGGCGACAAGGTTACCCAGATCCGCAACAACTACGAGAAGGGTGCGGCCGGGGTCTTCAACGGCACGCTGGGCGTGGTGACCGCACTGTCCACTGAGGACCAGACGCTGACCGTGCGCACCGACGAGGACGAGAGCGTCGACTACGAATTCGACGAGCTGGACGAGCTGTCCCACGCGTACGCGATGACGATCCACCGCTCGCAGGGCTCGGAATACCCGGCCGTGGTCATCCCGCTGACCACCAGCGCCTGGATGATGCTGCAGCGCAACCTGCTGTACACCGCCGTCACCCGGGCGAAGAAACTGGTGGTGCTGGTGGGTTCGCGGCGCGCGCTGGCGACCGCGGTGCGCACGGTCGGCGCCGGGCGCCGGCACACCGCGCTGACCTACCGGCTGGACGGATCGAAAGGCGCACGCCCGTGAAAGTGATCGTGTTCGGCGCCACCGGCATGCTGGGGCAGGGCGTGCTGCGCGAGTGCCTGCTCGACGACGGGATCGAACGGGTGCTCACCGTGGGGCGCACGCCGACCGGCCGCGAACACCCGAAGCTCGCCGAGCTGGTGCACGCCGACCTGACCGACCTCACGCCGGTCGAGGAGCGACTGGCCGGGTACGACGCCTGTTTCTTCTGTCTCGGCGTGTCCTCGGCCGGGATGGGCGAGGACACGTACCGGCGGATCACCTACGACATCACGGTGGCAGCCGGGCAGACCCTGGCCCGGCGCAACCCGGGCTCGACGTTCGTCTACGTGTCCGGGAAGGGCACCGACAGCACCGAGCGCGGGCGCACGATGTGGGCACGGGTCAAGGGGCGCACCGAGAACGCGTTGCTGGCCCTGCCGCTGGAGGCGTACCTGTTCCGGCCCGGGTACATCCACCCGATGCACGGCGCCACCTCGAAGACCACGCTGTACCGGCTGCTGTACCGGGTGACCACGCCGTTCTACCCGGTACTGCGCAGGGTCGCCCCCCGGCGCGTCACCACGACCGAGCGGGTGGGCCGCGCGATGATCAACGTGGCGCGCGACGGCGCACCGCGACGCGTCCTGGAGAACCCGGACATCAACGCGGCGGCAGGCTGACCAGCTCGCCCAGCACGGCCCGGTGCTGGGTCGCGGTACCCAGCGCGATGGCGGCGGCCTTGGCCCGTTTGAGGTACCAGTGTGCCCGGTGCTCCCAGGTGAAGCCGATGCCGCCGTGCAGCTGGACGCACTCCTCGGCGGCCCGTACCGCGACCGGGCCGCAGTGTGCCTGGGCGAGGCTCGCGGCCACCGGCGCGTCCGGATCCCGGTCGGCGACGCAGCCGGCCGCGTACCGGGCCACCGCCCGGGCCTGGGTGACCTCCACCCACAGTTGGGCGAGCCGGTGCTTGACCGCTTGGAAGGAGCCGACCGGGCGGGCGAACTGGTACCGGGCCTTCACGTAGTCCACAGTGGAGGACAGGCACCAGTCGGCCACGCCGAGCTGCTCCCCGGCGAGTACGGCCGCGCCGACCCGCAGCGCCGCGCGCCACGCCTCACCGGCCGCCGCCGCGTCACCCAGCCGGGTGGCCGGGGCGGAGGAGAACGTGACCGTCGACAGTGGACGGGTCTGGTCCAGCGCGGTGACCGGGGTCTGCTCGGCGTGTGCCGCGTCCACCGCGTACAGGCCGTCCGGGGTGGGCACGATGAGCAGGCCGGCGTCCCGCGCGTCGGCGACGGGCGTCACGGTGCCGGTGAGCGCCTGGCCGTCGGCCCGGACGGTCGCCGGTACCGGTGCGCCGGGCGGGGTGGACAGCGGCAGCACCAGCACCGCGAGCAGACCACCGGAGGCCACCGCGGGCAGCAGGTCGCCCGCGCCGGCCGACAGCAGGGCCGCGGTACCCAGCACGCTGCCCAGCCACGGCACCGGCGCCGCGGCCCGGCCCACCTCCTCGGCCACCACGGCGGCCTCGCGCCAGGACGCGCCGGCGCCGCCGAACTCCTCGGGTACGGCCAGGCCCGCGCAGCCGATGCCGGCGAAAAGCGCCCGCGACGCGTCCCCACCCGCCGGGCGGTCGAGCGCCTGGCGCACCGAGGCACGCAACTCCTGTTCGACGTCGGTGTAGAGCAGGGTGTTCATCGCGCCGCCCCGGCGCTCGTCGCGGGCCGGCGCGCGCCGGCACGATCGAGCCCGACCGGGCGGCGCCCGATGATTCGCTCGCCACGCTCGCTCACCGGGGCAGGTCCTTCCATGCGATGTCCTTGTCGGCCCTGGGTTCCGGCGGCAACCCGAGCACCCGTTCGGCGATGATGTTGCACAGGATCTCCGAGGTGCCGCCCTCGATCGAGTTTCCCCTGGCCCGCAGGTACCGGTACCCGGGCGAACGGTTCTCCCAGTCCACATGCGACGGCCGGCGCATGGTCCAGTCCTCGTAGGTCAGGCCGTCGGCGCCCAGCAGTTCCAGCTCGAAGCCGGACACCTCCTGGTTCAACCGGGCGAACGCGTACTTCACCGCGGAACCCTCGGCGCCGGGCTGCCCGGCAGCGAGCTGTTCACGCAGCCGGGTCGCGGCGAGCCGGCCGGCTTCGGCGGCCACCCAGAGCTTCATCAGCGCGTCGTGCGCGGCCGGGCTGCGCAGCTCCGGCCGCTCGCGCCAGGTGCGGGCCAGCGCGCCGATCATCCCCGCCTCGCGGGGCACCGCGCCACCGCCGATGGCGACCCGCTCGTTCATCAGCGTGGTCTGCGCGACCCGCCAGCCGTCACCGGTGCCGCCCAGCCGGTACCCATCGGGGATCCACACGTCGGTGAGGAACACCTCGTTGAACTCGGCCTCACCGGTGAGCTGGCGCAGCGGGCGCACCTCGACGCCGGGGTGCGTCAGGTCGCACACAAAGTACGTGATGCCCTGGTGCTTGGGCAGGTCCGGATCGGTACGGGCGAGCAGGATCGCCCAGCGGGCCTGGTGCGCCATGGACGTCCACACCTTCTGGCCGTTCACGATCCAACCGTCCAGCCCGTCCGGCCCGGCGCCCGGCACCGCCCGGGTGCCCAGCGCGGCCAGGTCGGACCCCGCACCGGGCTCGCTGAACAGCTGGCACCACACCTCCTCACCGGTCCAGAGTGGACGGAGCCAGCGCCGGCGCTGCTCGTCCGTGCCGTGCCGGAGGATCGTGGGTGCCGCCATGCCCAGCCCGATGCCGATGCGCCGCGGATCGTTGTCCGGCGCGCCGGCGGCCGCGAAGGCGGCGTCGACCACCGGCTGCGCGGCCCGGGGCAGCCCCAGACCGCCCAGCCCGACCGGGAAGCTGACCCACGCCAGGCCGGCGTCGAACCGGGCGCGGAGGAAGTCCAGCCGGTCGGTAGCGGCCGGATCGTGGGCCGCGAGGAATTCGCGCACCCGGCCGGTCAGCTCATCGGTCTGCATACCGCTCCCGTTCCGTGTCGTTGTCGCCGGCCGTTCCCGCGGTGCTCGCGCCGAGACCGGCCAGCACGAAGTCCGCGATCTCCTCGGCCAGTTCCCGGGGCGGGGTCGCCCCGTCCGGCCGGTACCACTGGGGCAGTTGGTTGACGATGCCGAAGACCATCAGCGTCGCGGTCTGCGCCGAAACCGTCGCCGCGAACTCGCCGTCCCGTTGCCCGCGCGCGATGAGCTCCCGGACCCCCTCGTGGTAGCGGCGGCGCTGAGCGCGCAGCGCGGCCGCCGGTTTCCCGGACAGCCGGTGCAGCTCCCGCGCCGACACCGTGGCCGCGCCCAGCCTGCCGGCGGTCGTCACGACCAGGTCCACGATGATGGCGCGCAGGATCCGCGGCGCCGGCCCACCCGCCGCCGTGATGCGGTCCATGCCGGCGAGCTGAACGGTGATCAGGTCGTGGTAGATCTCGTAGAGCAGGTCATCTTTGGACCGGAAGTAGTGGTACATCGCGCCCTTGGTGACCCGGGCGCGCTCCACCACCTCCTGTACCGAGGTGGCGTCGAAGCCCTGCTCCGCGAACAGCTCCACGGCCGCGTCGAGAACCCGCCGGGCGACGCCGTTGCCGCTCACCGCCACCGGCCTGGGCGCACCGCCACCGGCCTCAATCACCGCCACCGGCCTCAATCACCGCCACCGGCCTCGATCACCACCATCGGCCTCGGTCACCGCCACCGGGCGAGCTCGTGGCGCGCGACCGTGCGCCGGTGCACCTCGTCCGGGCCGTCCGCGATCTGCAGCGTGCGCAGGTGCGCGTACAGGTACGCCAGCGGAGTGTCCTGGCTGACGCCGGCCGCACCGTGCACCTGGATGGCCCGGTCGATGACCCACCGGGCGGCCTCCGGCGCGACCACCTTGATGGCCGCGATCTCCATCGCCGCGCCCTTGTTGCCGACCGTGTCCATCAGCCAGGCGGCCTTCAACACCAGCAGCCGGGCCTGCTCGATGCGCAGCCGGGACTCCGCGATCCAGTCGCGCACCACGCCCTGGTCGGCGATGGCCGCACCGAACGCGCGCCGGTCCAGCGCCCGCTGGCACATCAGTTCCAGCGCCCGCTCGGCCATCCCGATCGCCCGCATGCAGTGGTGGATGCGCCCCGGCCCGAGCCGCGCCTGAGCGAGAGCGAAACCGCGGTGCGGCGCACCGAGCAGGTTGCCGGCCGGTACCCGCACCCGGTCGAACACGATCTCGGCGTGCCCGCCGTGCGCCTGGTCGCCGTACCCGAACACGGTGGTCGGCCGCACCACGGCCAGTCCGGGGCTGTCCATCGGTACCAGCACCATGCTGTGCCGCTGGTGCCGCGCACCGGCCGGGTCGCTGACCCCCATGACGATGGACAGCGTGCACCGCGGGCTCATCGCCCCGGACGACCACCACTTGCGCCCGGTGATGACATACTCGTCGCCGTCCCGCTCGATCCGGGTGGCCACGTTGCTCGCGTCGGAGCTGGCCACCTCGGGCTCGGTCATCGAGAAGCACGACCGGATCTCGCCGGCCAGCAACGGTTTCAGCCACCGCTCCTGCTGCTCAGGCGTGCCGAACATGGCCAGCAGCTCCATGTTCCCGGTGTCCGGAGCGGAGCAGTTCATCGCCTCCGGCGCGATGTGCGGGCTGCGCCCGGCCGTCTCGGCGATCGGCGCATACTCCAGATTGGACAGTCCGGCGCCCCACTCGGAGTGCGGCAGGAACAGATTCCACAGGCCGCGCTCGCGGGCCTGCTTCTTGAGCTCCTCCATCACCGGCGGGGCGGTCCACTCGCCCGGCCGCGCGGCGAGCTGCTCGGCGAAGACGGGCTCCGCCGGGTACACGCACTCGGTCAGGAATTCGGTCGCGCGCCGCTGGACCGTGCGTGCCTTTTCGCTGAACCCGAAGTCCATGGTGTCCTCACCCCTTGTGCAGTACGGCGTGCGCCTGCTCGATCAGGACCGGTACCGCCGGTCCGAACGTCTCGAACCCGTCGCCGACCGTCTTGCCCCGCAGGTACCGGGCGTGGATGCCCTCGGCGATGACGGCGAGCTTGAAGTGGCCGAAGGCGACGTACCAGTCCAGGCCCTCCACCGGGATGCCGCTGCCCTGCGCGTACCGCTGGGCCAGCTCGGTGCCCGAGGGGAACCCGTGCGGTACCCGTGCGGTGCCGCGCAGCCCGGTCTGTCCACTGTAGACGACCAGCAGCCCGACATCGGCCAGCGGATCGCCGATCGTGGCCATCTCCCAGTCCATGACCGCGGCGATGTCCTCGCCGGAGCGGTCGAACATGACGTTGTCCAGCCGGTAGTCGCCGTGCACGATGCCCGGCCGGGGCGACGCCGGCACGCTGCCGAGCAACCGGCGGGTCACCTCCTCCAGCATCGGCAGCTCCCGGGTCTTCGCGCCCTCCCACTGCCGGTGCCAGCGCTGGACCTGCCGCAGCAGGTAGCCGTCCGGGCGCCCGAACTCGGCCAGCCCGATCGCGGTGTAGTCGATGGCGTGCAGCCGCACCAGCGTGTCGACGAGCACCCTCCCCTGGCGCCGGGCCGCCTCGGCGGGCACTCCGCGCAGCGCGTCGTCGCGCAGCACGATGCCGTCGACGTACTCCATCAGGTAGAACGGAGCGCCGATGACATCCTCGTCGGTGCACAGCATGAGCGGGCGGGCCACCGGGAACCCGGCGCCGGCCAGGGCCGAGGTCACCCTGTACTCCCGGGACATGTCGTGCGCCGAGGGCAGCACGAGGCCGAGCGGCGGGCGGCGCAGCACGATCCGGCCGGTCTGCCCGCGCACCAGGTAGGTGAGGTTGGACCGGCCGCCGCTGATCACCTCGGCGTGGAGCGGGCCGGTCAGGCGCCCGCCGGCGGCCTCCAGCAGCAGGTGGCCGGCGCGGTCGAGGTCGAGCCCGGGAACCTGCGCCATCCGATCGACCTCCATACCGACTGGTCGGTATGGACGCTATGCCGCCCGGCCGGACGCGTCAACCGGCCCCCGCGACAGCGCCGGTGCGGCCGGCTCACGCCTCGCGGCTCCACTCCAATGCCGTGGCGGTACGGGGCCTACACGCCCCGGATCGACCAGGCGCGGACCCCGCCGACGATCCCGGCGGCGTTCGGCACGATGACCACGTCGTCGCCCATCCGGGCCAGCTGCTCCGGCCGGATGCGCCGGGAGTTGCCGCCGCCGATGTAGAGCCGGTCCCAGAGGAACACCGGCCGCAGTGCCTCGACGGCGCTCCGTACCCGGCGTGACCACAGGGCATCACCCAACCGGCGCCGCTCCGGCTCCCCGATGTACGTGTCGTAACTCTGCCCCCATTTCGCCGGGGCGTGCGACAGCTCCACGTGCGGAGCGAGCGTGCCGCCGTCGAACAGGGCGCAGCCCAGCCCGGTGCCGAGCGTGAGCACCAGTTCCAGTCCGGCACCGGCGACCACGCCCGCACCGTGCACCTCGGCGTCGTTGAGCACCAGCGTCGGCACCCCGAACGCCGAGCCGATCGCGGTCTGCGCGTCGAACCCGCTCCACGCCGCCAGCAGGTCGGGATCGACCTTGGTACGCGGGCCGCTCTTCGTCACGTAGTGCGGGGTGGCCACCACGACACCGTGCCGGATCATGCCGGGCATGCCGACCGTGACGCGGTCCGGTGCCGGGAACGCCGCCCCCAGCTCGACCAGGGTCTCGACGAACCGGGTCGGCGACAGCGGGTAGGGGGTCGGTACCCGCTGCGGATGCGTCCGCATCGTCCCGGCCTCGTCCAGGATCGAGCCCTTGATCCCGCCACCGCCGCAGTCGATGGCCAGCGTCGTCTTCACGATCACAGTGTGCACGGCCGGGCCGGAACCGTCGGGCGGCCCCGCGTGCCGGACCGGGTGCGGCGGGCGGCACGGCCGTGGTGGCCGGACGATCCGGCGGGCGCCGCCACTGGCCACCCCGCCGGCTTCCGTGCCGGTGCCGGTCAACGCGCCGGATGCACCACCCGGGCCGCAGGACGCCGACGGCCGCCCGGTGAGCCCGGCTACTGGATCGATTCCTGGAACGTCCACGCGGGATCCGCGGGAGCACCGGGGAGGGCCAGCCCGCCAGGCCCGGCAGTCGCGCCCCCGCCGGGCGGCGCGGCGGGCCGCAGCAGGCTCAGGGCACCCACCTCGCCACGCTCGTGCAGGCTCAGGAACAGGTCGACCAGGTCCGGATCGAACTGCGTTCCCCGGCCGGCCCACATCTGCCCGCGCGCCTGGTCCTCGCTCAGCGCCGCCTGGTACGCCCGATCCGAGCGCATGGCCGCCCACGAGTCGCAGACCGCGATGATCCTGGCCTCCAACCGGATGCCGGAGCCGGCCAACCGGTCCGGGTACCCGTTGCCGTCGTACCGCTCGTGGTGCTGGCGGATCGACTCCGCCACCGCGTCGAAGCCCGGTACCAGCCGGGCCAGCCGCGACCCGTGGTCGGGGTGCTGCCGCAGCAGCAGCCACTCCTCGTCGGTCAGGCGCGCGGGCTTGGTCAGGATGGCCTCCGGAACCACGATCTTGCCGATGTCGTGCAGCCGGCCGGCCAGTTCCAGCCGCCAACCGGTGGCCTCGTCGAGGCCGAGGTGGCTGGACAGCACGGTCGCCCAGCGGGAGATCGCGGTGCTGTGCTCCTGCGCGGACAACCACAGGTCCACCTGGTCGGCGACCTGCCGCAGGAAGTCCACCATCGGCGCCTGCCCGCGCAGCAACACGGCCGGCGCCGCGCCGGGCCGGACCGGGCCACGGACCGCCGGCCGGGCCCAGTCCCGTTCCTTGGCCCGCTCCAGCGCCCGGTCGACGGCCGCGACCAACTCCTCCGGGTGCTCGCCGCCGCTCGGGTAGCTGACCGCGCCCACCGACACCGTAATCATCACCATGGTGGTCGCGGACACCGCGAGCGGGCTGCCGGTCAGCCGTTCGGACAGCCGCCGCGCCATCGCCGGCAGTTCGTCCGGGCAGACTCCCGGTGCGAGCACGGCGAACTCCTCGCCGCCGTAGCGGCCGAGCACGTCGCCGGGCCGGGTCGCCCCGCGCAGCCGGCCGGCGATCTCGACCAGCGCCCGGTCGCCCGCCGCGTGCCCGTACCGGTCATTGACCGACTTGAAGTCATCGATGTCCACGACGAGGATCGCGACCGCGGTACCGGCCCGCCGCGCCCGGGCGACCTCCAGAGCGAGTTGCGCCTCGACGAACTGCCGGGTGTGCAGCCCGGTCAGGGTGTCGGTGATGGCCGAGCGCCGCTGGTCGGCCACGAGACCGCCGACCCGGGCGATGGTGAGCCCGAACAGCAGCGCGCAGGCGACAGCGGTGGCCGGGATGTCCGGGTAGTCGCCGTTGGCGAACTCGACGAGCAGCATCACCGGAGCGGTGAACGTGGTGGCGGACAGCGCCACCACGCGCAGCGGTACCCGGCTCGCGGCGTGGCCCCGCGACCGGTTCCCGAGCCGGCGCATCGACGGGTGCAGCGCGGCGGCGCCCAGGCACAGGTCGCCGGCGAGCCACACGAGGTTCAGCGTCCGGTCCGACAGGTGGCCGCCGTGCAGCCGATCGAC
>JBDZVD010000042.1:0-49871 GCA_040255525.1 Micromonosporaceae bacterium | reverse complement strand
AGACACCGCACAGGTGGAGCAAAGCGTGGACTGAGCTTCCGCCCGCAGGATGACCAGTCATGACGGCAGGAACGCTGGACGCCCGGCACCGCGCCGCGTCCGGTGTTCGGGCCGGTGGCTGGTGGCCGGACGCGATCGGCGCCGGCACCGTGTTCGGCATGCTGGTCGTGGTGGCCCTGTGGGTCCACGACCGGGGTCTGGCGCAGGTGGTCGCCCCGGCCACCGCGTTCGAGTCGCTGGGCCGGCTGGCCGGCCTGGTCTCCGCGGACCTGCTGCTCGTCCAGGTGTTCCTGATGGCGCGGGTACCGCCGGTCGAGCGCTCGTTCGGGCAGGACCGGCTGGCCCGCTGGCACCGGTGGGTCGGCTTCACCTCGTTCGGCCTGATGCTCGCGCACGTCCTGCTGATCACGCTCGGCTACGCGGGTACCGACCGCAGCGGACCGGTGCGCGAGTTCGTCACCCTCGTGCTGACCTACCCGGGCATGCTGCTCGCCCTGGCCGGGGCGGTCGCGTTGGTCCTCGTCGTGATCACCTCGTTGCGCGCCGCCCGGCGCCGGCTGCGTTACGAATCCTGGCACCTGCTGCACCTGTACGCATACCTCGGGGTCGGGCTGGCGATCCCGCACCAGCTGTGGGCCGGCACCGACTTCGTCGGCAACGCCGCGGCCACCGCCTACTGGTGGACGGTCTACGCCCTCGCCGGTGGCAGCGTGCTGGTGTGCCGGGTGGGCCTGCCGCTGTGGCGCAGCGCACGGCACCGCCTGGTGGTCAGCGACGTGGTGCCGGAGGCCCCCGGGATCGTCTCGGTGTACCTGCGCGGACGGCACCTGGACCGGCTGCGGGTACGGGCCGGGCAGTTCTTCCACTGGCGGTTCCTGGCCGGCCCCGGCTGGACGAGGGCGCACCCGTACTCGCTGTCCGCCGCGCCACGGCCGGACCTGCTCCGGATCACCGTCAAGGACCTGGGCGACGGCAGTGCGCAGGCGCGCGCGTTGCGGCCCGGCACCCGGGTGCTGATCGAGGGGCCGTACGGGCGGCTGGCCGGGGCCGGCCGGCGTCCGCCCCGCACCCGGTTCACGATGATCGCCTCGGGTATCGGCATCACCCCGTTGCGGGCACTGCTGGAGGAGTTGCCGTACCGGCCCGGTGAGGCCACCCTGCTCTACCGGGCCAGTACGCCGGAGGCGTTCGCGTTCCGGGCCGAACTGGACGCGCTGGCCGCACGGCGCGGGGTGCGCGTGGTGTACCTGCCCGGTCGGCGTGCCGCGAACGGGTCCTGGGCACCCGCGCCGGCGCCCGGGTGGCCGCCGCTGCGCGACGAGATGCTGCTGCTTGCGCTCGTACCGGACATCGCCGGGCAGGACGTGTACGTCTGCGGCCCGGCCGAGTGGATGACCTCGGCCGCCAACGCGGCACGGCTCGTCGGGGTCCCCGAGGAGCACCTGCGCCTCGAATGGTTCAGCTGGTGACCGCGGACGGAAGGCGGTGCGCGACATGCGCCGGATAACCCTGTGGCTGGTCGCCACCGTCGTCGTGGTGGTGCTGCTGTTCAGCTACAGGACGAGCCTGAACTCCGGCAACGTGTCCCGGCCCGGGGCGGAGCGCTCCCTCGCGCCCGGCGTCGTGGCCGGGCCGGCCAACGCCGCGGCGGCCACCGCCGGGCAGGCGGGTGCGGGCCGGCCGGCGCAGGCTGGCGGGTCCTCGCCGAGTAGCGGCGCGGAGACGGTGGTGAACGGAACGGTGGCCCAGACGGTATGGGGGCCGGTACAGGTGCAGGTCACGATCTCGGCTGGGAAGATCAGCGATGTGATCGCCCTCCAGGTGCCGGACCAGTCGTTCCGGGATCAGCAGATCAACTCGTACGCGGTCCCGCAGTTGCGGCAGGAGGTGCTGTCCGCGCAGAGCGCGCACGTCGACACGGTGAGCGGCGCGACGGTCACCAGCGACGGCTACGTCCGGTCGTTGCAGGCCGCGCTGGACAGCGTGCACTTCGGCCGGTAGCCGCCGGCCGCACGGCTCGCCCCACACGGCTTGTCCCGCCCGCCTGCCCGTCCGGCTCGCCGTGCCTCACCTCCCGCTCGGCCCGGTCCGCTCGGTCTCGCCAGGCAGTGGGCCGCCCGGGATCGCGTGGGGGTGACCGGTGTTCAGCGCTTGGGCACCGGTACCCGGGTCAGGTCCGCGGCCACCACGATCGGTCCGTCGAAGTATCGGGCGGCCTCCGCGCCGAACGCGCCGGGATCGGTGTAGCGCTGGGAGAAGTGCGCGAGCACCAGCAGCCGTACCCCGCACTCGGCGGCGACCCGGCCGGCCGCGGCCGCGGTGAGGTGTCCGAAACTCTCCGCCAGCCCGGCATCGGCGTCCAGGAAGGTGGCCTCGATGACCAGCATGTCCACGCCGTCGGCCAGGGCGAACACGTTCCCGCACAGCCGGGTGTCCATGACGAACGCGAAGCGCTGCCCGCGCCGGTGCTCGCTCACCTCCTCCAGCGTCACCGTGCGGCCGCCCGCGTCGAGGCGGCCCTCGCGCTGAAGCCGGCCGATGTCCGGCCCGACCACCCCGTACTCGGCGAGCCGGTCCGGCAGCATCCGGCGGCCGTCCGGCTCCACCAGCCGGTACCCGTAGGAGTCCACCGGATGCTCCAACCGGAGCGCGGACAGGGTGCCGAACGTACCGCGGGCCACCGGGCCGTCGCCGTCGATCGGCTGCTCGCGCAGGTCGGCGGTCTCGTGGAAGGAGGTCGCGTAGCGCAGCCGGGCGAAGTACTCCCTTCCTGAGGCCGGATAGTGCGCGTACACCGGCCGCTCCACCCGGTCCAGTGACAGTCGCTGCACCACTCCCGGCACACCCAGGCAGTGATCGCCGTGGAAGTGCGTCAGGCAGATCCGGGTCACGTCGGTCGCGCTGACCCCGGCGAACAGCATCTGCCGCTGGGTACCCTCGCCGGGATCGAAGAGCATCCCTTCGTCGTCCCAGCGCAGCAGGTACCCGTTGTGGTTACGCATCCGGGTCGGCGCCTGGCTGGCGGTACCGAGTACGACGAGTTCGCGCACCTGGTGACGATACGCGACGCTCCGGCGGCCGCAGTTTGGATTGACGGTCTTCCCGGGAATACCTCCTCGAAAGGAGGAGGTAGGTCGCCATGACCGCTACTGCCATAGTCGTCCTCGTCATCGTCGTGGTGGTCCTCGCCGCGCTCGTCGCGTTCGCGATCACATACGCCCGGCGGCGTGCCCTGCGCGAGCGCTTCGGGCCGGAGTACGAGCGGTTGGTCGCCGAGCAGAACAGCCGGTCGGCCGCCGAGCACGAGCTGCGCGAACGGGAACGCAGGCACGCCGAGCTGGATCTCCACCCGCTGCCGGAATCCTCGCGCGCCGGCTACGCCGCCGAGTGGGCCGACGTGCAGACCCGGTTCGTGGACTCTCCGCAGGACGCGGTGCGTGCCGGCGACGAACTGGTCACCCGGCTGATCCGGGAGATCGGGTACCCGACGCAGAACTACGAACAACAGCTGGCCACGCTGTCGGTCGAGCACGCCCGGACGCTGGGCCACTACCGCGACGCGCACGACATCTCGCTGCGCAACGAGAACGGCCAGGCCAGTACCGAACAGTTGCGCCAGGCTCTCGTTCACTACCGGACCCTGTTCGACGACCTGTTGGGCGACACGCCGGTGCCGGAGGCCGGCGAGGTCGCTGCTGGAACGGAACGGACCGACGCGGACGTGCCGCCGCCCCGGGCCGCCGCCGGGACCGGTGTCGGCCCTGACGCCGAAGCCGACGCGCCGGAGCGCCGGGCAGACGTACCGCAGACCGATGGGTCTCGGTCTGACGCCCCCACCCACTGACCGCCATCCGGCGGACGAGGAGGTCTTCTGATGCGTGACCAGCCGCATGCCTGGCAGCACCGGTCGGACGACACGGCCGAGTCGGCCACCGGCGTGGTGCCGGCGCCCGACGAGGGAACCGATGAGCCCGGACCGATCGAGGGAATCGCTGCCGCTCGTGCCACCGCCGATGAGACGGGCCACGACGAGGTTGACGGCGAGTCGGTGAACCGCGACGTGGCGGACAACGAGTCGGTGGACCGCGAATCGATCGACAGCGACACGGCGGGCACCACGACCCAGGGCCTGCCCGCCTCTGGCGAGTCGGCCACGGTCGGACGTGTCCTGGACGAGCCCGTCCTGGAGAGGTCCGACCGCGACCGCCCGGGCGATGCGGCCTCCTTCGACCGCACCGCTTTGGACCGGACCCCGCCGGACGCGACCACGACCGGTGACCCAGCCGGCCCGACCGGTGAGCCGGCCAGCGGCACCGCTGCCGGCGACGCCGCCCCGACCGGCGTTGCCACGGGCGACGGCGCCGGGACCGGCACTGCCACCAGCGATGCCGCGACCGGCACTGCCGCCGGCCAGGCGTCCGACGGCGAGCTGTTGCCCGGCGACATACCCGAGCAACCGATGTCGGCCCTGTTCGAGGGCTCGGCCGCCGACGGGTTCCGGGACCGGTGGCAGCGGGTGCAACTGCGCTTCGTGGACAATCCGCGCGGCGCTGCCGACGAGGCCAGGGTGCTGACCGACGAAGTCGTCTCGGCGCTGCACGCGGCGCTCAACGAGCGGATCAGCTCGCTGGGCGAGTGGCGGTCCGGACGCTCGAGCGACACCGAGGAACTGAGGGTCGCCGTGCGCCGGTACCGCGATCTGCTCGACCGGCTGCTCGGTCTCTGACATCGCACCGTCCCGGCGGCGGGGTGGCCTCTGGTCACCCCGCCGCCTCGGGTACAAGGATCCCGACGGCCACCCGCCGGCCATCATGGCGCAGGTGCCGCACCGGGACTGACCCGCCGCGCCGGACCCGCCGGCCGGACCGCCGGAGCCGTGGCGCCGGCGGGCGGGCGGTGGCCCCGTCGCCCGGGCGTCAGCCGGACCGGCCGAAGGTGCCGGATCCCTTGACCCAGCCGGGGAGTCCGAGCAGGTTGGGCAGCGGCGAGATGGCCAGGCACGCCGACGCCAGCGGGGCCAGCATCTCGGCGAGCCGGTCGGTCGCTTGCGGACCCAACGCCCGCCACGGCCCCGCCGCGCACCGGTCCGTCACGTCCTCGATGTCGCGGTACAGTTCGGCTCCCGCCGCCGTGGCCCGGCCGTCCCCGTCGAGCAGGCCGCGGTCGACCAGCCCGGCCGCGGCGGCCTGCCACTGCTCATCGGTCCAGCCGCGGGCGTACTGGAGCACCTCGCGGGACAGGTCGAGCCCGCAGCGCAGCACCAGCGACTCGGGACCCGAGATGCCGGCCGCGACCAGGGCGGCCGCGTGGCCGTCACCGCGATGCTCGCGCAGGACCGTCGCGGCGTGCCAGAGCCGGGCCACCGGCTCCTCGGGTACCGGCAGGGCGGCGTTGGCTCCGCCGAGTACCCGTCCGGAGTGCTCGGCCGCGGCCGCGGCTTCGCCGCGCAGTACGCCCGCCTCGTCCGGCACCGACCCCACCTCGCGCAGCGCGCCGGTGGCTGCCCGTTCCCGGACGGCCAACGCCCGCTCCGGAGTGATCCGCTGCCAGATGTCCGGCAGCGCCCGGTTGACGGTGCTCGGCGCGAAACCGAAGAACGACGCCAGCACCGGTCCCGGCCCGACCGCCCCGAGGGGCGCGCACCGGCAGGCGAAGTACCCGCGCCAGAAGCCCCGCAACCCGGCCTCTTCCAGCGCCGGGCGCGCGGGCGAGGAGTAGATGATGCCGTGCACCGGCTCGAACAGTCCCCACATCCGGCGCGCCACCGCGGTCACGCCTGTTCCTCCAAGCGCAGCATGTAGTGCAGCAAACCATCGCGGATCTCCGCGGACAAGCGCCCTTCGGGTTCGCGTCCGGCGGGCCCCGGCACCTCGCCCAGCACCGCCGCCATCAATCGCCGGACCGCCTCGTTGCCCAGTTCGACGTCGGCGTGCAGGATCTTCACTCCGGCCCCGGAAAGGCGCGGCAGCATCGAGCGCAGCAGGGCCGTCCCCACTCCCCTGCGTTGCCACCGGTCCACCACCAGCACGGCGATGTCAGCCTCGGCCGGGCTGCCGATGCGGGTGAACTCCGCCCAGCCGACGAGCCGGTCGCCGCACAGCGCGACCTGGGCGTCCCACTCGCAGCGGGCGGCGGTGGCGATGTGCCGCAGGTACCCGGGAGGCAGCCGGGGCACCCCGGCGAGGAACCGGGACCGCAGGCTCGCCGGGGAGATCCCGGTCACGGATCGCAGCAGGAGGTGCTCGTCGCCGGGCCGCCAGGGCCGGACCAGAAAGGGTACGGTCGGCATCGCCACTCCTGAGTTCCATCCGTGAACGTAGGTCCCGCTGAGTCTACTTCTGCGACTCAGCGGGAGTCGAGCCCCCGCCGCCGAGCACGTTCCTGCGCCCGGTCGGCGGGCAGTACAGTCTGGGCTGGCGCCTCCCCTCACACTCGAGCAGACCGTCGGAGCGGATCCGAGATGAGCAGCCCCATCGCCCCCGATCAACTCGTCCGCGACTACCTGGCGGCGGTCGACCACGCGCTGGCCGGGCTGCCCGAGCACCGCCGCCGCACCGCGCTGGACGATCTGCGCGGTCGCATCGCGGCTTCCCACGGACCCGCCGGGGACGCCACCCGCGCGGTCCTCGACCGCCTCGGCGATCCGGACAGCGTCGCGGCCGAGATCTGGCGGCGCGAGGCACAGCGGAGCGACGCACGGCCGGCCGGAAGCGCCGAGGCCCTGCGGACGTTGACCACACCCACTGCGCCCTGGCCGGCGATCACGTCACCGACCCTCGACGCACCGCTCGTGGCCGCCCTCGACAACCGGACGCAACGGCACCGCTCCGGACCGGCCGTGTGGGCGTCGGTGACCGCCGGGGTGGTCGTGCTGGTGCTCATCGGCGTGGTCGTCTTCGCGCTGCTCGCCTGATCCGTCTCCCCGCCCGGCGGCCGCGGCGGCGCGCCTCACGGAACCCGGAACGCCCGCCGGTAGGCGCCCGGGGTCGTGCCGAACTGGGCACGGAAGCGACGGCGCAGGTTGACGGCCGAAGTGAGGCCGACGCGCGCCGCGATCGCCTCGACCGGCAGGTCGGTCTCCTCCAGCAGCGTGCGTGCCGCGGCCACCCGGCGGGCCAGCAACCAGGCGCCGGGACTCGTGCCGAGCCGGTCGGCGAAGCGACGGGTCAGGGTGCGGGGCGAGACGCCGACACGCGCGGCCAGGTCGCTCACCGACATGGGCGCGCAAAGGCGCTCGCCGGCCCACTCGAGCAGGCCGTCGAGCGCGTCCCCGGCCGGCCCGGGCGGCGCGTACCGCACCTGATCGGCGGCCCCGGGGTGAGCGTGGGCCGGCATCATCATGAGCCGCACGAGGAGGGCGGCGTACTCGGCACCGTGGTCCTTGCGGACCAGGTGCAGGCACAGGTCGATGCCGGCACCCGCACCGGCGCTGGTCGCCACGTCGCCGTGGTCCACGTAGAGCCTGTCCGGCTCCACGCGCACCCGGGGGAACTCCCGCCGCAACTGGTCCGCGCGAGCCGGGTGCGCGGTCGCCGAGCGGCCGCCCAGCAACCCCGTGCGGGCCAGCGCGAACACACCGGAGCAAATCGTGACGAGCCGCGCCCCGCGTGCGTGCGCGTGAAGCAGGGCGCGGCGCACGGCCTCCGGCAGCGGCGCCTCCACCGGCAGCCAGCCGGGGAGGATCACGGTGTCCGCGGACGCGAGCGCCGACAGGTCCTGCGGGACCGACATCGCGTACCCGGCCGAGGTCGGCACCAGGCCCGGCCTTTCGGCGCAGACCTCGAACTCGTAGTGCTGCGGCACCCCGGGGCGCGGCGTACCGAAGACCTCGACGGCACAACCGAGTTCGAACGTCGACTGCACCGGCCGCACCAGGGCCACCACGCGATGCATGGCAGGAAAGTACCCGACGCTGTCCTCGTGTGCCCTGTCGCACCACGGCCCGGAGCCGGCACGGTGGAGGCATGTACCACGAGATCCTGGCCCAGCAGGGTTACAGCTCGCTCTCCGTCGACCAGTCCCCGGTGCGCGAACTCTTCCCCGGCATCCGGCTCCGCCCGCTCTGGCGGGGACCGTCCGGCGCGCACGCCAACGTGCTGGAGATGGACGCGGGCACCTCATGGCCGCGCCGGGACGTCCACGAGCCCGGCCCGGAGGAGGTGTACGTGGTCGCCGGTACGTTCAACGACGGCGCCCGCGACTATCCGGCCGGCACGTTCATCCACGCCCCGGCGGGGTCCTGGCACGTACCCGCGAGCACCACCGGCTGCACGCTGTTCCTCTTCTACCCGGAGGGCTGAAGCGGGCCGCGGGCTGACCGGGGCGGTCATGCCCGCGCACGCGACTCATCGGCCGCGGACAACGGCAGGACTCATCGACGCGGCGGCGGCCGGGCGGTAACGTGTTACCCACGGGTAACCAGGGATGGTGATCGTGGGCGGACTCAAGCACGAACCCCAGGCACACGCGGCGCGTGCCGGCGCGGCGGGCGCACCGGATTGCCTGCGCGCGAACGGCATCGCCGCGGTCGGGCCGACGGCGCGGGCGCAGGAGGAGTTCGTCGCCGCCGCGAAGGTACCGGCATGAGCACCCGCCAGCGGTCACTGGCCGGCAAGGTGCTGCTGGTCACCGGCGCCGCCCGGGGCATCGGTGAGCACACCGCGAGACTGGCCGCCGCGCGTGGCGCCCGGCTCGCGCTGATCGGTCTCGAGCCGGACCGGCTCGCCGCGCTCGCCGCCGAACTGAACGCGGCGCATCCGGGGTCCGCCGCCACGGGACCGGCCGGGGACGCTGCCGCGCACACCTGGGCCGAGTGCGACGTGACCGACCAGGCGGCCCTCGACCGGGCCGTCGCGCACGCCGTGGACACGCTCGGCGGGATCGACCTCGTGCTGGCCAACGCCGGCATCGCCAGCTACGGCACCGTCGAGGTCACCCCGGTCGAGGCGCTGGCCCGGACCATCGAGGTGAACCTGCTCGGCGCGGTACGCACGGTCGCGGCAACCATGCCGCACGTGGCGCGCCGGCGCGGGTACTTCCTGATGGTCTCGTCGGCCGCCGCGTTCACCGCGCTGCCCGGAATGGCGGCGTACTGCGCGTCCAAGGCCGGAGTCGAGCAGTACGCGAACGTGCTCCGCCTGGAGGCGGCGCACCGGGGCATCGGGGTCGGTACGGCGCATCCGGTGTGGATCGATACCGACCTGGTGCGCGACGCGCGGCACGACCTGCCCACGTTCCGCGCCACCCTGGGCAAGCTACCCTGGCCGGTCGGCACGGTGGTGCCGGTCGAGGCGTGCGCCCGCGCCCTGGTGGACGGGATGGCCCGGCGGCGGCGCAGGATCTACGTGCCGCGCTCGATCGGCGTGGTCCAGGCGCTGCGCACGGTTGTCCTCAGCCCGTTCGGCGACGCGGTCCTGCGCGGCAGCGCACGGACGTCGGTACCGCTGCTGGAGGCCGAAGCCCGTGCGCTGGGCCGGCCGTTCGGCGAGCACAGCGCCGGCCAGCCGGGGAAGTGACCGATGATCGCGTCGCACCGGATCGGTACCGGTGAGCCGCTGGTACTGCTGCACGGCATCGGTCACCGTTGGCAGGCCTGGCAGCCCGTGCTCGACCGCCTCGCCGAACACCACGACGTCCTCGCCGTCGACCTGCCCGGCTTCGGCGCGTCCGCGCTGCCCGACGGCCCGGTCACCATGCCGGAGACCGTCGCGCGGCTCCAGGCGTTCCTCACCGGCCTGGGCGTGGAGCGCCCGCACGTGGCCGGCAACAGTCTCGGCGGGGCGATCGCGCTGGAGTTGGCGGCCGCCGGCCTGGTCGCGTCCGTGACCGCGCTGTCGCCGGCCGGATTCGCCACCGGTTGGGAACTGCGTTGGGCGCTCGGTACCTTGCGGATGCACCGGTTCAGCGCGCGGGTACCCGATCCGGTACTGCACCGCGTGGTGCACTCGGCGAGGCTGCGCGCGCTGGCCTTCGGCATGATCGTGGCGCGGCCGCGGCTGCTGGATGCCGGCGCCGCCCTCGCCGACGCCCGCGCGCTGCGCGACTGCCCCGGCTTCCCGCTGGTCACGCGGGCGGCCCGCGGGTACCGGTTCGCCGGTACCCCGGACGTACCGGTGACCGTCGCCTGGGGCATCAAGGACCGCATCCTGTTCCCCCGCCAGGCGCGGCGGGCCCGGCGGGCGCTACCCGGCGCCCGGCACGTGGCCCTGCCCGGCTGCGGTCACGTACCGATGAGTGACGCACCCGAACTGGTCGCCCGGCTCATCCTGGAGACGACCGGTGCTCTACCCGAGCCGGTACCACGGTAGAACGACCGCCCGCACAACGGCGGCAGCGGCTCACCGCTCGACCGCCGCCGGCCGCCGATGCAGGGGCTCACGCCCGGGCGGCTGGGTCGGGCGCGGACCGGCCTGGACCGGCGGGATGTCCAGCCGCAGCGGCTCGCCCGGCTTGACGCTGATCGGCGCTCCGAAGTGGACGAGGTTCAGTGGCATGCCGTCGGTCACCTCGTAGCACGCCTGCCGGTGGTCGAACGAGACCCGCAGCGTCTGCCGGCGCCAGCAGACCCGGAACGACAGCCGTTGCAGCTCCGACGGCAGGCGTGGCGCGAACGACAACTGTCCGTTGTGGTCACGCATGCCGCCCAGCCCGGCAACCAGAGCGATCCACGCCCCGGCCAGCGAGGCGACGTGGATGCCGTCGCGGGTGTTGTGCTCCAGGTCGGCCAGGTCCATCATCGCGGCCTCCCCGAGGTAGTCGTACGCGAGGTCGAGGTGACCGACCTCGGCCGCGATGACCGACTGGATGCACGCCGACAGCGAGGAGTCCCGCACCGTGACCGCCTCGTAGTAGCTGAAGTCGCGGGCCTTCTCCTCCGGCGTGAACGCGTCGCCGCGAAGGAACAGCGCCAGCACCAGATCCGCCTGCTTGACCACCTGGCTGCGGTAGAGGTCGCCGTAGGAGTAGTAGAGCATCAGCGGGTAGTGTTCGGGCGGGGTGTGTTCGAAGTCCCACCGGACGTGGTCGGTGAACCGCTCCGCCTGCGGGTGCACACCGCGCCGCTCGTCGTACGGGATCAGCATCTGGTCCGCCGCTCGGTGCCAGTCGCGCACCTCGTCGGCGCTGACCTCCAGGTTCCGGGCCAGGTCGGGGTGGCGGGCCACCGCCGCGACCGCGCCGCGCAGGTTCCGTTGCGCCATCAGGTTGGTGTAGACGTTGTTGTCCGCGATCGCGCTGTACTCGTCCGGTCCGGTCACTCCGTCGATGTGGAAGCGGTCGTCCTCGTCGAAGGCGCCGAGCGACATCCACAGCCGGGCCGTGTTGACGAGAAGGTCGACCCCGATCTCGCGGTCCAGGTCGGCGTCGCCGGTGACATCGATCTGGCGGATGACCGCGTCGGCGATGTCCGCGTTGATGTGGTACGCCGCCGTCCCGGCCGGCCAGTACGCCGAGCACTCCTCGCCGGTGATGGTGCGCCAGGCGAATGCCGCACCCTTGAGGTGCAGTTGGTGGGCCCGCTCCTGGGCGATCGGCAGGGTGGCGTGGCGCCACCGCAGCGCGTCCGCCGAGGCGTCCGGGTTGGTGTATGCGAGCACCGGCAGGACGAACGTCTCGGTGTCCCAGAAGGCGTGCCCGTCGTACCCGGGGCCGGTCAGTCCCTTGGCCGGGATCGGTCGCCGCTCCGCCCGGGCGCTGGCCTGCAACACGTGGAACAGCCCGAACCGGACCGCCTGCTGCACCTCAGGGTCGCCGTCCACCTCCACGTCCGCGCGGGCCCAGAACTCGTCGAGGTACTGCCGCTGCGCCGCGCACAGCCCAGCCCAGCCGGTGGCGCGCGCCGCGACCAGCGCCGCCTCGACCTGCGCGCGGATCGCCGGCTGCGAACGCTCGCTGGACCAGCCGTACGCGACGAACTTGACGATCCGCAGCGAATCGCCGGCGGCCAGCTGGCAGGTGACGGTGGTGCGGGCCGAATCCTGGTAACTGCGCGTACCGACCAGCTCGCTCGGGCTCCCGCCGAGGACATGGTCCATGCCGGCGCCGATCCGCAGCCCGCTGCGCTTCACCCGGTGGATGAGCAGGGCCCGGGCGTCCTCGGCCGCGTGCTCCTCACCGATCAGCGGCGTCTCCAGCACCGCCGCCGCCCTGGGATCGTCGGACGCCTGCGGCCCGGGCTCGTTCGCGACCAGTTCGGACTGGAGCACGACCTGGGCCGGCCCGTCCACCGGCCGCACCTCGTAGGAGATCGCGGCGATGGACCGGTACGCGAAAGACACCAGCCGGGTGGAGCGGACCTCCACGGTGCGGCCGGCCGGCGACGTCCACTGGGTGGTCCGGTGCAGTACGCCGTCGCGCAGGTCCAGCACCCGCTCGTGGGTATGCAGCTGCCCGTACCGCAGGTCGAACGGCTCATCGTCGACGAGCAGCCGGATCAGCTTGCCGTTGGTCACGTTGATGACGCTCTGCGCCGAGGCCGGGTACCCGTACCCGGCCTCGGCGTACGGCAGCGGCCGCAGCTCGTACACGGAGTTCAGGTACGTGCCGGGTAGCGCGTGGGGCTCACCCTCGTCCAGGTTGCCGCGCAGGCCGATGTGCCCGTTCGCGAGCGCGAACAGGGACTCGCACTGGGCCATCATGCCGAAGTCCAGCTCGGTCTCCCGGATGGACCACGGCTCGACGAGGTACGCCGGATGCTTGATCACGATTCGTCCAACAGTTCGGCGAGGTCCCGGACCACCGCGTCGGCGCCGTGGCCCTTGAGGTCGGCGGCGTGTGAGTGCTCACCCTGGTCGCCGATGCGGTCCACGCCCACCACGTACCCGAAGCGGCCGGCCCGCCCGGCCGACACCCCGGCGATCGCGTCCTCGAACACCGCCGCCTGGGTCGGGATGATGTTCAGCAGACCGGCCGCGGCCCGATAGGTGTCCGGCGCGGGCTTGCCGGCCAACCGTTCCCGGGCCGCCACGATGCCGTCGACGCGCGCGTCCAGCAGGTCCTCGATCCCGGCCGCGCGCACGATCTGGGCGCAGTGCCGGCTGGCCGACACCACGGCGGTGCGCAGCCCGGCCGCGCGTACCGCCCGCAGGTACCGCACCGACCCCGGGTACGGCTGGATCCCACCCTGCTCGACCCGGCGGCGGAAGATCTCGTCCTTGCGCTCGCTGAGCCCCTCGATCGTGTCCCGGGCGGCCGGATCCCCCGGAACGCCCTCGGGCAGGGTGAGGCCCCGGGCGGCGAGGAAGGAGCGGGTACCGTCGGCTCGCGCCCGGCCGTCGACGTACTCGTTGTACTCGTCCAGACCGAACGGCCGGAAGCCCGGCCCCTCCCGGGCGCGCAGGAAGGCGTCGAACATCTCCTTCCAGGCCGCGGCGTGCACCGCGGCGGTCGGCGTGAGCACCCCGTCAAGGTCGAACAGCGCAGCGCGGATGCGATCGGGCAGGCCATTCACCATGCCAACGCTAGTCGACATGTGGCTGGACCGCTCAGGGACACGACCGGTGACCGAACAGCGTGCCCGGCGGGTGCCCGGCCGGGCCGGCCGGCGCGCTACTCGAACAGGCCGTGGCGCTGCCTGTCGACCCGCTTGCGCTGGCGGCGCCGGCGCTGGATCACGACGATGTCGGCCACGGTGATCGCCGCGAGTGCCACTGCCACCGCGCCCGGGACAGCGTGGCCGAGTACGAACAGGGCGACCGCGAGCGCGGTGAGCAGAACCAGCCCGAAGCAGGCCAGAGCGAGTCGCAGGTTCAGCGCGCTGTACGGGTGCCCGGCGGTTCCCTGCGCCCCTCGGGGTTGTGGTCCGATCGGCATGCCCTCGGCGTACCCGGTGCGGGCCACTTGTATCCCTATCCGCCGTCCGCCGCCGTCCGCCGCCGTCCGACGACGGCGGCCGAGGACGCCCAAACGTGACTTAGGTGACAAATAGCGCCAGTACGTTTGTCGCGGGCGATCGGGTACGGGCCGCACTGGGCCGGACTGGCTCCAAGCTGTCATCGTGGTGATGTGGATGCGACGACTTCTCCGGACACCGGGGCGCCGAGCAATGCCGGAGCGCCGAGCAACACCGGGACGCTGAGCAGCGCGGCCGTCCTCAGCGACGCGGCGGCAACGGCCGCCGCGCTGCGGCTGCGCGACCCGCTGCACCGGGTCAGCCGCCGGGCCATCGGGTACTGGGCGCTGCGGGCCGGGCTCGGCTGGCTGGTGCCCCTGGCCATCGAGGTCGTCTGGCTGGTGGCCGACCTGGGGGACCTCGTCACCCACCTGGTCTGGCTCGGCGTCACGGTGGTCGTGGCGGCGCTCCACGTCGGGGTCATGCCGTACTGGCGGTACCGGGTCCACCGGTGGGAGACCACCCCGCAGGCCGTCTACACCCAGTCCGGCTGGCTCAACCAGAGCCGGCGCATCGCACCGGTCTCCCGGATCCAGACGGTGGACACCGAGCGGGGTCCGTTCGAGCAGTTGCTCGGGCTGAGCAACATCACGGTGACCACGGCGTCCGCTGCCGGCCCGCTCAAGATCGAAGGACTCGATCACGAGACGGCGCAGCGGCTCGTGGACGAGCTGACCACCACCACCCAGGCCAACCCCGGTGACGCGACGTGACCGCGCCCACCGGCCCCGACGCCGGACCGTTCACCGCCGCCGGCCCGACCGCTCCGGCACCCACCGGCGTCAGCGCCCCGCCCGGGCCGGTCGCCACCGGCGGCGCCCCCGCCAACCAGGTCGCTGGCGCTCCCGCCAACCAGGTCGCTGGCGCCCCCGGCCACGTCGCTGGCCTCGCCGCCCCGCCCGGGCCGGTCGCCGGCGCCCCACCCGGGCCGCCCGGGCCCGAGTGGCGCCGGCTCAGCCCGCGCATGCTGGCCGTGCACCCGGTGCAGGAGACTCTGCGCGCACTGCCCGCGCTCGTCGCCGTACTGGCCGCCGGCAGCCAGAGCGGTCACTCGGGGCCGTGGACGCTGGTCGGCGTCGCGGTCACCGTCGGGCTGGGCGTACTGCGCTGGGCCACCACCAGCTACCAGGTCTCGGAAGACCAGGTCCAGGTGCGGCGGGGGTTCATCCGCCGCCGGGTGGTGTCGATCCCGCGGGACCGGGTCCGTACCGTCGACCTGACCGCCCACCCGCTGCACCGGCTGCTCGGGCTGTCCCGGATCACCATCGGTACCGGCCAGTCCGATCGCAAGGAGGGGCTGCGGCTGGACGGGCTGTCGGCCGGCGAAGCCGTCCGGCTGCGGGCCGAACTGCTACACCGGGCGGCCGCGCCCGCGGTACCCGCTCAGTCGCCGCCGGGAATCCCGTTCCCGGTGTCGGCGCCCCCGGCGGCGGCCCGCCCCGGTCGCTCCGTCCCGGCACCCGCGCCGGCCGCGCCCGGGGAGACGGTACTGGCGTCGTTGCGGCCCGGCTGGGTCCGGTACGGCCCGTTCACCCTCTCCGGCCTGGTCACCCTCGGCATCGTCTTCGGATTCCTGTACCGGATGGTCAGCGAGGCGCATTTCGACCCGGGGCGGTTGGGACCGCTGCGCGCGATCGGCCACCAACTGCTGCGGGTACCGCTGGGGGTGGCCGTCGCCGAGGTCGTCCTCGCCGCGATCGTGCTGGTCGCGCTCGCCTCCACCCTCGGGTACGTGGTCGCCTTCTGGGCGTTCCGGCTCAGCCGGCAGGACAGCGCGACCCTGCACGTGACCCGGGGCCTGTTGACCACGCGGGCCACCACGCTGGAGGAGCGCCGGCTGCGGGGCGTGGAGTTGAGCGAGCCGCTGCTGCTGCGCGCCGTGCGCGGGGCCCGGTGCATCGCCATCGCCACCGGCCTGCGGGTCGGCCGGGGCGCCGAGCGGGGTGGTTCGCTGCTGCTGCCGCCTGCGCCCCGTCGGGAGGCCCGCCGCGTGGCGGCCGAGGTGCTCGGCGACCCCGAGCCGATGTCCGTGGCCCTGCGCCCGCACGGGCCCCGTGCGCGTGGACGCCGCTACGTCCGTGCCCTGGCGCTCGCCGCGACCGTGCCGGCGGGGCTGGGCCTGCTGTGGGAATTCGCCGGCTGGCCGGCGTGGGCGCCGCTGGTGGGGCTGCTCGCGCTGCCGGCCGGTGCGCTGCTCGCGGCGGACCGGTACCGCAGCCTGGGCCACGCGATCACCGCCGGGCACCTGGTGGTGCGGCAGGGTTCGGTGGTACGCCGCCGGTGCGCGCTGGCCCGGGACGGGATCATCGGCTGGCACCTGCGCCAGTCGATCTTCCAGCGCCGGGCCGGCCTCGTCACGGTCATCGCCACGACGGCCGCCGGCCGGCAGCGGTACGTGCTGCTCGACGTGGACGTCGACAGGTCGGCATCGCTGGTCGACACCGCGACGCCGGAGTTGCTGGCGCCGTTCCTCGTGCGCTGACGGCGCCGGGCAGGCGCCGCCGGCGTCAGAGGTCGACCGGCTCGCCGATCTCCAGACGGCTGTAGCCGGTGCCGCCCTTCAGGTTCGCCCAGTTGTCGAACGCGCTCTGGCCGATCTCGCTGAGCAGGGCGTCGTGGATGGGGTGGGCCTGCCGCGGCTTGAGGTCGCGGACGAAGTCCAGCGCCTCGGCGAGCTTGAGCCACGGCGCGGACACCGGGAGCAGCAGGGTCTCGATGGCGGTGTCCGGCCGGAACAGCGAGTCGCCGGGGTGGTAGATGGCGCCTTCGATGATGTACCCGACGTTGACGACGCCCGGCAGCCCCTCGTAGATCTCCGCGTGCTCCCCGCCGACCACCCGTACCTCGAAGCCGGCCGCGGTGAACGTATCGCCGGCACCCACCGTGACCACGGAGTCGCCGAGCCCGGCGAGCTGCTGCGCTACCGAGGACGGCGCGTACACCTTGAGGTTCGAATCGATCGACTTCGCGTCGGCGAGCTTTTCGGTGTCGACGTGGTCGTAGTGCTCGTGAGTGATCAAAACGTCGGTGACTCCGGCGAGCGACTCCGCTTCGCTCCACAGCCCCGGGTCGATGACCAGCTTGCGGTCACCGTCCTCCAGGCGCACACAGGCGTGGGTGTACTTGATCATTCGCATGGGATAACCATAACCCGCGGTGGCGGGCGGTGAACCGCGAAGACGACGGGTCGCCGGCACGCCGCCGGGCGGCTGGACGGAATCGACGGGGGGCCGGATGATCCGGGTGTGGTGGGCCGGCACCCGGCGGGAGGGCGGGCGCCGGCAGCGGTACGTTTATCCATCGTGAACATCTATGACGTCAAGATCGGCTCCTTGCAGGGCGGGCAAGCCGACCTCGCGCAGTACCGCGACCGTGCGCTACTCATCGTCAACGTCGCGTCCCAGTGCGGGCTGACCCCGCAGTACGCCGGGCTCCAGAAGCTCGCGACCGAGTACGAGGGGCGCGGGCTGGTGGTCCTCGGCGTGCCCTGCAACCAGTTCGGCGGCCAGGAGCCGGGTACGGCCGAGGAGATCGCCGAGTTCTGCGACGCCAACTACGGCGTGACCTTCCCGATGACCGAGAAGATCGAGGTCAACGGGGCGAACCGGCATCCGCTGTACCAGTTGCTGACGCAGACGCCCGACGGCGGCGGCGAGGCCGGCGACGTGCAGTGGAACTTCGAGAAGTTCGTCGTGGGCACCGACGGCCGGGTGGCGGCGCGCCTGCGCCCCCGGGTCACGCCGGACTCGCCCGAGCTGATCGCGGCGGTGGAGAGCGTTCTGCCCCGCTGACCCGGTAGCCCCCGGTCGACCGCGCCCCGGCCGTGGCGCCGCCAGCCGCGTCCCGGGGGCTCGCCGTCGGTTGCGTCAATCGATGCTTGTTTATGTCTCCCGAGCCTGGCAGCATCCGGTTATATCGGCAACCGCCGATGCTGTCTCACTCCCCGGGAGGCATTCGTGAGACTCACAAGGTCCACCTACCGGCACGCCGCGCTGGCGACAGGCGCGGTCTTCCTGCTCGCGGGCGCGATGGCGCTGGTGCCCGGCACCGCTACGGCCGCCACCGCGGCCACCCCTGCCTCGGCCGCCGCCCTCGTCACCGAACTGGGTTCCCGCTCCGCGGGCAGCTACCTCGACCGGACCACCGGCAAGATGGTCGTGAACATCAGCGACCCGGCGCTAGCGCAGACCGTGCGGTCGGCAGGCGCGCAGCCGCGCCTCGTCGCGCACAGCGCCGCCCAACTGGCCCAGGCCACGTCGAGGCTGAACGGTTCGCCGGAGATCGCCGGTACCGCGTGGGCGACCGACCCGGTCACCGATCAGGTCGTCGTCTCCGCCGACAGCACCGTCACGGGCGCCAAACTGGCCCAGCTCAAGGCGCTCGTCGCGAGCCTCGGTGACACTGCGCGGTTGGAGCGCGTCGCGGGTACGATCCGCACCGAAATCGCCGGTGGCGACGCCATCTACGGCGGCCAGTACCGCTGCTCGCTGGGCTTCAGCGTCCGCAGCGGAAGCACCTACTACTTCCTGACCGCCGGGCACTGCGGCAACATCGCGTCGACCTGGTACAGCAACTCCAGCCACACCATCCGGATCGGTACGACGGCCGGCAGCAGCTTCCCCGGCAACGACTACGCGATCGTCCGGTGGACCGGCAGCGGCACCCCGTCCGGCACCGTCGACCTGTACGGCGGCAGCCAGGACATCACCTCGGCGGCCAACGCGTACGTCGGCGAGTCGGTACGCCGCAGCGGCAGCACGACCCACGTCCACAGCGGTACCGTTCAGCAGACCGGCGCCACGGTCACCTACGCCGAGGGCCGGGTCAGCGGCCTGATCCGCACCAACGTGTGCGCCGAGGGTGGGGACAGCGGCGGGCCGCTGTTCGCCGGCAGCGTCGCACTCGGCCTCACCTCCGGCGGCAGCGGCAACTGCACCAGCGGCGGGACGACCTACTTCCAGCCGGTGACCGAGGCACTGAGCGCGTACAGCGTGAGCGTCTTCTAGGTACCGGACCCGCCACGGCGGACCCGATCGGGTAACCCGCAGCGGCGTCCCAGGACCCCGGGGCCCACCTCCAGGCTCCGGGGTCCGGCCTGCCCGCGGGGCTGCCCGGGTTCCGGTGCGGCCCGCACCCTAGGTGTGACCCGCCGGGCTCCGCGGCTCGCCGACCTTTCCCTGCTGGGTCAGCGGCACGCCGCAGACCCGCAGATGCCCCACGGCGTTGAACTGTTCCGGCCGCAGCCGCCCGTCCCGGTAGCACCACGAACTCAGCGACCCGTTCACCAGGGTCGTCGAGTGGACCAACTCCAGTATCCGTTCCTCGCTCAGGCGCTCGATCAGGTACCGGAACAAGAAGATCACTGATTCGTGGGACACCAGCAGCACCCGCTGTCCGGGGCACTCCCGGCGCAACTCGTCCAGTAGCGCGCGCAGCCGCACGGTCATGTCGGTCCACGACTCGCCGCCGGGCGGCCGGTAGTGGAACTTGCCCAGCCGGTGCTTGCGCTCCGCCTCCTCGGGGAGCCTCGCCGCCAGGCCCCGGCCAGTCAGCAGGTCGAGCGCGCCCTGTTCGCGGTCGCGCAGCCGGTTGTCGACGCGTAACCGGTTGTCGACACACAGCCGGTCGTCGACACACAGCCGGGCAAGCGATCCGGCCGCGGCGGCGACGGCCAGTTCGGCCGTCTCCCGTGCCCGCGAGTACGGCGAGGTGACCACCAACTGCGGGCGCCGCACCGCGGGCAGCGAAGCCATCCAGTGACCGATCGCCGCGGCCTGTGCCCGGCCGGTCGCGGTCAGTCGCACCTCGGCTCCGCCGGCCGGCAGGTCGACCCTTTCGGCGCCATCCGCTTCGGCACGCTCGGCAGCCACGTTGCCATCGCTCTGGCCATGCCGCGCCACCCCCAGCCATGCCAGCTCGCTCACCCCGTTGCGCTACCCAGGGTCACGGACCCGCTAACTCACCGGCCGTGCGCACCGCTTTGCCGGTTCGGCCGGGATGACCGGGTACCCGCGATTCGCGAACGCCACGTGCTTTGGGCGCGACCCGCCGATTCGGCCCCGGACGGCGGGGCGGTTTGTTGCTACCGCCGTACCCCTTTGATTCCGGTACCCCGCGCACCCTCACGCGAGCGCCGATTCCGCCTCGTCGTCCGGACCGTTCCCCTTGGTCCGGACGGGACGCGGGCGTCCCGACCCGGTCGCCGGATCCGCCTCTATCACACCCGGCCGGTGGCCGTGGACAGGTTAGTTGATCTCTTGGTCGGCTATGCAGCCATAGGGCGAAAACGGGAGGTGTTCGGAGAACCATGACCGAGTTCGGATATACCCTGCTGGGCGAGCAGCGCGGGCCGCGACGGCTGGTCGAGGACGCGATCCGTGCGGAGGCTGCGGGATTCGACTTCGCGGTCAGCTCGGACCACTACTACCCCTGGGTGGAGGAGCAGGGCCACTCCCCCTACGCCTGGGCGGTGCTCGGTGCGGTCGCGCACGCCACCGAGCACATGCGACTCATGTCGTTCGTCACCTGCCCCACCCGCCGGTACCACCCGGCTGTCGTCGCGCAGAAGGCGGCCACCATCGCGTTGCTGTCCGAGAACCGGTTCACGCTCGGCCTCGGCGCGGGTGAGAACCTGAACGAACACGTGGTCGGCGGCTGGCCGCACGCGACCGCACGGCACCGGATGTTCGCCGAGGCGCTGCAGATCATCCAGCCGCTGCTGGTCGGCCAGACGGTGCATCACGACGGCGAGTACTTCGAGGTGCCCGAGGCACGGCTGTGGGACCGGCCGGTCGAGGGCGTACCGATCGGGGTGGCGGTGTCCGGGCCCGAGTCGTGCGAGTTGGCCGCCGCGTACGGGGACGCGATGATCGCCGCCGAGCCGAGGGCGGACCTGGTACAGGAATTCGAGGCACGCGGCGGGGTCTGCCGGCCCCGGTACGGCCAGGTGACGCTCTGCTACGGGCAGGACGAGAGCCGGTGCCGGCGGACGGCACACCAGCAGTTCGCGTACCTCGGGCTGGGTTGGCCGGTCATGTCGGAGCTGCCCAGCCCGGTCTCGATGGCGCGGGCGAGCCGCGCGGTGACCGAGGACCAGGTGGCCCAGACCATTCCGTGCGGCCCGGACCTCGACCAGCACGTCGCCGCCGTTCGCAAGTACATCGACTCGGGCTTCACCCACATCGCCGTGACGCAGGTGGGCGGCGACAGCCAGGGGGCGTTCCTGGACTTCGCGGAGAAGGAATTGCTGCCGGCGCTGAGGGAGTAGCCGCCCGCACCCTCCACAGTGGAAAGACCACCGGCGGTCCGGCCTGGTAGCAGCCGGACCGCCGGTTCGCGCTCACTTCACCTGGAACGTCGGCCGCAGGCTCGCCCGGGCCAGCGTGTGGAAGGCGAGGTTGAACCCGACGTAGGCCGGGCTCACCGAGTCGTTGAGACCGAGGTCCGGGACATCGAGTGCGTGCACCGTGAACACGTACCGGTGGGCCCTGTCGCCGGCCGGTGGGGCGGCGCCGCCGTACTCCTGGGTGCCGTAGTCGTTGCGGACGTGGAAGGCGCCGGGCGGCAGCATGCCGGCCGCGCCGGCACCCGAGGGCAGGTCGACCGTGCTGGCCGGCAGTCCGACGAGGACCCAGTGCCAGAATCCGCTCCCGGTCGGCGCGTCCGGGTCGAAGCAGGTGACCACGAAGCCCCGGGTCTCGGCCGGGAAGCCGGACCAGGACAGCTGCGGGCTGATGTTCTCGCCGCCGACGCTCTGGTGGGCGAACCGCACATCCATCGGCTGCCCATCGACTATGTCGTTACTGCTCAACGTGAAACTCGGCTTGGGCGGGAGGATGTCGTACGGATCTGGTGCGGTGCCGCGCTCCAGGGACATGGACGGCATGGGCGCTCCTTTCTGCATGGGTACTCCGTCATTCTTACTCCACCTCGCGGCCGGGTGGGCCCACACCATCCGGGCGCGGGCCGCGGATCGGTCCGCCCGCAATGCCGGAAGTACTCGGGAACCGCCGTAACATTTACGGGCGTCCCGCCGTCTTGACGCAATTGTGCCCCCGACAGTCATTGACACATTCGCTTTTCCTTCCGGAAGGTAATGACGGCGATGTATGCGATACTCGCCGTCGGCCCTGACAACGGGCTGACTCGGTGCAACGAGGCTGGAGGACCTTGATGCACATTCCCCGGATTCCTTATTTACCTCTGCAAATGAGCAAACGAGCCCGGGCGCGGCGCGATCTGCTCGCCGTCGCCGTGGCACTGGCGATCGCGGTGTTCGGGCTGCCCGGCACCGGCCAGGCCGCGCCCAGCGGTGGCGGCACGAGCGCGGCTGGCAGGTCGGGCACCAGCAAGGGCAACGTCCAGGCGCTGTGCCCCACTCCGAAGAAGGGCCAGGTGGCCTGCCTCGCGCTGCGCCGCCTGGACGTCAAGCACGCCAAGGGCGTTCAACCGTCCCTGACCCCGGACGGCTACGGGCCGGCCGACCTGACCAGCGCCTACCAGTTGCCGGCGAACGGCGGTGCCGGTGCCACCGTCGCGATCGTGGACGCGTTCGACAACCCGAACGCCGAGGCCGACCTCGGCGTGTACCGCGAGCAGTACGGCCTGCCGCCGTGCACCACCGCGAACGGCTGCTTCCGCAAGGTGGACCAGCGCGGCGGTACCGACTATCCACCGGGGAATGCCGACTGGGGCGGTGAGATCGCACTGGACGTCGACATGGTGTCAGCCGTCGCCCCGGCCGCGCACATCCTGCTCGTCGAGGCCGACGACAACACCGACACCAACCTCGCCGCCGGCGTGGACGAGGCCGTGGCGCTCGGCGCGAAGTACGTGTCGAACAGCTACGGCACGGACTACAGCAGCACTCCGGGCAGCGGCGAGGATCCGTCCGAGACGACCGTGATGGACCCGCACTACAACCACCCGGGTGTGGCCGTGGTGGCGAGCACGGGCGACGACGACTTCGGCGTGTCGTACCCGGCCGCGTCGCCGTACGTGACCGCGGTCGGCGGCACCTCGCTGGTCCGCGACTCCAGCGCGCGCGGCTGGTCGGAGACCGTGTGGCACAACTCGTACGGCGGCCCGGGCAGCGGATGCTCGCTGTACGAACCGAAGCCCGCGTTCCAGCACGACACCGGGTGCGCAAAGCGCGCCGAGGCCGACGTGTCGGCCGTCGCCGATCCGGAGACCGGCGTCGCGGTCTACGACTCCTACGGCGACAGCGGCTGGGGCGTGTTCGGCGGTACCAGCGCGTCTTCGCCGATCATCGCGGGCGTGTACGCGGTCGCCGGCACCCCGGCCGCCGGCAGCTACCCGAACTCCTACCCGTACCTCGCGCCCGGCGGGCTCAACGACGTGACGAGCGGCTCCAACGGCACCTGCGGCCCGGCGTACCTGTGCGCCGCCGGGACCGGGTACGACGGGCCGACCGGACTCGGTACCCCGCAAGGGATCGCGGCCTTCGCCACCACGCCGCACGGCGACATCGCCGGCACGGTCACCGACGCCGGCACCGGCGCGCCCATCACCGGGGCGACGGTGTCGACCTCGCAGGGCACCGCGTCGACCGACGCCGCCGGCCACTACGACCTGACCGTACCGGCCGGCAGCTACGACCTAACCGTGGCCGCATACGGCTACGCCAGCGCGAGCGTCACCGGCGTCGCGGTCGCCGACGGTACGACGGTCACCGAGAACGTGGCGCTGTCCGCGATTCCCAGCTCGACGGTCAGCGGTACGGTCACCGACGGTTCCGGCCACGGCTGGCCGCTGTACGCGAAGGTGACCGTGGACGGTGTCCCGGGCGGGCCGGTGTTCACCAACCCGTACACCGGGCACTACAGCCTCGAGTTGCCACAAGGGCAGACCTACCACCTGCGCGTGACGGCGAACTACCCCGGGTACGCAAGCGTCGCGCGGGACGTGACGGTGGGCGCGGGCGACGTGGCCGCCAACGTCGCGGTACCCGTCGGCACCGCCTGTACCGCGCCCGGATACCAGCCTTCGTTCACCGGTACCACGCAGACGTTCGGCACCGCGTCCGCTCCGGCCGGCTGGACTGTCACCGACGCGAACGCCAACGGCGGCTGGGAATTCGACGACCCGGAGCCGCGGGGCAACAACACCGGCGGGTCCGGGCACTTCGCCATCGTGGACAGTGACTACCTCGGCTCGGGTAAGACCGAGGACACCACCCTGACGACACCGGTGACGGACTTCTCCGGATCCGCGTCCGGCACACCGGACGTCAGCTTCGACACGGACTACAAGTCGTACAGCAACGGGTTCGCCGATGTCGACGTGACCGTGGACGGCGGGGTGACCTGGACCAACCTGTGGCGCCACACCAACGACTCGGTCACCGGGCCGGCGCACGTGGACATCCCGCTGCCGCAGGCCGCCGGGAAATCCGCGGTGCAGGTGCGGTTCCACTACGCCGGTACGTGGGCGTACTGGTGGGAGGTCGACGACGTGTTCCTCGGTACCCGCGGCTGCGAACCGGTGCACGGCGGCCTGGTGGCCGGCCGGGTGATCGACGCCAACACCAAGGCCGGCATCGTCGGCGCCGATGTGTCCACTGCGGACTCCACGGTGGCCCGCGCGACCACGGCGGCCACCCCGGACGACCCGAACCTGGGCGACGGTTTCTACTGGCTGTTCTCCCCGGTCACCGGCGCGCACGCGTTCACGGCGGAGAAGAGGAACTACGCGTCGCTGAGCAAGTCGGTGAAGGTGGCCGCCGACTTCACCAGGAAGGCGAACTTCGCGCTGGCCGCCGGCCGGCTCAGGGTGACTCCGGCCAGCGTCGACAAGACCGTGCCCTGGCAGGGTTCGGCGACCGCGACGCTGACCGTGAAGAACACCGGCGGCCGGCCCGCGACGCTGAACATCAGCGAGCAGGCCGGCGGATTCCAGCTGCTGGCCCGGGGCGGAGCGCCACTGGACCGGGTCCGTGCCCCGGTCAGCCGCGGATCCATGGCCGCCGCTGTCAAGGGCATGAAGGCGGCCGGCAAGACAGCGAACGGCAGGGCGGTAAGCGGTAAGGCGCCCGCCGACGCGTCACCGGCCGACGCGCCGTGGACCTCGATCGCCGACTACCCGGACACCATCCAGGACAACCTGGTCGACCTGTACGGCGGCAAGCTCTACTCCGCGTTCGGCTTCGACGGCGACGACGACCTCGCCGACCTGTACGCCTACGACCCGGACACCGGCAGCTGGACCAGGCTGGCCAGCGCGGCCGACACTCGGGAGCACCCGGGCGGCGGGTTCATCAACGGCAAGCTGATCGCGGCCGGCGGTTGGGGCTCCGACGCCAACCCGGACGCGAAGGTGGAAATCTACGATCCGGCCACGAACACCTGGTCCACCGGCGCGGACAACCCGAAGCCGTACTCGGCGGCGGGCAGCGCGGTGATCGGCACCAAGCTGTACCAGGTGGGTGGCTGCGGCGCCGACGCCTGCGGGAACACCGACGTTCAGGTGTACGACGCGGCCAGCAACTCCTGGTCCAGCGCCGCCGCCTACCCCGAGCCGACCGCCTGGGAGTCGTGCGGTGGCATCTCCGGCAAGGTGTACTGCGCCGGAGGTACCACCGACGCGACCAGCAGCACGCACGCGTACGTGTACGACCCGGCCGCCGACTCCTGGTCCCCGGTGGCCGATCTGCCGATCGACCTGTGGGGTTCGGGTACCACGACGGCCGGCGGGAAGCTGCTCATCTCCGGCGGTGTCACCGACGACGGTGGGACGGTGACCAACCAGGGATTCGCGTACGACCCGGCCACCGGAGCGTGGGACCCGCTGCCGAACTCGAACAACGCGCTCTACCGCAGCGGCAGTGCCTGCGGCTTCTACAAGGTCGGCGGCAACCCCGGCGGGCTGTTCGTGCCGCCGGTGGCCAAGTCCGAGGTGCTGCCCGGATTCGTCGACTGCGGCAGCGGCGCGTCCGATGCCAGCTGGCTGTCGGCGAGCCCGACGAGCCTGACGCTGGCACCGGGCAACAGCGCCACCGTGACGGTGACGCTGAACGCGGGCGTCCCGGACATCACTCAGCCGGGCATGTTCACGGCGGAACTGGCGTTCGGCGCGGATACGCCGTACTCCCTGACGCCGGTGGACGTCACGATGACGGTCAAGCCCCCGAAGACGTGGGGGAAGATCACCGGTACCGTCACGTCGGCGGCCGGCGCACCGATCGCCGGGGCGACCGTCCAGATCGACACCTGGGCAACCAGCTACACCCTCAAGACCGACAAGAACGGCCAGTACGCGTTGTGGCTCGACGTACGCAACAACCCACTCCAGGTGATCGTCGCGAAGGACGGTTTCCAGCCACAGGTACGCATCGTGAAGATCGCTAAAGGCACCGCTACGACGGCGGACTTCTCGCTGAAGCCCGCCTGACGCTCGACTCCGTGGCGGGCCGGATGCCCCGGCCCGCCACGGAACGGGCAAAAACGCCCGGTGCTGCGGGCGCGGGCTCGCCCCCGGCACGACATTTGGCGGGCGGCTCCAGGGCGGCGGCGGGTGTTCCCGGCAACGCGGATCCGATCGACCATTGACGGCGAGGTGAGACCGGGCATTATCTAGCCATGCCGGGACGACCTGGGGCCAACCGAGGGTACGCGAGGCGGCACGCGGCGTTGCTCGCCGGAGCCGTCGCGTGTCTCACGGCGTTCACCCTGGGCGCCTGCGACAGCCGAAGCGGGACCTCCGCCCCGACCGGGCGGCAGACCGGTCCGGTCATGACCGACCAGCCGAGCATGGTACCCGGGCTGGCTCCGCAGGGACACGCCCTGGGCGAGACCGTCGCGTCGAGCAGTGGGTTCGTCTCCGTGACGGTGTTCAGCTACGAACAGCCCGCCACGGCGGCCGTACCGCCGGACCGGTCCGGCGACGAGTGGGCCGCCGCCGACATCCAGACCTGCGCCGAGACCGGTTCCGTGTTCCAGGCCACGGTCAGCAACGCACCGTGGTCGCTGAGCTATCCGGACGGCACCGCGTTGACGCCGACCCGCACGACCGCCGCGCAGTTCCCCCAACCGGCGTACCCGAGCAGCCCCCGCAGCCTCGCACCGGGCAAGTGCCTACGGGGTTGGGTGGTGTTCGCGGTTCCGGCCGGCAGGCGGCCGCAGGTGATCCGGTACGCCCCGCACGGCGCTTCTCCGATCGGCTGGCTAATACAGTAGATGGGGTGACGATTCGGATACCGGTGGCGCAACGCCGGGCACGGCTGGCTCGGCGGCATCATCTTGCGGCGCCGGAGGCGGGATCGGGCGCGCCCGATCGGGACGGCGCCGCGTTCGCCACCCGGGTCGCGGAGGATCTGGTCGCGTTGCACAGCACCGATCCGGCCACCGTGTTCCTGGCTCTCGCCGCGAGGTCGGCGGCGGCCGGGGGCGCCCCGGTCACGCCGGCCGACATCGAACGCACCCTCTACGAGGACCGCACCCTCATGCGCATGCTCGGCATGCGCCGCACCGTCTTCGTGGTCCCCACCGGTCTGGTCCCGGTCGTGCAGGAGTCGACCATGCCGGCGATCGCGGCACGGCAACGCAAGCGGCTGCTCGGGTTGCTCTCCGCAGCCGGCGTCGCGGACGATCCGGCGGCCTGGCTCGCCGAAGTCGAGGACTCGACCGTCACGGCGCTGGCCGCCCGGGCAGAGGCGCCGGCGGCCACGCTGTCGCGGGATGAACCGCGATTGCGTACGCAGGTGGTCGTGGCCCCGGACAAGCCGTACGGGGGCGCCACCAACATCACCAGCCGGCTCCTGCTGATCCTCGCCGCCGAGGGGCGGATCGTCCGCGGCCGGCCGCGCGGATCCTGGTTGAGTACCCAGTACAGCTGGTCCCCGATCGAGCGCTGGCTGCCCGGCGGGATGCCGGAGTGGTCGCCCGCCGACGCCCGGGTGGAGCTGGCCCGGCGCTGGCTTTCCGCTTACGGGCCCGGCACGGTCGAGGACGTCAAGTGGTGGACCGGCTGGACCATGGGCGAGGTCAAGCGGGCACTCGCCGCGCTGGACACGGTCGAGGTGGACCTCGACGGGGTTTCCGGACTGGTACTCGCGCAGGACGCGGACGAGGTGCCGCAGGTGCAGGGTTCGGCCGTGCTGCTGCCCGCGCTGGACCCGACCGTGATGGGCTGGGCCGGCCGGGACTGGTACGTGGGGGAACACCGGGTCGCCCTGTTCGACCGCACCGGCAACGCCGGTCCGACCGTGTGGTGGGACGGCCACGTGGTCGGCGGGTGGGCGCAGCGCGAGGACGGCAGCATCGCGGTACGGCTGCTGGAGGACGCTGGCAGGGAGGCCCGTGACGCGATCGACGCGGCGGCGGCGGGGATCGGGGCGTGGCTCGGAGACGTCCGGATCACGCCGCGGTTCCGCACTCCGCTGGAGACCGAGCTGAGCCGGCCCGCGCGCTGACGCGAGAAAGTCAGCGCGTGCCCGAGGCGACGAACATCGGGAGGGCGACCAGCAGCCTGCCGCTGGCGGCACGCCGGTTCTGCTCGCCCACCCAAGCCTCGGCCTGCTCGGCGCCGATGGCACCGGTCCGGCGGGCCGCGTCCGCGTGTCCGGTGACCAGCGTCAGCGTTGCGGCGTCGGTGAACACCACGGTATGCACCTCGACCTCGACATCGCCGAATCCGCCGTCGAGCAGCAGGTTGCGGTAGGCGCGGGCGATGCGGGGATGGGGGATCGTGTCGGCGCGGGCGTGCACGATGCGGCGGGTCAGGTCGGGTTGGTCCGAGTCGATGACGATCGTGTCCCAGTCCTGGCCGAGCAGCACGACGCGGCCGCCGGGTGCGAGGACCCGGCGGGCTTCGGCCAGAGCCGCGGGCGGGTCGGGCAGGATGTGGTACACCTTGTCGGCCCGGTACCCGTGCGCCTGCCCGTCGTCCAGTGGCAGGTCGGTGGCGTCGGCGGCGCGCACGTCGATGTCGGGGAACCGGCCGCGCGCGGCGGCCAGCATCGCCGGGTCGAGGTCCACACCGATCGCCCGGAAGCCGCGCCCGGCGAGTTCGGCGACGGCGCGACCGGCGCCGCAGCCGGCGTCGACCACGGTCGCGCCGGGACGCGGCCGGAGCAGTTCGTAGCTGCGCTCGCGCAGGGCGGCGGCGCCGGGTGCGGCATCGGCGGCGTCGAGCATCCGGATGAGCGTGTCGGTGTCGGTGTAGGCGGAGTGTGTCTCGGGCATGCGCGATAGTGTGCGAGTTCAGGTTGACCTGAAGTCAAGCCCGCCGCGGTCAACGCGAACCCGAAGTCGGTGAGATGGTCGGTGGAGTACGCGATCGGTGAACTGGCGAAGCGCTTCGGCCTGGCTACGCACGTGCTGCGGCACTGGGAGGACATGGGGCTGCTGTCGCCGGCGCGGCGGGTGGCGGGCCGGCGCGTGTACGGCACGGCGCACGTGACCCGGGTCGCCGAGATCCTGGCGGGCAAGGAGGCGGGGTTCAGCCTGGAGCAGCTACGGGAACTGTTCAGCGCCGCGGACCGGAAGACGCGCCGCGAGGTGCTGCGGGGCCAACTGGACCAGGTGCGGCAACGCATCGCCCGACTCATGCTGTCGCAGGCGATGCTGGAACACGCGATACGGTGCCAGCACCCGGATTACCAGTCGTGCCCGCGGTTCCAGGCGATGGTGCTCGCCCGGCTGAACGGGATCGATACGGCCGAGGCCATGAAGCACCTCTGAACCGATCAGTCCGGCGGCCGCCGGGTCCGCCCAGGCCCGCGGCCCGGCCACATCAGACGGTACGGCCGTCCCGGGTCCGCGCCTTGAGCCGGGTGGTCGGCATCTCCGGAGCGAGCAGGCGCTCGCCGGCGAACCCGCGGACCTCACCGAACCGGCGCCGCGCCTGCCAGTCCTCGCGCGCCTGGACGACCTCCTCGTGCGAGCGGCCGACGAAGTTCCACCACATCACCAGCGGTTCCTCGAACGGCTCGCCGCCGAGCAGGAAGACCCTGGCGCCGTCGCGGCCGCCCAGATCCAGGTGGGTACGGCCACGGCCGAGGTACAGCAGGACGCCCGGGGACAGATCGCTACCGGCGACCCGCGCCGTGCCGTTCATGGCGAGTACCGCGTACTCGAAACCGCGTTCCAGCGTCACCCGGGTGGCCGCGCCCGCGGCCAGCACGACCTCCGCCCCGACGAGCGGCGTGTGCACCAGCGCGGGCGACCGGTGGCCGCCCAGTTCCCCGGCCACGACGGTGGTACGCACCCCGTCGCCGGCCAGCACCGGCAGATCGGCATGGTGGTCGAAGCGGGGTTCACCGTGCCGGGCCGGCTCGGGCAACGCGACCCACAGCTGGAGGCCGTGGATGACCGGCGGGTGATCGGCCGGCGACTCCTCGGAGTGCGCGATGCCCCGGCCGGCGGACATCAGGTTCATCTCTCCGGGCCTGATGTGGACCAGGCTGCCGAGACTGTCCCGGTGCAGTACGGTGCCGTCGACCAGCCAGGTCACCGTTTGCAGGCCGGTGTGCGGGTGCGGCCCGATGCTCATGCCCGGCCGGCCGGCGACATCGTCGGGGCCGAAGTGGTCGACGAAGCACCACGCGCCGACCATCCGGAGGCTGCGCTGAGGCAGCAGCCGCCGTACGGTCGTGTACCGGCCCAGCGGCACATCGTGCCCGGGGAGCAGGACGCTGGCCGGGTCGGAGACGGTGGCCACTCCGGCGTCGTACGGAGTGGCCTGCGGTCCGGGTTCGGGGCTGTTCACGCGTTCGACTCTACGGCGCGTTCGCCCGCACGGCCGGCGGTACCGGCCAGGGCCCGGCCGGAGGGTTGGCTCAGCCGAACAGGTCCCGGGGAGGGGCCGGGGAGGACACCGCCGTGGCGTCGGTGACCGGACGGGCCCCGGAACAGAACCGGTCCAGGTCGACCCCGTGCAGCAGCCGGGCCGGAAACACCTCGGTGGCCGCCGAGCGCGCCAGGGCGGCGACCGGCAGTTGTCCCCCGGCGACCAGCACCAGGTTGCCGAACCGCCGGCCGCGCAGCACTCCCGGCTCGGTCATCAGGCAGACGTCGTCGAAGACCGCGCGCAGGGTGGCGACCTGACCCCGACTGAATGCCAGCGGGGCCGCGTCGGCGAGATTCACCGCGTACCAGCCGCCGGGCCGGAGCACCCGGGCCACCGCGGCGGCGAACTCCACGGACGCGAACCGGGCCGGCATCTGGGTGCCCCCGTACACGTCGGCCACCACGAGGTCGTACCGGGCCGGGCCGGACCCCTCCACGGCCTCGCGCGCATCGGCCACCCGTACCCGCAGGTCGGTGCCGCGTGGCAGGGGCAGGATCCGGCGGACCAGGGCGGTCAGCGCGGCGTCCCGCTCCACGGCGCGCTGGAGGGAGCCGGGCCGGGTGGCCGCCACGTACCGGGGCAGGGTCAGCGCCCCGCCGCCGAGGTGCAGTACCCGCAGCGGCTTCCCCGCGGGCGCGGCGGCATCGACGACGGAGGCGAGGCGCCGCACGTACTCGAATTCCAGGTGCCGGGGATCCTCCATGTCCACATAGGAGTGCTGGACGCCGTCGATGAGAAGCGTCCAGCCGCCCGGCCGGTCGCCGTCGGGTACCAGCTCGGCCGTGCCGAAGTCGACCTGTTCGCTGATTCCCGCCGCGCCGCGCCTGCCCACGGGACCAGGCTACCGGCGACCGCCGGTCAACCGGCCGCGGCGACCGGGGCGACGCCGGGCGGCGCGGCGCGACGCCGCGGCGGGCATGGCACCGCGGCCGGGCGCGGCGGCGGGGCACCGGCTCGCGGATACCGGGAAATGCCCCAGGCAGCCAGGAAACGACCGCTAGCGGCGGGCGGGAAGTTCCGGACTCGCGGTGTCCAACGGGACGCTGACCGCCCGGACCAGGCCGACCTGGACGATCTGCCGGCGCAGCACCGCGTCCAGCGCCCAGTCCACCGCGATGCGGGTCCGGTTCGACGGCATCGCCAGCAGGTGGTACCCGCGGGTGACCGCCTTCGCCGGCAATCCGGACATCGGGATACCCAGCGGATTCGCCGCCGCCGCCGAGTCGCCGAGGTCGACCACGAAACCGAGGTCGCGGTGCTTGTACTGGCGCCGCTTCCCGTGACCGTAGGAGGCCGCGATGTTGTGCGCCACGGTCTTGCCCTGGCGCTGGGCGTGCTGTGCGGTCATCGGGGTGATCTCGCCGGGCCGAGTCAGGTCCGGTACCGCCGCGGCGTCGCCGCACGCGAAGATCTCCGGATGCCCGGGCACGGTCAGGTACTCGTCGACGACCAGGCGGCCCTTGCGGGTCTCCAACCCCAGCGAATCCACGAACGGGTCGGGCCGCACGCCCACGCACCAGATCAGCGAGTGGGTGCCGACGAACTCGCCGTCGGACAGCCGTACCCCGGTCGGTGTCGCCTCCTGCACCGAGGTGCCGGTACGCACGTCGACCCCGCGCGAGCGCAGCACCCGGTCGGCGGTGACGGACAGCCGCTCGTCCAGTTCGGGCAGCACCCGGGGCGCGATGTCAAGCAGCAGCCACCGGGGCTTGAGCTCGCCGAACTGGGGCGTGCGGTACGCCATGATGTCGGTGTAGAGCTGCCCGTGCGCGCACACCTCGACGCCGGTGTACCCGGCGCCGACCACCACGAAGGTGCTGCGCGCCCGGCGTTCCTCCGGATCGCTCGCGGCGGAGGCCAGTTCCAGTTGGCGGGTCATGTGGTCGCGCAGGTACATCGCCTCGGGCAGGCCACGGAAACCGTGCGCGTGCTCGGCCACGCCGGGGATCGGCAGCAGCCGGTTGACGCTGCCGGCGGCCAGTACCAGCCGGTCGTACTCCACCTGCCCGTGGCCGCCGTCCGGGTTGACGTAGCTGACCCGGCGCCGGTCCACGTCCACGGCGATGGCCTCGCCGAGCACCAGCCGCACGCCGGGCAGGGTGCCGGGCAGCGACACGGACGCGTGCGGCGGCTCCAGGATTCCGGTGGCCACCTCGGGAAGGAGCGGAAGGTAGAGAAAATAGTCGGTCGGGTTCACCAGGACGATCTCCGCCCGGCCCCGGGCGTGCCGGAGCAGGCGGCGGGCGGCGTGGTAGCCGGCGAAGCCGGCCCCGACGATGACAACGCGAGGAGTCCGGCCACCGGCGGCGCCGAGGGGCGAGGCGTCGCGGTCATGCGGCCGGGATTGCCGTGGTCCAGCCATGAGCGCCGTCCTACCCGGCGCTCCGCATCGGCAAACCCGTCCGGCTCGGCACGTTTGTCCGTCCGGGCCCTGGGAAGAGGCTGCGCAGGCAGCGGCTGGCACGGGTCGGGAGGTGACGCGTGGACGTCTCGGCGTGGTTGCGCAGATGGCCGGTGTACCGGCAGCTGATCGGTGCCGACCCGTTCGCCCGCGGTAGCGCGACGAGGTCCACCGGTACCGACACGTTGACTCCGCGTACCGCCACGGCGGACCGGGTGGTCCCGTCGATCTGCCCGTACTGCGGAGTGGGGTGCGCGCAGAGCGTCTACGTCCGCGACGGACGGGTGGTCCAGATCGAGGGCGATCCCGACTCGGTGATCAGCCGGGGTCGGCTGTGTCCCAAGGGAGCGGCGAGCCTGCAGCTGACCACCGGCCCCGGCCGCCGGTACGACGTGCTGTACCGCCGGCCGTACGGCACCGACTGGGAGCGGCTGGACCTGGCCACCGCGATGGACATGGTGGCCGACCGGGTGATCCAGACGCGGCGGGACACCTGGGAGTGGAGCCGGCGGGGTGCGCGGACCCGGCGCACGATGGGCATCGCGAGCCTCGGCGGCGCGACGCTGGACAACGAGGAGAACTACCTCATCAAGAAGCTGTTCACCGCGCTGGGCGTGGTGCAGGTGGAGAACCAGGCCCGGGTGTGCCACAGCGCCACGGTGGCCGGCCTGGGCGCCTCGTTCGGGCGGGGCGGCTCGACAACGTACCTGCAGGATCTCCAGAACTCCGACTGCATCGTCATCCAGGGCTCCAACTTCGCCGAGGCGCACCCGGTCGGCTTCCAGTGGGTGATGGAAGCGAAGGCACGCGGCGCCACGGTCATCCACGTCGACCCCCGGTTCAGCCGCACCAGCGCGCTGGCCGACGTGTTCGTACCGATCCGGCCCGGTACCGACATCGCGTTCCTCGGCGGGCTCATCCACCACGTGCTGGAAAGCGGTGCCTACTTCCGCGAGTACGTCGTCAACTACACCAACGCCGCCACCATCGTGGACGAACAGTTCCAGGACACCGAGGAGTTGGCCGGGCTGTTCTCCGGCCTGCGCGACGACCACCCGCACTACGAGTCGGACGGCTGGACCTACCAGGGCGTCATCGCCTCAGCGGCGATCGGCCAGCGGGAGCACAGGTTCGACGGCGAGAGCGGCAACGGGCGGACGGTCGCCGAGGCGGCTCATCCGGAGATGCACGGCAACCTGGGCCCGTCGCTGCGTGGGGAGCCGCGCGCCGACCAGACCCTCCAGGATCCGCGTTGCGTGTTCCAGATCCTGCGCCGGCACTATTCCCGGTACACCCCGGAGATGGTCGAGCGCATATGCGGCATCCCCCGGGAACTGTTCGACCGGGTGTGCGCGGCGCTGACCGCGAACTCCGGGCGGGAGCGGACGACAGCGTTCGCGTACGCGGTGGGGTGGACGCAGCACACCGTGGGGGTGCAGTACATTCGGGCGGCCTCGGTCCTGCAACTCCTGCTGGGCAACATCGGCCGCCCGGGCGGCGGCATCATGGCGCTGCGCGGGCACGCCAGCATCCAGGGATCCAGCGACATCCCGACGCTGTTCGACCTCCTTCCCGGGTACCTGCCCATGCCGCACGCGCACGTCCACGACGACCTGACCACCTACCTGAAGCGCAACGGCACGGACAAGGGCTACTGGGACAACCTGAAGGGGTACCTGGTCAGCCTGCTCAGGGCGTACTTCGGCGACGCGGCCACCGCGGACAACGACTGGTGCTTCGACTACCTGCCCCGGATCACCGGCAGTCACAGCACGTACGACACGGCGATGGCCCAGCGGGACGGGGTGTGCCGGGGATACTTCCTGATCGGCGAGAACCCGGCGGTCGGCTCCGCGAACACCCGGATACAGCGGCTGGGCATGGCGAACCTGGACTGGCTGGTGGTCCGGGACTTCACACTCATCGAGAGCGCCACCTGGTGGAAGGACGGTCCGGAAATCGATTCCGGGGAGCTGTCCACAGAGGACATCCGGACCGAAGTGTTCTTCTTCCCGGCCGCCGCCCACACCGAGAAGTCGGGCAGCTTCACCAACACCAACCGGATGGTGCAGTGGCACGACCAGGCGGTGGACGCGGCCGGGGACGCGCGCAGCGACCTGTGGTTCATATACCACCTGGGGCGCGCGATCCGGCGCAAGCTCGCCGGTTCGACCGACCCGGCCGACCGGCCGGTGCTCGACCTGACCTGGGACTACCCGGTGCGGGGCGAGCACGACGAGCCGGACGCCGAGGCGGTACTGGCCGAAATCAACGGACGCGGGCCGGACGGCTCGCCGCTGTCCAGCTACGAGCAGCTCACCGGCGACGGCTCGACCGCCTGCGGCTGCTGGATCTACTGCGGCATCTACGCCGACGGGGTCAACCAGGCCGCCCGGCGCAAGCCATGGACGCAACAGAACTCGGTCGGCAGCGAGTGGGCCTGGTCCTGGCCGGCCAACCGGCGCACACTCTACAACCGCGCCTCGGCCGATCCGGACGGCCGGCCGTGGAGCGAGCGCAAGGCGCTGGTCTGGTGGGATGGGGACGCCGACCGATGGCGCGGGCATGACGCACCGGACTTTCCGGCGACCCGGCCGCCCTCGTACCGGCCGGATCCCCGGTCGCGCGGCATCGACGCACTGTCCGGTGTGGACCCGTTCATCATGCAGTCGGACGGGAAGGGCTGGCTCTACGCGCCGGCCGGCCTGGTCGACGGTCCGCTGCCGGCGCACTACGAGCCGGAGGAGTCACCGTTGCCCAACGAGCTGTACCCGCGGCATCCCCGCAACCCGGTGCGGCGCGCCCCGGCCCGGGCACCGGACAACCTGTTCGCGCCGAGCGGCGACGAACCCGGCGGGCACGTGTTCCCGTACGTGGTCAACACCTACCGGCTGACCGAGCACTTCACCGCGGGTGGGATGAGCCGGTGGCAGCCCTACCTCTGCGAACTCCAGCCGGAGTTCTTCTGCGAGGTCTCCCCCGAACTGGCGGCCGAGCGCGGCCTGGCCCACCTGGGCTGGGCCACCATCGTCAGCGCGCGCAACGCCATCGAGGCGCGCGTCATCGTCACCGACCGGATCCCCGCGCTGCGGGTACAGGACCGCACCGTGCACCAGATCGGCCTTCCCTTCCACTGGGGACCGAACGGGTACAGCACCGGCGACGCGGCCAACGAACTGGCCCCGATCGTGCTGGACCCGAACGTGCACATCCAGGAGGACAAGGCGTTCGCCGCGGACATCCGGCCCGGCCGCCGGCCGCGGGGCCCGGACCGGCTCCGCCTGGTCGAGGAGTACCGCCAGCGTGCCGGCATCACCGCGCAGACCGGAACGGAGGTCTGACGCCGTGACCGCGCAACTGATCGCGGGGCTGCGGCTGCCGATCCGCGACGGGGATCCGGCCAGCGAGGCCGGGTACCACCAGCACCCACCGCGCAAGGGCTTCTTCACCGACACCTCGGTGTGCATCGGCTGCAAGGCCTGTGAGGTGGCGTGCAAGGAGTGGAACGCGATACCCGAGGACGGCCTGCGGCTGACCGGGATGTCGTTCGACAACACGGTCAGGCTCGACGCGAACAGCTGGCGGCACGTGGCGTTCGTCGAGCAGCGGGTGACGGACCGCCCGCCGGGCGAGGATCTGCGCTGGTTGATGTCCTCGGACGTGTGCAAGCACTGCACCCATGCCGCGTGCCTGGACGTGTGCCCGACCGGTTCGCTGCTGCGTACCGAGTTCGGCACGGTAGTCGTGCAGGAAGACATCTGCAACGGCTGCGGGTACTGCGTTCCGGCCTGCCCGTACGGCGTCATCGACCAGCGGCAGGGCGACGGCCGGGCATGGAAGTGCACGCTGTGCTACGACCGGTTGACCACCGGCCTGGAGCCGGCCTGCGCCAAGGCATGCCCGACCGACTCGATCCAGTTCGGTGACCTGGACGAGCTGCGTACCCGGGCGGCGGCCCGGGTCGACGCGCTGCACGCCGCCGGAGCCAGCGGGGCGCGGCTGTACGGCCACGATCCGGACGACGGCGTGGGCGGCGACGGGGCCTTCTTCCTGCTGCTCGACGAGCCGGAGGTGTACGGGCTGCCCCCCGATCCGGTGGTGGGCACCAGCCGCCTGCCGTCGATGTGGAGGTACGCGGCGCTGGCGGGACTGACCCTGCTGGCCGGCGCGGCGGCCAGCTTCGTCCGCCCGGGCCGGCGCGGATGAACGGCCATCCCGACGGCGGGCGGCAGCCACGCCGGGAGGCGGGCCAGGCGCGGGCAGACCAGGCAGGCCAGGCGGTCGCGGGGCGCGCGGACGGCGGGCGGCCGGGGACGGGCGGGCGGAGGCACGCCACCGGGGGCCGGCCGGGGACGGGGTTGGGCGACCGGGCGGTGCCCGACTTCCCGTCCTACTACGGCCAGCCGATCGTGCGGGCACCGCACTGGAAGGCCGCCGACATCGCCGGGTACTTCTTCCTGGGCGGCCTGGCCGGAGCCTCCTCGATACTCGCCGCCGGGGCGCAGGCGGCCGGGCTGCCCGCACTGGCCCGCACCGCGAAGCTGGGGGCGGCGGTCGCGGTCGGCGGTTCGCTGGTCGCGCTGGTCCACGACCTCGGCCGGCCCGGCCGGTTGATGAACATGCTGCGGGTGCTCAAGCCGACATCGCCGATGAGCGTCGGATCCTGGCTGCTGTCCGGGTACGCGCCGGTGGCGGGGCTGGCCGCGGCCAGCGCGGCCACCGGCCGGGTGCCGCGGCTCGGCGCGCTGGCCACGGGTACCGCCGGCGTGCTGGGGCCGGCGATCGTCGAGTACACGAGCGTGCTGATCGGGGACACCGCCGTACCGGCGTGGCAGGACGGGCACCGGGAGCTGCCCTTCCTGTTCGCCGGCTCGGCGGCGGCCGCGGCAGGCGGGCTCGGCATGCTCGGCACGCCGGTCTCCCAGGCCGGCCCGGCCCGGCGCATCGCCGCGTTCGGCGCGGTGGTCGACCTGTGCGCGGGCACGCTGATGCGCCAGCGGCTCGGCATGGTCGCCGAGACCTACGAGCGGGGGCGGGCCGGGCGGTTGGCGCGCGCGGCACGCGGGCTCACCGTGGCCGGCGCGCTCGGCGGGTTGGTGTTCGGCCGCGGCAACCGGGCGGCCGCGGCGGTGTGCGGGGCGGCGCTGCTGGCCGGCTCGCTGTGTGCCCGGCTCGGCGTGTTCGAGGCCGGCCTCGCCTCGGCCAGGGATCCGCGCTACACGGTGGTCCCGCAGCGGACCCGCCGCCGCCCCACGGCCTGACGTGGCGAACCGAAGCGAGGCACATTGCGCGCCGGCTGCGCTCAGGCGTTTTATCGCGCGGCCCGTGCTCGCCTCCGCCACAGTACGGCTCCGGCTGCGCTCAGGCACACACCACCTTTATGGTCGCCAAGCTCGGGTCGGCCGCGTCCGGTACCCGCATCGCCGACGTGGACACCCCGGCCCGCAGGTACTCCAGTACCGCCTCGCTGATCCGCTCGCCCGGTACCACCGCCGGTATGCCCGGCGGGTACGGCGTGATCGTCTCCGCCGCCACCCGGCCGGCCGCCTGGCTGGCCGGTACCGTCGCGGAGTTGCCGAAGAACGCGTCCCTGGGCAGCATCACCACCTCGGGCTCCAGCTCGGCCGGGTCGGGCAGGTCCACCGGCATCGCGGCGGGAAGCGCCGAACGCGCGTTGACCAGCCGGCGCAGCCCGGCCAGCAGCGGGCGTACCGTCTGTTCGCTGTCCGCGTAGGTCAGCCGCGCCACGATCCGCCGGTGGTCGGCGGCCGCGACCTCCACCCGGGCCTGCTCGCGCAGCCAGCGGGCGGCCGCGGCGCCGCCCACGCCGGCGCCGGAGACGTCGACGACGACCTGGAGCGGATCGAAGTCCGCCGCCCGGCCCGGTCCGGTCAGGTCGCGGCCGGCCACCGCGATTCCCGGCAGCTCGTCCAGGCCGGCCCGCGCCTGTCGGGCCAGGCGCAGCGCGTGGCCCAGCAGTTCGCGCCCCCGCTGCACCATCTGCCGCCGCCAGCCGTCGAGCGCGGCGTGGATGGCGGGGGACGGGCTGCCGGTACCGAGCAGGTCCGCGCGCAGCTTCAGGAGGCCGGGGTCGATCCGGTCGCCCCGCAACTGGTAGACGGAGCCCTGCTCCAGCCCGCCGCCCATCTTGTACCCGCTGGTGACCGCGAGGTCCGCACCGGCGTGCATGGCACAGCGCGGCAGGTCGGGGTGGAACGGCAGGTGCGCGCCCCACGCCTCGTCGACCACCAGCACCCGGTCCCGGTCGTGGCACAGCCGCGCGACCGCGGCCAGGTCGGCGCAGGTGCCGTACCCGGTCGGGCTGACCAGGAGGACCCCCTTGGCGGCCGGCTCCCGGTCCAGTGCCCGCCGGATCGCGAAGACGCTGGGCGGGTGCGGGAGCTGGGTGTCGGCGTCCCAGCCCGGCCCGACCCAGACCGGTTCGATGCCGGCGATGATGATCCCGTAGATCACCGACTTGTGCGAGCTGCGGTCGACGACCAGCCGGTCCCCTGGGCCGGCGACGGTCAGCATGGCGCTCTTGACCGACAGCGAGCTGCCGCACGTGGCGAACAGCGCGTGCCGGGCCCCGACGGCCTCGGCCATCAGCGCCTCGGCGAGGCTGAGCGCCCGCTGCCCGGGCGGCCGGTCGTCCAGGCCGCCCAGGGCCAGCGCCTCGGCCAGGAACACATCGAGGCCGAGCACCTCGATCACCCGCTCGTCGGTACCCCGGCCCGCCCGGTGCCCGGGCGGCGTGAACGAGGCGTCGGCGCGCTCACGGTGTTCGGCGAGCGCGTCGAGGATCGGCGCGACCGACTGGTCGAGCAGCTGTCGCCGCACGAGGTCGTGGTCCCCGCCGGGCGGCGGATTACGCGCGACGGCCGCCAGTACTTGGTATGGATCCGCCCCCAGGGCGACCGCTCGCCGCCCCGGTTCGGGATGATCGGGGGGTGACGGGCGGGACGGGCGCAGCGGGCGCCGTGGGCGGCGCCCCGGCAGGCACCGCGGGAGGTACCGCCGACGCGGTGGTGATCGGGTCGGGACCCAACGGGCTGGTCGCCGCGAACCTGCTCGCCGACGCCGGGTGGGACGTGCTGATCCTGGAGTCCGTCGGCACCCTGGGCGGCGGGGTGCGCACCGCCGAACTGACCGCGCCCGGCTTCCGCAACGACGTGTGCAGCGCCTTCTACCCGTTCGCGGCGGCTCCCACCCCGCTCGCCCGGCTGGACCTCGCCGAGCACGGGCTGCGCTGGGAACACGCCCCGGCCGTGCTGGCCCACGTCGCACAGGACCGGCCGGCCGCCGTCCTGTCCCGGGATCCGGCCCGCACCGCGGAGTCGGTCGACCGGTTCGCCCCCGGCGACGGCCAGCGCTGGCTCGACCTGTACCGGGAGTGGCAGCGGGTGGGGCCCGACCTGCTGCGCGCGATGTTCACGCCGTTCCCGCCGGTACGGGCGGCGGGGGCACTGGTCCGCCGGGCCGGTACCGCGCGGGCGCTGCGGCTGGCCCGCCGGTTCGTGCTGCCGGTCGCGCGACTGGGCGCGGAGGAGTTCGCCGGCGACGGGGCGCGGATGCTGCTGGCCGGCTGCGCGCTGCACACCGATGTCGGACCCGCGGACGCGGCCAGCGGCGGGTACGGCTGGCTGCTGGCGATGCTGGGCCAGCAGTACGGCTTCCCGGTGCCGCGCGGCGGCGCGCGGGCGCTGACCGGCGCGCTGGTGCACCGGCTTCGCGCCCGGGGCGGCGAGGTGCGCTGCGGCGCGCACGTGGAGCGGATCGTCGTGGGGCACGGCCGGGCACTCGGCGTGGGCACCCGCGACGGTCACTGGTACCGGGCCCGGCGGGCGGTCGTGGCTGACGTCGCGGCCGGAGCGCTCTACCTGGACCTGGTCCCGCCGGACGCGCTGCCGGAACGGCTGCTCGCCGACGCGCGCCGGATCCGGATGGACGCCGCCACGGTCAAGGTGGACTGGGCGCTGTCCGGGCCGGTGCCGTGGCGCGAGGCGGCCGTGGCCGGGGCCGGTACGGTGCATCTGGGCGCGGACCTCGCCGGGCTGCACCGGTACGCGGCGGATCTGGCGGCCGGCGCGGTACCGGAGGAGCCGTTCATGATCTGCGGCCAGATGTCGACGTCGGATCCGAGCCGCTCCCCCGCCGGTACCGAATCGCTGTGGGCCTACACCCACCTGCCCCACCGGCCGTCCTGGCCGGCCGGCGCGGTCGACGAGGTGGCCGCGCGGATGCAGGCGCAACTGGAGCGGTACGCGCCCGGATTCGGCGGCACGGTACTGGCCCGGCACGTGGCCGGCCCGGCCGAGCTGGAGGCGGAGAACCCGAACCTGGTCGGTGGCGCGCTGGGCGGCGGTACGGCGGCGGTGTCCCAGCAGCTGTTCCTGCGCCCGGTACCGGGGCTGGGCCGGGCCGACACGCCCATCGACCGGCTGTACCTGGCCAGCGCCTCGGCGCACCCCGGCCCGGGCGTGCACGGCGGGCCGGGCGCGAACGCGGCGCGTGCGGCGCTGGCCCGGGACCGGTTCGGCGCGGCGTACGCGGCGGCGGTGCGGGCGGCCAACCGCCTGGCGTACGGCTGATCCGACCTCAGCGCCAGCGCGTGGCGGTGCCGCCGTTGACGGTGACGTAGACCTCCGGACGGATGGTCACGATCACCCGGTGCGGGGCGTCGGTGATGTCGTACACGTTGTGGTACCGCTCCTGCAGCGATCGGTAGAACGACGCCTTCTCGTCGTCGTCCTCGATGCTCTCGACAACGCCGCGTACCTCGATGAACCGGTACGGGTCGTCCGGGTCGGCGATGGACAGCGACACCCGGGGCTCGGCCGCGAAGTTCTGGAACTTCTGCCGGCGCGTGGTGTGCGTCATCCGGATCCGCTGCCCGTCCCAGTCGAACCACATCACGTTGCTCTGCGGCGCGCCGTCGGGCCGCACGGTGGCCAGGTGCGCGAACAGCGGGCGGTCGAGTAGGTCGAGGTGACTCTGCGGTGGGGTCGGATCGGTGCTCATGGCCCCAGTCTTACCCGCCACGCCTGCCGGGCACCCAGCTTTCATCGGCTGTGTCACATCGTGGCCGATGGTCCGGTTCATTCCCGTGCGGCGCTTTCCGCACCGCACCCGATCGGTCCGGGCGTCCGGCCTGAGCGTGCGCCGAGGGCGGTCGCTGATCCTACAGCCTGTAGGGTTATGGTTCGGGCGGCGCCGCCAGACGGTCGCCGGTACCCGACAGACCAGAGGGGGCAGTCCGGTGAGTGGTCATCTGACCTTCGCGGAGGCGATCGTGGTGGGCGCGCTGCAGGGCGCCGCCGAACTGTTCCCGGTGTCCAGCCTCGGTCACAGCGTGCTCCTGCCCGCCCTGGTCGGCGGCGGCTGGGCCGCCGACCTGAACGTATCCACCCCGGAGTCGCCGTACCTGGCATTCATTGTCGGCCTGCACGTGGCGACCGCGCTGGCTCTGGTGCTGTACTTCTGGCGGGACTGGGTGCGGATCGTCACCGGACTGGTCACCTCGATCCGGTACCGGCGGGTGCGCACCGCCGACGAACGCCTCGCCTGGATGATCATCACCGCCACCATCCCGGTCGGTATCGCCGGACTCGCGCTCGAACACACGTTCCGGACGGTACTCGGCCGGCCGGTACCGGCGGCGATCTTCCTGATCATCAACGGCGGCATCCTGTACGGGGCCGAGCGGCTACGCCGCCGCGCCGCGGCGATGGCACCGCAGCCCGCGCTGGTAGACCGATCCGGTACCGGCGCGGTCTTCGCCTCGTCGTCGGCGCCGCCGGCGGACGACGCGCCGTCCGGCGCGACCGACCCGGTCGCCTCGGACGCCCGGGTGGCGGCCCGCTCGTTCAGGCAGACCACGCTGATCGGAGCCGCGCAGATCCTCGCGCTGCTGCCCGGGATCAGCCGCTCGGGCGTGACGATGGCCGCCGGGCTACGCTCCGGGCTCTCCCACGAGGACTCCGCGCGCTTCGCGTTCCTGCTGGCCACGCCGGTCATCCTGGCCGCCGGGGCGCTCAAGATCCCGGACCTGTTCGGGCCGCTCGGCAACGGCATCCGCGGTCAGGTCCTGGCCGGCAGCGTGGCCTCGTTCGTCTGCGCGTACCTGGCCGTGCGGTTCCTGACCCGGTACTTCGAGACCCGCACATTGACCCCGTTCGCGATCTACTGTGCCGCCGCCGGAGCGGTCAGCCTGGCCTGGCTCGGGCTGCGCTGACCGCCGTGAGGGGCCGGAGCCGTTGAGGGCCGGAACGCCGCGGTGAACGCAAGCCTGCCCGCGTCCTGGCCGGCGCTGGTCGCCGTCCTCGGCGCTCTGGTACTGGCGACCGGCCTGGTGGCAGGGCTGGGCCGGCTCGGCGTGGCCCGCCAGGTGGTCACCGCGTCCCTGCGCGCCGCCGCACAGCTCGGCGCCGTCTCGGTGATCATCGTGGCGGTACTGCGGTCGGCCGGCCTGACCGCCGCGTTCGTGGTGATCATGTACCTGATCGCGTCGCTCACCGCCGCGCGCCGGATGACCCGGGACCGCAGCGGTGGCTGGGCCGGCCTGGCCATCGCCGCCGGGGTCGCGCCGGTGCTGGGCGTCCTGCTCGGCACCGGGCTGGTGGCCGCCCGGCCGGTCGCGGTGCTGCCGGTGGCCGGGATCCTGATCGGCGGCGCGATGACCGCGACCGGCCTGGGCGGCCGGCGGGCACTCGACGACCTGGCACAGCGCGCCGGCGAGTACGAGGGCCGCCTCGCTCTCGGCTTCCCGGGGCGGACGGCACGCCGCGACGTGGTGCGCCCGGCCGCCGCGCAGGCGCTGCTGCCGGCGATCGACCAGACCCGTACGGTCGGGCTGGTCACGCTTCCCGGCGCGTTCGTCGGGGTACTGCTCGGCGGTGCCAGCCCGGTCCAGGCCGGAGTGACTCAGCTGCTGGTACTGATCGGCCTTCTCGCGATCGAGACGGTCGCCGTACTGGTCGTGGTCGAACTGGTGGCCGCCGGCCTGATCCGGCCCGGTACCGGCCCGGGCCGCCGGGGACCGGGCCGCCCGGGGCCGGGACGACCGAGGCCGGGCCGCCCGGGGCCGGGGCAGCCGGAGCCGGCCGTCCGGACCGCTGGCCGCCGGTGGCGCGGACGGGCCGGATTCCGGGCCGGTCGACGGCCGCGGGCCGGCCGCCACCTGCCGTAGGCTGGCCGGTGGGCTCAGGAGGGAGCACGGGATGCCGAAGGGGGCCGACGGCCGGCGGGCCGCCGGATCGACGCCGCTGAGATCGACGCCGCTGAGATCGACGCCGCACCCGGCGGGCGCGGGCGGCCAGGCACCGCGCCGGGGAGCCGGCGAGTTGGAAGCCGAGGTGCTCGGGGCGCTCTGGGCGAACGGATCGCCGCTGACCCCGACGCGACTGCACGGCATGCTGGGCGGCGACCTCGCGTACAACACAGTGCACACGATCCTAACCCGGCTGCGGGACAAGGGCCTGGTCGTCCGGACCACGGTGGACGGCCACCCGGCGTACGCGCCGGCCCAGGGCGCCGCCGAGTGGGCTGCCACCCAGATGCACGCGGTACTGGAGCGTGGCGGCGACCGCACGGCGATCCTGCACCAGTTCGTCAGCTCGCTCAGCCCGGCCGATGAGCGGGCGCTACGCGCGGCGCTGAGCGAAGACTCGTCCGGGTGAGGCCCGGATGAGGGTGGCCGTCTACCTCCCGCTGTTCGCCTCGCTGATCTTCACGGTCGGCTGGCCGGCACTCGCCGCACGCCGCCTGCCGCCGGTGATCGGGGCCTGGACGCTGACCGCCGGAGCGGCGCTGTGCGCCGCCGGCACGGTCTGGTCCCTCGCGCTGTTGTCGGCCACGCTGCTCGACGACGTCCTGCCGGAGCGCCACCCGGCGCTCGGCGTGGTCTCGCATCCGGATCCGGTCAACGACCTCGTCGGTCTCGTGGCTGTCGGGCTGCTGGTCGTCGGCTGCGTCCGCCTGGCCCGAGAGCTGCACGCCCGGCGCGCGATCCACCGTGACCTGCACCGGCTCTGCGCCCGCCGGGAGGCCGGGCTGGTGGTGCTGGCCGACCCGGCGCCGCAGGCTTTCGCGGTCCCCGGTCAGGGCGGTCACATCGTGGTCAGCAGCGGCATGCTCGCCGCGCTGAGCGTGTCCGAGCGGCGGGTGCTGATCGCCCACGAGCGGACCCACCTGGCGGCCCGCCACCACTGGCACACCGGCGTGGTCCGCGCGGCCGCCATCCTGAACCCGCTGTTGATCGGGCTCGACGCGACCAGCCGGTACCTGTGCGAGCGCTGGGCGGACGAGAACGCCGCCCGTACCGTCGGCGACCGCCGGCTTGCGGCCACCTCGCTGGCCCGCGCCGCGCTGGCCGCCGCGGACACGCCGCTACCACCGGCCGCGCTGGCCTACCACGGCACCGGCATCGGAGCCCGGGTCGCCGCCCTGCGGGCCCCGCCGGCCCGGCCCCGCCACGCCGTCATCGTGGCGCTGCTCGGCCTCGTGGGCCTCATGCTCGCCTCGGACGTGCACGCGACCGGCGACTTTTTGCGCATGATGGTGCCGTTCCTGCAACAGGTCTCATGACCCGACCGGGCACGCGGGTCAGTTGCGCGGCGGGCCGGCCTCCCGGCGGTCATACGCCTCGCGGGCCTCGACGACCTCGTCCAGCCGGCCCTCGACCCAGCGGGTCAGCGCCCACACCTGACCTGCCACGTCGCGCCCCATCGGAGTCAGCGAGTAGTCGACCCGCGGCGGGATGACCGGCTTGGCGTCGCGGTGGACGAACCCGTCACGTTCCAGGGTCTGGAGGGTCTGCGCGAGCATCTTCTCGCTCACGCCGCCGACGTGCCGGCGCAGCTCGCTGAACCGGTAGGAGCGCCCCAGCAGCGCGGCCAGCACCAGCACCCCCCAGCGGCTGGTCACGTGTTCGAGCACGGCCCGGGATGGGCACCCGGCGCGATTGACGTCCGGGCCGCAGTCCGGCGCCGCCCGGTCCCTTACCTCCACGCCAGTACCTTACCTGCGAGTTGGTACTTTCCGCTGAGCATGTACACACCGTAGGGTTAGGCCGGGAGTACTCGCGCAAACCGCATAAAACTGGGAAGAAGCGATGACATGAGCATCGTCATCACCGGAGCGACCGGCCAGTTGGGCCGGATGATCATCGCGGACCTGCTCGACGCCAAGGTGCCCGCGGACCAGATCAGGGCCGTGGCGCGCAGCGCGGACAGAGCCGCGGACCTGGTGGCGAAGGGCATCCAGCTCCACGTCGCGGACTATGACCGGCCCGAGACGTTGGTGGGCGCGTTCCGGCCGAAGGACCGCGTGCTGCTCATCTCCGGTACTGACGTGGGCCGGCGCACCGCGCAACACACCGCGGTCATCGACGCGGCCCGCGACGCGGGGGTCGCACAACTGGCGTACACCGGCGTCTTCGGCGGCCCGAAGGCGGACTTCCGCCTCGCGGACGAGCACCGCGAGACGGAGCAGCGGATCCGCCAGACCGGGTTGTCGTACACGTTCCTGCGAAACAACTGGTACACCGACGCGCCGACGTTCACCGGCGACCTCGCCGGGATCATCGAGCGCGGCGCCATCGTCAACAGCGTGAGCCCGGACGCCCGGCTGGCCACCGCGCCACGGGTCGACTATGCCGCCGCGGCCGCCGTGGTGCTGAACCACGACGGCCACCTGAACAAGGCGTACGAGTTGAGCGGCGACACCGAGTGGACGTTCGCAGAGTTCGCCGAGGAACTGTCCCGGCAGACCGGGAAGCCCATCGTGCACCAGTCGATCCCGCCGAGCGACTACAAGGCGTTGCTCACCAGCGCGGGCGTGCCCGGGGACTTCGCCGACATCCTGGTGGAGGTGGACGCGGCGATCAGCCGGGGCGCGCTGTCCGGTGGGCCGGGCGACCTGTCGCGGCTGATCGGCCGCCGGACGATCCCGATCGCGGAGACCATCGCGGAGGCCCTGAGCGCGCTCGGGGAGTGAGCTGACCGCGCAGGCGCCGTGCCACGGTCAGCTCGACCGCATGATCGACAATCGCGGCCCGTACCCGAACGCTCCGGACAGCGCCGGCGAGAGCGCCGCCGCGTGGCGCGGGCCGTCCCGGTGTCCGCGCCGATCGGCAGGGGTTCGGCTACGTACCGGCCGGGCACCGTGCCACCATGGAACACCATGGAGCGTGACTCGTGATCCAGGCAGTCGTCTTCGACCTCGACGGCATCCTCATCGACTCGGAGCCGGTGTGGGAAGAGGTGCGCCGCGCCTACGTCATGCGGCACGGCGGCCAGTGGCAACCGGACAGCCAGTCCCGGCTCATGGGCATGAGCACGTCCGAGTGGGCCACCTACCTGAGCCAGGAGCTGGGCGTCGGCAAGGATCCGGCCCAGGTCGCCGATGAGGTGATCGCGCAGATGCGCGAGCGGTACGAGGCCGACCTGCCGCTGATGCCCGGCGCGGTGGAGACGGTGTTCCGGATCGGCGACGGGTACCGCCGGGCGCTTGCCAGTTCGTCGCCCCGCTCGCTGATCGACCGGGTGCTGGAGACGGCGCAACTGACGCAGGCGTTCGAGGTCACCATGTCGACCGAGGAGGTGGAGCGGGGCAAGCCCGACCCGGACGTGTACCTCGCCATCGCCGACCGGCTGCGGCTCGCGCCCGAAGACTGCATCGCCGTCGAAGACTCCAGCAACGGACTGCGGTCGGCGGCGGCGGCCGGCATGCCGGTCGTCGCGATCCCCCACCCGGCCTACCCGCCGCAGCCGGACGCGCTGGCGCTCGCCGCCCTGACCCTGGACAACCTGAGCGAACTCACCATGGAGCGCATCTCGATGGTGCCCGACCGGGACTAGACCGGCCCGGCCCCCGCTGCCATCGCCGCGGCGACATCGTCGCCGATCAGGGCTTTGTCGCCGTCGGTGAACAACACCACGCCGGCACGAGGCGCTGGCGGGTCAATACCCGCCGCCGCCCTTGCCGCCACCGCAGGACAGCGTGATGGCCAGGATGATGCCGATGATCACGATGGCGACGATCACGATCCAGGCGGTGGCGCCCTTGCCGACCCGCGAAGCCACTGCTCACACCTCCGTGGCTGAGTTCGGTGCGGGTCGCACGTCCCGCGACCCGGGCTTGCCCCGCTGTTACCCGGCCCGGGGTGAGTCATTCGCGAGCGCTCGGCGGGCCGCCGGCGGATGGTGCGGCCACCTGATCATGACCATTCGTCCCGGTGGCTCCCGGTCTCGACGCGGCCGAAAGCCACCGGGCAGCCCGGCTCACCCGACGAAGGACATCTCCGGGTACCGGGGCGATGGCCCGTCCAGCAGGTGACCGTCCCGGTGCCGCAGGAAGCGGTCGAAGAACGCGGCCAGGTAGCCGTCCTCGACGGTGACCGCGCGCGCCGGATCGAGCGTGCCGATGTCCCCCGTCACGGTCTGCGCCGGAAGGTCCAGCGCCGACGCGATCTGCGGGACCAGGGCCTCCGCGTCGGTGAACGAGGCGTGCGCCGAGCCGCGCAGGGTCAGATCGGCGCGCCAACCGGTGCTGTGCGCCCGCAACGCCGCCCAGGACGGATCGGTCCGGTAGCTCTCGCCGCCCTCCCCGTCGCTGCCCAGCAGCAGGAACGGGCGGTCCAGGCCGGAGGTCACCACGTCCGGGAAGTACGCCGGGTCGGCCGCGGCGGCCGGATCCGGGTTCAGCGTCATGGTGCCGTCCAGGTTCACCCCGGCGCGGATGCGCGGGTCGTCGTACATCGCGGCGGCCGTGGCGAATCCGCCCGCCGAGTGGCCGAACATGCCGACCGCGCTCAGGTCCATCGCGCCGCACAGGCCGGCCGGGGCTCCGAGGTTCCGGCCGCCACCACGGTTGATCGCGGTCAGCCGGTCGAGGACGAACGACGTGTCGGCGGACCGGATGGTGACCAGCTTCGTGACCCACGGCACGGTCGGCTGCGGATCCGAGAGCAGCGCGAGCCGGCCGTCGGGGAACTGCACCTCCGGCGACTCGTACGTGTTGTCGATGGTCACCACGAGGTACCCGCGGCTGGCCAGTTGCTCGACGAGCGTGGTCGACCAGGTACGCGGCTCGCCCAACCCGGGCGAGTAGAGCACCACCGGCAGCCGGCCCGCCCGCCGGTCGACGGGTGCCCCGGCGTACGCGTGGGTGTCCGTGGCTGCCCAGTCCACCCGCCCGGTCGGCAGGTTCAGCCCGAGGTAGTCGTTCGCGGTCACCGAGTCGAAGTGGTCCGCCGCCTCCGGCAGCATGTACGGCGCGACGGCCCGGCCGGTCGCCGCCGCCGCCGGGTAGAACAGGCTGACCATCAGCTCCCGGTACGGCGGCTGGCTGACCCACGGGTCGGGCCGGGACCGGTCGATCAGGTGCAGCGCCACGGTACCGACCCGGTACGGCCCGGCGGGCTCGGGAAGGCTGCCCCGCACCTTGCCGGCCGCCGTGGCCCGGGCGGCGCCGGCCCGCCCGGTGGACCCGTGCGGCGTGGCCCGGGCGGCGCCGGCCCGCCCGGTGGACCCGGCCGCCGAGGCGGACCCCGGTGTCACGCCGGCCACCGCCAGCCCGGCCGCCAGTGCGAGCCCGGCCGCCAGCAGCGTGCCGGCACGCCGGGCACGCCGGGCGGGCGCGCCCGGCCGGGTGATCCTGTGCTTGTCCATGCCTACCTCTTCGCTTGTCGCTCCCCCCGCGCCTGCCCTTCGCGGGCGCGGGTCACTCGCTTGCGCCTGTCCCTCACGGCACCGCGCTCAGCACAGGGCGGCGCGC